>NZ_JBQGAV010000007.1:0-236181 GCF_056543005.1 Ruegeria sp. A5
CCATCCCCCGCAAACTCTCCGACCTCGGCGTCACCAAAGCCGCCATCCCCGAACTGGTACAAGGCGCAATCATCGACCCCTCATGCGGAGGGAATCCAATCCAACTCAACCAACAAAACATCACTGAGCTGTTTAAAGTGGCGATCTGACAGTGAGCGCTGAAATCGTTCTCATAATCCTTGCGGCCGCGTTGCTGCATGCGATCTGGAACACGGTTGTAAAAACAGCCGCTGACCGAACGGTCACGCTGGGTCTGGTTGCACTGGGGCATGTTATCCCGGGGGCGCTGATGGTAGCGGTTCTGCCGCTGCCGAATGTCGAGAGCCTGCCATATCTGGCAGGTTCGACTGTCGTTCATTTCGGATATTTCTACATGCTGAATCAGGCCTACCGGCATGGTGATCTCAGTGTGGTGTACCCGATCGCGCGCGGTGTGGTTCCTGCGCTGGTCGCTCTTTGGGCCGTAATATTTGCGGGCGAACATCTGCCGACGCAGGCATGGATTGGGATCGCGGTGATTGCCACCGGCATTCAACTGTCCAGCTGGTCGGTTTTGAGGCAAGGGGTCGGTAGGGCATCGCTTGTTTTCGCATTGGGAACGGGCTGCTTTATTTCCATCTACTCGCTTGTGGATGGCCTGGGCGTGCGGGTGTCAGGCAACATCCTGAGTTATTGGGCCTGGCATTCGGTTCTGCATATCTTTGTTGTGGGCTTTGTCGCGCTACGGCGAGGCGCGCGTGTGCTTGATTTGCCTCTGCGCATCTGGGTGATCGGGATTGCAGGCGGAATGGTGTCGATGACGGCTTACGGCCTAGTGCTTTATGCCAAGAATTTCGCTCCGCTTGGCGTCGTGTCAGCCTTACGCGAAACTTCAGTGATCTTCGCGGCCCTAATCGGATTTCTGTTCCTGGGTGAGGGCAATCCCATGCGACGCCTTCTGGCGGCCGTGATGATGGCTGCTGGCGTGACGCTGATCGCATTGTCGTCATGAACACATGCTGGGATGAGTTGAATGATTCTTGCGAGAGATCTGAAATCCACCTGTCACGCCGCATGAAACTGCAGGTTTGTTGTGCCATGTTGACCGGAAAAGACAAAAAAACCAAAATTGTCGCAAAAGATTTACATTTATTGTGGATTTTTGCGCGAAAATGTGACCGAGTCTGAAAATGGATGATGATAGCGTAACCATCCCACATCGTGGCCGAGAGCTGCTGGATGTCCTTGCGCGGCTGGGGGGGTCAGCGCGCAACACTCAGATCGCCCAGATCATGGACGTCTCTGAGGAAACTGTGCGTCGTTTGGTCAAGGCACTGGCGCGCGCGAACAAGGTTGAGCGTGTGCATGGCGGCACATTTCTGTCTCGGGCGCAGGATACACCGATGTTTTCGGGCGCGTTGGAGTATAATGCCGACGAGAAAACCAACATCGCCAGGCGGGTCTGCGGGTTGCTTGAGGACGAGATGGTGTTGTTCATCACCGTTGGCTCGACCATGACTCATGTGGCCGAGCAACTACGTGAGCTGCGGGGTTTGACCGTCGTTAGCAACTCTTTGTCAGTTGTCGCATCCCTGGCCGATCACAATGGCACGCGCGCCGTTCTGGCAGGGGGCGAAGTAATCCGCTCCGAACGAGGCAGTTTTGGCCGTGCAGCTGAAGAACTGGCGTGTCAGTACAGCTATGACGCGGTGATCTGCGGCGCGGATGCACTGTCGCTGGTTGGAGGCGTATTGGCTTCGAACCCGCTAGAGGCGGATCTGACCCGTGCGCTGCAAGGGAACACGCATCGCATGATCGTTGCAGCGGACCACACCAAATTCGGTGCAAAGGCAGCCAACGTGTCTTGCCCGTTCGACAAGGTGACGGATCTGGTGACCGATATCGCGCCACCTGATGCGTTTGCACCCGTTCTCAAGCAAGCTGGGGTCCAAGTGCACATTGCATCGCAATACGATGTCAAATCCGGGCCAGATGAAACAGAGCCCCGGAAGCAAAAAAAGAACAAAGAAACCTCCGAAAGCAAAGCGGGCAAATCGGGCTCTCGGAAACGCAAAACGAAATAAACAAAACCTAGGGAGAAAACATGAAAAAGCTTCTTATGTCTGGTGTGGCCTTTGCCACAATCGGGGGCGCGGCCTGGGCCAATTGTCCTGCTGCAACCGTCGCGGATATGCAGGGCGTCGCAGCCGGTGCTTATCCTCAGCAGTTTGATCTGTCCGAGTTTCAATCAGCTGCAAACTGTACGCTCAGCTTTGCAGAAAACCCGGCTATTGGGGATCTGAACGGCATGATCCGTGGCAATGGCGATCTTGCGGCCGTGGCAGATCGTCTGCCGGCTGACCCGTTGGTCATCGTACCCTATGACTCGATAGGTCAGTATGGCGGTGTTCTGGACGCGCTCTCCAACGCCACAGAAAGCGGCACCTCGGACTTCCTTTCGGTGCGTCACGTCAACCTGTTCCGCTATTCCGACGACCTGCAGACCCTGGTGCCCAACGTGGCGAAATCCTGGGAATGGAACGATGACTTCACCGTGCTGACCGTGAATCTGCGTGAAGGCCACAAGTGGTCGGATGGCGCGCCATTTACGGCGGCGGATATCGTCTTCTGGTACGATAACCTGATGATGGACACCAATGTCATCGCCGAAGCGAAGGATTATGCACTGGCGGGCGGTGAGCCCATGAATGTCGAAGCGCTGGACGACACCACCGTCCGCTTTACCCTTGCCGCGCCCAAGCCTGGCCTGACCGAGACATTCTCGTTCACCTATGTGCAGCCCTACCAGCCCAAGCATTTCTTTGAAAAGTTCCACCCGGCGCTGGATGACAACGCCGACGCCAACGCGCAGGCGCTTGGTTATGAAAACGGGTACGAGCTGATCAAGGCCTATTATGGCAACTCGGACTGGATGGATACGCCATCTCCGATGCTGACAGCCGGTGACAAACTGGCGGGTCTTCCCACCGACACCATGCCGACGCTGGAGAGCCATATCCTTGTGAAGGAGAGCACCGAGGGTCGTCACTACGTGGCCAACCCCTATTTCTTCCAGGTCGATACGCAGGGTAACCAGCTTCCCTACATTTCGGAAATGGATGAAACTTACGTTCCGGACGAAGAAGTTCGCACCCTTAAGTTGCTGAATGGCGAGGTCGATTACAAATCGCAGGGTGTTAACCTGACATCCGCTCCGGTGCTGCTCGAAGGTCAGGAGAACGGTAACTACACGGTCGAGGTGAAGCCTTCGATCGGCTATCCGGTTCTGACCTTCAACGTGACCGCAGAAGACGAGGCCAAGCGCGCGATCTTTAACGATATCCGGTTCAGAACTGCGATGTCTGTTGCGATGGATCGCAACCAGCTGAACGAGGTTGTTGCTTTTGGTCTGGGAACACCGACACAGTACATCGGCTTCTCGCCACGTCCCGATTTCATCGACGAAAAATGGTCGAACCATGAGATCGAATTCGACGCAGAGCGCGCCAATGCGCTGCTGGACGAAGTAGGTCTTGTCGACAAGGACGGTGATGGCTTCCGCGACTTGCCGAATGGTGATCCGTTTGTTCTGGATTGGCAGTTCTCGACCCAGCCAGCTTCGGCGCAACTGGTGGAACTGATTGCTCAGAACTGGAAAGACGTTGGCGTCAACACCGCGATCAAAGAGGTGACATCCGACGAATTCCGCGCCGCACAAACGGCCAACTCGCTGGATATGGGCCTATGGCTGAAGAGCCAGCCAGCCGGGTCGATCCTCGGGGACAGCGAGATCTGGGTGCCTCCGTTTGATGGCTATTTCGACGTACGCACAGGTATGCTCTGGGCTGAATACATCAGTTCAAACGGTGAAAACGGTGTTGAGCCGCCGGCTTGGGTCGCGGATCTGAAGGTTGCATTGGACACCTATCAGTCCAGTGCACCCGGCTCTGATGCGTCAGTATCCGCCGCGCAGAAGATGGTCGAGATCATGACCGGCGAGCTGCTGTTCCTGGGTACCGTGAATGCTCCTGCCCCGATCTATCACTCGAACAACCTGCAGAACTTTACCGAGTTCAAAACGCAGTCTTACGAGTTCTATCGGACCTATCCTTACCGCCCCGCACAGTGGTGGCTGAGCGAATAAGGTTGAGAAAATAAGAAGGTGGGCGCCCGCGCCCGCCTTCACGCATCCCGCGGGGACAGATATGTTGCAATTCTGCAGATTTGCCGCCACCCGGGCGGTTATGGCGTTGGTCACTTTGGTCATCGTATCGCTGATTGTTTTTTCACTGATGGAACTGGTGCCTGGTGACTGTGCCGAGCGCTATTTGGCGTATAAAAACACCCAAGGGTCCGCGATCACCGTTGCTGACGTTGCAGCAGAACGCGCCCGACTGGGGTTGGATCAACCGTTCCTGACCCGATGGGCCACCTGGTTGTCAGGGGCGTTTCGTGGCGATTTCGGCGAAAGCTGCATCCTGCGGGTGAATATTGCACAGCTGCTGGGCGACAAGTTCTGGCTGTCGCTGTGGATCTGCCTTGGCGCTTTGACGCTGGCTTATGCCATTGCAATCCCTGTGGGCATCATTTCTGCCGCCTCGCGCAGTGCGGTACTGAACAACTCGCTGCGGATCGTCAGCTATCTGGGTCTGGCGATGCCGAACTTCCTGCTGGCCCTGATGGTGATGCTGGTTTCAACCGTTTATTTCGGCGAGACTCTGACCGGGCTGTTCTCGCCCGAGTACAAAGAAGCGCCTTGGTCTTGGGGCAAGTTCCTTGATTTGCTGAAACACGCCTGGCTGCCGATCTTCATTCTGGGCTGGTCGGCCACAGCCTTTGCGCTGCAGACCGTGCGCGCGTTGATGTCGGATGAGATCGGGAAGCTGTATGTCACCGCTGCTGCCGCGCGGGGCATTTATGGCCGCCGCCTGTTATGGCGCTATCCGGCCCGTCATGCGCTGGGGCCGATCGTCAACAGCCTTGGCTTTGACCTGAACCGGATCTTCAACGAACTGCCCATTGTGGCGCTGATCCTGACATTGACCGAAGCCGGGGCGCTTTTGCTTGAAGCGTTGGCGCGGTCCAATGATCAGCAACTTGCGGGGGCCATCATCTTTCTGCTGACGGCATCAATCGTGACGTTGAATTTCTTCACCGACATTCTGCTTGCGGTGATCGATCCGCGCGTGCGCAAAAGTATCCTCAGGTGACCAGATGACTGCGACAATCGACAACCAAAAGGCTAAAGAAGCCTATTTCACCGCCTCGCAGCGTCAGTTGATCTGGGCCCGATTCAAGAAACAGCGCGCGGCGATGATTGCGGCCACAGTTCTGGTCGTCCTGATCGTGTCGGGCATCTTTGCTCCGTTCCTGTCGCCTTACGATCCGACCGCCGCAGGGCGTGACAAAGACTATTTGAACGGAGCCCCGCAGATTCCAAAATTCTGCGACAAGAATGGCTGCTCGATCCGCCCGTTCCTGCACGGGGTAACCCGCGAACGCTCGTTGGCGACCAATTTCCGCTGGGTCGAGAAAGTGAACGAGGATGAACGCCGATATATCCAGTTCTTCGTTCGGGGCGACAAATATAAGCTGTTTGGAGTCATTCCCGGTAACATCCACCTGTTTGGTGTCGATCAGGGCTATGTTCACCTGTTCGGAACCGACAGTGCCGGCAAGGATATCTTCAGCCGTACACTGCATGCGGTTTGGACGTCGCTACAGGTCGGAACGCTTGGGGTGATGATTTCGTTCGTGCTGGCGCTCGCGATCGGAGGGGTGGCCGGATATTACGGTGGAATGGTCGACAGTGTGATCCAAATGATCACCGATGCGATCCGAACGGTCCCGGCCATCCCTCTGTTCATGGCGATTGCGGCCTTTATCCCGCCGGAATGGTCGGCCGAGACACGGTTTTTCGTGATAACGGCCATATTGGGACTGGTCGGCTGGCCGACGCTGGCGCGGCGGGTGCGTACCCATCTGCTAACGGAACGCAATCAGGAATACGTGCTTGCGGCGAAACTGTGCGGCGCGTCGCCGGGCCACATCATCCGGCGTCATCTGCTGCCCAGCTTCACCAGCTACATCATCGTCGATCTGGTGATCTCGTTCCCCTATATGGTCCTCAGCGAAACCGCGCTCAGCTTTATCGGGCTGGGGCTGAAAGATCCGGTCAACTCACTTGGCGTGATGTTGCAGAATGTGACTAAGGCGGATGTTCTGCTGAATTACCAATGGTATTTCATCCCAGTCATCTTCTTTGTCGTTCTCGTGATGTCTTTCGTGTTCGTTGGCGATGGCCTGCGCGATGCGGCTGATCCTTATTCGGAGACCCGCAAATGAGCCTGATCGATGTCGAAAACCTGTCCGTTCAGTTCAAAACCGATGAAGGGTTGATCACGGCGGTCGAGGATGTTTCGTTTTCACTCGCTCCAGGCGAGGTGCTCGGGCTGGTCGGCGAAAGTGGATCAGGGAAATCAGTGACGGCAAAGTCACTGATGAAACTAAATCCACCCAACGCGATCTATGCGCCGGAAAGCCGGATCGATCTGCATCTCGACAGCGGCCCGGTTGATATCATGGCGCTGAAGCGGCCCAGGGACATGGAGATTGTGCGCGGCGGGGCGATCAGTATGATCTTTCAAGAGCCGATGGCCAGCTTTGCCCCCGCGATCACCATCGGCAAGCAGATGGTTGAACAGTTGCTGATCCACACGGACCTCAGCAAAAAGCAGGCCAAAGAACTATCGATCGAAATGCTGGACCGAGTGGGTATCCTTGAACCAGCGGCCCGGTTCAACCAATACGCTTTCGAATTGTCGGGCGGGATGCGTCAGCGGGCGATGATCGCCATGGCGCTTTCGACCAAGCCCAAACTGCTGATCGCGGATGAGCCGACAACGGCGCTGGACGTGACCATTCAGGCTCAGGTTTTGGATCTGATGAAGGATCTGGTGGCCGAGTTCGGCATGGGCATCGTCTTCATCACCCATGACCTAAGCGTCGTCGCCCAAACCGCCGACCGGGTTGCGGTGATGTACCTGGGTCGGATCATGGAAAGCGGACCTGTGCGTGAGGTGATCCGCCATCCGGCACATGCCTATACGCGTGGCCTGCTGAACGCGTTACCCAAACTCGATGATCTGGACGCACCGCTAACCCCGATCCCTGGCGATATCCCCTCACCTCTGGAGCGGCCATCAGGCTGCGTGTTCCATCCACGCAACCCGGAACTCAAACCCGGATCGCGATATGAAACGGAACGCCCACCCTTGACCGAGGTCAGCCCCGGCCATTTCGCAGCCATTTTCCCCGAAGACGTGCCAGGCCAGCCATGACAAATGCACTGATCAAAACCGAAAACCTGTCGGTCGAATTTCCCCTTGGTGGCGGGTTGTTTAATAAGCGCACGCTGAAGGCGGTCGACAACGTCTCGATCGAAATCCCGCGAGGGGCTTTTGTTGGGGTGGTCGGCGAGTCCGGCTCGGGCAAGACAACACTTGGCCGCGCATTGCTGAATGCGGTTCCAATCACCAGCGGTGGCGCAAGCTATGATGATGGTGAAGAGCAGTTCGATCTGACCAAAATGTCAGCAACCGATCTCAAGTCCTATCGCCGTCGGGCTCAGTTGATTTTTCAGGACCCTTACGCGGCGCTTAGTCCTCGGATGACCGTGCGTGATATCATAGCCGAACCGCTGGAGGTGATGGGCCTGACCGCATCGCGTGAGGAAACCGATGCGCGGGTTCGCGAGATTGCGGGCAAATGCCGGTTGAACCTTGAACATCTGCGACGCTATCCGCACGCGTTTTCGGGCGGTCAGCGTCAGCGGATTTCGATTGCGCGGGCGCTGGCCTGCAACCCGCGATTTGTAGTTGCCGATGAATGCGTGGCGGCGCTGGACGTGTCGATTCAGGCGGATATCCTGAACCTGCTGAAATCCCTTCAGCGAGATATGGGCCTGACCTTCATGTTCATCAGCCACGATCTGTCGGTTGTGGCCCATACCTGCGAATTTGTGGTTGTGATGTATCACGGCAAGATCGTCGAAAGCGCCCCAACGCGCGAACTGTTTGCCGCTCCCAAGCAAGACTATACCAAGCGGTTGCTGGATGCGATCCCATCGCTGGACCCCGATCATCGAATGCGTGCCTGATCAGGGCGCGCTGACCTGCGCCTGTCCGGTCTCGGTCAGCACAATCTCGGTCGCTCCATCTGCGCTGCGCTCGCTGGGTGGGACAAGGACATCGATGCCAGGCCGGTCGGGGCCAAAGGTGTTGCCGACCCGGCGGACCGAACTGAGAATGGCCAGCAGCGCCGGAGACGTCGCCGCCACGAAATGAGATGATCCCGCATCGCTGTTGAATGCAGTCGTGTCGATCACGCTGATCGGATATTCGGCCAATGCGTCGACCGAACTGATATTACCCAACCTCTGACTGTCCGCGGTGCCGCGCAGCCGAGCCGACAGGTTCAGAATCTTGTCCTTCTGGGACACCATCACCACAAACGGGTCGGGCGGGCTCTTGATGCTGTTCATCTGGGATCGGAACAGATCCACATCCAGATCAGGTGAGATCAGGATGACCCCCTCAAGATTGCGGCTTGCCCATCCCGGCTCGCGCAGTTCGGCTTGCCGCATCATCTCCATCGATAGTGCGCTGCCCATCGAATGCGCTATCAGGACGACCCGCTTTACGCCCATTGATTTGAGCAATCTAATGGTCTGTTCCAGCCCGTCTCGGGCAAACAGCATACTGTCCAGATCATAGGCGTAACCGGTGCCGCGTGCCTTACTGGGCCAGGAATAAATCAGAATAGTTCCGGGGATACCGATATCATGGCTCAGCTGAGCGGCCCGAAATGCGGTCTCGGTCTGCGTGGCGTTATACCCGTGAACAAAGATGACCACGTCATCCACGCCACGCAGACGGGACTTCAGATCCTGCGGACCAGAGAACTCGGTAACATCGGCCACGACAAACTGTTTGTTCGGATTCGGGTTCGCGTATGAGAACTTGAGTTCACCCGGCGTGTGCGACGGCGGAATCGAGACGGTCATCTCAAGGTAACGCAATGCCTCGGCACGGTTAGCTCCGTAGCTGCCATCCGGCTCGCGCGCCCGGGTAGTGGCGGCAAAGACCGTGGCGGGGGAGCCGACCTTAAGGGCTTCGGGTGTGATCTCTGTGATAGACCGATCCGCACAGGCGGTCAGCACAGACAGCGTCACAATGATGATGAAATAGCGCAGCACGCTCTGCCCCTGTGAAGTTACAGGGCTACGCTACCGTATTCCCGCCCCGCGTCCAGCCTGAGGGCACGACTCATTGGCAAAATCCGGCTGGCACCTGTTACAAAACGTAACGGCTGAGGTCTGTGGATTTTGTCAGCTCGCCAAGATTGTCGTTCACGAAACCTGCATCGACGGTGATCTCAGCCCCTGCCTGATCCGGTGCGGTGAACGAAAGCTCTTCGAACACGCGCTCCATCACCGTGTAAAGCCGCCGCGCACCGATATTCTCGATGCTTTGGTTCACATCCGCCGCAATCCGGGCCAAGGCTGCGATCCCGTCTTCGGTGAAACTGACCTTGACCTCTTCAGTGCCCATCAGGGCAGTATACTGCAGGGTCAGAGCGTTGTCGGTCTCGGTCAGGATACGTACGAAATCCTCTTCTGTCAGGGCGCGCAGCTCCACGCGTATCGGCAAACGGCCCTGAAGTTCTGGCAGCAGGTCCGAGGGCTTGGCGATGTGAAACGCACCGGATGCGATGAAAAGGATATGGTCGGTTTTCACAGGGCCATGTTTGGTGCTGACAGTGGTGCCCTCAATCAGAGGCAGCAGGTCGCGCTGAACCCCTTCCCGGCTGACATCGCCCCCGCGCGCATCGGATCGGGCGCAGACTTTGTCGATCTCATCCAGAAACACGATGCCGTTCTGTTCGACGGATTCCAAAGCCACACGGTTGACGGTTTCGTCGTCCAGCAACTTGTCGGCCTCTTCGCCAATTAACGCCTCATAGCTTTCAGCCACAGTCATGCGTTTCTTGACGGTCCGTCCACCGAAGGCTTTGCCGAAGATATCACCCAGATTCATCATCCCCATCTGACCACCCGGCTGGCCCGGAATATCGAACATCGGCATCGGGTTCGTGGTATCTGACAGTTCCAACTCGATTTCGGTATCGTCCAGCTCACCAGCCTTCAGCTTCTTGCGGAACATCTCGCGCGTCGCTTCGCGGGCGTCGGTTCCTGCAATCGCCTCGATCACGCGATCCTCGGCGGCCTGATGGGCGCGGGCTTTGACATCCTCGCGCATATACTCGCGGGTTTGCAGGATTGCGGCGTCAGCCAGATCACGCACGATCTGTTCAACGTCCCGACCGACATAGCCGACCTCGGTGAATTTGGTGGCTTCAACTTTGATGAAGGGTGCGCGGGCCAGTTTGGCCAGACGGCGGCTGATCTCGGTCTTGCCAACGCCGGTGGGTCCGATCATCAGAATGTTTTTCGGATAGACCTCATCGCGGATGTCATCTGGCAACTGCTTGCGCCGCCAGCGGTTGCGTAGCGCCACGGCGACGGCGCGTTTCGCGTCTTTCTGCCCGATAATAAAGCGGTCCAGTTCCGAGACAATCTCGCGCGGGGTCAGGTCGGTCATATGTGTTCTATCCGTATGTTTCGCAGCGGAACCTAATCATACGGCGCGAAAACACAAGCCGATCACGAGAAGATCACGGCAACTCACGGGCAGCACACGGAATTTCGTGGTGATGTGAATCGCCAGATGCACAGCGTCTGCGGCATAACCTTTCGCGACGGACTCTGCGTCCGTATGACATTAGGGAGATACCTCATCATGATGACTCGTCGTTCGCTTTTTGTGAAAGCTGCAGCTACCGGCGCGGCCCTGTCTCTGGTCGGCACCACCGCTGCCCTGGCCGGTGGCGCAAAAAAGAAAGGCACATTTGAAGGCCGCTCGAACCACGTCACTACCGGTTCGGTAAAACTGGTCAAAGATGGCGAGCGTTACATCGTTGAACTGGGCGACGACTTTTCGCTGGACAACGGCCCCGACCCGCGTGTCGCATTTGGCAAGGACGGCACATACGCCCCAGACAGCAAACTGGGCGCGCTGCTGCACCTGACCGGCAAGCAATCCTATGCCGTGCCACCAACCATGGATGTCTCGGGCTACAACGAAGTTTACATTTGGTGCGAGGTTGCCAGCGTCCCGCTGGGCGTTGCTTCGTTGAAGTAATCACACCCTTCAGGGGTCGGGCTTTCCGGCCTCTGACACGCCGTTAGGTGACAGGGCAACTGTCTGTTACACTCGCCCCAAGATATTGGAACTGGGGGCGTTTTCATGACCAAGATTGCCAAGATCACCCTGCTGTTTGTGGTCTTTGTTGACCTGATCGGACAAGGGCTGGTGTTTCCCATCATCAACTCCCTGATCATGGAAACGAAGTCCGGCTTCTTGCCGGAAAGCACGGCCATGGGCACAAGGCACTTTTATTATGGTCTGGTGATCGGCTGCTTCTTCCTGTCTTGGTTTCTGGGGGTGGTCTATGTCTCGAAAGTTTCAGACTCCATCGGGCGCAAGAATGCTCTTCTGGTCTGTTTGACCGGGGCGCTGGTCGGCTACGCCCTGACCATCGCAGCGCTTTATCTCAACAGCCTGCTTCTGCTGATCATTGGTCGTTCGATCACCGGGTTTACGGCTGGAAATCAGCCCATCGCACAAGCGGCGATGATCGATGGCAGCACCGACGCTGCCGACCGCGACCGCAACATGGGTTATATTGTGACCGGTGTCAGCTTTGGCTTGGTCGGAGGACCGATCATAGGCGCGGTTCTGTCCGATGCAGCCTTATTGGGCAGCGCGGCGACATTGAAAACGCCTTTCTACGGGGCGTTTGTACTGGTCCTGATTGCAATCTTTCTTGTGACCGCGTTCTTTAAGGATACCAGAACCGAGCGTGAACCTTTTGTATTCCGCCCACGCGACATCACCGACAGTCTTATTGCTGTGCGCGAGCACCCGCTGGTTCTGAAGATCATGCCAGTTTACGCCCTGTTCATGGTCGCCAACGTTACTTTCTATGTATTCGTCGACAACTTCCTGACCAGCGCGTGGGGTTATGGCGTAATAGGGGGCAGCATGGCGATGGTGGTCATTGGCGTTGCGCTGGCCTTTTCCAGCACCTTCCTTGTGAAACCAGCGCAAGAGAGGTTCAGCAAGCACCAGATCATCTACACCTCATTGGTCACCATGGTGATCTGTGGCTTTGCCTTCGCATTCAGCCCCAGCGGGGTGCTGAGCTATATTCCGGTCTTTTTCTTCTACTTCTTCTTCGGCGTTTCTTACCCGACGCTGCTAGGCCTGTTCTCGTCCAGCGTTGCGGAAACGGATCAGGGCTGGGTCATGGGCGTGACCACAGCCGTGTTCTGCCTAGCAGGCGGTATCATGTCCCTGATCGGAGGCGGATTGATGAGCATCGACATCCGCGTGCCGTATTATATCGTCATTGCCACTGCCTTGATGGGCCTGATCGGGATGCATCTGAGGTGGAAGGGGAAAGAGATCAAAGCGCTATTGGCGTAAAGAACAGCCGATAGAGCGGAAAGGGTCACCTACTCCTGCTCTTCCTCGATTTCTTCTTCGTCAAGTTTGCGCTGGCTTTCCTGCAATGGCGCGCGCTCGATCAGTGCCCAAATTTCCTTTTTGGTCTTCTTTGAAACAGCGCCTCTGGCTTCCAGCTCGATCAATAGCGAGCGTGTCTGATCTTCGGTGCAGCCAATTGTTCTGCTGAGCCGTTCCAGAGTTTTGAACTTGTACTTCGTATCCCTCAACATGGACTCAAGCAGCTTCTTGCGAGGCTCTTTCCATGTCTTGGCGTGCTTCCGGTTCCGATATTCCTCAAGCACAATCGGCCCAACAATGCCGCCAATCAGCCCACCAAATATCGCTGCCAGAACCGCACTCATGACCCGATCGTCTCAACCGTCAGATTGCCGTTGGTATACACGCAGATATCCGCAGCAATTGCCATAGCTTCACGCGCTACATCCTCGGCTGGTTTGTCGCTATCCATCATCGCACGGGCCGCCGCCAGGGCAAAGTTGCCGCCCGACCCGATTGCAGCGACGTTGTGTTCCGGCTCAAGCACGTCCCCTGCCCCAGTGATCACGAGCAGATCCTTGCCGTCGGTCACAATCAGCATCGCCTCGAGCTTCTGCAGATACTTGTCGGTGCGCCAGTCCTTGGCCAGCTCGACCGAAGCACGCGCCAGTTGGCCGGGCGTCGCCTCAAGCTTGGCTTCCAGACGTTCCAGCAGCGTGAACGCATCCGCCGTAGATCCGGCGAATCCGGCGACCACTTCGAACCCGCCCGGTGTCAGGCGACGCACCTTTCGCGCAGTGCCCTTGATCACGGTTTGGCCCAGGCTGACCTGCCCGTCCCCGGCGATGACAACCTGCCCGCCCTTCTTGACGCCAATAATAGTGGTGCCGTGCCATCCGGGAAAATCGCTGTCTGCCATGAATGCCTCCGTTATCCGTGCTGCCATATATGGGCCGGGCACGGGTTCTGCGCAACCGGTTCTAAAACTGCCCAAAAGATATGCAGTAAACGCAAACCGGGGCTGTTGAGTCAGCATTTGTGAGACTCAGCCGCCGGAGTTACATGAGGCTTACAACCGACAACGGGTCGGCTGTTTCTGTTAAAAGGACTAAGCACATGGCAAACGCAATCGCAAAAACCCATGCGCCGCGCGGAGCAGTCACCATCCTGCACGCAGTGGACGCATTCTCTCATGCATTCGAAAACGTTGTCGAATGGTACAAGTCATATCAGACACGCAACGAACTGTCGCAACTGAGCGACGAGCAGCTGGAAGACGTCGGGCTGACCCGCGCTGATATCTCCAAGTTCTGATCCAGGATTTGAACACTTATAAGATGAGCCGCTCGATTGAGCGGCTTTTTCTTTTTCAGTTTTCGACGAATTTACCTGCGAGATCAGGCAGATAAGCCTCAACTGCAGCAGTGGCTACGACATGCCGGGTACCCGCCTCGGCATCCTCGACATCCAGTCCCCCTTTGACCGCCCGAACCGAGGCGCGGCCCCGCGGCAGATCCGAGGCGACAAGATCACAATCAACCTTCTCAGGCTGCTGAACGCCAATCGTGACCTCAACGCGCATCTCCTCATGACTGATGCCCAGTTTGGAAAACAGCGTGATGGACGAGTGGTGCAGCGCGTCCTGAACAGCGCGGCGCGCGGCCTTGGTATAGTCCTGACCATACAGATCGTTGCCGGTCCCCATCTCCAGAATGATGCGTTTTTCCGTCATCGGGCGGGCTCCATATCAAATGAGACAACGATCGCGGCGTTGGCGATCACCGTGCGACCTTCAAAATGGGGTTTGTCGATATCCAAGCCACCATGTGTGACCGTGATGTTGGGCTGGCCGTAGGGGAAAATGGCCTTCAACGCCTGCGAATCCACCCGGTCCGGTTGCTGTACTCCGATTTCCGCGTCGATGATCATGGCCTCTTTCGGGAATCCGAACAATTCCGCCATATTGATCGAGTTATGCCAGAGCGCATCCTTGAGCGCGCGCAGCGCTGCTTCGGTATAGTCTTCGCGCCGAAGCGACGTACCCATACCGAATTCCACCAATACCCGAGTTTTGGGCATGTCGCCTCCTTATTCCTGATGACCCGACAATCTGCACGAGTTCTTGCGAATTGAAAGAACCAGTACAGTGAACTGCATCCGGCCAAACCACGAAACCCGAATGTTTGGTGTGTACCGCCGCTATCGACTAGAATTCTGTCTGTTTAAGCACACGATCTATGAAAGGTTTGATTCCATGACGTATTTTCGGCTCATGTCATCATTGTTGTTGTTTGGACTTCTGGCGCCAAGCGTATCCGCTGAAGTCATAGAAAACAAAGCGAAATTTATGAACCTGATCGTTGATAAGAAGCTGGTTCAGGGCGAAACCTGGGTGACTATTCACAAGGACGGCACGGTTGAGGGCAAAGGCCCGAAAGGTGGCAGTATCAGCGGCACGTGGGAGTGGAAAGACAGGTATTACTGTCGGAGAATCGTGATCGTCGGTGAAGTGATGCCCCACGACTGTCAGGTGGTTTCAATCGCAGACGACACCGTTACATTTACCCACAAAGACGGCGCGGGAGTATCGGTGAGGTGGACCATCAAGTGAGTCTAAACTCTTGTCACGCAGTGGCTTTAACAAAAAAAGGCGCCCAATGCGGGGCGCCTTTTTTTCGTTCGCACACTAGCGAAGGTCAGATCGACTCGTCGATCCAGCTTTGCAGGGCCGCCTTCGGGGCCGCGCCAGCGCGGTTCGAAACCACCTGACCGTCTTTGAAAATGAACAGCGCCGGAATGCCGCGCACGCCCATGGCCGCGGCTGAGTTTGGGTTGCTGTCGACATCGACCTTGGCAATCTTCACCTTGCCACCATATTCGCTGGCCAGCTCTTCCAGGGCGGGGCCGATCTGCTTACAGGGGCCGCACCACTCGGCCCAGAAATCCACCACGACGGGGATATCGGAATTCTTGACTTCGGCGTCAAAGGTGTCGTCGGTAACGGCTACGGTCGACATGTCTGTCTCCTGACTGGGAATGCTTGGGCTCAGAACCTAGGTGCGGCACCGGGCAAGGTCAAGATATAGGGTTCGGTGTCAGGGCGTCCGTCACCATATCGTGTGGCAACCACATCAGGTGTGCGGTTCGCGTCCACAAGATAGCGGTGCGGATACTGTGATTGGGATAGATTTGCGACAGGGCATGGGCGTAGGCCGCCATCTGTCGCAACAGCCCTTCGGGGCAGGATTGTGGCCCGGTCGGAACAGTCGCATTGGATTTGAAATCAATCACATGCACCTCTGTATCCGTGATAATCAGCCGGTCGATGACCCCATGCATTCGTGTGCCGTTCAGATCGGCAGAGACCGAAACCTCGGTCAGCGCATCCGAGCCAAAGACCGGTTTCAGATATTCGGCCGTCAGCACCGATGTGGCCTCAGTCAGCAGATCTTGCCGCTCAACATCTTGCATATCGGCCAGAAGCCGTGCGCAAAGCTGCGGCCATTGATCCTGTGCGGCAGCAGGAAGATGTTCGAGCAACAGATGCAGCTGCGATCCACGTCGTTTCGCCGCCTCTTCATTCTGCCCCGCATCTCCGGGCAAGGCCTTCGCACCCCCTAGATCAGAGGGGCTGAGCGTTTCGGCTGGCGCGGGTACATTTGGCGCGGGGTGGTCAAAAAATACAGGCAAATGCTGTTCGTTGTGCGGGATGCTGCCCTGTTCAACGGCAGGCAAAGCCTCCCAATCTCCATGCGCCAGTCGAAGGGTCTGGGTGCCGGGCACCTGATTAGCCCCTGCCCGCGCCATCGCGGCCTCAACCATCTGATACCAACTGTTGCCATCCTTGCCTACATCCCCGGCGGCCGCCACTATTAGCCACTTTTCTGCCCGTGTTAGAGCCACATAGAGTAGCCTCAGCCGCTCATTCTCTTCGCGCGTTCTGGCTTCTTGGCGCGCAGCTGCGATCAATGCAGGTGAGGCATCAGAAGGCACTTTCCACAACGGAGTATCGCCCGCCATCATGATCTCGGCATCTCGTGGTGGCTGTCGTTTACCAGTGTCCGGCAGGATTACGATCGGTGATTCCAATCCCTTCGAGCCATGAACGGTCATCACCCGGATCATATTGCCGACTCCGCTCATCTGGCGCTTGATCTCCAGATCGTCGGTTTGCATCCAGACCAGAAAACCGGTGAGGCTTGGGATATCTGTCCGTTCATAGGCCAGCGCCTGCGACAGTAACGCGTTGATACCATCCTCAGCCTCGGCCCCAAGCCGACCCAGCAGTTTGCGTCGCCCGTCATGGCGCGTCAGGATACGTTCGATCAGATCATAAGGACGCAGAAAGTCGGTTTGACCGCGTAGGTCGTTCAGAATCGCAAGCGTTACCGGGAACTCCTCGGCACGATTGCGCAACGCTGCCCATAGATAAGTTTCCTCCCTGCGATGAGCCAGATCGAACAACTGTTGTTCCGTCCAGCCAAACAGTGGGGATTTCAGGACTGTCGCCAGTGACAAGCTGTCTTCGGGTGTGGCCAGAAAGCTAAGCAAAGCAGCCAGATCCTTGACCGCCAATTCCGCGCCCACCTTCAGGCGATCTGCCCCCGCGATGGGCAGACCCTCGCTTTTGCAGGCGCGAATGATCTCGGCAAACAGGTCTGAGCGGCGTTGGACAAGGATCAGAAAGTCGCGGGGCTGCACTTTGCGCCGGACAAATGTCCCCGACGCGTCGCCATCATCGGGAATGGTGGCGCCACCCCTGATCATATCCTTGATCGACCGGGCAACCTGTTCTGCCAGAATGACGGTGTGATGCCGCGCGCCGGGTCGATCAACGGGATCGGTCCAATCGGTGTCATCCTCGTCTTCAACCTTCTCGATCACCGGCCATAGGTCGACGCGCCCAGGAAGATCGGCCTTGAATGCCCGGTGTAAGGCATCCTTGTGGAACCCGGCCTCTATATGGTTTTCGAACAATATATCGACCAGCCCAAGGATCGCGCTGGACGAGCGGAATGAATATTCCAGCGTTGAATCCCACAGTTTAGAGCCTGATTCTCGAAGTTTTCGTCCAAATTCGGCCTGCATCTGGTCAAAGGCTTGCGGGTCGGCACCTTGGAAGGAATAGATTGACTGTTTCTTGTCGCCGACCACAAAGATCGTGCGCTCAACGCCGGATCGGGCCCCTTCCCCGCTGGTAAATTCCTGAGCCAATTTTTCGATCACGTCCCATTGATCCGGGCTGGTGTCCTGCGCCTCGTCCACCAGAATGTGATCGATGCCACCGTCGAGCCGGTACAGCACCCATTCTGCGACCGCCGGGTCGTTCAGCACCTGACGTGCGCGCAGGATCAGGTCATCAAAATCCAGCCAACCCCTAACCTGCTTGCACCGCTCGTATTCCGGAAGGAAGGCCGCGGCAAAGCGATGTAATACGTGGGTTTTCTGGGCCGCAACCAGCGCCAGTCGCTGTTCCCGCGCGGCTTCGACCCGCAGCATCAGGGCCTCGAGCTGGGGCATCCGATCTGCCAGCGTCCCTTCACGCAGCGCCTTGGTTGGAAAGCTGTTGAGTTTTGCGGCAAAGGGCTCTTTCGCGCCCTTACCCGTCAATAGGACGTTTTCAAGTATCGTCAGTTTGCTCAGCCGGGCGTCGGTAAAACCGACAAGCTTGTCGGCGGCCTTGGCATTGTTCCCTCCGCTTTCCGAAAGCGCGGGCAAAATGGACTGGATCAGTTCGACCTCACCGCCCAGAAACACGTTACGCAGCAGGACCTGTTCATCAAAACCTTCGGGCAGATCAAACCGTTGCAGAATGTCCGGCCATTGCAGCACATGTTCAAACTGATTTCGTTTCTGCGCAACAGCGGCAGTCAGTTTGTCAAAACCGGTATCGGTGACAAAGCGGGCAACGTCTTCGATCAATTCGGCCTGAGGGCCGTCGGCAAAACTTTCAATGATCTCTTCGCGCAGCAACGCCGCAGCCCGGTCTTCCATTTCGGAGAATTGAGGGCTGACCCCTGCCTCAAGCGGGAACCGTCGCAGCAGCGAAGCACAGAAGGAGTGGATCGTTTGGATTTTCAGTCCACCAGGCGTCTCAATAGCGCGGGCAAACAGGGTCCGTGCTTGCGCCAACCGGTCGGGATCGATCAGGCCTGGTACGCCAAGTTCGACCAACTCAGACTGAAGGTCGCCGTCGCCCAACATTGCCCATTTGCCAAGACGTTTGAACAACCGGTTCTGCATCTCGCTGGCCGCGGCCTTGGTATAGGTCAGGCACAGGATATGCTGCGGCTGTACGCCATCCAGCAACAGCCGCGCCACCCGGTCGGTCAGCACCCGGGTCTTGCCCGAGCCCGCATTGGCCGCCAGCCAGGTTGAGGCGTCCGGGCGCGCGGCCTGAACCTGCCGTTCGGTGGCATCATTGCGGGGGGTCATGTCAGGTCCTCCGGTTCGGTTTCCGCTGAACGATCCCACTCGCCGAACCGGGCGAGGTGATCATAGTCCCCTATATCTGTGTCCTTGTGCAGCATCCTGCGTGAAGAGAACCCCTGATCAGGCTCTAAATAGGCTGATATGAGCTCTTTCAGTTCGGCCAGCACCTTGTCGGTCGGCTCTTTCTGCAGCGGTGCGGGCACTTCTTTATAGGTGCCGCCCATGCCAATGAAGATCGCCTGTGCAACGGGAAGCGGATCGAATCCTTCGATACCGCCCTGCTCGGCCATTGCGGCCTCGATCAGCAGTTGTTTGTCGAATTTGGCTTGCTGACTTTCCGTTGGCGGAGTGCCCGTCTTGTAGTCGATGATACGCAAAGCCCCCTGCCCGCTTCGATCGATTCGGTCGGCACGTCCGGCAATGGTGAAGTCCAGCGGCGTCAACGCCAGCCGCATTCCAACTTCAAATGCTACAGCCCCGCCATCGGCGCGGCGGTGAATCTCGGCGGACAGAAAGCTATCGGTAATCCGCTCTAGCCGCGCCAGCCACAGCTTTCGGGCAGTTGGCCACGCAACGTGGTCGTCCAGCAGAGCTTTGGCGCGTTTCAGGAAATTTTCTCGGGTCAATAAAGCCGGATCCAGAACGCTGTCGCGCACGAATTGTTCCATCACCTCGTGGATGACGATACCGCGTAGCAGGGCATCTGGCGCCTGAACCAGCGGGTCCAGTTGTCTCAATCGCAGGACATGTCGGGCATATATGGCGTACGGATCGCGGATCAGGCGTTTGATTTCGGTCACCGATAGCCGCCGTGGCCGCGCCGCGACGGGTGGTCGTGGCGACGGGCGGTGCGCGGGTGCGATTCGGGGTGCATGTTCCAGCATCTCTGCCCAATCCAGCCACCGTTGGCCCCGCGCTTGCATTGCTTCTAACGCCCTAGTTCCACCCTGTTCAGGCAGGCCTTGCAACAGGTTGGTCATGCGGTTCAGCCAACGGGATGGTACGGTCTCCGCATCATCCGAGCGGGTAGCGCGGGTCAAAACCACCTCTGCAGCACCTGCCGCCTGCTGGAAGTCATGCGCGGACAGGCCGATCCTGCGTTCGGGCAGTAAAAGACCGGCCTCATTGCGCATCTGACGGTTCAGCCAGGGGTCGGGTGCCGCAGCCTCGGGCCAGCTGCCTTCGTTCAAGCCACCCAGAATTAGCAGATCCGCACCCTGAACGCGCGCTTCCAGCGTGCCCCAGATCATCAGATGCGGGTGAGGTGCATCGCGGTCGCGGACTTCTTCACCTGCCAACAACGCGCCCAGAAGGTCGGCAAAGTCATGGGCGGTCATCGCGCCGCCATGCTGTGCTTCGGCTTCCAAAGTAGAGATCACCGCAAGCGCCTTCTGGCCCGCGTTCTTGTCCCACAATGTGCCAGATTCACCGGTTGCACCTGCCGAGATCATCTCGGCCAGCGTGCGAAGCCGGGCGACCCAGTCCGGCAGTGGCTGTTCGGTGGGGTCGTATTGATCGCAAAATGTCTGGGTAACCCAGCGGACCCAGTCCTCGGGCGCTTCAGTACGAATGGCGAAAGCGGTCAGGCTGGCGCTGTCGGGAAAGGGCGGGCCATAGCGACGCAGGTCAAGCTCAAGATCGCGGGTATGCAGCAGGTGGCTGCCCCGGTCGCCCCCGTCATGGCACAGTGGGTGTTTGAGCAGCGTCAGCAGAGCCTCGCCATCCAGGCGGCGCGCGAACAGCCCGGCGACATGGCGCAGGAACCGCCCGGGCGGAGACAGCTGCAGTGGCAGGCCCGCGCTGTCATCGGGCAGGATATTCCACCGGTCCAGTGCGGCGCTGACCTGCCGGGTTAGCATCCGGTCGGGGGTGATTAGCGCGGCGGTCTGGCCGGTCTCGGCGGCTTGCCGTAGGCGTAGCGCAATGGCCAAGGCCTCGGCCCGGGGCGAGGGCGCCTCGATCAGCGTCACATCCTTGGTCGCACCGTTCAGGTCGGGCAGGAGCGGGCCTTCAGTCATCCATGCGTCGGTGACCGGGGCAGGGCGCAATGCAAGCGAAATCAGCTTGTTACGGGCAGGTGAAGGGGCCTGATCCGTGGTCCATGGCCGGATTTGATCCGGGCCAAGCCCTAGCCCAAGCATCAGCTTGCGGAACCGGTATTGAGGATGATCCTCAGATGTCAGCGGGTTATCCAGATTGTGCCAAACATGTTCAGGCTGATCGAAATCATAGCCAGGCAGCACCAGCGCCCCCTGAGGCAGACGCGCGACCGCCTGCATCAGCATCAGGGTGGTCCCGCGAGACCCGGTAGAGCCTGCCAGAATGACAGGATGTTCGGGCGGCGACGCCTCCCAGCGCGCGATCAGGTTCTCGACCACGCGCCGCTGTCGGGCCTGCGCATCCAGCGCGTCCGAACCGGATTCCATGAACTGATCGGCGATGCCGATAAAGGCCTGCGCCCGTGCCCAATGGCCGGACATGTCGCTGACATCCAGTTGCCTGATCGCATCGTGAGAGACACCTTCCCCCTGCATCTCGTCGATCAGCCCGGCCAGGCTGTCAGATAGATCGAACAGCGAGGACCGGGCCGCCAGATCGGGTTGCTGGTCTAGCAGTTTTGCGATCAGCTGCGTCAGCTCCAGCCTGCGACGCAGAGGCGGGATTGCGGGTGGGATCTGCGCCAGATCGGCGCTTTCGCCAAGATCGGTGACCAAAGAGAGGCGTGGCAAAAGGCAAGCGGGACCCTGATCAAACAGATCGCGCACCCGGCGCGCCATCCGGCGGGTGTTGATCACTAGTTGCACCCGGGCCAGCGCGTCGGGCGGCTGCCCCACAAACCGCTCATGTAGCCCGTCAACCAACACCTTGGGAAAATCCGCTCCCGGAGGAACGGCGAAGACCCGGGGCAGGGCGCTGGGCTCAAACATCGGCAATCAGCCCCTCGGCCAGATCAATACCCTCGGGACGCCCCACATCGCACCAGCGACCGGGGTAAGACAGTGCGAACAGGCGCTTTTGCTGCAGCATTCGATCCCACAACACGTTCAATGAAAACACGTCCTCAGCGATGTCATGCAGCGCTTCGGTTTTCAGAATTTGTACCCCGCCGTAAACAAGACCTGCACTGCGGACGATCCGCCCTGTGCTGTCCTGAGTGAAGTCACCAGGGCCGGAGTGGCCAAGGGTTTGCCCAACTGGAACGCACATCAGCAGCGCATCCATTTTTTCCGGATTCCACTGATCCTTCAGTAAATTCAGCGGGTTGGGCCCAGCCCAGATCGCGTCGCTGTTCAAGGTGAAAACGGGATCGGATCCAAGCAGAGGTAGCGCTGCGCGCAGCCCACCACCAGTATCCAAAATGCGCGGTTCTTCCCGCGATATCATAACGTCGCAGCCCGCCAGATGATCAGCCAACTGATCAGCGTGGTAGTGCAGGTTGGCAACAACCCGCAACGGCCTGAGCGCATCGACCAGATCCAGTGCGTGATCAATCAGGGGCCGCCCGGCCACCTCGATCAGCGGTTTGGGCCGGTCTTTGGTCAGGGCACCCATGCGAGTACCAAAGCCCGCGGCAAACAGCATTGCAGCTTGGGGTGTGCCGGTCATTGCGCCCTCAGCTTTGCCAGGTTCTCGGGGTTTGGGGCGGGCAGGGCGCTGCGCAACAGGTCTGCCACCGGCACCAACGCGGGATGTTCGAGATCGCGCATCAAATGTGCCCACGCAGCCGGGATCAGGTCGACGTAGTGTGGCTTTCCATAATCGGTCGCCAGCCGGGCAAAACCGCCCAGAATGCGCAGGTTACGCTGTGCGCCCAGAACAGCATATGCGGTGCGGAAATCATGCCCATCGACGCCGGTTGCGGTGATATAGCGGTCGATCATCCTCATCTCGATCCCGGCGGGCACAGTCCGACGCACATCCTGTAGCAGTGACATCAAATCATAGGCGGGATGCCCCAGCATCGCGCTTTGGAAATCCAGCAGACCGACGCGCGCCAGACCTTCGCGCTCGGGCAGCCAGATCAGGTTTTCTGCGTGGTAATCGCGTTGCACAACAACCCGCGTTCCGCCGGTTTCCCGGTGCAGGATATCCGCAAAGCGGAGCTCGAACCGGGCGCGGGCCTCGTCGTCGTGCGACCCAAGAATTCCTTGTGCATATTTCGTGAATGACAGCGCCGCCAATTCGGTCATCATAGCGGGGTCGTAACTGTCTAGCGAAAGCGTCGGCGCCGCGTGAAGATGGACAAGTACATCGGTTGCGGCGTCATACAGCGTGCGCTCAAGCGTCGGATCGTCCCGCAAGACGCGTGCGAACAGATCGTCGCCCAAATCTTCGAGCAACAGAAACCCGTATTCGCAGTCCTCGGCGTAGATTTCCGGCGCACTCAACCCAATGGAACACAGGTATTTCGACATACGCACGAAGGGTTCAACAGCTTCGCCCTTGTCGGGCGGAGCATCCATCAAAACGGCGGTCCGGCCGGTGACAGGGTCGGTCAGACGCTCGTACCGGCGGTTCGAGGCATCACCTGCCAAAGGCGTATGCCGTGCGTCGTTCCATGGTGTCTGCGCGATCAAGGCTTCTGCCAGAATGGCCCGGTTCGTCATTGGATCCCCTCCAGCTTGGCGTTCCATTTCGGGTCTGTCCACGACATCTTAAGTTGTCGCGTATCTTGTTCGTTGGCGTCTGTGGTGAACCGGATCAGTAAGGCCGGCTCTGGCGTCAGAGGACCCAGCTTTTCAGGCCACTCGATCAGGCAAATGCCGGCGTCGAAGGCGTCGACCAGCCCTAGCTCTTCGATCTCTTCCACGGCAGAAAGACGATAGAGGTCTGAATGCCAGACCTCTCCAAGCTGCGTCTCGTAAACCTGAACCAGAGTAAAGGTCGGCGAAGGCACATCTTCGGGAGCGGACAGAAGAGATTGAATCAATGCGCGTGCGAAATGGGTTTTGCCGCTGCCGATGGTACCTTCAAGCAGGATAGTATCGCCAGACTGCAATGCGCCTCCCAGTTTGGTGGCAACTTCAGCAGTGTCGAATGGGGATTTCGAGGTCAGAGTCAGCGGTGCGTTCATGGCGTCACAATGAACCTGCGCCGGGTCGGCTGCAACCGGTTCACGCGCTGATTTTTTGTATTTCCGTGATGTTCCTGACCGGGTTGTCCGAGGCGAAACGGACAATTGTTGCCCCGTTTTGCATGGGGCTGACCGTGCAGTTCAAAGAGCCGCCGGATTTTAGGATCAGTTCAGCCGACCATTCGGCCCGATTCTCGCGCGCGGTGACGAATTCGCGGATCTCGCCAAGGATCGGCGTGGCGGTGCAGTGCTCCTGCCATTGGCGTGTGATTTCCAGCACCGTTGCTGGTTCGAATCCTACTTCGCCGCTGTCGCCCCACAACACCTGATAGGCGTAATTTGTGATCGCCAGCGAACCGTCATCCGAAAACACCGCGATGGCATCAGCCAGCTTGTCCAGAATGGATTGCATAAGGTCCGTTTCAGCGCGGAACCGTCGGGTCAGTGTGATTTCGGCGGTGATATCTTCGAACAGGAAAGCCACGGCCCCATCGGGATGCGGGCGACCACTGACGGAATAGACCGATCCTGATGGCAGCGACCAGGTTTCCTGATAGTTCCCGTCCTGTGCCGCCTCCAGAAGGTCGTTCATCTGGCGCCGCCAACTGCGATAGTTCTTAGGCTCGGGCATCATGTGCTGGTCGCGAAGCCGGTCAAAAAAGCTGGACAGGCTTGGGCGCAGGCTCAGGAAGTCGGGTGGCAGGGTGGTCAGATCAATCAGCGCTGGATTGAACAGGGCCAGTTGCCGGTTGCGGTCAAAGATCGCTAGGCCAATGGAGAGCTGTGCGAAGGTTTTGGTCATGGTCTGCACAAACTTGCGCTGTGCTGTCTCGGCTTCGACAATCGCGTTGATATCGACCGCGTAACACAACTGATCCTGTTCGTGTGCGACCTGGGTCAGGTCAAACCAGAGCTTGGCATCGCTGTCCCTGACCGGAATCGAGACACGGGTTTTTCGACTCAGCTGCGCCTCGTCCCTGTGAGAAGGAAACAGAGGGTCCGTCAGATCGGCATCCGGTCCCGCGATCTTGCGAACCAACCGTACATAGGCCGCATTGCACCAGCCCACCTTATCACGGTGATCTATCAGCCAAACAGGGTAGGGCGCCTGCTCCATCGCCAAACGAATTGGATCGCGCTGGTCACGGCGTGGCGCAGGGATGGTCCCCGTCAGATCACGTAATTGAACCCGAATGATACCGTCGATCCACTCGCACAGAACCTCGCGCTCGACTGTGCAGTCGATGGCTGAAACGGCGATGTTGCCCCCGGACCGGACAATCTCGGGCGTTTCGGGGAAAGCGGGAAAATCTCGTTGCAGCAAACGCCGCAGATCAGCCCAGTTGCTGACGGATTCGTAACCTGCCAGCGCAATATCGGAGTGGCTGATCAACCGGTCGCCATCGAACAGGAAGACAACATCGAACAGCGCTCCGGGCGCTGACAGCCCGAAATCTCTTGTTTTGGCCTGATGGCGTGGCAAGAGCCACAATATCGCAAAGCTGGCCGAAACCACACTGATTGCGGCCAGAACGATCCATTCGGCCATTGCTCCAACCCCCGGGTAATACGTTTGAATCTATATGAACAACAATGGTTAACGGGGTCTTAACTCAGATCTGGAACGGTTGGTTGGCGCCCGAGGGAACAGGAGTGTCCCCGGTTTGCGCGTCGATCAGCTTGCGCGGCCAAACGACATTGACGATCGCCCCCCTGCGGTCCGGTTGGTTAGTCAGGGTCTGATAAGGGTCCGCGCCATTGGCGAAGCTCAGTTCGGCACCGCTGCGTTCCAGCAGGGTTTTGGCGATGAACAGACCCAGCCCCATGCCTTCGTATTCCGGCCGACTACTGCGATCGGCGCGGCGGCGGCGCATGAATGGGTCACCAATCCGACCAATGATGTGAGAGGGATAGCCGCGCCCATCATCCATGATCGAAACGCTGATCCGGTCAGAGGTCCATTCAGCTTCGACCCAGACCGTCGACTGGGCGAAATCCACTGCGTTCTGGATCAGGTTGCGCAGCCCGTGAATGATCTCGGGCTTGCGCAGGATTGAGGGCTGCTGCACATCGCCATCCTCAACTGGTCCTTCGTCGAAATGCACCACTTTACCACGATTGATATGTGGCTCTGCCGCTTCATGGATCACGGTGGACAGAGGCGCCTGACGCAGGTGCAAGTCATCTTTCCCAGCTCGGCCCATATCGCGCAGGATGTCGCGGCAGCGGTCAGCCTGTTCGCGGATCAAGGCTGCGTCCTCCATCAGCTCAGGCCGGTCGTCCAGCTCTTCGATCAGTTCTGAACTGGCCAGCTTGATTGTAGCCAGCGGCGTACCCAACTCATGCGCGGCGGCGGCCACCACACCACCAAGATCAGTCAGCTTTTGCTCGCGCGCCAGCGCCATATGGGTGGCCGAGAGCGCTTCGGACATCGATTGAACTTCGGAACTGATGCGGTGCGAATAGGCGCCGATGAAAACGATGGCGATGATAATCGCCGCCCAGTTTCCGAACAGCAAAATATCGGGGATATCCAGCACCAACCCCAGATTGGTTCTCAGCGGGAGGTGGAATTGCGCCAGCAACGTGGTCAGGATCACCGCAACGCTGCCGATGATCAGGGTCGAGCGGGTGCTCATTACATTTGCAGAAATCGTCACCGGACCCAGCAACAGCAGCGCAAACGGGTTGTTTAGCCCCCCCGTCAGATACAAAAGGATCGACAGCTGCAGCAGATCGAACAGCACCATCAGGAAGTTCTCGAATTCCGACAAGCGCTTGTTTTCGGGAAACAACAGAATGGCCGTGAGGTTACCCATCACCGAAATGCCGATGACGAAATAACACAATGCCAGCTCAAGCTGAACGTCGTAATATTTCTGTGCAACCGTGATGGCCGTAAACTGGCCGATAATGGCGACCCATCGCAGCAGGATCAGCGTGCGCAGCCTGATCCAGGTACTGCGCTCCTGCCCACGCCAAAGACTGGTGTTGGAATTCGTCATCTGTCGATTATGTCCTATTGCGTCGGTCCGACATGTTGATAGGTGTCCCGGCAGAATCGATCAACATCCCCTTTCGTATCAGGATACGCGCCATGGTTCGTCTTTATGCTATTCTCGCAACTGTTGTTCTTGCAATTGGTCTTGGCGCCATGTGGCTGCTGACGCGGGGTGGCTCAGATGACAAATACGCGCAGTGCCGCTCGTCTCAGATTGCGGGCGGGAGCGCGGCGATCGGCGGACCGTTCGAACTGCTTAACGCCAATGGTGAGACGGTAACCGACAAGGATGTGATCACCGAGCCCACGCTTGTCTACTTCGGTTATACCTTCTGCCCGGATGTTTGCCCCTTTGACATGTCGCGCAATGTCGACACGATCGATTTGCTGGCAGAGCGCGGTCAGTCGGTGACGCCGTTGTTCATCTCGATAGACCCGGATCGCGATACCCCCGAGGTTGTGGGCGATTTCGCATTCAACCTGCATGAACGCGTGATTGGCCTGACCGGATCGCCCGAGCAGATCAAGGCGGCCAGCAAGGCGTACAAGACCTATTACAAGGCCCAAGACAAAAGCGATGAGTATTATTTGGTCGACCACTCGACCTTTACCTATCTGATGACGCCCGAGGACGGGTTTCTGGAATTTTTCAAACGCGATGAAACGGCCGAGCAGATGGCGGACAAGATTGGCTGCTTTCTTGATCAGGCCTGATCCTCAACAGTCGGTTTGACCTTTGGAATGGCGCTGCTATTACTCATGTTTAAGCCAAGAGGCATGAAATAGCGGAAAGACCCACATATGGCAGACAGTTCCCAGCTTGAAATCGGCCCCGACAAATCGCTGCTGCTGGTAGATGATGACGAGCCGTTTCTGAGACGTCTGGCCAAGGCCATGGAAAAACGCGGATTCGAGGTTGAAACCGCGGGTTCCGTCGCCGCAGGCCGCGCCATTTCCACAGCCCGCCCACCTGCCTATGCCGTGGTTGATCTGCGACTTGAAGATGGCAATGGGCTGGACGTGGTTGAAGTGCTGCGCGAAAAACGCCCCGACAGCCGGGTTGTGGTTCTAACCGGTTATGGCGCCATCGCCACCGCCGTTGCGGCGGTCAAAATTGGTGCAACCGACTATCTGTCCAAACCCGCCGACGCCACTGACATCACCAACGCTCTGTTGGCCAAGGGCGACGAACTGCCCCCGCCGCCGGAAAACCCCATGAGCGCCGACCGCGTCCGCTGGGAACATATCCAGCGCGTTTATGAGCTGTGCGACCGGAACGTCTCGGAAACCGCGCGCCGGTTGAACATGCACCGCCGGACGTTGCAGCGGATTCTGGCGAAGCGTAGCCCAAGGTAGACCCTTAAACTCAATAGTGTGTTTTCCCGGGCCGTTCCAAACGACTTTCAGGGCGCGGGTTGAGCCTGAGTTTGGAGCCTCAGCGCGTAATTCTTAAGGCAGGCAGAGCGCGCGCACCCAACTTTAGGCAATAACAGCAACTCATCAACCTTTGCCTGTAGCTTGCCACCCATCGCCAGCATTCGATCATCCACGACGCTGTTCTGATTGTACTTGTTCCAATACCTTTCACGAAACCGGCTGGACCGGTTGGGTGCATCTGTCGCTTTCGTGCCTTGCCCGCGCTGCCGCTTGAGCGCGAAACTGTCTCGCGTTTTCACCGGGTAGTGAATGACAGCAGCCCAATCGTGTGTAGACAGATGCTCGGGCGCGGCACCCAGCGCATGTCTTCGTCGCAATCCCGAACGATACATGTGTTCGTGCATCGGCAGGCCCGCAGCATTTACAAATTGCGATCCATCGTTTCGAAAGTCCGGTCGCAAGTAGGGCCGGTGCAGGCCAAACCCCCGTATTTTATCAGACTTTCGAAAAAGCGTTTTGAAGTAGCGATGCAAATTATGATCTGTATCGGCACGCTTTAGGAATCGTTGCGTGACCAGCCCCGGTTCCCACTTGTCGTTGCCCCCATTTCCGAAGATCAACCAATTCACGGCGATGCCCTCGGCGAAACCGGAACAGCGTTCGACGAGACCTGCGACCTGATTTTCATCGTTTGCACAGAAAAGAAACTCATCGCTATCAAGCCACATCAGCCAATCGGCATCGTTAAGCGAAGGATGCGCATAGGCCGTTTCCGCCGCTGTATGCTGTGGTACTTGCCCGGGTTTCAGATCTTGCAGAACATGGGAAATAACCCCGTTTTTATCCAGCGCATCAAGCAGCTCGGCGGTGCCGTCTGTCGAGTCATTGGTGTAAATCAGAATAGGATCAAACCCGACCAGCAGATGATACGCGATCCACTCAAGTATAAACGGCCCTTCATCCTTGGCGCAGGAGAACAGCCCGACCTTCATATCGGCTTGGCCTGAGTGGGTTTGATCATGATCGCGGTTCTCCCTTGCACGGCCTATCTTCTGAAGATGATATTACGTTGAGTTTGAAAGGCATTTTCATAGCCACGATCGGAAAGTGAGGCAAACAGGCGTTCGGCGCTATCACCAAGATTCACGGTTTCCAGCTGTAGATATTGGGGAAGCGCTGCATCTACTGCGCTTTCAAGAAAAGGCATAAGAATGTTCGGCTCGTGCCCTTCAACATCAAGCTTGGCAAAATCGGCATCATGCAGATGTGTAAGCTCAAGCAGTGTTCGGGTCTGCACCTCAATCGTATCGTATTTTGATAGCTCCAGATACGCTGGGTCGTTTGCCAAGCGCGCCTGACCAAGATTGGTGGCCGTGTCGCCCCGCTTTTCTATGATAAGTGTCGCCTCACCAGTTTCGCCCGCGATCGCGAAAGTGTTCAGCTCCACGTTGCCAAATCCGTTCAGAGAGCAATTATTGCTGAGGCGTTCGGCCAGTGTCGGATTAGGCTCAAACGCATGAATCCGGGAGTCCGGGCTAAGAATTGACGACAAGAAAAGTGAATACAGACCAAAATTTGCCCCGATATCCAAAACCTTGAGAGTCTTCCCCGCAAAACTGTCTTTCAGCCAATTCAGCTCAAGCTCTTCCGGGGACCGGCCCTTCTGCCAAAGAGAGAATTCGCTGAAATTGTCATAAGGGTGCAGGTGGATTCGAATACCCCGGTAGGCGATCAACTGTGGCAGCAGTGACTTTCGGATCAGATTGCGCACCCGCCCTCGGCCTGTCAGATTGTACGCTTCACGTAAACACGCGTTGGCATATTCCATCTGCGCGTTCGTGACCGGTATCTGGCTGTCTGCGTCGCTCATCTGAACCTGCGTCCGATTATGGTCTTGTTTTAGCGGAAAATTAGCATAGGCCGAGCTGCTGATCTATTGGCGACCTAAATGCTGCCCAACAATTCCTGATGCCGCGCGGTATAGGCCTGCCGCACCTCAATCGGGGGACGCAGTTTGATCTGCAACCCCTCTAATATTGCCTTGTCCGGACGACCAAAGAACTTTGATGCTTCGGTATCAGAAAAACCTGCGATCTGCGTCGCCTCCATCCAGGCGCTGATCTTGTCCGCCTTCTTGATCTGGCGTTTCACTGTTTTTGGTACCACGGCGGGCAACCCGAAACGTATATGAATCGCAGCAGCCAGCCGGTCGTCTAAATCACCATAATCCGGGCCAACGGCGGATTTCACCGGAGAGATCATGTCACCAATCACATATTCGGGGGCATCGTGTAACAGTGCCGCCAACCGCCATTTCGTCGGTGCATTTGGTGCGATGCGGCCAAAGAGCTCTTCCACCAGCAAGGAATGTTCGGCCACGGAATAGGCAAAATCCCCGTTGGTCTGACCGTTCCACCGCGCCACAAAGGCCAGCCCGTGCGCGATATCTTCGATCTCGATATCCACGGGCGTCGGGTCCAGCAAATCCAGCCGCCGTCCCGACAGCATTCTTTGCCACGCTCTGGGTTGTGTTGCCATTTTACCATGCCTTGTGAACTGGGACACGTTCAATTCGCGTTCTTGTGGTATGATGTATCTGTCTGGATCACATGCTGCCAACAATTTCTTGAGCATTCGTGCTTTGAACCTGCGCGATACGATCCCGACATCAAGGACTGAGGGGGGTGCTGACTCCTCCCAGTTGCGCCCTCTCGAAACGAAACTCGTATCGAAAGGAGCTTGCTATGTTCAAGCGTTTGTTTGCAATAACCCTGACCTTCGGAATGGCCGCAACCGCGCCACCCGCCTTTGCCCAGAACTGCGCAGAGCGCGAGCACGTGATTACCAAACTGCAAGACAATTACTCCGAGGAATTAACCTTTGGCGGTCTTCAGAAATCACGTGGCGGGCAGACGGTCATGGAGGTTTGGACCTCGAAGGAAACGGGAAGTTATACCGTTTTGGTGACCCAGGCGAACGGCATGAGTTGTATTGTCGCCGTTGGCACTGATTTTTTTGAAGCGATCCCCAAAATCAAGGCAGAGGGTACGCCAAGCTGATATTTTGTCACCAGACTTCCTGTTTCCGGCCATCTTCATTGCCTCATCCCGCAAGGGATGCTAGTGGCACTTCGGACTGTGAATTGCCGGAGTGGAGTACCTGATGGCCGGGGACTATATCGTTAAAGACATTTCAATGGCCGAGTTTGGCCGCAAAGAGCTGAATATCGCTGAAACGGAAATGCCGGGGCTGATGTCCCTGCGCGCCGAATATGGCGAAAGCAAGCCGCTGAAAGGCGCGCGGATCGTCGGTTCACTGCATATGACCATCCAGACCGCCGTTCTGATCGAAACACTGGTGGCGCTGGGTGCTGATGTGCGCTGGGCGTCGTGCAACATCTTCTCAACGCAGGACCACGCGGCGGCGGCGATTGCCGAGGCTGGTATTCCCGTTTTTGCCATCAAGGGCCAGACGCTGGAAGAGCATTGGGATTACCTGGACAAATCCTTCCTGTTCGACGAAGGCCCCAACATGATCCTGGACGATGGCGGCGACGCGACGCTGTACATCCTGCTGGGTGCACGTGCCGAGGCAGGAGAGGACATTATCCCCGTTCCCGGTTCGGAAGAAGAAGAGGTGATCAAGAAGCAGATCGTCAAGCGCATGGCCGCGTCTCCTGGCTGGTTCACCAAAATGCGCGACCAGATCCAAGGCGTCTCTGAAGAAACCACCACCGGTGTAAACCGCCTGTATCAGCTGGTGAAAGACGGCCACCTGCCGTTCCCGGCGATCAACGTGAACGACTCGGTCACCAAGTCGAAATTCGACAACAAATACGGCTGCAAGGAATCGCTGGTTGACGGTATTCGCCGCGCCACCGACACCATGATGGCCGGTAAGGTTGCCGTGGTCTGCGGCTATGGTGACGTGGGCAAAGGCTCGGCGGCTTCGCTGCGTGGCGCAGGCGCCCGCGTGAAAGTGACTGAGGTCGACCCGATTTGCGCGCTGCAAGCGGCCATGGACGGGTTCGAAGTCACCCTTCTGGAAGACGAAGTCGCAAACGCCGATATCTTCATCACCACCACCGGCAACAAGGACGTGATCCGTATCGAGCACATGCGCGAGATGAAGGACATGGCCATCGTCGGTAACATCGGTCACTTCGACAACGAAATTCAGGTGGCCAGCCTGAAGAACCACAAGTGGACCAACATCAAAGAACAGGTGGACATGATCGAGATGCCCTCGGGCAACCGCATTATCCTGCTGTCCGAAGGCCGCCTGCTGAACCTCGGCAACGCCACCGGTCACCCCTCGTTCGTGATGTCGGCCTCTTTCACCAACCAAGTTCTGGCCCAGATCGAGCTGTTCACCAAAGGCGATGAATACAAGAACGAAGTTTACATCCTGCCCAAGCATCTGGACGAAAAAGTTGCCCGTCTTCATCTGGACCGGATCGGCGTGAAGCTGACCCAGATGGACAGCGATCAGGCGGCCTATATCGGCGTGAAACCCGAAGGCCCCTATAAGCCGGAACACTACCGCTACTAAGTGCGAAAGACGCATGACCAAAGCTTCTGGACGCCGCCGAATCCTGCTTTCGGCGGCGTCTTTTCTTTTTGGCCTCTTAACGCTGTTGACCGTGTTGGGCGGCGGCGTTTGGTGGCTGCTTGCCCATCCCAATACGCCTGTACCCCCGCACTGGAACCCGCTGCGTGATCTGACCGTGACGGCCCCGGTCACCCCGGTCACCCCTTACCAGTTGAACCGCGCACTGGCGGATGACGCTTTATGCCGTGCAGCCTTGGCCGAGGCTGGAGCTCGGTTTGATCCGCTGGACGATCTGGTGGTGGACCAGAATTGCGGAATCGAGGGACGCGGCCGGTTGTTCGGTCTGGTGAACGCCCGCGTCACTGCAGTCGAGACCCGGTGTGCCACAACTTTGCGGCTTGTCATGTGGGAACACCATGTTGTGCAACCCGCTGCGCAGCAACTACTGGGGACTTCCGTCAGCAGATTGCGCCAGATCGGTAGCTATAACTGCCGGCGGATGCGCACCGCGCAAGGACAAGACAATGGTTGGAGCAGTCACGCCACTGCGGACGCGATCGACATCGTCGGAATGGATCTCTCGGACGGGCGCAGCTTGAACCTGCTGGCTGACTGGGACGCTGACGGGCCCGAGGCCGATTTTCTGCGCCAGATTTGGCGCGGAGCCTGTGACTGGTTCCGCGTGGTGCTTGGCCCTGATTACAACCGCTTACATGCCGATCACTTCCACCTGCAGGGGCCCGGCTGGGGCTACTGCCGATAGTACCTCAGCGTAGAGGTGGGATAAAATCGCCGCGGCCCTGTGGTGTGAAATCCAGCACATTCCACAAAGGCCAAGCTGCATCCACATGCCGGGGATGCCAGTCGCTGGGTTCAAAGAACAGCTCGGAACTCCAGAAGTGATGAATGCCATCAGGGAGCTGTTGAAAGACATTCAGGATGGGAAGCTGATCACCCCCGTCGGTCTCGGCCAGATAGTCACGTTGGTAATTCGTCCCTAATGCTGAGTAGAGCGGCAGCGCATTCCAACCCATCTCATCCTTGAGCGCCGAGAGTTTTTCGGGCGTATTCTGCGCCACTACGGCAACCGAGGCGTTCTGTATGAGATGGTGGATCTGAGAGTTCAGCCCATCCAGAAACGCCGAACACATAGGGCAGGGGCGTTCCGCGTCGGGTCCGTACATCAGCGAATAGATAATCAGCGTATCCTTATCGCCAAACAGCGACGACATAGGCGCACCCTCGCCTGCCAGATCTCGGAACGCATAATCGTTAGGGGTTTTGCCTCCGGTTGGAAGAGAACGGCGCAAGGCCGCGACCTCTTCAACCTTTGCTCTCAGGTCCCGCTCGGCGGATAGAAGTGCATTACGAGCTGACCGATATTCGGTGGTTTCATTCGGCAACGTTACGGGCATGGGGACCTCCGAGAATCATAATTAACAAAAATGTTAAATAATAAATCTGAAAAAATCAAATCACCGAGTCCCGCGAAGTTCAGCCTAGGGGGAAACCTTGTGATTTTTCCCTTTTGGGAATTCCGCCGACAAGGCTAGTCTCTCGTGCATCGGTAAAAAGTTCCGTGACAATGGATTAAGGAGATTGGGACATGGGCAAACGCGACGAATTGATCGCCAAATACGCTGAAGATCTAAAAGGCAAATGCGGGATGGACCCCGATATGGACCTGCTGACCAAGGTCACCATCGGTTGCGGTCCGGCGATCTATGACGCGGATGCGTCGACAGTGGCGGCCAGCCAGGAAGGCGAGCTTGAGACGGTCAAGAACAACTTCCTCATCAAAAAGCTGGGCCTGTCGGATGGTCCCGAACTGATGGAAGGGATCAACAAGGCCATGGAGACCTATGGCATGTCCGAGCGTAACAAGTACCGCGCTGTCGTTTATTACATGCTGACCAAGCATTTCGGCAAAGAATCGGTCTATAGCTGATCCAGCCAAGAACCTTTTCAGCACCCGTCGGTCTTACCGGCGGGTGTTTTGTATTTGATTGAAACTCTAAATACTTGGCGTTTGAAGCGCGGTTCTGAAATCGGCTAAGGTCAGGATATGACCAGGACGGTCAGAGCCAATAGATTTCCGTATGCGTGTGGTGAGCTTGGGAGCACGCGGGGTAGGGAAGGTTCTGAAGTCGTCAGGGCCTTCCCTTTTCATTCAATCCGCCTCAGTCTCGCCCAAAGCGCAGATCAACTGCCATTCTGTATCGCTGACCGGCTGCACTGACAGGCGTGAATTCTTGACCAGAACCATTTCACCCAACCGCTCATCCGCCTTGATCTGATCTAGTTTGACCGGAACTGTGAAAGACCGGACGGCTTTGATATCCACGCATTCCCAACGCTCATCATCGGTTGTGCTGTCGGGATGGGCCTCGGCGCAGACCTCGACAATGCCGACAATCGCCTTGTCCTTTTGCGAGTGGTAGAAAAACCCACGATCGCCAATCTGCATCTGACGCATGAAATTGCGGGCTTGATAGTTGCGCACCCCATCCCATTCCTCGCCCGCGTCCCCCTTGCCGACCTGCTGATCCCAGCTCCAGGTCGAGGGTTCGGATTTGAACAGCCAATACGCCATCAGCCGATGACCTTTTTCCACGGGATCAATTCAACCGAGTCGAACAGGCCGGCCAGCGCGTAGGGGTCATTTGAGGCCCAGGCCTCAGCGGCGGCCAGATTCTCGACATCCAGAATGACCAGCGATCCGATCATCGCATCGCCGTCCAGTAACGGCCCGGCCTGCGCCACAACACCGGTTTCTTCAATGTAAGCCAGATGGGCGGTGCGGTTGTCCAGCCGGGTCTGTAGGGCACCAGCTTTATCCCGGGCGATCAGGGCGATGAGCATATTATTCCTCCTTAAGTGGGCGACCCAGCAGGGCCTGAATCGCGTCGGTGACACTGTAGGCACCGCTGCTGAGTTTCGCCACCGTTGCGCTGATGGGCATGTCTAACCCTTCGCTCGCTGCGATTTCGGACATGGCCTGCGCAGTGGCGACACCTTCGACGGTTGTCGTGGTGTCAAATGGCTTGTTTAGACCCAAACAAAGGCCAAAACGATAGTTTCGCGACAATTCGGATGAGCAGGTCAGCACCAGATCACCCAGCCCCGATAACCCCATCAGCGTATCGGGCCGTGCCCCGCGCTGGGCGGCAAAGCGCTGCATCTCAGAAAATCCGCGTGTGATCAACGCAGCGCGGGCGCTGTCGCCAAGCCCGGCACCAATGGCCGCGCCGCAACCAATAGCCATCACATTCTTTAGCGCTCCACCTAGCTCTGCTCCGACGGTATCGGCGGTACGATAAAGACGCAGATTGGCAGTTGTCAGCTCTTGCTGAAGCGCTTCACCCAGTTCGGCATCATCACAAGCCAGCGTCAACGCCGTAGGCAAACCGCGCGCGATATCATCGGCAAAGCTGGGGCCAGTCAGCAAGGCCGGTAGTGCGTCCGGAACGGTTTGACGGATGACTGCAACGGGACCCAGCCCCGTGGACAGTTCGATCCCCTTGCAGCAAGCCACCAAAACCTTGCCACCCAGTTCGCCGGTATATTGCGTCAACGCATCGCGCAGCTTTTGCATTGGGACGGCCAGTAACAACACATCGGATTGCGCCGCTTGTTCTAATTCAGCTGTCACTGAAACACTGGCGGGCAATGTAACGCCAGGCAATCGTCGCGGGTTCTCGCGCCCGTGCTGCATCTGCGCTGCTTGCTCGACATCTCGTGACCAGAGAGTTACAGGCCCATTGCCCGCCAAAGATATCGCCAGAGCGGTTCCAAATGCGCCAGAACCAAGGACGGTCACGCTCATGCCTTGGCCCCTTTTTTGCCGCTACCCAGCATTGCAGGGCTGGTTTGATCCAAGGGCCAGCGGGGCCGCGCCGTCAGGTCCAACCCATCTCGTGCACCGGTGCGGAATCGTTCCATACCCGCATAGGCGATCATTGCGGCATTATCAGTGCACAAAGCCAGCGGAGGGGCAGTAAATCGGGCGCCCATTTCCGCAGAAACAGTCTCTAATGCTGAGCGAATAGCGGAATTTGCTGCGACACCTCCGGCAACGGCAATAACCGGTTCTGACGGTGATGTCTCAAGATACTGGGCAATCGCGCGGCGGGTTTTCTCAGCCAAGGTATCAACAATAGCCCGCTGAAAACCGGCGCACAGATCAGCGCGATCTTGTCGGGTCAGCCCCCCTTTTTCGGCTACGACCTTATCCCGCATCCGCATCAGCGCGGTCTTGAGTCCCGAAAAAGACAGGTCACATCCGGGGCGATCCAGAAGGGGCCGGGGAAAGCGGAAACGTTTGGCATCACCCGCGCGCGCCTCAGCCTCGACTGAGGGGCCGCCGGGCTGGGGTAGGCCCAGCAGACGGGCGGTCTTGTCAAAGGCTTCTCCGGGGGCATCGTCGATCGTCCCCCCAAGGCGGGTGAACTGTTCCGGTCCATGAGCGATCAGATATTGGCAGTGACCACCCGAGACCAGCAGCATCAGGTAGGGAAAGGCAATCTCGTCGGTCAGTCTTGGTGTCAGCGCGTGCCCGGCCAAATGGTTCACCCCGATTAGCGGCAACCCGGTTGCTGCGCTTAGGCCCTTTGCGCACATCACGCCGGATATTACGCCGCCAATTAAGCCGGGACCGGCGGTGACAGCGATAGCGTCCAGATCATCTAAGCCAATTTCGGCGTGTGTTAGAGCCTGCTTGATGCAAATATCCAGCTTTTCCGCATGCGCACGCGCTGCGATCTCAGGCACAACGCCACCATAGGCGCTGTGCAACTCAGTCTGGCCATGCACCACGGATGACAGGATCTCGGCCCCTACGCCTGTGCCCTGCCGCACAACGGCGGCTGCGGTATCGTCGCAGCTGCTTTCCAGTCCAAGGACGGTAAGTGTTTGCACCATAGGCCTGATCCGTTGCATCATGATTGCCAAGCGGGGTATCACCCCGCGCGGATGCAAACAATCCCAAGGCCGAAGGCGCCGACCGTTGTATTTGTTGATGACCCGCCCTCGCGCCGCCTCGGACAGGTTCGTTGCGCAACTGCCGGACCACATTCGGCCGCAAGTCGCGGTTATCCATTCACCCTTGTTAAAGATCGAACCGCTGGGTGTCATGGTTGAGTCCGATGATTCTGCTGGACTGATCTTTTCCTCGGCAAATGGCGTGAACGCCGCCGCCGTATTGAATGTGGAACGCAGCCTGCCCGCCTATTGCGTTGGTTCGGTGACCACGCAGGCAGCGCAGGCAGCAGGGTGGGATGCTCAGATGCTGGGTGCGACGGCCGAAGGGCTGGTGGCCAATCTGCTGAAACTCAAGCCAAACAGCCCGCTGCTACATCTGCGCGGAGAACACAGCCGTGGCAACGTGGCCGCGCGTTTGACTGAATCCGGGCTGACCACCCGCGAACAGCCGATTTATCGGCAACAGCTTTTGCCGCTGAGTGATGAGGCTTCCCACGCCGCCGAGGGTGATCAGCCCATCATCGCCCCGCTATTTTCGCCCCGCACAGCGCGACAATTTGCCGATGTCTGGGCCGGATCCGCGCCTCTGTGGCTGGCCGCGATCAGCGAAGCCACAGCGGAACCCCTTAAAACACTGAGTTTCGAGCGGCTGAAGATCGCGGATGAACCGACCCCGGACAAAATGCAGAAAGCCGTGAAAAAACTCGTGAAACACGTGATGCGGGTTGAGAGCGCGCCGGGTGCAGATTAACTTGGGTTAGTCTGTTGTTCATGTGTTTTGGGAATCGATAAGGGGATTAACGCGGTGGCTGATAAGAAGAAACCCGATCAGGAACCGGTCGAAGACCCCAGCGTCGAAGAGGTGGTAGAAGCCGCCGAGACCGAAAGTGATGCAGTGTCGGATGAGAAATCCGTTGACGCGGATAACGCTGCGGACGAATTGACTTCCGAAGCCGAAGCCGAAGCCGAAGCCGAAGCCGAAGCCGAAGCCGAAGCCGAAGCCGAAGCCCTGAACAGGGCCGAGCCGACCGAAGAAAAGCTGATCGAACGCACAGTCGAAAAACGCGGTGGGTTTGTTCCGGCTTTGTTGGGCGGGGTTATTGCTGCAGGCCTCGGATTTGCTGCAGGCAACAGCGGGTTATTGTCTCAAGGAGCAGATAGCTCGGACGCAATTTCCGCGCTCGAGTCGAAGCTGGCGGAACAATCCGATCAGATTGCCCAACTGACAAAAACTCTTGCTGAAGGCCCCGATGTCTCGGGCTTGTCAGATCAGATCAAGGCGTTGTCGGATAAGCTTGCTCCGGTCGAAAGCGATCTGACTGCCGTGAAGAGCAGTGTTGATGGCCTGACCGGTAAGGTCGACCCGCTTGAGGAACGCCTGACCGCGCTTGAGAAGCAGCCGCTTGAAGCAAATGTCTCGCCCGAGGCCACAGCCGCGTTCGAGGCAGAATTGAAGAAACTACAGGATTCTCTGGCCGCTCAGCGTAGCGAAGTGGAAAAGATGGTCTCAGACGCGCAGGCTTTAGAGGCTAAAGCTTCGGCCGAGGCGCGCGCGGCGACCAACGCTGCCATCCTGTCGCGTTTGCATGGTCAATTGGATGCCGGTCAACCCTATGAAGATTTGGTCTCTGAACTGAAAGCCGGTGGTGTCGATGTACCCGATGCCTTGGCTGCGTCTTCGAAGGACGGAGTTGAGACGCTTTCGGCGCTGCGCAGCTCGTTTGCCCCCGCAGCCCGCGCCGCACTGGCGGATGCCCGTGATGCCGATAAAGGCACAGGCTTGGTTGCTTTCTTGCAGCGCCAGACAGGCGCGCGGTCGGTGACCCCGCAAGAGGGCGACGATCCGGACGCGGTCCTGTCGCGTGCTCAGGCAGCGTTGGCAGATGGTGATGTCTCAAAGGCGCTGACCGAATTGAAATCCCTGCCCGAAGCGGCACAAACCGCATTGGCGGATTGGGAGCAGGCGGCGCAGACACGGGCCTCTGCCGTCGAGGCCGCAAACACGCTTGCTTCAAGCCTGAACTCGAACTGAAGGACCTGCCATGCTGTGGTCATTGTTAAAGATCCTTGTTTTTGTTGCGATTATCGGCCTGCTGGCCATGGGTGCTGGGTTCTTGATGGAATCATCCGGCGGCGTGCAGATCACCGTCGCAGGCACCGAATACACACTGGGCCCGCTGCAATCAGTGATCGCGCTGGGCGTGCTGGTGTTTGCGGTCTGGTTGTTCTTCAAGCTGCTTACGCTGCTGATCGCCACGCTGAAATTCCTAAACGGTGATGAAACCGCCCTTTCACGTTATTTCGATCGCAGTCGGGAAAAGCGAGGATATCAGGCGCTGGCGGACGGGTTGATGGCGCTGGCCTCGGGTGAGGGGCGCGTGGCGATGACCAAGGCCAATAAGGCCGAGAAGCTGCTGAACAATCCGGAACTGACCAATTTGCTGGTGGCGCAGGCAGCCGAGATGACCGGTGATACCAAGAAAGCGTCCGAGACTTACAAGAAGCTGGTCACCAACAACGCCACGCGATTTGTCGGTGTGCGCGGGATCATGAAGCAAAAGCTGGCCGAAGGCGATGATGAAACCGCGCGCAAGCTGGCCGAGAAGGCTCTAGCCCTCAAACCCCGGCATGAAGAAACGCAGGATGTGCTGTTGAACCTGCAGACCAAAGCGCAGGATTGGGCCGGTGCGCGGTCCACGTTGACCTCGAAGCTGAAGGCCGGGTATTTGCCGCGCGACGTGTTCAAACGGCGCGACGCAGTCCTGGCTTTGTCCGAGGCCAAAGTGCTGCTGGACGACACGGCGACGGTCGAACAGCAGGAACATGCGATTGAGGCAAACCGCCTTTCACCCGATCTTGTCCCAGCAGCCGCCATGGCCGCGCGCGCCTATATCGAAAAGGGCAAACCGCGTGCAGCCACCAAGATTCTGAAAAAGGCGTGGGAAGTACAGCCTCACCCCGATCTGGCCCATGCCTTTGCCGAGATTGTGCCAGACGAAACACCTGAACAGCGGATCAAGCGGTTCACCGCTTTGACCCGCATTCATTCAGAGAATATGGAAACACGCCTGATTTTGGCCGAGCTGAACATCGTAGCCGAAGACTTCCCCGAAGCGCGACGCGCGCTGGGTGATGTTGTCGAAAAGCAGGGGGATGCACGGGCCTACACGCTGATGGCTGCGATTGAACGGGGCGAGGGCGCCTCGGACGCGGTGGTTCAGGGTTGGCTGGCCAAGGCGTTGAACGCACCGCGCGGGCCGCAATGGGTCTGCACCAATTGCCACGACATTCAGCCTGAATGGGGACCGGTGTGCCAGAACTGCGGCAGCTTCGATACGCTCAGCTGGCAGACGCCTCAGACGCCCGAGATTGCTAGTGCGACGGGTGTGCACATGCTGCCTCTGATCGTTGGCGCGCTTGAGGATCAATCAGAGGCTGAAGAGGCAGAGGAACCTGAAGAAAGTGCTGAAGAGTCACTTGAAGAGCCGGTCGAAGAGGACATGATCGAGGGAAAGGCCGAGCCGGTCACGGAGGAAGTCGCGCGACAGACCTAACGCGCGGTCTCGGCGTTGAAAGCGTCGTTCCGCAGCTTAAACAACCCGGCCCACCGATTCTGATTAAGGGCGACCAAAGCCATTATGTGCTATCGGCTGTCGTCGGCGACACCGGCACACAAGACGACTAAACCGATCCCGGCGGGTTCTGCACGTCCAGATAACGTTCGGCCGGAATCCTCACGAGACCTTTGATCCCCAAGGCAGTACGATCCGCATCATCCAACTGCGCAATCGCCCGTTCAACCGCTGTAAAAATCGCTTGCTGATCGTTACCCTCCGCAGTGATCAATGGCAGGCTAGGCGTCGGGTCCGTCCACTCTAACACCCGCAGAGATGCGGCAAACTCTTCATACTCAGCCATCAATCGCCAAGAAACCGCATCAAGGGCGGCGATATCGGCGTGACCTTCCGCAACGGCATGCGCCGACTTCAGGTGACCTTCGGTTTGCACACGGTGCTTGAACCAGAAGCCATGCGGCTCAAGATGCCAATAAGGCGCGGCGTAGCCAGATTGCGAAAAGGTCTGGTTGTAAGCGAACACCGCTTCCCGAAACGCCATCAGATTTGTGCGTGGATCATCGGCGCGCACGACCAGAGCACTGCGGTAATAGCCGGGCGGACACCCGTCGAGACCATAGTCTGGCGTGCCAACCAACGCGACCTTATCGTGCAGCCATGTCCGGTACGGCATGCCGCAAGTCTGGCTGAGCACCAGTTCCGGGTGCTGCCAGACCGAGAATTCCTCGGCGTCCTGCGACAGATGCTCAGGGCTCTCGATCCCGGCGCGGTTCAGATTGTCACGGATGAGGTTCCAGTATCGCAGATGTGCCTCATCAAGCTGAGGGCGGGCATACATCATCAGGCTTGCGATCATTGCATCTGCCCGAACAGTTCATACAGCTCTATCGTGGTTTTCACGCCGACCTTCTGCTGGATGCGCCCGCGATGAATTTCTACCGTGCGGGGGCTGATACCCAAGGCAGTTGCGATCTCCTTGCTCGACGTGCGCGCGGGGTGGGTCAGAATATGTTGCAGGACCTGCTCCTCGCGGTCGGTCAAAAGTCTGCGCTTATCCGCAAGCATCTGACGTCGCGATTTCTCGGCGCGCAGACGGTCGCCTATTTCAAACGCGGCCTGTATCCGTTCGATCAGCACCTGCAGGTCAAAGGGTTTTTCCAGAAAATCAATTGCACCCGCCTTGGTGGCCCGCACGGATTCCGGAATGCCGCCGTGACCCGAGATGAAAATGACCGGTATGGTCGACTCGCGCCGGTTCAGATGTTCCTGCAATTCCAGCCCGTCCATGCCGGGCATGCCATAGTCCAGGATCAGGCAACCTTTTGCGTCCTCATGCACCTGATTCAGAAATGTCTGCGCATCGGCAAAATGCTCGACCCGTAGTCCGCGTTTGCTGAGCGACCGAGATAAGGCGACGCGCACATCTTCATCGTCATCGACGATATAGACGACCAGCGGCTCAAAGGTCATGCGTGATCCTCCTTGGGCTGATCGCGGCGCTGCAGGGTGAAACAGAAGCGCGCCCCGGACGTCTCAGTAGGCTCGTACCAAATGGCTCCGTCATTGGCTTTGACGATGGTCCGACAAATGGACAGGCCCAGCCCCATCCCGTCGGTCTTCTGGGTGTCAAACGAGTTGAACAAGGTGACACCATCGCTAATCCCGGGCCCGTTATCCTCAACCCGCACCTCGACCAGTTCATCGCTAGTCTTTGTAGTGATGGTGATTTTACCCTTGCCATCCGGATCCAGGGCCAAGGCGTCGATCGCGTTGCGCAACAGGTTAACCAGAACCTGAGCGATCTGCGTCCGGTTTCCGATGACAAGAGGAAGGTCGGTTTCTTCATAAAGCAGCTTGATCTCGTGTAACTTCGCCTCGGCGTCCATCAGGCTGACGGTTTGCCGGATCAACCCGTTCAGTTCAAACGGAGTCTGACGTCCGCGATCCTTACGCACCACATCACGCAGGGCGCGGATGATGTCGCCCGCACGGCGCGACTGGCGGTCGATATCCGAAAGGATTTCTATCACCTCAGGATCGGGATCGCCGATTTCATCCAGCGTGATCTTTGCGGCGTCGACATTATAGGAAATCGCGCTTAGCGGTTGGTTCAGCTCATGCGCCAGCCCTGAGGCCATTTCTCCCATCAGGTTGACCCGTGCCACATGGGACAGATCGCGGCTGAGGCGGCTTACTTCATCCTCGGCCTGCTTCCGATCGCTGACGTTGTCGATAATGGCAACCGCATGATCAGGGGTCCCGCTTTCATCGCGGATGAGGATGGCATTGACCCGCAACCAGATGGGGGATCCATCTTTTCGGATAAACTGGTTTTCGGCGATGAACTCGGAATCCTGCAGCAAGGTTTCGCGGAACTTGACCGCGATCTGCTGTTCATCTTCCGGCAGGATGTCGGCCAGCGTCATCTTCTCCAATTCATCCGGCTGATATCCCATGATATCGCACAGCTGTTCGTTGGTCCGCAGAAAACGCCCCGTTTCGGGTGAGATCTGCGCCATCCCGCGCGAGGCCAGATCGAAGGTGCGGCCATAGGCGGTTTCGAACCGTTGCCGTTGTCGAACTTCCTGTGTCAGAGCCGCGCCGGTATCTTCCAGCTCGCGATAGGGGCTGTGCAGGCCTTCTTCGGTGGTGATCTCTCCGCTGCGCAATTGCTGGCTCTGGCTGGCAAAGGTGCGCACAGGGGCATAGATCCGGTCGGCCATGGCCAAACCAATTGCGCCGGTCAGAATGGCAATGGCAAGCGCGATCCAGACGCCTTGCGTCCGGTTCTTCTTGATCTCGCCAATAAAGTTGTCCTCGGCCGCATAAAGCCCGATCAACCAACGCAGCCCCGGCTCGGACACCTCGATCAGCATCGCCACATAGTCCTGACCGTTCAGCTGGAAATCGGTATGAACCGGTCCTTCCGTGTCGCTCAGACCGGTTTGCACGACATCTCCGAACGCCTTTTGTGCGATGGGGTCTGCGATTTGGTCCACACGCGTCAGCTCGGGCGCTTCCATATGTGCTTCCTGCCGGATCAGCACCAGCGTTGGATGCGCCAGCACCGCGCCATTTTCGTTCAGAACCAGCGCGGCACCGCGTCGTTCCGACCAGATGTCCAGCAGGAATCCCGACAGGGCGTCGATCTGGATATCGACACCCAAAATGGCACGGATAGCTCCGGTATCGTCCAATATGGGGACACTATAAGTGATCCCCGGCTGGCGCGTGGTGAAGAAGATATAAGGCTCTGTCCAGATCGGTGCTTTGGCTTCGGTCACCATTCTGAACCAAGGCCGGGTGCGCGCCTCATAGGTGTCAGTCTGGGTAGTGGCCGTTTCCAGCAATGTGAACTGATCGTTGCGCCATTGGAAATCGGCGGGATGTTCCGCGGTGCCGGGCAGGAATGGCGGAACGAACTTGGTGCGATAACGTCCGGGCTCTTCCGCGCGCATGACGTAGACAAACCTGCCCGTCGCATCGGCCAGATACATCCCTGCGAGTTGAGGCGCGACCTGTAGCTGCTGAAAAAAATGGCTTTCCAATACGCCAGGATCGCTGATATCCAGTACGTCATTTTCAGCAAGTCGCCGAGTTGCATCCAAGGCCTGCCGGGCGGGGTTCAGAAAACTTTTGACTTGGCCGATGACATTGACACTGACTTCGTTCAGTGATGTTCGGGATTGCCGCAACAGCGCGTTCTCCGAGCTGACAAAGGTCGACAGGATCACCGAAAGGATGGCGATGAACTGCAGCCCGCCCAAACACAGCGCAAGCGTGGCGCGCAGCGATCTTCGCCTGCGGGCTGGCTCAGTGTGGTCCTGGCGTATTTCTTGTTGCCCTGCGTAGTTCAATTCTTGTCCAAACGACCTTCTGCACGGGTCGGTATCACAGTCACAGAATGTGATCAGTTACCCTCTTTCCCCTATATCTGAATCCAAGCCTATACGTAATCTACCGTATAGACACCTGCTGTTTGGTTTCGCTTTCCTCTTTATCATCGGGGGGCCTGATTCCAGTGCGATTTTTTCTGTTGTGTTCTGAAAGGTTTCAGGCACCCCACAGATCAAAAAAGACTGACAACAGGAGTGTCAAAGTGTTCAAGAAAACCTCAATCACCGCATTTGCCGCGGCGGCCCTGATGGCACCAGCGGCATATGCTGAAGAATTTATCACGATCGGAACTGGCGGCGTTACGGGTGTCTATTACCCGACGGGTGGCGCGATCTGCCGTCTGGTCAACAAGGGCCGGAAAGAGCACGGGGTCCGGTGTTCGGTGGAGTCGACTGGGGGGTCGGTTTACAACATCAACACCATTCGCGAAGGCGAGCTTGAGTTTGGGGTGGCACAGTCGGACTGGCAGTACCACGCATTCAACGGCAGCTCGAAATTCGAAGAAGCCGGCCCGTTTGAGAACCTGCGTGCCGTGTTCTCGGTACACCCAGAGCCGTTCACGGTTGTGGCGCGTGCCGACGCGGGTATCTCGAATTTCGAAGACCTGAAGGGTAAGCGCGTCAACATCGGCAACCCCGGTTCCGGTCAGCGCGGCACCATGGAAGTGCTGCTGGGCGAAATGGGTTGGACCACCGATGATTTCGAACTGGCGACCGAGCTGAAAGCGGCTGAACAATCCGCTGCTCTGTGTGACAACCAGATCGATGCGATGGTTTACACCGTGGGTCACCCTTCGGGTTCGATCCAGGAAGCAACCACCGCCTGTGACTCGGTTCTGGTGAACGTCAGCGGCGACGCGGTTGACAAGCTGGTTGGTGACAACTCCTTCTACCGTACCGCAACCATCCCAGGTGGCATGTACCGCGGTTCGGATGGTGACACCTCGACATTTGGTGTTGGTGCAACCTTCGTGACTTCGGCTGACGTGTCGGAAGACGCGGTTTATGCGGTTGTCAGCTCGGTCTTCGAGAACTTCGATGACTTCAAAAAGCTGCACCCGGCATTTGCCAACCTGAAACCAGAAGAGATGATTGCGGACGGCCTGTCGGCACCGCTGCATCCCGGCGCTGAGAAGTACTACAAAGAAAAAGGCTGGATTCAGTAACCAGACCTGACACGGGGCGCCTTTCGGGGCGCCCCGATTCATATCCGGGCTAAACCGGAGACAAGACGGCCGCAAAAACCAAGGCCGAAGGACAGGGAGATACCAACATGAGTTCCGACACACAGGGCAATCGCCCTCTTTCCGAAGAAGAGCTTCAGGAACTGGTTGCCTCATCAGACGCAGGCGCGCGTGATCCGGCGGGTAATGTCGGGCTGTTTCTGGCGATCGTTGCGGTCTTGTGGTCGGTGTTCCAGGTCGTTCTGGCCTCTCCCCTATCGAATTATCTGCTGCCGGGCAGTGTAGTGAACAACTCACGCCAGATTCATCTGGCCTTTGCGATGTTCCTGGCCTTTTCGGCCTATCCGGCACTGAAATCCAGCCCGCGGAACTACATCCCGATTCAGGATTGGATCATGGGGATCGTGGGCGCATTTCTGGCCCTCTATGGCTATTTCTTCTACCAAAAGATCGTCGATGCGGGCGGTCTCGCAGACGACACAGACAAGTGGTTCGCCCTTGTTGGCCTGCTGTTGTTGTTCGAGGCCGCGCGTCGCGCGCTTGGCCCGGCAATGGCGATCATCGCCACGATCTTTCTGGCCTACGTCTTCTTCGGTTCCTCCGAGTGGGTGCCCGAGGTGATCCGATGGAAAGGCGCCAGCCTGCAAAAGGCGATGAGCCATATGTGGATCACGTCCGAAGGCGTCTTTGGCATCGCGCTGGGCGTTTCAACCAAGTTCGTCTTCCTCTTCGTGCTGTTCGGCGCGCTGCTCGATAAGGCGGGCGCGGGCAACTACTTTATCAAGATGGCCTTTGGCGCGCTGGGGCACCTGCGCGGTGGCCCGGCCAAAGCGGCTGTTGTTGGTTCTGCGGCGACCGGCCTGATCTCGGGCTCGTCCATTGCGAACGTTGTCACGACCGGCACCTTCACTATCCCACTGATGAAGCGTGTGGGCTTTTCCAGCGAACAAGCGGGCTCTGTTGAGGTCGCCTCATCCGTTAACGGCCAGATCATGCCACCGGTGATGGGCGCTGCTGCCTTCCTGATGGTGGAATATGTGGGCATCTCATACGTTGAGGTTATCACCCACGCCTTCCTGCCCGCCGCGATTTCTTACATCGCGCTCGTCTACATCGTACACCTTGAAGCGGTGAAGCGGAACATGCCGACGCTGGGCGACCGCGTCGTTTCGATGGGGCGCACAATCGGTGGAATGGCGCTGTTCTTCGTGGGCTTTGCCGGGCTGTGCTATGGCATCCAGTACCCGATCAAAGCGATTGTCGCGCTCATGCCCGATGCGTCGGGTCTGGTCCTGTCGGCGCTGATCGTTTTGGCCTATCTGATCCTGCTTTGGCTGGCTTCCGGAGTAGAGGACTTGGTGCCTGACGATCCTAATGCCAAAGAGGTTGAACTGCCGGTAATTGCCGAAATCTACAAGGCCGGTCTGCATTACCTGCTACCGATCATCGTGCTGGTCTATTTCCTGATGATCGAACAGAAATCACCGGGCCTATCAGCCTTTTGGGCGACTTCGCTGCTGTTCGTGATCCTGCTGACGCAGAAGCCGCTCAAGTCGATCTTCCGGGGCGAAAGCGACACAGCGAATGCCTTCAAGGCCGGTGTCGTCGACCTGTGGAACGGGCTGATCGACGGCGCGCGCAACATGATTGGTATCGCGCTGGCCACCGCCACTGCGGGTGTGATCGTGGGCACCGTAACGCTGACCGGAGTGGGTCAGGTGATGGCTGACCTGGTCGAGTTCCTGTCGGGTGGCAACCTGATCGCCATGCTGGCGCTGGTCGGTCTTCTCAGCCTGATCCTCGGAATGGGCCTACCGACCACGGCGAACTACATCGTCGTCAGCTCGCTGATGGCGGGTGTCGTTGTCGAACTGGGTGCGCAGGACGGCTTGATCGTGCCGCTGATCGCGGTGCATCTGTTTGTGTTCTACTTCGGCATCATGGCTGATGTGACGCCGCCAGTTGGTCTGGCGAGCTTTGCCGCCGCCGCCGTCTCGGGCGGGGATGCGATTAAGACCGGTTTCACCGCCTTCTTCTACAGCTTGCGCACCGTGGCACTGCCTTTCGTGTTCATCTTCAACACTGACCTGTTGCTAATCGATGTGGGCTGGGTACAGGGCATTCTTGTGGCCGTCTCTGCGACCATCGCGATCCTGATCTTTACCGCCGGTACCATGGGCTGGTTCCTGACCAAGAACCGCATCTATGAAAGCGTGGCGCTGATTCTGATCGCCTTTGCGCTGTTCCGTCCGGATTTCTTCATGAACCGCATCGCACCGCCCTTTGCGCAGATCGAACCGGCACAGCTGACACAGGCCGTGGGTGAGGCCGCACCCGGCAGCACCATGCGGATTGAGGTCGCAGGTCCGGACTTTGACACTGGCAATATGACCGAAACCACCGTTGTTCTGGACATTCCGGAAGGGGCCGACGGCACAGCACGCATTGACGCTCTGGGCCTGATGACGCTGGAAGAGGATGGTCTGGTCAAGCTCGACGAGCCGATGTTCGGTACGCCGGTCGCGGATGAGCTGGATATGTTCGACTATTATGCTGACGATGCCGTTCGCATCACCAGCATTCAGGCCCCGCAAAGCCAGCCCGCGAAAGAGCTGATCTTTATCCCGGCGCTGATCCTGTTGGGTCTTGTCGCCTTCCTCCAGCGCGGCCGCGCCGCAAAACAGGGAGAACCCGCATGACCCAAGCAATTCTGTGCGCCGTGGATATCAGCAATGGCGATCTTGATGTTGCTGTCCTTGAACGCGCCGCAGCGCTGGCCGAAATGGATGGCGCGCGGCTGGATGTCGTGACCGTGACACCTGACTATGGCGAAGGCTTTGTCAGCAGTTTTTTTGAGCCCCACCACCACGAAAAGGTGATTGAAGAGGCTCATGAAAAGCTGGTCGCCCTCTGCGCCGCCACGCTGGGGGAAGAGCGCAACGCCAAGGTCCGTCATGTGGTGGCAACTGGCAGCGCCTATCAGGAGATTCTCAAAACCGCGGAAGGCGCGGGCTCGGACTTGATCGTGATCGGCGCGCATAAGCCTGACTTGAAAGACTATTTGCTTGGTCCGAATGCGGCGCGCGTCGTGAGGCATTCGCACACGTCAGTATATGTTGTGCGGTAAATCGATCGGATTTAAGCTGAGAATCTGCCATTTGAAGCTTGTTACTCAGTAGCCAATCTCGCAGATCCTTACCGGGAGATTTCTATGATGAAGACATTCATGAAAACCGGCGCCGTTCTGGCGTTGGGTGTTGTCGCCTGCGCGGCCAATGCGCAGGACCCTGCGCCGGAATATGGCTATGGTTGGGAGGACAAAAACTCGGTGACTGGCACCGAGTTCATGGTCTCGGCCGCCAATCCCATTGCTGCCAAAGCCGGATATGATGTGCTGGCCGCAGGTGGCACAGCCGCAGATGCGATGATTGCCGTGCAGCTGATGCTCAATCTGGTTGAACCGCAATCATCGGGCATCGGCGGTGGTGCGTTCATGCTGTATTGGGATGCGTCGGCTAAAACTCTGACCACCTTTGATGCGCGTGAAAAAGCCCCTGCGAAAGCCACGCCTGAACGGTTTCTGTTACCGGACGGTGAAAAGATGCCGTGGCCCGAAGCTGTTGTAGGCGGACAATCTGTTGGCGTTCCGGGCATTCTGCGCCTGATGGAAGTGACCCATAACCTCTATGGCAAGAAAGACTGGGCCTCGCTGTTCCAGTCTACCATCGATCAGGCCGAGCAGGGGTTTGAGGTTTCGCCCCGCATGGCAAACTCGATCCAAAGCACGATTGAACGTGAGCGCTCAGTCGGTGTGTTCCCGGCGGGCAAAGCGTATTTCTTCAACGAAGATGACACGCCGCTGCAGGCTGGAACCTTGCTACGGAACCCCGAGTTTGCCGAAACCTTGCGCATTCTGGCCGATCAGGGCGCAGGCGCCTTCTATAGCGGCCCCATCGCCGAAGATATCGTGGCGGCAGTGGATGCCACATCCAAGGTGGAAAACAATATCACGCTTGAGGATCTGGCCGACTACCGCGTCAAAATCCGCCCCGCCGTCTGCGCCGATTATCGCGGCTACGATGTCTGCGGAATGGGTCCGCCAACCTCCGGCGGCCTGACCGTCGGGCAGATTCTGGGGATACTCAGCAACTTCGACCTCGACGGCACTGGGTGGAACGCCGAGATGGCGCATCTCTATGCCGAGGCCGCCAAGCTGGCCTATGCCGACCGCGCGCTTTACATGGCCGACGGCGATTTTATCGATGTACCGGTCAAGGGTCTGCTGGACGCGGACTATCTAAAGCTGCGCTCGGAGATGATCGACCCTGCTGCAGCCAGCGAGAAGCGTCAGGCAGGTGAGCCGCCACGTGATCACACCGCCCTGTTCGCGCCCTCGCAAAACCCGGGTCGTCCCGGCACCAGCCATATCGTGATCCGAGATCCGTACGGCAACGCGCTGTCGATGACGACCACTATTGAGACCGCCTTTGGCAGCCGGGTTTTTGTGCGGGGTTTCCTGCTGAACAACGAACTCACCGATTTCGACCGCGCACCAAAGGATGGCGACCGTCTGGTGGCCAACCGCGTTGAGGGTGGCAAACGCCCGCGCAGTTCGATGTCACCAACTATCGTGATGAAGGATGGTGAGCCCTATCTGCTGATCGGCTCGCCCGGCGGTAGCCGCATTATCAACTATGTGGCCAAAACGATCATTGCGATCCTGGATTGGGAAATGGACCCGCAGGATGCCATCGAAACCGGGCATTTCGTGCATCGCAACGGGTCTGCGATGGATCTTGAGCAGGGAACATCCGCTGCCGAATTCGCAGATGCTCTGACCGCCAAAGGTCATGAGGTCAAACAGGTCGATCTTAACAGTGGGCTTCACGCCGTCCTGATCAAGGATGGCCAGCTGATCGGAGCGGCTGATCCGCGCCGCGAAGGCGTGGCACTAGGCCAATAAAGGCGAACTGCAAAAGGGCTGTTGGACAATTGTACCACGCAGCCCTTTTCTCTTGCTTTAACAGCGTACTCGTCCGATAGGGCGGTATGTTCAAAAGCCGCGCAATAACCTTCATTCTGATCACACTGATGATTGATGCCATCGGTATCGGCATCGTGTTCCCGATCATGCCCGACCTGATGGATCGCGTCGGTGCGGGCAACACCGGACAGGGGGCTTTTTGGGGTGGGCTGCTGATGGCCGCCTATGCCGGGGCGCTGTTCCTGTGCGGACCCATTGTCGGCAGCATTTCGGATGCGGTTGGCCGCAGGCCGATCCTGATCGCAGCGCTGACCATGTTGGCGCTGGATTATGTGATCATGGCGCTGGCCGAAACGTTTTGGCTGCTTCTTCTGGGACGGACGCTCGCGGGGCTTGCGGGGGCGACCTATATCACCGCAACGGCTTACATTGCTGACATATCATCACCGACCGAGAAGGCGGCGAATTTCGGTCTGATCGGGGCGGCCTTCGGGATTGGGTTTGTGCTTGGCCCGGCCATCGGCGGCATCGCTGCCGGGATCAGCATTACTGCGCCGTTCTGGATCGCTGCGGTCTTGTCCGCCGCCAACGCCCTGTTCGGAGTCTTCGTCCTGCCCGAGAGCCTGAAACCAGAAAAGCGCCGCCCCTTTGGCAAGCGCGACCTGAACCCGTTCAAATCGATCTTTGACGCCTTCCGCTTTCCGGGGCTGGCAGTGCCGCTGCTGTGCATTTTCATCTTTGAATTTGCCAACATGGTCTACCCCACCCTCTGGGCCTTCTGGATACGAGAGGTGTTTGGCTGGTCCACGCTGTATATCGGCCTGTCGCTGGCCGCATACGGCGTGCTGTTGGCCTTCGTCCAAGCCGGACTGATGCCGGTCTTCATTCGCTGGATCGGCGATTACCGAACCCTGCTGCTGGGGATGGTATCGGCATTGGTCGGAATGATCGGCTTTGGGTTTACCGTAACGGTTACGGCCCTTGTCATCTTTATTCTGCTTGCCGCGCTGTCCGACCTCGTGCCTGCCTTGATCACGGCTATGGCCTCGAACCAGGCGGACGAAGACCGGCAGGGCGTGGTGCAGGGAGTCATCGCGTCACTGTCTTCTGTCGCTGCGGTTCTGTCGCCTTTGGTGATGACCGGCATCTTTCAGGCGTCGGTCGATGGCGAAGGCACTTATCTGCCCGGCGCACCGTTCTTTTTCTCGGCGGCTCTGGTCTTGGTGATGATGCCGTTGGTGTTCCGTCTGCGCGGGCACGCATCGGTCTGAAACGAAAAACGCACCCGCAGCGGACTGCGAGTGCGTTGAATTTTCAAGGCACGAGGCGCTTACTGAATTTCACCCATGCAGAGATACTTCATCTCAAGGAAATCCTCGATCCCGTATTTCGAACCCTCACGGCCAAGACCGGATTGTTTGACACCGCCGAACGGGGCGACTTCGGTCGAGATCAGGCCAGTGTTGATGCCCACCATGCCCGATTCCAGCGCCTCGGCCACACGCCAGACGCGCGCCAGATCGCGGCTGTAGAAATACGAGGCCAGGCCGAACTCGCTGTCATTGGCCATGCTGACGACGTCGTCTTCTTCCTCGAATTTGAACAGCGGAGCGACGGGGCCGAAGGTTTCGTCCTTTGCCACAACCATGTCGCGGGTTACGCCAGTCAGAACGGTGGGTTCAAAGAATGTTCCACCCAGATCCGAGCGTTTGCCACCCAGCGTTACAGTCGCCCCTTTGGAAACCGCGTCCGAGATATGTTCTTCAACTTTGTCGACCGCCGCCTGATTGATCAGGGGACCTGTGGTGATGCCGTCGCCAAAGCCGTCGCCGACATTCAAAGATTTTGTCTTCTCGGCCAGCTTGGCAGCAAACTCGTCATAGACGCCCGCCTGCACATAGATGCGGTTGGCACAGACGCAGGTCTGGCCATTGTTGCGGAACTTCGCGATCATCGCGCCATCCACGGCGGCATCCACGTCGGCATCGTCAAAGACGATGAATGGTGCGTTACCGCCCAGTTCCAGCGACATCTTCTTGATGGTGCCCGCCGCCTGACGCATCAGGATCTGTCCTACACGGGTCGAGCCGGTGAAGGTGATCTTGGCGACCTTGTCATTGGTGCAAAGCTCATTACCAACGCCCGAGCTGTCTGTGCCCGGGATCACGTTGAACACGCCCGCTGGTATACCCGCACGTTCACCCAAAACCGCCATCGCCGTCGCCGACAGCGGCGTCAACGTCGCTGGGCGCGCCACAAAAGTACAGCCCACGGCCAGCGCCGGGCCAACTTTGCGCGCGATCATCGCGTTGGGGAAATTCCAAGGCGTGATTGATCCCACTACGCCCACGGGCTGCTTCAGCACCACGATGCGCTTGTCGCGCTGGTGGCCGGGGATGACGTCGCCGTAAACACGCTTGGCCTCTTCCGAGAACCACTCGATAAAGGACGCGCCATATAGGATTTCACCGCGCGCCTCGGGCCAGGGTTTACCCATCTCGGCGGTCAGGATGGTTGCCAGATCGTCTGCGTTTTCGACCATCAGGTCGAACCATTTGCGCAGAATGGCGGCGCGTTCCTTGCCAGTCTGAGCAGCCCATTCCTTCTTCGCAGCGTAAGCTGCATCGATGGTCTGTGTTGTGCCTTCGATGCTGACATCTGTCACATTGGCGATCAGATCACCGGTTGCAGGGTTGTAGACAGGGAACGTTGCCTCACCTTCGACCCATTCACCGTTGATATAGGCGCGGGGTTCCAGAAGGCTGGGATCTTTCAGCTCCAGCTTGGTCACTTTGGTATCCAGCATGTTCAGGCTCCTTTGGCAGCGTCGATCGAGGCTTCGAGGATATCCATGGCCTCGGCGAAGATTTCGTCCTGCACCGTCAACGGCGCGAGGAAACGAATTACGTTCCCATATACGCCACATGTCAGCAGGATCAATCCACGCTTCAATGCCTCGACCCGTATGGCGTTTGCCATATCGGGATTTGGGGCGCTGCCGTCGGTCGTGTTGAACTCGGCCGCAACCATAAGGCCCGGACCACGAATATCTACGATCTCGGGCGTGCGGGAACGGATCGATTCCAGACGCTGTTTCAAGCGCGAGCCCAGCTCATTGGCGCGCGTGCACAGGTCTTCTTCCTCGATCACATCCATCACAGCATGGGCGGCGGCGATCCCCAGCGGGTTGCCGCCATAGGTTCCGCCCAAACCACCCGGGTGCGCGGCGTCCATCAGCTCGGCACGACCGGTGACGGCGGCCAGCGGCAGACCACCGGCCAGACCTTTGGCCATGGTGGTGATATCAGCAGAGACGTCATAAGCGTCCATCGCGAACAGGTTGCCAGTGCGCGCAAAGCCGGTCTGTACCTCATCGGCAATCAGAACGATGCCATGTTCGTCGCAAAGCGCGCGCAGACCACGCATCAACTCAGCCGGAGCGGGGTAGAAGCCACCTTCGCCCTGAACCGGTTCGATGATGATCGCGGCCACCCGGCCCGGATCAAGATCGGCCTTGAACAGTTTAGTCAAAGCACCCAGCGAATCTTCGGTCGAGGTGCCATGCAGATCGATCGGGAACGGGACGTGATAGGTATCGGGCATCATCGCGCCGAAGCCCGCTTTATAGGGCTGAACCTTGCCGGTCAGCGACATGCCCATGAAGGTGCGGCCGTGAAAAGCGCCGCCAAAGGCCACTACAGCCGGGCGGCCAGTGGCAGCACGCGCGATCTTGACGGCATTCTCGACCGCCTCGGCACCCGTAGTGACAAAGACGGTTTTCTTGGTGAAGTCGCCGGGCACTTTCTCGTTCAGGCGCTCGGCCAGGCGGATGTAGTTCTCATAAGGCAGAACCTGATGGCAGGTATGGGTGAAGTTCGCGGCCTGTTTCTGAACAGCCTCCATCACCTTGGGGTGGCAATGCCCGGTGTTCACAACGGCGATGCCTGCGGCGAAATCGATATAGCGTTTGCCTTCGACATCCCAGACCTCGGAATTCACGGCACGGTCCACATAGACTTGCGTTTGCATCCCCACGCCCTGCGCGATCGAGGTATTCCGGCGTTCAGCAATCTGAGCGTTCAGCATCTTGCGTCCTTTCCCGTTTCCGGGCGCGGTGCCCGTATGTTTGACTGCGCGACTGTAGTATCTGCGCCTGCAAGCGAAAGCCTGTTTCTTGTGATTCATAAGCCATTGATTTACCGTCCCGGCAGGATCAAGTGTTGCGGATACTTAACATGAAGAACACCAGCCAAGAGGATTTGACCCTCGGATTGCGCCTGCGAACCTTGCGAGAGCGTGCAGGCTTATCTCAGCGGGCGCTGGCCAAGAAGTCGGATGTGCCGAACTCAACCATCTCACTGATCGAGTCGGGCAAGATGAATCCATCGGTTGGTGCGTTACGGCGTATTCTGCAAGGCATACCGATTGGCATGTCCGATTTCTTTTCCTTCGAAATCGAACCTGAGCAGACCGTGTTTTACGCCTCAGAAGAACTTACTGAGATCGGAAAGGGTGGGCTGTCTCTGCGGCAGGTAGGATCAAACCTGCATGGTCGCGCGATGATGATCTTGCAGGAAACTTACGAGCTAGGGGCTGACACCGGTCGCGTGATGTACGGGCATGAGGCGGAAGAGGGCGGTATTGTCATTTCGGGTCGGGTGGAGGTGACCGTGGGTGATAAGCGCAAGGTACTGGGACCAGGCGATGCTTATTATTTCGACAGTCGCACCCCGCACCGGTTCAGGCAGGTCGGCCCCGAAGTTTGCCGGGTCATCAGCGCCTGTACTCCGCCTACATTCTAAGCATCACGGCAGAAATTTCAGCACTATGCATCATAGTGTTGCAGTATCTCCTGGTTTGATCCACAGTATGATGCATAGTGCGGGAAATTCCTGCAGATAATCCAGGGTGTCCGCCGCCCAATTCAGAGAGTACCGGAATGAAAAAGAAACCTGCCACTCTGCCACGTGGCTATCGCACCTGCACCGCATCGCTTGCCGTCGCCGACGTCGATGCCGCGCTAACTTTCTACGAAAGCGCCTTTGATGCGAAGATACAGGCCTATGACGCGGATGAGGCCCCCGGCTTTGCCTCGATCAAAATCGGCAACTCGATGCTGTTTGTCACCGCCGGATGGGGTGTGCACGGCCCCGCCGTTCCGGGCACAGTCACACCGATTGGACATCATATGTATGTCGAAGATGTGGACACTGCCCTTGCAGCCGCGTTGGAAAGCGGTGCCAGCCTGATCGCTGAGGCGGCGGACACCTATTGGGGCGAACGCTGCGCCACGATTGCCGATCCGTTCGGTCATGTCTGGACGTTGGCGACCCGCGTCGAAAACCTGAAGCCAGCGGATATCAGTGAACGGCGCAAAGAGCTGCTGGACGCGGCGCAGATCGAGGCTGCATGAACGACGCCCCCCTTCCCACATTCACGATCCGTCAAAACGATCTGGCCATTCTCGCGGCTGAGGGTCGCATCGGCGACTATCCGGTCGCCGTTCGCACGGCGCGTGAGGTGATCAGCGGTGGCTTTGCCAACCACTCGGCGCATCCCAATACCTGGACTGTATACTTTCTGGTCGATGGCCAATGGGCGCTGGTCGAATCCACGCGCGGGCTGCGGCGGGAGTGGTCCAGCCTTGATCGGCTCGAGAAATGGCTGCGCAGTTGCGGATTCCGGTTCTTCTGGGTTCGCAACGACATCGATTTTGTGGAACCGCAGGCAGAAGATACCGCCGAGGAAGCCGCAGTATGAAGGCAGTCGCCTCGGAAAACCATAGCCTGAGGACAGCAGGCTTGCGTGACCACACGGTTTTATGTTCCGATGAAGAACGCCGGATCAAATCGGCGGTCGCAATCGGCAAGAAAATGAGAAGAAACGAAAAATGACCCCTTTTGCGATAACCGGAATCCAGATGCATGTCGGTGCGTTGCAGTCGAATGTCGACGCGATGCTGCACCGGATCGACATTATGATGGCGCGGTTCCCTTGGACCCAGATGGCCCTGTTCAGCGAACTGGCGCCTCATGGTCCGCTCGACCGGTTTGCCCAGCCCTTTCCCAATGACGACCTGTCGCGCTTTCAGGATGCCGCTCGGCGTTATGGGATCTGGCTGATCCCCGGTTCGATGTTCGAAAAGCACGAAGATGGACGGATTTTCAACACCTCGGTGGTGATCAATCCCGAAGGTGAGATCGTCTCAAAATACTCCAAGATGTTCCCGTTCAAACCTTATGAACAGAACATCGCATCGGGTACCGAATTCTGCATCTTTGATGTGCCGGATGTGGGCCGGTTTGGCCTGTCGATCTGCTACGACATCTGGTTCCCCGAAACCACCCGCCACCTGACTAGCCAAGGGGTCGAGGTTCTGCTGCACCCGGTTCTAACCGGCACAACCGACCGCGAGGCCGAGCTGTCGATCGCCAAGGCGACCGCTGCGCAGTTCCAATGCTATGTGTTTGACGTGAACGGGCTGGCCGCCGGGGGCGTGGGCCGCTCACTGGTCGTTGATCCCTCGGCCACCGTGCTGCACCAGTCTGCGGGACAGGAGGATATCTTCCCTATCGAGATCGATCTTGATCAGGTCCGCCGCCAACGCGAGGTCGGACTGAAAGGTCTGGGGCAGGTTCTCAAAAGCTTCCGCGACCGCGAGGCGGAGTTCCCGGTCTATGACCGTACTAGCGGGGCGGATGCCTATCTGCACACGCTCGGCCCGCTGCGCATTCCGCAGAAAGGCGACGTTGCGGGCGTCGCTGCATCCGACCCCAGAACGGCGCTGGGATATACTGAAGACGCCGCGACCAAGCCCGACAATCTGTATCTCTACAAAGGGCGCTCTGGCACAGACTGATACCGGCCCAGCTTTTCGGTATCGGCAGAAAGGAAAAATTTCATGCACGGCATTTCCGATAGCGAAAAGCTCCACACCATCTCGGACTACTACAGCGCCTCGCAATTGAGGGCAGACCGATGGAGCGCGCTGCGGGAAACGGCCGAGTCCCTGGATCAGGGCGGTAACGAAAAAGATCGGGACCGGGCACGGCAGTTGCTGCAGGCGCTGGCCCCGATCGAGGTGTATTTCGCTTTTCCGGGCGGATCGGCGTTCGACTATCTGCGTCGTTTGCAGGACCATGGAAACTTTGGCGATTTCTCAACCGCCGTGCGCCGGGTGTCGCGGGCGCTGACCTCAGGGGCCTATCGTCGCCGCTCGATCCCGTTGATCGCGGATGAGACCGAGGTTGATGAGTTCGAGGACGAGTCCACCCAAAGCCATGAAGCCCGCGCGCTGGGCCGCCCATATTTCGAGGTGATGATCGTTGACAAGGTCAACGAACATCAGGAACGGTTCCTGCAAACCAGCCTGCAACGGATGCGCCGCAGCGAAGATCCGTTTATTTATGAAACCGTTGTCGTTCCCAGTGTCGAGGATGCGCTGATCGGGGTTCTGTTCAACCAAAATGTACAGGCGGTCATTGTTCGCCCGGGCCTTAGCCTGAAGTCCAAGAACGAAACCAATGTTTTGGGCCGCTATATCAGCCTCTATGGCGAGGGCGCCGATCTTGATGCGCTGTCCCCCTCGGAATACGGCCCTGAAACCTGCCGCAGGATCGGCATGCTGCGCCCCGAGCTGGACGCTTATCTAATCACCGACCGTTCGGCGGAAGATATTGCCGGTCTCGATCTGGGCCTGTGCCGGCGGGTCTTCTACAATCAGGAAGACTTTCTGGAATTGCACCTGAACATCCTGCGCGGGGTGCAGCGGCGCTATAAGACGCCGTTCTTCACGGCGCTCAAGGAATACTCAAAACAGCCCACGGGCGTGTTCCACGCGATGCCGATCAGCCGGGGTAAATCGATTAGTCGCAGCCACTGGATTCAGGACATGGGGGCGTTCTACGGATCGAACATCTTCATGGCCGAAACCTCAGCCACCTCTGGCGGGCTGGATTCTCTGCTGGAACCCAAAGGTCCGATAAAAGAGGCGCAGGAGGCTGCCGCCCGCGCATTCGGCTCTAAACAGACGTTTTTTGCCACGAATGGCACCTCGACCTGCAACAAGATCGTGGTGCAAGCTCTGGTCCGGCCCGGAGACATCGTGCTGATCGACCGCGACTGCCACAAATCGCACCACTACGGCATGGTGCTGGCGGGAGCGAGCGTGGTCTATATGGACAGCTATCCGCTGCATGATTACTCGATGTATGGCGCGGTACCGATCCGAGAGATCAAGCACAAGCTTTTGACCCTGAAGGCCGAAGGCAAGCTGGATCAGGTTCGTATGGTGCTGCTGACCAACTGCACATTCGACGGCATCGTCTACAACGTGCAGCGGGTGATGCAGGAATGTCTGGCGATCAAAAAGGACCTTGTGTTCCTGTGGGATGAGGCCTGGTTCGGTTACGCGCGCTTTGCCCCGAATTCGCGCGTACGCACCGCGATGCGATCGGCCAATATCCTGCGCGAACAATTCCGCACCCCAGAACATGCCGAGGCTTATGCCAACCAGCAGGAGGAATTGAAGGGCGCGGATGATGAGACCCTACTGAACACCCGCCTGATCGCTCCGCCCGATGCGCGTGTTAGGGTCTATGCCACACAATCAACGCATAAAACGCTGACTGCGCTGCGGCAGGGCTCGATGATCCACGTCAATGACCAGCAGTTCAAAGGTGCGGTCGAAGAGGCGTTTCACGAGGCCTATATGACCCACACCTCGACCTCGCCCAACTATCAGATCATCGCCTCGCTGGATGTGGGCCGCAGGCAGGTCGAGATCGAAGGGTACGAGTTCGTCCAGCGGCAGGTCGAAAGCGCGATGGCGATCCGCCGGGCGGTGACGACGCATCCATTGCTCAAGAAATACTTCCGTCTGGTCACCGCAGGCGACATGATCCCCGAGCAATATCGCGAAAGCGGCATGACCAGCTATTTCGATCCCGATCAGGGCTGGGCCGATGTCTGGGATTGCTGGGCTAAAGACGAATTCGTTCTTGATGCCACACGTATCACGCTCCATGTGGGCGCAACCGGCTGGGATGGCGATACCTTCAAGACCAAGATCTTGATGGATAAATACGGCATCCAGATCAACAAGACCTCGCGCAACACCGTGCTGTTCATGACCAATATCGGCACCACGCGCAGTTCGGTCGCCTATCTGATCGAGGTGCTGGTCGAGATCGCCAAGGAACTGGACGATCTGATGGACGACGCCTCGAAAATGGAAAAACGGGCCTTCGACAAGCGCGTCAGGAACCTGAGCGAACACGTCCCGCCTCTGCCCGATTTTAGTCGGTTCCACGATGCATTCCGCTGTGAAGCAGGTACCGAAGCCGGTGATATCCGCACGGCGTTTTTCTTGTCCTATGACGAAGACAATTGCGATTACGTCGAGCCCGACAAGGAGATGTTGGAACGGCTCGAAGCCGGGGAAGAGATGGTCTCGGCCACCTTCGTGATCCCCTATCCGCCGGGTTTTCCCATTTTGGTACCGGGGCAGGTGATCAGCCCTGAAATTCTCAAATTCATGCAGGAACTGGACGTGTCAGAGATCCACGGATTCCGCGCTGATCTGGGCCTGCGCATTTTTACCGAAGACGCTTTGAAGTCAGTAAAGAACCCCTAAGGGGTCAGGGAGGACAACAATCATGCCAAAGAAGGTGCTGAAAAACATCTCGGAAATCCGCCGGTATTTCCATACCAACAAGGACCCGATCTATTTCGTATCGGCAACCAATTTCAACCTCTTGGGGCTGGATGAATGGGTGATGAACTTCACCTATATCTGCTACATGGATTGCTTTGACGGGCGACATCCGAACGTGTTTGTGCCTTCGGAAATGCCGCATGATGAGTTTCAGTCCATCGAAGACATCAACAATTATCTGCTGCAGCACAAAGAGGTCATCGACCTGGTCAAGCGGCGCGGCGGCAAGCCCAAGTTCGTCTTTCTGATGTTTGATGAGACGACCGAGAAGCTCGTCAAGGAGCTTGGCGGTCAGCTGTGGTTCCCCAAAGCCAAGCTGCGCACCAAATGTGACAACAAGATCGAAACTGTCCGTATCGGCAATAAGGCGGGTGTGCCTTCGGTGCCCAACACGCTGAGCGTTGTCAAAAGCTATGATCACCTGAAAAAGATCTGCGAAAAGGCCGGATTGGGGAATGATCTGGTGCTACAATCCGCCTTCGGCGACAGTGGCCATACGACGTTTTTCATCAAGTCCGAGGCCGATTTCAACAAGCACAAAGACGAGATCATCGGCGAAGGCGAGATCAAGATAATGAAGCGGATCGATTGTCGCGGGGCGGCGATCGAGGCCTGTGCGACCTCGGAGGGTACCATCGTTGGCCCGCTGATGACTGAGCTTGTGGGCTTCAAGGAACTCACGCCTTACCGCGGCGGCTGGTGCGGGAATGAGATTTTCTCGACCGCTTTCCCACCTAAGGCCCGCGAACAGGCCCGGCAGCTGACGTTCCAGTTCGGTGAAGAACTGCGGAAATCCGGCTATCGCGGCTATTTCGAACTCGACTTCCTGATCGACAAGAAAACCGATGAGCTGTGGCTGGGTGAACTGAACCCCCGCATCACTGGCGCCAGTTCGATGACCAACCACGCGGCCTTTGCACACGCCGATGCGCCGCTGTTTCTGTTCCATCTGCTGGAGTTTTCAAAGAAGCCCTTCGAGCTGGATGTCGAGGAACTGAATGCCCGCTGGGCGGATCCGGACATGATCGACAGCTGGTCGCAAATGGTAATCAAACACACCGATGACAGTGTCGACCGGATCACGCAGGCCCCACAGTCGGGCATCTACAAGATGCTGGAAGATGGCCGCGTCGTGTTCGACCGCTTCGACTATCACCGCCGCGCGGTGGGCGAGAACGAAGCGTTCTTCCTGCGTATCTCGAATGTCGGTGATTACCGCTATGAGGGTGCTGATCTGGGTATCCTCGTGACTCGCGGGCGGTCGATGACCAAGGGCTTCAAACTGACAGACAAATCGAAGAAGTGGATTCATGGGATCACTTCGGCTTATACGGCTGAACCGCTGCCCGCCGCACAACCGATGGAAGACCCCGCCTTCAAAATCATGTAGAAAGCCCCATGGCGCTTGTTTTTCGCTCAATTGACGAAGCGCAGCCCGGTCCCAAGCTGGCCGGGCTGTTTGCCGAATACTGGCCCGCCTACCGCAAATGGTGGGCGCAAGAGGGGTATTCGGCCCGCCCCACCTATCGCGAATGCCTCCGCGCGTTGCAAAAACACATGCCCGAGATTCTGCCGCTGTACGAAGAGATCGTCGAACTGGTCGGCGGCAGCGATAGCCAGGCACGGTTTCTCAGCTTTTACTGCCCGCCGAAATATCTTTCGGGCTGCAGCCAGGCGATTTGGCGTGGCAAGACACCGTTTCTGGTGCGCAATTACGACTACCATCCAAAAACCTTTGACGCTGCTCTGCTGAAAACCCAATGGGGCGGGCGCGGGATCATCGGGATGAGCGACGGCGTTCTGGGTCTGCTTGATGGCATCAACGATGCCGGTCTGACAGTCTCGCTCACCTTTGGCGGGCGGCGCGAGGTCGGCGACGGCTTTGGCGTGCCGCTGATCCTGCGCTATGTCCTTCAAACCTGCGAGACCACTGCGCAAGCGGTTGACTGCCTGTGCCGCATCCCTTGTCATATGAGCTATAACGTCACCGTTCTGGATGCGAAACACAATCACAGCACGGTGTACCTTGCCCCGGACCGGCACCCGCAAATCTCGGACCAACCAGTGGCGACAAACCATCAGGGCCATGTCGAATGGTCCACCCATGCGCGCTTTACGGCCACCGTGGAACGCGAAAGGTTCTTGCTCAACCGTCTCAACCAGCACCCGGAAAGCGAGAAGCGGTTTATCGATGCGTTCCTGCGTCCGCCGCTTTATTCAACGGCTTTCAGATCAGGTTTCGGCACGCTCTATACTGCGGTCTATCGGCCTGCGAAGAAGCAGTTGCAACTGCTTTGGCCCGGTGCCAGCTGGGACTTGTCCTTCGATGGCTTCAAAGAGGGTGAGCTGAGCCTGATGTTGCCCGACGAGGCCGAGCCTGCAGTCTGACAAGCGCGGTCGCCCTTCTAAACTTCTTGCTCTTGGACGGGCGACGCAATAATGGGAGCGCGACGCGCGGCAGTTTCAAACAAGGCCCGGCGGGATCAACACCACATATTTCTATGACGCGATAGGACCACGGAAAGCATGACCGGTACCTCCCCAAATTGGCTAAGATTGCTTCCTTACTTCGCCACCGCATTGGTGATGGTCCTGGTCTGGTCCTGGTATCTGACTGATCTGGGTGTTGGGAACATCTATCACTACGATGAATTTTACACTTATGACCGCAGTACAGGCTTTGCGCGCAATGGGGACTGGCTGGCGGTTTATTCCAACAACGAACCTAGCCTAAAAAAACCGCCCATGCAGTATTGGATGTCTGCACTGCTGATGGAGTTTGGCGTATCCGATATTCTGGCCTTGCGCCTGCCGTCGATGATCTTTGCGCTGGGCGCGCTGATGGCAACGGCCGTACTGGCGCGGGTGATGATCCCGGACAGCCCCTGGGCCATGCTGCCTTCGGTCCTGCTGGTGGCCACGTCGCTTCAGTTCTGGCAACACGCCACATCCGCGATGCTTGATACCGGTGCGGTTTTCTTTTCGACCCTTGGAATTGCAGCCCTGCTGGCAGCATTGGAAAAGCCGAAATACTGGCCTTATTTCGGCGCAACTCTGGTGTTGGCCGCTTTGCAGAAAAGCCCAACCCCGCTGGCCTTTCTGGCGCTGGCACTACTGACGCTGAAGTTGACCAACAGATGGCAGACGGAACCGTTCAGCGAGATCTGGCAGAACAGAACGTTTCGCCGGACGCTCAAGATTGCGATCCCGCTGGCCTTCGCCTGGCCGATCCTGCAAGAGCTTCGGTTCCTCTTTGGCGACTCGCTGGATGGCAACATCAAAGGCGAGATGCTGGATCGTTTTCGCCCATCGCTCAGCGATCGCGGCTTCGGGAAGCTCTATGATCTGATCATCGCCGGCGAGCCGTGGTTGCGGCTGCTGGGTTTTGTCGGCATCTGCGCTCTGCCATTTCTGCAAAAGCGGCCCAGACTTCTTGCTGCAACAGGGATAGCCGCGTTCTTCGTCATCATGATGTGGGCCGCAGCCGGCAAGGTTTATGCACGCTACACCCTGCTGATCCTGCCGATGCTGATGGTCGCCGCAACCGGTTTGTTGTTTTCGGTCGAGCGCCTGCGCTGGGCCGGGATGGTGGCCGCGCTGGGTCTGGTCTTTGTTGCAGGCGGCCTGTTCTATGACCGCGATGCCACCGATCTGGGCAAGGGCCGCGTGCGCTTGGGCGTGCCCGAGGCCGAGATTCTGACCCCTTTGGGTGCAATGTTGCAGCCGGATGAAACCCTGCTGCTCTGCGCCTATGACCGCGAGTTGCGCGTACCGCCCGGGGCCGCATCGGTCTTTGCTTCCAACGGTAGGCGCTTTGTCTACCTCAGACGGCTGGAGCTGCACAAATACCTCGACAGGTTCGGCTATACCACCGGCCCTCTGCGAGGGCTCTGTTCGGAGGGTGAGTTGTCTGAGCTGGCACCTGACCTGATCGGGCTCGAGACGCAGCCAACTGCGGTTGAGGGTTTGGTCTATTGGTCAGCAACCGGCGTCACGCCCGCCCCTGAATAGGAGACACGGTGCAATCCGCCCCATCGCTGAACAATGCCCCAACAAGTTGCGCAGATGTTGGCCTGCGATGCGGTGGCCACTTGAATTTTCGCCGTTGATCCCGCAAAAGCCCTGAGACTGAAACAAGTAAAGCTACCCACCATGCATGCTGATCATGATGCCAACGCTGACAATCGACCCACCGTGTCGATCGTGATTCCCATGCATAACGAACAGGGGGCTGTTCCTGGTCTTATCCAGGGCATCTGCGCTGCTGCGGCCGAATTGCCAGCGTTCGAGATTGTCGCGGTTGATGATGGATCGACCGATGGCACTTTTGCGGCGCTGCAACAGATGCAGAAAGACTGTCCGCAACTGCGCATCCTGCAGCACAAAACGGCCGGTGGCCAAAGTGCTGCCGTGCATTCCGGCGTCAAGGAAGCACGCGCGGATATCTGCTGTACGCTGGATGGCGACGGACAGAACCCGCCGGAAGAGTTGCCAAAGATCTGGGCGCCGCTGGTGTCGGGTGGCGATGCCTCGATTGGCCTGGTGGCGGGGCAACGGGTTGGCCGACAAGACACTGCGTCAAAGAAGCTTGCCTCGCGCTTTGCCAATGCACTGCGGGGCTGGATGCTGAAAGACGGCACACGTGACACCGGCTGCGGTTTCAAGGCGTTCCGACGGCAGGCTTTCCTTGATCTGCCCTTTTTCAATCATATGCACCGTTATCTGCCCGCTCTGTTCAAGGCTTATGGCTGGAATATTGCGCTGGTGGATGTGGCGCATCAGCAGCGTTTGTCGGGCGAATCCAAATACACCAATTTCGGGCGGGCCATGGTCGGCATCTGGGATCTGTTCGGCGTCGTCTGGCTGACCCGCCGCGCCAAATCCGTTTCCGCAACCGAGGCGTCCCGGTCATGAAAGAAACCATTCTGGAAATCCTGCATGTCGACAGCCCGACCGAGGCGCTCTGGGTCTTTATCGGTCTGGCCGGTCAGCTGATGTTCAGCGCCCGGTTTATCGTGCAATGGATCACGTCCGAGCGCGCCAAGAAATCCGTCATCCCGATGGCGTTCTGGTACCTTTCGATCGGCGGCGGGCTTATCCTGCTGAGCTATGCGATCTATCGCCGTGACCCGGTCTTTATTCTGGGTCAGTCGATGGGCCTGTCCATCTACCTGCGCAACATCTTCCTTATTCGCGCTGAAAACCGCTGATTGATCGTAACGCTTCTTTACGACCTGCCACCCATTACAAGTTTGTCGGCTGCACCCGTTCAGCGGGTAGCGGCCTACGGCCGCGTTGTGTGAACAACCTCTTATTGTTTCTGAAATTTTCGTGCTAGTATCCCGCGAATAGATTTTCAGAATTGTACTCGGAGGATATTTTCTCTTGCCCGATAGCTCACCCCGGTTGTTCAGATTGCGCCCTTTGGAAAAGGCGGATCTGGGAACAGTTGCGCGCTGGTTTCAGGATATCCATGACCTGGCCCTGTTCGACCGTACGTCGCGCATTCCGCAGAACCTGGTACAGACCGAGCAAAATTGGGAAGACGCGATAAACGCCTCAAAGGACTGCTGCAAATGCTGGTTCGCAATCGAATCTGACAGTGGTGATCTGGTGGGGATGACCGGGCTTGAAGCAATTTCCAGCGTCAACAGGGATGCGGTGGTTCCGGTTTTTGTCGACAAATCCATCCGTCGACATGGCGTGGCGGTGCGTTCGGTTGCGCTGATGCTGGATTTCGCATTCCGGCAATTGGGGCTGAACCGTATCACCTCGTATTACCGGGCCGACAATCACAGCAGCCGCGATCTGATCCAGCGAATCGGCTGCGAGATCGAGGGCACGATGCGTCAAGCCTGGTTCGCGGATGGGCAGTTCCATGACATGGTTGTCGTCGGCATGTTGCAGCAGGACTGGATCGCGCGTCGAGAGGTGCTCGCGCAGGAGTTAGGCACCCAAACAGTGGTCAGTTTTGATGCCTCTGGGTGGTCTTGGCCCCCCGATTCCGGTGCAGATACCTAAAATGTTACGTATTCTGAGTCATTTTTTGCTAAAACAGTCCTGTCGGATTCGACATGACAACACAATTGAGTATTGCCAGTGAACACGACCGGTTCGGACGCATCAATAAAACAGAAACTAGGCGCGGTGCTTTTTGCCGACGTTGTCGGCTATTCCCGCCTGATGAGCGAGAACGAGATGGATACGTATAACGCGTTGAAGTCTTTGCTTTCGCAGCTTGAATCGGCTTGCTCAAAGTATCAGGGCAAAATCATCGAAGTGCGCGGTGACGGCATCCTTGCCTTATTCGACACGGCGACCAGTGCAGTAGAGTTCAGCATCGAACTGCATCGGATCGCTGCGGAACATAATCAGGCGCGGGATGACGAGCACAACATCAAATTTCGCGCTGGCGTTCACATGGGCGAAGTTCTGATGGACGAACGCGGCATCCATGGTGACAACGTCAATATCGCTGCCCGCCTGCAGGAGATTGCCGAGCCAGAACGGGTTTATGTCAGCGCAGCCGTCTATGAACAGATCCGTAACCGCCTGCGCTATGGCTATGAATTCCTCGGTCCCAAGCAGCTCAAGAACATCATGTCTCCGGTCGCGACCTACTGTGTCCGAACCGAGGTCGAGGGTGCAACAATGGCCGCAACCCTACGTCCTGAGATGCAGCTGGAAGTGCTTGAAAGGCCCGATAACCCGTCGGTTGCGGTGCTGCCCTTTACCAGCCAAGGCGGGGATGAAGATGACAGCTGGGTCGCCGAAGGGCTGACCGACGACATCATCATGAACCTGTCCAAGTTCCGGAACCTGTTCATCATTGCCCGGAATTCCTCGTTCTTCTTCAAGACCCAGTCGATGTCGCCGCAAGAGGCCGCTCGGCGTCTGAACGTGCGCTATATCGCGCGCGGCAGTGTGCGCCGCTCGTCCAGTCGTATCCGGATCACGGCCGAGCTAATCGACGCCAACACCGAACGCACCATCTGGGGTGAACGGTTCGACCGTAAGCTCGATGATATCTTCGACATCCTGGATGAGGTGACCGAGTGCATCGTTGCCGCCACTGCAGTCATGATCGAGTCGCATGAAAAGCTGCGCATGGTGCAGGCAATCCCGTCAGACCTGCGGGCTTATGGTTCGGTTCTGCAGGGGCAGCACCATATTTTCAAATACACCCGCAACGACAACCGCAAGGCGCAGCATTGCTACGAATCCGCGCTTGAGCGCGACGGCGGGTATGCACGGGCCGCGGCGGCGCTGTCACGCACGCTCAACATCGATTGGCGCTATTCATGGACCGAAGACCCAAACAGCGCGCTGGACAAGGCCCTGTCGCTGGCTCAGCGCGCGGTGGAGCTTGACCCCACAGATGCGCGCGGGTTTGGAGAGCTGGGCTATGTGCAGCTTTATCGTAAAGAGCATGACTCGGCGATCGAATCCTACAAACGCGCCCTGCAGCTTAACCCCAACGATGCGGACATGCATTCGGACTACGCCGATGCGCTGGCCCATTGGGGCGACAACGAAACCGCCATCAAACATCTGCAGCAGGCGATGCGCCTGAACCCCTATTTCCCCGATCAGTACCTGTGGCATCTGGGCGGGGCCTATTATAATCTCAAACGCTATGACGACGTGATCTCATGCGTGAACAAGATGAACAACCCGACCGAGGGGCAGCGCGTGCTGGCCGCCAGCTATGCCCATAAGGGCGAGCTGGAAATGGCCCGCCAGATCGCCGACAAACACCGCGCAGCGCATCCCAATTTCTCACTATCGCGCTGGGCCAAGGTTCAGCCAGACCGCCTGTCTGACGACACGCAGCATTTTGTCGAGGGGCTCAAAAAGGCCGGGTTCTGAGCTGCTGCCCGATCTCGCCTATAAAAATCAACTCGCCTGTTCGCGGTCGAACTGCATGCGTAACCGCCTGACTTCATCCATTTGTTCATGCGACCAGAAGACGAGCGGTTTCAGCATTTCAAGCAAGCTTCTGCCCAAAGGTGTCAATTCATAAGACACTGCCACTGGCGGTCCGGGATCGACGGTGCGGGTCAAATAACCATCACGTTGCAACCCGCGCAGGTTTTCGGTCAACACACTTTGTGTGATGTCTCCGATACAGCGCTTGAGATCGCCAAAGCGTTTCGGCTCATCCTCCAGCGCAAGGATGATGATCATCCGCCATTTGCCCGTCACATTGGACAGTACGGAACGGATTGAGCAGTTGGAAGCTTCTGCCTTGTTGGCAACACCAATTGGTAGCATCTCAGTCTCTGGTATTGTTTCGAAACTTAATCGCACAATAGCGTCACGTTGGCCTCGGTACAACTCCCTGAAAATTCAGGCAGTAGCCTCAAGCATACCAGGTCATTTTAAAGTACGTAATTGAAATGTAGTATGGATTTGCTACCACGTATCCAGTAGATACGAATCACAGGAAATCAACATGTCCCCCAAAGAACTTGTAATCGCACTTTTTACGGCTGCCTTTGCTGAACATGATCCGGAGGCAGTGCTACAGCTCGTTACCCCGGACTATATTCAGCACAACCCGCAAGTCCCGACCGGAGCCGAAGGCCTGGCCGGCCTGATCCCTTTGGTCGAACAATCCGGGATGACTGCAACTACCCACCGGGTCATCACCGAGGGCGATATCGTTGTATTGCACAGCACGTTCGACAACGCGGACGCTTTTGGTGCACCGACCCTCGCCGCCTTTGACATATTCCGCGTCGAGAATGGCAAAGTTGCTGAACATTGGGACAATTTGCAGCCCGTTCCTGAAACAACAGTGTCGGGCCGTGGCATGACAGATGGGCCGACCGAGATCACCGATCTTGAGAAAACAGAAGAAAACAAGGCGCTGGTTCTGGGGTTTGTGCGTGACGTTCTGGGCGGTGCCGCGCCCGAGAAAGCCCCGATGTATTCCGAGGTCTACATGCAGCACAATCCAATGCTTGCCGATGGCATCGATGGCCTGATCGAGGGCACCAAAGCCTGGGCAGAGCAGGGGAATGTGATTACCAAATTCGAGCCGCAGATTGTGGTGGCCGAAGGCAACTTTGTCTTTGTCGCCTCAGATGCCACCGTCAGCGGGAACCCTTGGGCTTTCTTCGACCTATGGCGCGTCGAAGATGGAAAGATCGTTGAACACTGGGACGTCGTTTCACCTACGCCAGCCGAAATGGCGCACGAAAACGGCAAGTTCTGATCTTCGAAAGGGATGGCGGGTCAGGCATAAATGGCCCGCCAACCCAAAGCAGACGTTGGAATAAAACCAAACGTCAATCGGTCAGGATCATTTCAGCCTTCCTATTCACCACGCGCCTTTGCGCCGCTGACTTTGGCACCTGACACCTTAGCACCGGACACCTTGGCCCCGCTGACCTTCGCGCCCGAGACCTTGGCCCCGCTCACCTTGGCGCCCGAGACCTTGGCTCCGGACATCATCGGTGCGTCATATTCAAAATAGACGTCCAGCAGCACGTCTTCGATCTGACCGGCTGCGATATCCATGCGGATGGTGTAATCGGCCTGATCGTAGTTCCAGACGCGAATATCATTGGCCATCTGGTAATCCGCTGCCGCGACGCCCGAAACCGAGGGGTTCATCGGCGCGCGTGCGGCCTGTTGTGTGGTGTCCGGCGCGTTAGCGTCATTGCTGGTCTGCAGCTTGAAGCCATGGGGCAGGTTGCCACCCGTCGCGCTCTCGCCTTCGCCATGCACCAGAAAGATCGTGGGTTCCGGCATCTCGTAATAGGTGCCGTCATAGGCGAAGCCGTAAATCCGGGCCAGTCGTGCATCGCCTCCGAACTGGTCCCCGATGAAATTATTGACGCCGCGACCCCTCCGGCGGCCATCCTGTTCGATGAACAGCTGCTCCGAGTGACGGTTCGCGATCTGCTGCCAGTGGGTATGTTTGAACTGACGTCCGCGACGGATGTAGACAAACGAGTCGTGCGGAACCTTCTTCCGCTTGTCGAACTTGAACTTGTCGCCGTCCTTGATGACCTTGTAGATGCCGGACTTTTCGTTTGCCGCATCCCCGACCTGGACCAGAACACGATCGTCTTCCCGGACATGTACGCCGTCGATTTTGGTGAATTTCTTACTGAAGTCGTAGTCTTCCTCAACCTCTTCGGCCAACCGGACCGAGCGTTGTTTCAGTTTTAAATCACTTAACTCTCGCCCAAACAGTAATACCTCGGAAAAACTGAGTAAGGACTCAGACATATCACTTTCTCCCTATCGGGGGTCGACGCTGCCGATTGCCTCGCCTGTCCCGGTTTGCGCATTCAGTGCGCGTTGAATGTCACTATTATCACCCCGTGCGCGTAACCTGCCACAATAGCGGGGGAAAAACAAAGACTTTAAGGTTCATTCACCTCGGGTGACAGCGTACGAACCGACGCGGCATGGCTCGTCCCGTCGGGCTTGGTCAAACGGGGGCCGGGCGCTGTCAATCCGATGTGGCGCATGCGGAAATTGCCTTCGATAATCTGCCGGAATGCGCCGTCGGTGACCTCGTGATCGACCATGACCAAGGCGCGTTCAACGCCGAAGTAGCTCAGCATATCGGGGTCCAATTTCTCCCACGCATCTGCAAGATAGGACCCCAGCAAATCACGCGCTTCGATCAGGGCAACCCGAAAGCCTTCGGGGTCGGCTGCGTAATGTTCGTCGAACAGGTCCTGCATGATCGCATTGTATTCGTCGGTCCCTTCCAACTCGTCCGAGAGCTCCTCCATCTCCGGGTCGATCACGTCATGTGCTACCAGTCGTTCGTGGTAGATATCGACCAGAATATCGAACATCGCCCCGGTGAGTGGTTCCGACAGGGCGTGTTCGCTGGACCATCCATGCGAGAATTCAGAAAGCGTCCGGTCATTGGCGGCGATCCGAATTTGCGAGTTCTGCGACAGCTCGGCAAAGCGGCTCAGCCGGTTATAGGTATAAAGGTTGCCGCGCGTGTTTTTCAGCAATTCATCCACGACTGAGCCGAAATGCAGCGACGCCAACAGCGCCACCATATCGGCCGCCGATTCATGGAACCCGTAATATTCGCCGGTCGCGTCCTCTTCGGATGGCATGCCGACCACGCTGTAGATGATGGCATGGCCGATCTCATGCGCGACCACATCGAAGTTCAGGCTGTAGGGGCGGTATTCGTCACCGATATCGCGAGTGCCACCGGTTTCCAGAAATCCCCAACCGATATGCGCGTTATCTAGACTTGGCAGCAACGATAGCTCAAGCCGCTCGAAATCACGCGCGAAATGCCAGGGGATCGGGCGATTAAAATAGCCCTCCCACACATCCATGGTGAAATGGGCCGCTCCGAACAGATGGGCGGCTTCAAAGGCCGGGTCCTCGGGATCGATATGGATGAAATTGCCAAACTCATCGGGCTCGGGCGGCGGCAGGATATAGCCGTCCCATGCGGGCAGATACATCTCGGGGCCGTCTTCACCCTCGATCATCGCGCCATAGGGGGTCGTTTTGTCGACCGGGTACATCGCATACATGCGGGGGCCCGATGGGCCCGGGCCTATGGTCCCTTGCGGGGCCGATATTTCGACCAGTTCGGGCTTGGAATTCGGCTCTAAAAAGGGCGATTGCGGATATAGTAAGAACCGCGTGCCGGGGGGGTCATTCTCTGAATAGTCGGGCCAGATTGCCAATTTTCCCTCCCGTTATCCGCCGGTGTGCAGACCGGCTGCCAATCCGGGCTCTTGGTCAACCGGATCGCCACCAGCTTGGCAAAACATGAACTCGGCGGCAATCAAATCAACCAAGGCATCGCGCCCCTCAAGGCCAAGCCCGATCGCGTAGGAGTCAAGATCATCCGGCACCCTCTGGTCAAGACGTGTTTCAAAATACCAGATCAAGGCGCGCGTTCGAATAGCAGCGTTGCTTTGGTCCGGCGGCAACGCCGCTTTGCGCTGGGCCCGGTCGCGCAACGCGCTGTAGTCGCCCGAGCGTCGAAGCTCGGCTAGCAAAGCGGCATCCATTGTCTCGGCCAGCGTTTGGATTGCGATATCGACACGGGATTTGTCGGCCAGCATCGCCTCGTACTGCGTAAGGGTCAGGTCATTTTCTTCCAGCCATTCAAGCAAATCCGCGTGGCGGGGTAGCCGGGCCTCCAGCCGATGTTCGGTCATCTGCTTGACCACGGCGTCTTTATCCGGGTCCAACCCCTGTCGGAGGGTCTCGTCCTTGGACAGCAAGCCTAACGCTGCGCGATCACGCAGATGCGCGTAGAGAACCGGATCAAGCCGCAGCTCATCCACCAACGCCCGCGCCTCGCTATCCTGTTGTGCGGCTTCCCCATCCACACGGGCGCAGAGGTCACGCCAGACCAGCGTCCGTTCGGTGCGATTTGCGTCTGACACATTCGTTCCAGCATTCAGAAAGCGGGCCATCTCAGCCAGCATCGCGCGGGCGTCATCCCCTTTCGCATCCACCTGCCCCTCGGGTAACCATCGTAGAAAGGGTTGCGGGTCAGAAGTGCCCTCAAGGATGCGATCCCAAACCCGGTCACGGTAGTGCAAGTCTTTCGCCTTTTGCTGCAACGCGTCGCCCGTCTCTGACGACAACACACCCGCTGTCTTGGCTTGCGCAATGGTGGCGCGGATCGAGACCATAGGCTCGCTCAGCGGTGGAAAGCCAAGCTCGGCAGGGCCGTGCAGCACTGCCACTTCGTCGTCATCCTCGATTGTGCCGCTCAGGTAGTCCTCGAATATCTGCCCGATGCCGATCATCCCGAAATCCGCCAGCTCTGCCGCGCGCAGTGCACCCATGCTGGCACTGCCAAAGACTGGTACACCTTGCTCCAAGGCCCACAGGATTTCCTTGTGCCAGACCGAGGGCACCCCGTCGAAATACCCGTCTATAATCCCGATGGCACGCGGCTTTTCCCGCACTGCCCGATACACATCGCCCTGCTGAACCGGGGGTAGGATAGTGGCGTTCAGATGTTCGCGCACGGCTTCGGCCCGTAGCGTCGGCCCGACAAAAACAACCACACTCATGACATCACCGCTCGCGCACGGGGGCCTGCGACAAAGTCGGGATCGTCATGGGGCGCTTCCAAGCCCGGTATCACCGCGCGCACCACTGCGATGTCAATTTCGGGTCGCGACAGATCAACAGTGACCACCTGATCTATGCCTGCCTCGGACAGGCGCGCCAGCAACAAAGACAGGTCATCCGTGAAAGATCCGGTCACGTAGGTTGGGCATTCGGTGAAATCACCGATAGGCGCCGAGCCATCGATCAGTTCGCGGATGTATCCGCTGCGCCAGTTCCGGGCAGTGTCCGAGAACTCTTCCGGGTCCAGATCATCCCGCGCCCCTGAGATATAGGTCAACCGTGTTTGCGCCGCTTCGGTCAGCGCCCGCAGTAGGGCAATGGCGCGATCCGGGTGGCAGCCGTCGCCGATGCCGATATGGCCCGTCGTGCTTCCGCCCTCACAGATCGCGCAGCGAAAGCTGGCGATGCCGATGTCCGAGGTCGTTTCCCAGATTCCCAAATCCAGCCCCGCCGCAGTAATCTGTTCCATCGCCTCAAGGCAACGCGGGTCGTCCACTGTACGGGGATCAACACGCGGGGTTGCGCCCCGGTGGTGCCACAGCGTTGTGGCGTCACGCTCGATCAACTCGCAGATCGCGTGGCAACTGGCTTCGGTCACGTTGTTACCGGACGCCAGCCCGTTTGTCGTTCGCGGAAACGCCCGCTGCCCAGCCACGGGCGAGGTGGTATAATCGGTGTCCACCATCTCATACGGCACCCAGCAGGGCTGGCCCGAGGGCAGATCGCGCCCCAGCACCCACAGTATCGCCTGATGAGGGTCGAACTGCCCGCCGGTGACGCTGGGCAGACGGTCGGCATCGATCACATACTCCACCGCCAGATCAGCAAAGCTGGACAGCCGTAGCGGCAGTTCGATCCGCTCTGCGTGCCAGGATTCAATCGCTTCCATCACGCCCGAAGCCCGGGCTGCGCTCAGCGACAGCCCCTTGCCCAGCGACACCGCGACCGAGCGCGAGTTTGGCCGCGTCACCATCACTGTCGGCAATCCAACCCGGTCCAGTCCCGTCAGGTTGGCGATCCGGGTTATGCCCATCTGCTTGAGGAATGGTTTGACGATGGCCAGGGTCTCTTCCGGGTCGCGCAGCCGGTGGGTGTCTAGCACATAAGACTTCTGCGAATTCCCGGACATCCAAATGACCTTGCCAAATATCTGATAAACCATCGTAACCCGCCGGGCGGATCATGTCGGCGTCAGGATGCGGGATGAATGCGTAGTGGTCAACCGCGCACCGGCCCGGCAATCCACGCTTGCATGACCCGCGCGCTGCCGTTAAACGAGCTTCCGCATCGCCTCAATAGCTCAGCTGGTAGAGCAGGTCCTTCGTAAGGACAAGGTCGGGGGTTCGAGTCCCTCTTGAGGCACCATTATTTCAATTTTAATTGTTTATTATCAATAATATAATCGACAAGAGTTGCATTGCACCCACCCTTGAACCCACCCACTGGCCCTGTGCTCAAGTTGTTCCGGTGGGGTTATCTGTTGGCGTAGCCGTACCGTCTTACCCTGGCCGCTATCCGCATGTCCTTGGCGTCCAGCATCAACAGGTCAGTGGCCTGAAAGTGGTCCAGCGGATCTGGCGCGGCCTGTAGGATATGGCCGCCGATGATGCTCTTTATCTCGGGCAGAAACTGGTCCGACCAATGCCTGTTGACGGTGTAAAAGCTCATATCAAATCTCTAAAAAGAAAACGGGCGCAGAGAATACCGCACCCGATGGAGATGCCCGTCACGCGGCCTCCTCTTTGACCTCCTTCAGCGCCTTTTCTGCGGCCCTGATTGTCTGTTCCATCGGAGCCAGACCCTCGATGTAGGCCCTCATACTAATCTCGATTGCCCGCATTTCTTGATCATCGAGCAATTTCAGATTCTCCGTGAACTGAATCACTTTTTTTTTGAGACTAGCGGAACTCTGCAGCCATGCCTTTCGGATCGCCGCACGCCCGCCAGTCGATAGAAATACCTTCTTCTTTGCACCACAGCAGAAAGACATCATTCACGAGAATATCGCCATCCTCATCGAAACTCAGACCAGGGTCCGGCAGGTCGAACCATCGGCAAAAAGCCGTCACGCGCTGCTGGCAGGTAATCAAGTCAGAAAAATCTGTGACAAAGATGTCTGGGTTTGCGTCCAACTCTGTAATTTTGGTCTCAGCGTTCATTGCACTTGCCCTTTCCCAGTGGGTTCAAAGCCCGGTTGCATGTCGAGGGTGTCGGAGTACCGCCCCGCTTCACCGAAGTATCTTTTTGATAGTTGGTAATTTCGGTTTTCTAGTGATAATGATGAATGTGTTTTTGGGTCTTTTTGAGGCCAATTTAATGAGTTTGGATGATCTCGGAAGCAAGTGTTGAGCACTGACAGAAAATATCGCCCCGAAATTGATGGATTGCGATGCTTGGCCGTGATGCCCGTAATCGCGTATCATGCGGGACTTCCATTTTTGAATGGTGGGTACGCTGGTGTAGATGTATTTTTTGTCATTTCGGGTTACTTGATCACCAGTATTCTAATAGGTGACCTCGAACACGGACGGTTTTCGATTGCGCGATTCTACGAAAACCGCGCTAGGCGAATTTTACCTGCACTGTTGGCTGTAATACTTGCCTGTATCCCTTTTTCATGGTTTTGGATGACGCCGGATCAGTTCCAAGCTTTTGCAAAGAGCATAATATCCGTTAACTTGTTTATTTCAAACCACTACTTCTGGTCCGAAACCGGCTATTTTGACAGCGCTACCGAGCTGAATCCCCTCATCCACACTTGGAGCCTCGCAATAGAAGAACAGTTTTATTTGTTCTTACCAGTGCTACTGTGGCTGGTCTGGCGGCTCGGTAGGCACCCGACTATGTGGGTTATCGCCGGATTGACCCTTGCAAGCTTTTCGCTTTGCCTCTTTGGCATAACTCGAAAACCGGACATGACGTTTTTCTTGCTCCCGTTCCGAGCATGGGAACTTGGAGCCGGGGCACTGTGCGCGTTCTCGACTATTGGTGAGAAGCGTGGCTTGCAAAATCTGTTTGGTTGGTTGGGTCTCGTTATGGTTCTTGCGTCTATGGCAGTGTTTAATCATGAAACACCGTGGCCGTCGCAAGCAACGCTGTTACCAGTGGTCGGGACTGCGCTAATCATACTGTTTTGCCAGAAAGAGTCGGGTGCAGGTGCAATCCTTTCGTCACGTCCGTTTGTAGCAATCGGCCTTATCAGCTATTCAGCTTACCTATGGCATCAACCTTTGTTTGCTTACGCGCGAATAAGAAGTCTGAGTGAACCCTCAACTGGACTGATGGTCGTACTGGGCGCTTTGACACTCGCCTTAGCGGCCCTGAGTTGGAGATTCATAGAACAGCCATTTAGAAATAAGAACCGACCTTTCCCGCCAAGACGCCGACAAGTATTCGTCTTCTCCGCCACGGGGATGTTCCTGCTAGTGAGCATCGGCGGGTTAATCTTATGGGATGAGGGTGTCCCCAACCGCATATCCAAAGAACAATTGGCGTTTCTGGAACGCCACGAGCTAAATAGCAGCTGCTACTCAACCAACACCCGCGACCTTTCCAACCATCCGAAGAAAGCTTGCTTGTCCGGTCCACTTAATAAGCCTTCGGTTGTCATCGCAGGCGACAGTCACGCGGCTCCAATAGCCCAAATTCTGCAAGACCCATTAGCAGGCAAGGGGGTTACCAGCTACGCTTGGTCGTTTGTCGGTTGTGTTCCGATTCCGTCTCTTCATGCAAGAGTATTCGAAAAGCACACCGGTTGTGTCGAGTACAACAATAGGTTGAGGTCCTATTTGGATACTCTAGATAATCCAGTCCTGGTGCTTTCGGGCAGATGGCAAACTTATCTCAGAGAAGAGGCTTTTGATAACGGAGAGGGTGGAATTGAGAAAGGCCGCAGCTTCACTGTTGACGTAGTAAAGAATAGCGGAGCTTCGCAGGTGGATATTGAAAGAGAACGAGCCGTCTTGACAGCCTACCGTGAGGAGTTGCTGAGTTTGTTGGAGCGGTATCGAGTGTTGTTGGTTTACCCTGTACCAGAGGCAGGTTGGAATGTACCTCTGCTCGCATTCAAGAAGGCGCGTTTCACGAATCAAAGTAGCAGCGACATCTCTACTGACTCTATTGCGTTTCAGAATCGAAGTCGTGATGTTGTTGAGCTATTTGACGGTATCCAACACCCTAATCTTTATAGGATTAGGCCACATGAGGTTCTTTGCGATAGTTTTCAGTCCTCGAGATGCATGAATCAATTGGATGGTGACTTGCTATATAGCGATGACGACCACCTGTCACCCGCTGGCGCAGCGCTTCTATTACCGTTTCTGTTGGAGCAACTGGATACCGCGCTCAACTACCATTAGCACCTGCTTGTGCAGCACGTAAATGCTAGTGGGACAAAGTGAAGTTTGGTCATCCCGAATCTGACCAATGTTACAGACCGCCCCAGCAGAATAGTCCAAAATAGGTGCAGTTAATGAGTTAGCGTTGGTGTATTTGAGAACGCGGAATTTACAACATCCTCCCTGAGAAAGGGGCGCGCTCTTGGGCGTACCTCCTTTCTTTACCGCCTCGCGTGCTGCGAATTGCACCAATGGCTTTAGATTTCTGCCCCAAGAACGTCTCTTGAGTGCCCAATTTCACTTACTTCGGACAGCTATGGTGTTTGAGTGCAGTGAATGAGTAACAAGGTGAGTTCCAGATGAAGTTTGTCCCCGCTACCGCCCAATCAGTCGTTGTCCACGCGTACGAGCTAGCTGCCAACGAAATGGAAAAGAGCATGGCAATGTGGGCGGGTAGTCAACTCATGGCGCTTTACGACAAGCGCTCGGTGCTTTTGCAGGAACATGCCGACATCTGGGACGAGAAGCTCAAGACACGAGACCCTCTTTCTACGGCAAAGAGATGAATTCGGCACCTCAGAAGACATGAGGGCGGCTTCGGAATAGTAACCGCTGCGGGTGCGGGTGGTCACTGCCCTATGGATTTTATAGAGTTCCGTCCCTCCACTGCTGGTACCTCTTATTTCTCTTTGATGCCTGAGAGATAAAGTATGGCGGGTGGTGCACTTGGACCTACTTTCTGGCGGTACATACCAAGCTTGATTTTACCGACGGTGCCAGTCCCGAGTGTGCGACCTTTCCATTGGTAAACTACAGCGTCGTTGACCCATACAATAAAGTGCCCGTCGTCTGATGTGGACCACTTTGCGTCAACGTTTATCTTGTGCCAGCGACCTGTTAGGCTCGAAGCTGGAATCATGGTTCGAACAAGGCTTTCGTAGTTCCAATCAGTACTTTCGACACGCTTTAGCGCTATGAGTTTGTTGCCACGCACGGCGAACTGAAACGGATGTGAGTTTGCGCCCATCATAGAAAACTGGGTTACGATTATCTGCTGAGCACCTCTGTCGGTAAATCCAGGAGCAAAATAAACGTACCACTCATATTTTTTTCGCTGCCCGTTCTTGAATGCACTGTACTTCGCAAACTCGACCCTTTCGTTATTTTTAGAGCAATCGTCCCACTTTCTTTCACGTCCACAGTCCCCATAGCGAAGTTCCATTCGGACGGCTTTTCCATTGAAGCTACCCGGAGGATTGGCAACAATTTGAGCACCGTATGCCCTCGCTGGCGTCCACTTCTCGCGAACCAAATTATGGAACCCTTTTCCAACTACTTCTTTTGGAGCCTGTCCGCTCTTGACTACGCGTGTGATGGATTCCGCTTCTAGTTCGTGCGGTGTTATAATGAAGGCTAAGACGGCGAACGCCGTAATTACTGCAAATCTGAGCATTGGATCTCCAACAAATTGACTACAAACATTGTGGATACGCGGCCTATGGATAAACTGTATTTCAAAGATTATCAGACTAGTTAGACCAATTACCTCGGAGACTTACCCGGCCCGGATCGGGCAATAACGGGATATTCCGTAAATAGCCAAAGGTGACGGGGGATCACCTTTACCGGCTGAAAACTCAGCCCGTTATACAGGTGGTGCAACTTACCCCACCAGTCCTTGCCCGTAAATCGCCGTAAATATGGTGCCGCTCTGTTGTCGCCTCTATCATCAGGCGTAAGGCACCGGTTATTCGGGATGTTCCGAAAAACGCAAATCTGCCCCGACCCCCTGCTACATCTGCTACATGGGATTTGCTCCACCGTGGAGCGAACACCCCGAACAGCGTTCGCAGTGTCCCGCCCCCAAGCCTCGATACACGAGCTGCTGAGCCGGATTAGGTTGCGCGCGACTGGTAGGACAATTAGCGGTTTCTGTTCAGCCATCCCATTCTTCCCAACCTTTTCCTGGGCCAATGTAAGCACGCCGCGTCGATACATGGCCACATTCTCGGCAACTAAAGCGACTAATCTCACCTATCGCAGGACTGAAAACTCCACCAAGCCAAGGTCCGGCCAAATTCTTTACAACCGGGTCGTATTGAAAGGAAAGACTGACACAATCGGCGATGCCGCCGCACTTGAGGCAGGTTGCGATTTCATGGCCTCGTTTTTTGTCGAATTCCATGGATTATTCTACGCACAGCCTTGACTATCCGGCAACATTTCTCGCTCAGCCTAAATCAGCCTATTTTACGCTCACGCCGCTTCCGTACTGCCATCTTGCGACAACCTTCCTTGCGATGATTGGCGTCCCCATTTGACGATCCTTGAAGCGCCGCACTTGGGCAGGTAAATTATCCGAATGGAACCTGTATTCTGGCGCTTGCTATTTTTAGCCATCTGGGGCGGACTTATGTACCTATGGTATCTGGTTTGGTCCTGGTTCGTCGTTGACGTTCTGCATGCGTCCGTCGTGAACTGGCTTTCGCCTGCGTTGATGCTGACATTGCTGGTCGGAACCGTATGGTACTTTGCATCAGGGCGTGCTGCCCGCGACAAGGCCCGTTCCGCCCGTTCTCAAGACGAAATCGAGTAAGCCGGAAGTCACGTTTTCCGCACGTGTTGACTGCTGAAGAACAAGCGCCTCCTGAAGCAATCCCCTGACGACTTCATCGCGTGCCCTACCTTGAAGAGACAGGATGCCGCCAATCTCGGCATTGGCGTTGCGCCTGCGCGGCCCGTAGAGGATGGAATCGACTGCGGCATTGCCCACGTCGTCTATAGCCCGTTTCGCCCGTGAGAGCGGCCCTGGACGCCTACCTGTGTCCGTATCACGAAGGTCCACCAGTGCCCCCGCCGCCTCATCGCGAAACTGCGTCTGTGATCCCTCTAAAACGTCTCCACGTGTCTTTGCGAACGCGCTTTCAGCACGAAGGCGCTTGATAACCTTTTCCGCTGCTTCATCCCCTAGAACAAGGCGCAGCTTCTGGTCGTTCCTCCGGCGTTTTTGAACCTGTCGATAGCCCACCATGCAGACGGCAACGGCCTGTGCCATTGATTGGCAATTTCTCACAGATGCCGTTAGTGGTTCGCGCTCCGCAGCGGGTGACTGTGAGTGTCTTTTTACCTTCCATCTGCTCGCCATTTTCTGTCCGTTTCGCCTGCACATCTTTCAATTGAAGGTACTATATTACCCCAAGGAAGGCAAGAACGGGACAGGAACATCCACGCAAACGTGAGGTAAAATAGCACTTAACGACTTTTAGAAATTTACCTTTGTTTTCAAGGAGAAGTTAAATTAGGTTTCGGGGAAATAGGATTTGGCCGGTACGAACCAAATTTGAGGCAGGATCCCGTTGAGCCTGTTGTTGAATCAATCCAAGTTGGGGCATCGGCCAAACCTTAAGAAGCTGACTAGGTGCGAACACTATGGATTCACTTAAGTTAAATGAAATTCTGAGGTACTTGGCCACGGGTGCTATTCCTCCAATCTATTTGGTGATTGGATTCAAAGAACCTCTAAATTACTTGCTACAAGAGAATGCCCCAAGCATAGCTCTGGCGGGTATGTTTTTGATTTCCTTCTTAATCGGCTCTGCTTCATATTCCATGTATCGCGCATTACTTTACCCCGGCTTACTTTATTGTGCCGTGCGCATTGTGGGGAGCGACTCGACGCCACACGATATGGATATTACTCGATGGAAAAACCTCGCCAAAAATGGAAACTTGCAGAAATACTTATCTGAATGGGCATCGCAAATTCACTTCATGTATGTTTCATCCGTCCTAGGTCTCTTAACAATTGGGGTAGCCAGATTGGAGAACCTTTCCGCAACAGAATCAAACAGCTACCTGGTTGCGATTTCACTGCTCTCATTCGTAGCGGCCTTCATAAGCCATTGCCGCTATCTCAAAAGAGAAGCCGCGACCTTTGAGAGAGACGCTCACATCTGATTGCATTGGCCTGGTGAGGAGCACATGAACGGGACTGCTTCGGGTAAGTTGACGGAGTGGCTAGGTTGTCGTCATCCGTGCTGATTACTTTGTTTAGCGCCCCTCGCTGTGAGAAACGACCTGACCTTCGCTGTCGGACCCACGAAACGCAACAACAACCTGTGGAAGGTCAAACTTGTTTCCTGCATTGTGGAAAGGAAGGGCGGCGCAAACCTTAGGGTAATCTTAGGGTGGTATTCCCAATAGCGACAAAATTAGCGCATTGGTTTTGCCGACTAAGGGCTTGGTATTGCTTTTTTCTTTGGGAGTTGCGTAGCATTCCCACGCGATACTGCGCATGAAATGGTGCAGGATCGAAGCAACGGGGGCTACTGTGGCGGCGTACTCTGAAGCAAGGTCAACGCTCAAAGGGATCGAGGTTCCATTCGACCTCGTTGGAAAGCCTGCCGGTGTCTTCTTTCTGTTAAACGAGATTGAGCGCCGGAAATCGCATGCAAAAAAGGCGACGGATAGCGGGCCGTTCGAACTGAAGCCATTCATGCTAGTGGATGAGTTTATCTTTAATCAGCGTGCTTGAGACATGGGTTCCATTTCAGACTACATCTGACGTTTTTACCACTCGTTAACCAACTTTTGGGCATGGTCCTAGGATTGGTGCATGGAGCGGTAGCCATGAAAAAGTCGGCGATACTGGACAATCTTAAAGAGGTCATAGGCCGCGATAAGAAGAGGTTCGGCAAGTTAGTTAAGTATGATGGCCAGAGCGGCTTTTCAGAGGAAGAATTGAAGGGATTGGATGAGCTATATGCACGCTCCGCTCCGCCCGACGCTATCACTGAACCAGCACACCCGCCGTCATACGTTTACCGAGACCGACTTTCACCAAAGAATGCTGCTGGTGGTGGCCTGATTAAAGACGAGGATGGAGTTAACCGGCCTCACTATTGGGGACATCGTGAGCGACTGCGGCAACGCTTTCTCAAAGGCGGTCACGATCCAATGCCGGAATATGAACTTCTAGAATTGCTGCTGTTCAACGCAATCCCGAGGATCGATGTAAAGCCGTTGGCAAAACGTCTGTTGGCTGAGTTTGGTGACCTAAACGGTGTTATCGCGGCCTCAATGCATCGCATTCTCAAGGTAGATGGGGCTAACGACTGGGTTTACTATCACCTGCGCGTTGTCGAAGCCTTCGGGCACAGGATGGCTCAGGCGCAGATAATGAAGCGGGATGTTGTGTCCTCATGGGAGGCCCTGGTAACCTACTGCCGTACCGCAATGGCGCACCGCGAAGTTGAGCAATTCCGGGTTCTCTACATGGATCGGAAGAATGTTCTGATTGCTGATGAGGAACAGGCCAAGGGCACTGTTGACCACGTACCGGTGTACCCGCGTGAAGTCGTGAAACGGGCTCTGGAATTAAACGCCAGTTCGCTCATCCTCGTCCATAATCATCCATCAGGCGACCCCACGCCCAGCAACTCCGATATTGTTATGACCGAAAGGATAAAGGACGCCTGCGATACTATGGGCATTGTTATTCATGACCATGTTATTATTGGGAAGAAGGAAGAATATTCCTTTAGTACTAATGGCTTGCTCATACGTGTGTAGCAGCATAGCTGTTTATGACTGAGTACTATTGAAAGACTTGCCATGATTGAACTCACCTTAGTTTTAGCACTGTGTGTATTCATCGGTAGCTCGATTGGAAAAGTACTTACTTGGTGGGTAAACAAGAAACTGGATCAGCGCGCAGAACGTCGGTCTAATACTGCAGAGCAAGGAAAACCGTCTTGAAACGTTTTGTCTGCCTGATTGCCTTGCTAACCGCGTGCGCTTCAGAAGGAATTGTGTCTTCCGATATCTATGTCAGAGATGCTGATACGATTGTTCTATTTGGGAAGAATGGGACACCCGTTCGCTTTGAAGGTGTCGATGCTCCTGAACTGGAAACCCAGGCGGGACGAGTTAGCAAGGCTTGGATGATAGATTACCTGCAAGGCAAAACCGTGCGATGTGACCTGACCGGCGAGATGAACGGCGACCGCTACATAGGTACATGCTACGCGGACGGTGAAAATCTTAGTGCCGCTGTAATCAAGGCGGGGCATGCTTTGGATTGCCAGAAGTTCAGTGGTGGCCGATACAAGCACCTTGAAACCACCGAGGCCAAGTCACGGATCAAGCGGGCCAGTTATTGTAGGTAGTCGCGATGGTCAGTGATGATACAGTTGGTTAGTTGAAAATGTTAGATTGAGGCGACTATGATTTCTTTTTTGGTAGGTGTAGGTCTTCAATTCTTGGCAAATCTGCTGCTTGGATATGGTGGCCTATTCCTTGCCTATTATACGCTCGCCGAAGACATCAGGCCGGTCGTACAAGATGCAATTGTAAAAAGGTTATTCTGGATACTTCCTGTTCTTGGAGTTGGGCTTATCATTATCTTAGTTGGTATCGTGCCCTTGCCCTTTATCGTTTATGTGGACGTAACCAACTTAGGCCGGGACGAAGATATAGCACTGTTTCAGTGCATAATGGACACCTACAAACAAGCCTTCGGTGCTTTCATCCAATCGCTCTTTTCAAGATCAGATGAGTTGACCAGAATTCTCGAGGCTTGTTTCCTCGAACGCACTGGGCAGCAGTTGCCCAATGATCCGGGTGGTTTTGGATACAAAATAGAACTTGTGCCATGGTCTGCAGGTCGCCTTACCGGGATGATTCTTAGTATTATTGCTATGATGATTTTGCTTTTTCTCTCCCGAAGCTATTTGATGCGAACAGAGCCGAACACTACTAAAATCACCAATGCTTTTACGGCGATTATAGTTGGGGTGATGCTGCAGATTTTCTTACAGGGCACATCTGACCTCTTCCAGACAAAATTCCAAGAAGCGCCTGCGGTCATTCCTTATCTCCCTGTTTCTGATTTGGCCAAGAATGCTGGGAGTGAATAGCCATAAGCCTGAACGACCCCTCGCCACACAGGTCAGCCTCACCTTGAGCAAATTCTAAATTGAACGTCTCGGTCAACGGAACAATCAAACGAGCATCGAGAAGATACAACGACACCGCATCCCGAGCGCCGCGAGATAGCACGTTGTCTGCATTCCAACCCCAGTGTCCCCGTCCGGCATGAGTATTTAGCCAGCAATGTATCTCGCCAAGCTTGTAGCCGAACCCTTCTTCAGGAACCTGCACACGCACCCTGATAGGGAAGTATTTTTCATCTGCTGCTTTCTTCGGGGATCTGCTGCGCGTGACCATTACGCTTCGATAACGTCGATTAACTCCGGCCCGTCATCATCGCGGCCAATCGGTGCAACCTTGTGATAGCGCATCCGTCCATCCCATTCCGTGCCCAAGTTCTGCGCTTCGTCGTGGTCAATCTCACCCGACATCCACGGCACAAGGTTCTCATTCGTCAGAATAACCGGCGACCGTGCATGTATGTGTTCGATTTGATGTAGGGCAGGGCGCGTGAGGATTGTACAGGTGTTCAGACCCGATGAGAGGCGCGAGTAGAGGCCTGCGAAGTACATGCAGGGGTCATTGGTATCTGTCTTGATAACCCACGGCTGCTTGGCCCCGTTAGGACCTGTCCATTCATAGTAGAAACTGGCCGGGATAATGCACCTGCTGCTTTTCCAGGCGACCCGGAACGAACCTAGCTTATGCGCTGTTTCAATCTTCGCGTTGAAAGTGGTTAGCTTCCACTGTTTCACGTCTTCCTTGAACCAGTGCGGTACAAGCCACCAGCGCGCCGTAGAGCTTATCAGTCGGTCGTCGTGGATTAACGCCATATCCAACATCTGAGTTGGCTTGACGTTCCAGCTCATGGACAGGTCTTTGGCGTTTGGATCGCGCTCAGTTGGGATAGGAACGCCATTCACGATCCAGTTCTGCAGGGCATAGAGTTCCGCCCAGGTCATTTCAGGTCTGCCGAGTCGTCCGCACATCGTTCGAGCATAGCGAAACTAGGGGAACGTTTGGTGAACTTTTTCAAGTGTGATATGTATCAGTATCAGACTGGAGGAACACTATGCATAGCCCTTCTTCGCCCATCACCTCTTTTCGTGCCGGACTATCGGCACTTAGCTTATCCGAGCAAAAGGCGATATTCGATTGTCTGCCCGCAGCCATCCAATTCAGCATGTGGCAAGACCGACTGCTAGAAGGGGCTTCCGAATTATCGGATAGTTCGCAATGTAAATTACTGCGAGAACTGAGTGATATCCTTTCGCCCGAGAGCTATTCCGACCAAGAAAGGAACCAGGCAGTAATTGCACAAATTGACAGTATGTCAGCGCTTGCAGAAAGAGTATTCCCGGATCACTCCGTTTTCCAGAAATACACACAAAGACTGGGCGATAACGCGTGCGAAACCACAACCATTGAACAAGAAGAAGATGCATTGCCCACTTGTACTTGCTCGTCATCAAGATCCTGTATGTGGCGACACAACGATTGTGGTGCAATTCAAGAATGCCTCGCGGGCGGATGTAATCCCACTGTAAGAGGTTGCGGCATTCTCTGGCTACAAGCTTGCGATGGATTGTGTACTGGCAACTGGTGCTAAGACTTTAAGGGCAACTGCACAGGGACAATGTGGTTCTCTGATGCATCAGCAATTCAATATCTAACGCGCCAGGTAGCGACGGCTGAGCCTGCCGACACCCCCCATTTATAGTGGGCTGAATATGGCGGGCCACTTGTGGTATACTAAGCTGGCCTCCCAATCTGGGAGTAGGGGAAGAACCCACCGTCTCACAAATGATTGAGAGTGAAGGTGGTGAGGGGCTGGATGAGGGGGTCTTAGCCAGCCCCTCTCTCTTGAGGGGGTATACGGTGTGGTAGTGTTGTTCCGTTAAACCCAATCTACCCCGCTAGCGCCTTGTCCGAAATTGGGGGATTCCCGTAGACCCCTTATTTTCTTATCTCAGACACAATTCAAACACGCTGCACCGATACCAAGCAGGTGCGGCGCGTCGTGATGGGATTAGCGATTTCTATGAGGGGGTACGAGTTTGGCGCGTCGTACACCTCATCGCCATGGCTTTAGTGCTTATCAAATCGAAAGCCACATGATGCGGGAGTTCAATTGAACGTTATGGCAGCTCAAAAGAGTTCGGGCATGTGATTTCTCGATACCGCCAGCCTCCAGAAAGTGGCAGAAAGACAATCGTTCGGGCTTGAGAGGAAATTTGGTTGCTGATGCGAGTATTCGTACCTTTGTTCGTTTTTTACGCAAGTATTGCGAGTGCGGCACCGGATTGCCAGGAACGTACGTACGGTCAACCACGAGAAACAGAGTTGTACGAGCTACCAACAGAGCAGGAGGTGGGCTCCGTAGAAAAAACCGTTGCTGCCATTCCAGAAGGAGATTTGACAATTTCTCCAAGACCTCAATTGCGCCCATGCAAGTTTCGCCAATTCGAAATCGGACGCAAAATGATGCGTGAACGCGGAGCCGTTTGCGGCGATTGGACTATAATCGGAGAAAATCGCAAGCCTTTTTCAGGGAGACGTCGCGGGTGCGGCATTGCCGAACCTGTGCGCATTCGTATCGTGTCAGATGTTTATCTCAGCCAACTGGCGCTATTGGATTGCAAGACAGCTATTACGCTGAAGGCATGGTTGGAGAACACAGCAAAACCGGCTTTTGCGGATCTGAGAGGTGGCCTGAAGGGATTGCGCTTGTCCGGACACTACGCATGCAAGACACAGAACAATCAACCTGGCGCTCGCCTTTCTGCACATGCTCGTGGACATGCGATAGACATATCTTCCTTCATACTAATGGACGGCACTGTAATTACTGTTGGCGACGGTTGGGCGAACAATGCGACAAGCGCTGTTTTGCGTGAAGTTCACGCAGGTGCCTGTGGTTTATTCAGTACAGTACTTGGGCCAGACTCTGACCGCTATCATAAGGGGCATTTCCACTTTGATACGACGCGCCGCCGCAACGGGCCTTATTGCCGATAACCGCCACTATCTAGAAGTTGTTCTAGTTCTCGAGCCAGACGCAGATGCTCATTGACGGCTTTCCTCAGCTCCTGAGCTTCACGGCTGCGCATACCGTGCTTATAGGCCGGGTTGGCTTTGCCAGAACCATGTCCACCGCGTGCGCCATGCATTCGGCAGACAGTCCAGCCGCTGACCGCTGGGTTTTTGCAGGGAAGTCCCGTGCGTTTGGACTTCGCAGTGCATCGTGGGGCTGCGTGCGCCCTTTCCATGGGGTTGGTGGCATCTTTCATTTTTTGCCTCCCCCCGTCTCGACGTTACCAACAATAGCTTGTCCGCCGTCTTCAACGTTCACGTGCTGAACGGTGACCGTCTGTTTACCGCCGTTTCGGTGCTTGCGAAGGGTTTCAACCTGGGCGGCGAATGTACGCGAGAGTTTGTTGAATCCCGTGTAGTGGAGTTGGGCTTGAGGGATTGTCTCCGTGGCACCAAGCCACCGGGCCGACCGAATTGTTGCGACATGTGTGGCTGCCATCTGGACTGCCAGCATTCTCTCAACGGCATCTCGTGGCGCGATGTCGTGGATGATGGAAATCATGAACGCCCGCTCATCGTTTATTTCACCCGCGCTACCAGATTCCGCGTTGTTCAGTGCTTTCAGGCAATGAGCCATCAAAGCACTAGCCAGTTCATCGCAGTCGGTTCCGAACACTTCCCTTAGCCCGTCGTGCTTGGTTAGCTCGACAATGTTACCTTCTTTGTTGCTGCCTTCGAATTTGACCCCAGATTTGCTTGGCTCGCTTTTCTTGGGGACGATGTCGCCTTTGGTTTCGTCAGTCATTGCTCATGCCTCGCTTGTTGGATTGTTGGTGCAAAAGGTGTCCGTTTCCCCCAGACCCCCTGGTAGATTAAGGATGTCATCAATATTGAGCCGGGAGCCCCGCCGAAATGGGGTGTTTCCGGCACAATTTTTGAGCCGCCCTGTCATCATTTTTGTGCCGCCTCTGCTGTCCCCGGCACAAATTTAAGACGGTGCTGTCATGATTTTGATGACGGGGTTTTTCTTTTCCGTTGGTCCCATTGGGGTTGTGAATCGGGGCTTTCACAACCGGGAAATCCGCGCCTTCAGACCACTGCTTGTACAGCCTGCGGCCACTGTGGCCCTGTGCGGTAGGCAAGGATAACTCGGTGAGTTCAAACAGCGGGGAAGTAGCTACACCACTGTCACCAAGTTTGGGTGGCGTGGTTACTGCGATGAAGCCCTTGGCCTGCAATTCGCGGAAACCATTTGCGACGGTATTGCGCGTTACACCAAGACGCTCTGCCGCCTGCCGGACACTTAAACTGATCCTGCCGTTATTGTTATTGTCTGGGCCACGCCATTCCAGCTTTAGCCAAGGATACAGCGCCTGCGCGGTTGACGAGAGGGCCCGCCAAGCGGGCTCCTCCATCATGTTACGAACAAGCTTTGTGAAGTGCTCGCCGCGTTTCTCATTTCGCTTATCGCGCCCCATCTACGCAGCCTCCGCCTTGCTGAGCGCGTCTATGAACTCCGGCAGCAATGAGGCCCGGAATGACACGCCCTGTTTGCCGGGGCGCATGTCTCCGTCTTCTGAGATGAAGTAGACGCGAATATTGATGAGGTCGTGCCCCCGGAATTCATCCCGGCTGGCACGGTATTTCTCGCGACTGTTCTTGGGGATCTGTGTAATGAGGGCCATTAGCGGCCCTCCCTAAAATACAATGCAGCGACAATGCGAGCGGCAGCCTCAGTGAGGCCGTGCTTGCGGCGAAGAGTAGATACTTGCAGGTCAACGGTTCTCATGCCGCCACCTCGCCGGTTTCAATCAACTCGACCTGCGATACCAGAACATAGATGCCGAACTTTTGGCGTCCGGTGTCTGCATCGCCACGATACATCTTGCATTCGATGTTCACACCATCGTCGCGGCGCAGAGGTAGCACCTGGTCCGACAGGCGACAGTAGCTGGCGGCGTAGAGCGGCGACCGCATCAGCCCCTCAAGGACTTGGCGCTTGTGCTTGGATGCGCAGATTTCGCGCGGTTGCTGGCCCGGATCTGTGACCCGGTAGAGTGCCGGAGCCGTCAGGTTTGGAAGGTCTGCCCAGCGGTAAACGCGTAGCGCGTTGGCCGGAGGGAGTTCGAAGTCTGGTTTCTGCTCAGTACTCATTTTTTGCTCCTTGGTTGTTGCACCAAGGGCGAGAAACGGTTACAATCGCAACTATCCTGCCAGCCGCAATTGCATGCCGCCCGCGCCCTGTTCCTGGGTGCGGGTTTTGACTACGCAGCAACCTGTTTCTCGATTGCAGCGTCGATATCGTCTTCGTTCCAATAAACGCGTAGACCGAATTTGATTGGCTTAGGAAGACGACCCAGTTCTACATCGCGGTAGACGCTGGACCGGCTGCGACCACCTAGTTTGACTTGCAGGTCTTGGAAGGAAAGCAGTTTCATAGCTGTGCACCGTGTTGCTTCGTGGTGCACCAAATTTGGTAGAAAGCTATGTTTTTCGCATACGCCCTAATTCAGTAAATGGTCCGGACAAGCCGGAAGGAGAATTCTTCAAAGCGCCAACACTAACCAAATAATCATCAACTATGTGATGCCATATTGCGTCGGCACGCTCCCGAAATCCTTTAAACTTCGCATGCGTGCACCATGACTCTAGTGCTTTGTACTGCACATCTACCCCATGCTTATTCGCCACCATTGACACTGCGTCGCAAGCACTCAGGGTCGTTGGGCCGTCATGGCGCGTGAGTGTCAATTCAAAGAAGTCTCTTATGTCGAGTGCAATTTGGCGCATTAGAAATTTCTGAGTGAAATCTTGAGACAGCGGTGGTCCTCTGCGCTTTGCTCCAGGAAATTTGCCTAGAATGAGCATGTGGGCTTTCATTCTAAGGCTTTGTGGCATTTCTGCTCCTTCGAACACATTGCTTGCGCAAATGGATTTCAAAACGTCCAGCGCCTCAGGCAGCTTCTGCGCTGCACCTCCGAGAAAAACAGATGCTGCCTCATTGACTTCGTAATACACACCACCGCCCTCCGAAGGGACCGTGCGAATTCCCGGAATAAACGAGATTATCAAATGGGTGTACGAAACGTTCAAAAACTCCCCTAAGCCTTGCCCGCTCTGCTGAACGAGCTCTGTGAAAAGCTCATCTACTTGGATTGTGGCCTCATCAAAGCGAGTTTCCAATTCGGGACTGACCATTTCTCCTCCTTAGCCGCTAAACCCAGTCAAAAGAAGGGACCATCTCTTCATGAGAGCTCGCCGCTGCTCCAAGAAATCCGTCCGCTTGTACGACCGCTCGACAGAACCACCGACAACATGCCCGAGACAAGTTTCGGCAACCTCAAATGGCACGTTCTGCGTCTCTGCCACCCAATCCCGAAACGATGACCTGAACCCATGTGGACGCTCAACCAGTTCACTCCGTTTCATGTACGACCCCATCGTCATGTCCGATATCACGCCGCGCCGGACACCTGGGAACAGTATACCATCTCGCGCCATCGGTTTGGCTTGCTCGATAACCGCAAGGGCCTCTGCTGATAGTGGCACTCGGAAATCCTGTGTCGCATCTCTGCGGCCCTTCATCGATGCTGCCGGGATGGTCCAAACATCGCCGTCAATCTGATCCAGATGCAGGTTACGAAGCGGATAGGATCTAACTGCGGTGAGTATCAGCAAACGCAGAGCAAGCTCCGTTGTCGTTCCACCATCGAGACTTTGATAGAACGCAGGAACATCCTTCCAAGGCATAGCGGGGATGTTTTTTGCCTTGTGGCGCTGCTTACCCAATAGGGCCTTGGCTTTATCCGTCGCTTGTAGATCCACATCCAAACCAAGTGCTGCCGCGTGGCGCATCACGATAGACAACCGGTTCATGGCCTTTCGTGCCGTGTCCGCTTTGTCGTGCCAGATAGGAGCAAGCGTGTCGCGGATGTCCTTTTGATCCAGTTCGACAACAGGGACTTTGCCAAGTTTTGGCAACACATGAAGTTCCAAAGGTGAAAACCAGCGCCCTGCTTTACCGTCGCCTTTCAACTCCGCCTTTCGGCTTTCGAAGGCGTCTAGGGCAACATCCTTCAGAAGATGTAGTTTGCTTGCTTCCTCCCGTTTGAGGCGTTCCCGCTCCTTGATTGGGTCAGTTCCTTTGCGAGCCACAGCTCGCCAGTTCTCGGCTTCCTGGCGAACTTCCTTAAGCGACACCTCTGGGAATGAGCCCAAACCCATCTCCCGCCTGCGACCATGCACTGTGACACGCAAGAACCATTGAGCCCCGCCATCCTCGCGCCGATGGAACCACAGCCCGCCGCCGTCGGAGTATTTCCCCGGCGGTGCCGACTTCAGCGTCGATGCGCTGAGCTTGTTTAATGGCCGTGACACTCATCCACCTCTCTATCCACCCTCTATATATAGTATACGATGGGGCATAGTGGAACACGGTGGTACAGTTAAATCACTGAAAAACAACAACTTAGTAAAAATCTGGGGCATGGTGAAACACCCTGAAACAAGGATTAGATGCCCTCTTGAGGCACCATCCTCTTACGACAAGTCTTACCCGCGCTCAGATACTCATCTCGATACGCGCGCCCGGAAAACGCGATATCAGCGCTTTTGCTTTGGCACGTGGGGTCAGGCATAGGGCGGTTGAGAGCCCGTCTGCCAATGCTGCCTGCGAGGCTGAGATTGATACAGCCTGATAGGGCGCACCCAACCCTTTCGGGTTCAGGATATGCCCCTGATCGCCCTGCAGCATGGTGCCTTCGGGGGCCGAGGTTGCGACGGCGCGGTCCTGCAGTGTGATCCGTTTGGCGACAGCACCGTCGGGCTTGGCCAGCCCGACGCGCCACGGCTCGCCATTGCTCCGCTGGCCAAGGGCGGCGACTTCGCCCATATCCACCAGCACATCGCGCAGATCGAAGGATCGCATCAAAGCGGCAATCCGGTCAGTGATCGCACCTTGAGCAATCCCGTTCAGGGTAATCGCCGAGCGTCCGGGATGCGGCAGGCGGATCTCACCGGCGCTTACGTGAACCTTGTCCCAACCAATCGTCTGGCGTGCACGTTCCACTTGCGACCCCGCCGCGCCACTCGCGAGCGCTAGCCACAGGGGCTGGATCGTCGGATCAAACACCCCGCGCGAAGCGTCGTGAAGCGTGGAACACAGGCTCAGCACCTCCAGCAGCTCAGGCGCCGGGGTGACCAGGTGGCCGATCCGGTTAAGCTGACTGATCTGCGAGTGCGTCCGGTAGAGGCTGAATATATCCTCCAGCCGATTCAGCTCTGCCTCGACCGCAGCAAAGATCGGCGCGGCCTGTGCGTCCGTCGAGCCTTCCAGCCTCAGGCTGGCGGGTGCGCCCAGCGCAATACCGCGCCATTGGGCGACGTTGCCAGCAGCGGCGGGTACGGCGGCGCAGGCGGCTGAGATGGCCAGGAAACGGCGGCGGGTCAGAAGGGTCATGCGGGGGTCTCCAGCGCGAGGTCCAGATCGACGGGGCCCAGCACTTCGGCATCGGGAATATCAGACAGTGGCAGGGCAGCGCCGCCATATTCGGCAATGAACGCCTCTGCCGCGGCGGGGTCGCCAAAGGGCACGACTTCGCGCGCACCCATGCCGCCGGCCACATCGGCGCCGACGACAAAGGTCGCACCATCGGCTGCGATCCAGTTGGAAATCCCCGGTTGCCGCCAGCTGGGCGCGACGCTCATGTCACTGACATAGACAGCGGTGATCTTGGCATCACGTTCGGGGCTTTTCAGATAGGCCAGCATGTCGCGCACCTGCGCAAAGAACAAAGGCGCGGGATAGCCTTCCAGATGGATCTGCCCTTTGGGCCCGCCGTGTTCCGCGATGTTCATCTGGCAGAAATAACTCAGCGCATCCGGGGTGAGATCAACCGGGTCGGGGGCCTCGGCCACCTCTTCTTTGCAGGCCGTCAACGCGACCAGAGCGATCAGGGCAAGGTATCTCATGGCTCAACTCTCCGAAATGCGAGACGCGCAAGGGCAAAGCCCAGCACCGGCCAGATCAGCAGCGAGGCGGGCGCGGCCCAGACCGGCAGGGCCTGCGCTGCTCCGGTCATGCCCGAGGCTATCGCAACGCCCTCGGTTGCGGCGATGTTCCACAAACGGAATGCGTCGGCCGGGTTGGCCACCATCACCCACGGAAAGACGGATTGGGTGAAGGTGCCGCCCTTGTCCATGACGACGGCCCCCAACAGGCCCAGATCATAGAGGACGACAAAAACCAGCCAGAGCCCGGCCGACAAACCTGCCGCCGCCGTGGCCCCCTTTGCCAAAGCGGACAGCAGGTATCCCAGCGCCAGAAACACGGCGCCCAGCAGGATAGATGTGAGGATCAGGCGGACCAGAGCCATCAGGCTTTCCGGACCCGCGCCGCCAAAGAAGGCGGCCACCGCGCCTGCGGTGCCGAAACCGATGGTCATGGCGAAGGCCAATGCGGCCAGATGGGCGGTGAACTTGCCCAACAGGATTTCTCCGCGTCCTGCCGGGTAGGACAGCAGCAGCGACAGGCTGCCGCGATCCACATCGCCCGCGATGGCGTCAAAGGCGATCATCAGCGCCAGCAGCGGCGCAAGGTAGACCGACAGCGTGGTCATCGAGGCCACCGAAACGGTCAGCATGTCGACGCCTAAAGTGCCGGTTGGTGCGCTGCCCGCAAAGGTCAGCGCCAAGGCGAACAGAACCATGATCAGCGTGGCGACCAGCAGCCAGCGGTTGCGGCGCAGGATCAGCATTTCTGTGCGGGTGATGGCGAGGAAGCGGGTCATTGCAAATCCTCCTGTGCGTAGTGGCGATAGAGGTCTTCCAGCTTGGGCGGCGTCATTTCCACATCCGCCACCGCGTCGCCCAACCCGGCGATCCGGCGCAGCGCCTCCATCTTGTCTTCGGGTGCGCAGAGCAATTCAACGGATGCCCCATTGATCCGGTTGCCACCCAGTTCAGCGGCCAGCACATCAGGATTGGCACTGGCGCGCACCTTCAGGCGGATCGGCAGACCGGCCAGAGCCGACAGATTGTTCAGGGTGTCATCAGCGACCATCCGACCCTTGCGCATGATGGCGATGCGATCAGTACGGGCCTCGACCTCGGTCAGCGCATGGCTGGCGATTAGAACGGCTGTGCCTTGGGCAGCCAGCTCGTCGATGATGGCATAAAGGTCCTGCCGCGAGATCGGGTCCAGCCCGCTTGTCGGCTCATCCAGCAAAGCCACTTTCGGTTGTCCCAGCAGCACCTGCGCCAGACCCAAACGTTGCCGCATGCCTTTGGAATAGGTGCCGATCCGACGGTCCAATGCGTCGCTGAGACCAACGCGCTCCAACAGGCCAAGCACGTCGGCCTTTGCACCTGAAAGCTGCGCAAACAGGGTCAACTGCTCGCGCCCCGTCAAGGCGGGATGAAATGACACCGCTTCGGGCAGATAGGCCGTCTCGCGACGCGCCTGAGCACTACCGGGGGTGGCGTCTCCGATCCGAATGGCTCCGCCATGGATCGGCGTCAGGCCGAGGATAGATTTGATCAGCGTCGACTTGCCAGCACCGTTATGGCCCAACAGCGCAACGCGCTGACCGGGGGCAAGAGACAGGGTGATATCGTCAAGAACGCGGTTTTTTCCACGGTCCTTGAGAACATGGTCGATTGACAGGGCCTTATCCGTCATGAGGCACCTTTTTCATAGCTGGGAGTTCAGGGGCTTGCATCAATGGGTTGCTGTCCATCACGCCCCCCGGCAACAACGCCGGGAAGGCCGATTGCGACCAGCGCACCAGTTGCACGGCAGGCGAGCCGAGCAGCAGTTTGGCTGAGGGTTGGGTCCACAGCACATGGTCCATACTGTCATTGGGGCGATAGGGGGCATCGGCAATGCCGTTGCCATCCACATCATAAGCGGCGAAATCGGACCAGTAGTTGCCGCGTCCGTCTTCGGACCACTCGACCCATTTGGTCGAGACATATTTCACCTGCGTCCGGTTTCCGATGAATGAATTGCCAACGATGCGGTTGCGCTCGCTGCCAGCGGTAAAGTGGATGCCGATGCCGCATCCCTCAAACCAGTTATCGGTGAACTCGTTCTTGTTCGAGTTATAGAGGAAGGTGCATTTCTCTTTCGCACCTTTCACAACGTTTCCGGTGATGGTGCTTTTGTTGGCATAGTTCAGCATGACGCCATGTTCGCGGTCGCCGATCGAGACGTTATTGGCCACGGTCACATTGGTCGTGAACATCACCGCGTAGCCCAGATCATTGCCGATCGAGACGTTGTCGCTGACCACCGAATTGTCGGCATACATGTAATGCACGGCAAAACGCAGATCGCTAAACAGGTTGCCGGTGAAGGTGTTCTTCTTCGACGAGTTTACAAAGATTCCGTCGCGGCCATAGCGGATATCGTTGTCCTCAACCACCGCACCCGGCGCGTTCCAGACATAGACGCCATTGCCACGCTCGTTCATGCGCTGGTCTTGCCGCCCTTCAATCCGGTTTCGCCGGACGATACTGTCCTTGGCCCCATGGATGTCGATGCCATAGAGATTGCCCAGCAGCACATTGTCTTCGACCACCGGCGCATGGGCCGTCTTGGTCAACTGGATGCCGCTGTCGATCCCGTCATGGTCCGAGCCCGATCCGATCACCGTCAGACCGCGCACGGTCACACCCGGCCCGGTCACGGTGATGACGCTGCCTTCGCCTTGTCCGTCGATGGTGGCCTGTCCCAGCCCGTCAATCGTGACGGGCCGGTCCAGAACCAGCGTTTCTGTGTAAACGCCGGGGCTCAGGCGGAGGGTGTCCCCATCCGCCGCCTGCGCCAGTATCTCGTTGATGGCCCCTGCCCGGTTGGGCACATCCCAATCCGCCGCCCAAAGGGGCGAGCCGAGCAGGAGCGGTATGAGCAGGGACCAACGCATGGTTACGCGCTCCGCGGCTCAACGAACATCCGGCCGCGCATCTCCATGTGCAGCGCGTGGCAGAACCACTGGCAATAGAACCAGTGCACGCCCGGACGGTCGGCAATGAAGGTGACCGAGGCGGTGGCCTGCGGCGCAACCTCCATCGCGATGCCGAAGTTCGACAGGCACAACCCGTGGGTCACGTCATCCACGTCATCCAGGTTGGTGATATACAACGTTACCTCGTCACCCTGTTTGACGGTGAACTTCTCAAGGCTGAACACCGGCGCGGTCGAGGTCATGTAGACCCGCACCTTGTTGCCATCGCGGATTGGCTCCTCGGCGCCCTCTTCAAGGTCCACACCATCGGCGGCAGCCTGCTGGCGCGCTTCTTCCCACATCGGGTCGTTGCGATCCCAGACATTGACCGGGTTCACCTTGGACCGGTGCACGAGGATCGAGTCATGCGGTTCCGCGAAGGTCGGGCCGTCATGGACCACCTTCATCTTATCACCCGAGATATCGATCAACTGCTCGTTTTCCGGCTTCAGTGGTCCGACGTTCAGGAAGCGGTCTTTCGAGAACTTGTTCATCGAAATCAGCCACTTGCCATCAGCCTCAGCCGTTTCGCCCATCGAGGTCGAATTGTGGCCCGGCTGATAATGCACATCCACTTTGTCTAGGATCGGATCAACATCCGCACCACCGTAGGCTTCGATGGCCTTGGCGATGTCCCACTTCACCACCTGGCTGTCCAGGAACAGGGTGGTGTAGGCGTTGCCCTTGCCGTCAAACGCGGTGTGAAGCGGGCCCAGACCCAGCTGCGGTTCCGCCACGATGGCCGAGCGTGGATCGGCATTGTCGGCAAACAGCGCATCGACCTTTTCCACATCGATCACGGATACGGTCGGGGACAGCTTGCCGTTGATCATGATGTGTTTCTTGTCGGGTGCTGCGTTCACTCCGTGCGGCGAGTTCGGGATCGGGATGTAACGGGTCAGGTTACCGCCCGCCTCTTTGCGCCCGTCCACGACCTTGACGCCGTTCAGCTCCTGATAGTTGCCAGCAGCAATCGCGTCTTCGATGCCTTTCAGGTTGAACACGACCACGTGGTCCAGCTCATTCTCGGTCATCTCGGCCAGGTTCATACCCATTTCCGAGTTATACGAGGTCGAGAATGCGTATTTGCCCTGATAGTCGCAGTCAGTGTTGTCGAGGTTGCCCGACACCATCACCTGCCATGCGATCTCCATCGTGTCACCGTCGATGGCAGTGAAGATGTTCACATATTGCGACGGATCATCGAGGATCTCGCCATCATTGACCAGCGGTGCCTCGTGTTCGCCATTGGCGAAGATATAGCCGGTACGCGGGTATTTCTGCGGACGCAGACCGTGGATGTCATGCGCGTTCGGGATTTCGATGATCTTGTCGCATTTCATCACGTCGCAGCGGATGCGCGCGACGCGTGTGTTGGCCTTGTCATTCATGAACAAATAGCGGCCATCATAGGTGCCATCGGTGAAGGACATGTGCGGGTGGTGCAGGTCGCCATTGTCGTAGGTGACTTTGCCATTGGCGGCCAGGTACTGCTTGGTCTCTGGCAGCAGCCCTTCGGTCAGGATCTTCAGCGACTCGTTGGTCTGGCCCCAGCCGGTGGCCGAGCAGCGGTTGAATACCGGAATGCGCATCAACTCGCGCATCGACGGCACGCCGAGGATACGCACCTCGCCGGTCTGACCCGAGGACCAGAAGCCGTAATATTCGTCCAACTCGCCGGGCTCCAGCGCGGCATTGGCGGCGGCGCTGGCCTCTTTCGCGGTCATCAGGGTGCTGCCCAGACCGGTCCCGGCCAACACGGCGCCGGTTGCAGATGCACCCAGCAGTCCGCGGCGTGTGACGTTCAGTTTCTTATCGTGTTCCGACATGATCGTTCCTCCTTTTTAGGAAACGGTTTGCGGTTTGGCGTTCGGATGGTTCGCCGGTGGTTGTCCGAGGGGGGTTTTCGGTTGAACCGACCCTGTCTTGGCCCGCCGTTTCAACTGGCGGATAACGACGGGACATTTGTCCTCGGACTGGTAGAGCACCTGACAATGCAGGCAGGTGACGCACTCGTTCGGATTGATCTCACCGGTGGGGTGGATCGCCTGAACGGGGCATTCGTTGGCGCAGGTCTGACAGGGGGTGCCGCAATCCTTGTAGCGGCGCAGCCAGTCGAACATGCGGATACGGGCAGGGATCGCCAGCGCACCACCCAAGGGGCAGAGATAGCGGCAATAGAACCGTTCGATGAACAGCCCGATCCCCAGCAGGGTCAGCGCAAAGACCACGAAGGGCCAGTCGCGCATGAATTTCAGAATAATCGCGGTCTTGAACGGCTCGACCTCGGCATAGGTTTCAGCCAGCGGGATCGAGACAAAACTGATCCCGAACAACACGAGGAAGATCATGTATTTCGCGGGCCAGAGCCGCTCATTCAGGCCCCAGGGCAGTGTCCATTGCGGCACCTTGAAGGCCCGCGCGATCTTGTTGGTCAGTTCCTGCAGCGCGCCGAACGGGCACAGCCAGCCGCAATAAGCACCCCGACCCCAGAACAGCAGCGCGGCAGCGACAGCGAACCATTGGATGAAGACCAACGGGTCCAGCAAGAAGGCATCCCAAGAGAAGCCGGTGCGCAGACTGCCTGCCAGCGCCATCAGGTTCACCACGCTCAGCTGCGCATTGGCGTACCAGCCGATGAAGAACAGCGTCATGGTCAGGTATCCGATGCGGAACCAATAGAAGACGCGGGCGTTCATGGTGGCGTGGAACTGGAAGAAGAATGTCGCCGTCAGCACCAAAAGCATGACGCCCAGCACCCCGATCTCAACCGTGCGGTCCTTCCAGATGCGTTTCCAAAGCGCGGCCTTGGCTGCTGCCTCGCCGGTGGCGTCATCGACAACTACTGGCGCCGCAACGGGCAGCAGATACTGCTCGGGCAGTTTGTAGCCCAGATCGAAGGTCAGAAAGGTCTTCTCAACCGCGCCCACAGCCCGCTGCGCCAACAGTTGCAGGCGAAAGGGCTCGGCCGGATCAAACTCGGCCTCAGCGGGGATCTTGAAGATGTCCAATTCCGTGAAACTTGGGGCATCGGGTGCCGCAACCTTGCCCAACCGGCGCTGCTGCTTGTCGAAGAATCGCACCGAATTGTCGCCTTGGATCAACTGAATCCGGTCGAAAATCCCGCCCCGGACATAGCCCGAGCCCTTGAAGCTGTAGGCCCCACGCCCCAGCACCAGAATGGCCTGCTCGCCTTCGTCCAGCCAGTCGACCATGTTTTGATATTCGGCCTCACCCAGCAGCGACTTGCCGATCGACGGCACGGATACCAACGCCATATGCATATCAATATAGGTGTCATCTGGTTCGCCGGGTTCAGGGCGTTTGATGGCGCGCTGATCTCCGGTGGCTTCGAACGCAGCGTTGACCTGCCCGATATCCAGCGTTAGTCGCCGGACCGAGCCGTTGCCGGACAGGGTGTTCCAGTCGTATACCGCATCCTGCGCCAGATCGACTTCGCGTTTCGGCCCATCGGCCTGCAGCGGAGACAAACCGCCCAACCCCAGCGCCCGCGCCACCTTGATGCCGCCGCGCACAAGACTGTCATCAATCACCATGATCGTGACGGTGGCCCCCGAGATGATATCGAGGTCATGCCCCTCACCGCCGGTTTCAGCCTCAACCTTCAAGTCCAGACCGGCATAGCCTTCGGTCAGCTCAACCATGCGCGCGTTGGGGATGCCAATCAGAACGATGGGCTCCGAGTGTTTGACCAATTGCACACCGGTTAGCACCGCTTGATCATCGATGGCGGCGACCACATGGATCGGTTTGCCGGAATAGCCGGTGGTGCCAACGAAGTCAGAGGTTAGGAAGGCCCAGGCAACGGTCTCGCCGGCCTTCAGAACGGGTGCAACCGGAACGTCATCGCGGACCGGCCCAATGGCATCAGCACCGGGGGCCAGATCGGCGGGTTCAATCTCGGGCAGGAAGCTGGCGAGGCTGTCGGCATGGGCACTGATCGCCATCAGGCAGGACAGGGCAAGGGCCAGCATTATATGGATTGCGCGACTTACGGCCACGGCGCATCTCCTATACTTAGGGTGGACGCCATGGACGCGCGCAGGGCGCGTTCAGCAGTTTCTTGGGTCGGGCGCGGAGGTCCCCGGGTTTCGGGCCACAGCTTATGCGACTTGTACAACATGGAAGATTTGCTGTTCTGAAGCTGTACAACACGGAAGTTTCCGATTTGCGGTATCTGCACCAGCTCGGGTGCGGGCGCTGCACTGGTGACAGCGCACAGCGCGCAATCGGCGCATTTTGGGCAGTACGCGGTCGGGTCTTCGGTGTCCTCCTCAAGATCAACTTCAACCCAGACCGCGCCGCCTTCCGAGCAGATCTCCATCCAGACACTTTCACCGGGACTCGCCAGCGCCGGTCCAAAGGCCTGCAACAACAGAAGGAATATGCCTGCCAACCCACATGCCGCGCGAGTTGCGCGTACAGGGAGATTGTGCAGAGGGATCAGGGCAGGCATGGAGTCTCCGACTCGGAAAGCTATGCCTTTGGGGTATTGGATTCTACCGAGTCGCGACTTGACTTAGGTTAGGTGAAGCAATTTTCTGATTTTCTTTTCAAATCAATCGTCTGCCTCATCCATCAGGCCACGCACCCAGCGCCCTGCCAGCCATGAGGCGGGCACGCCCAAGGGGATGGACCATAAGATCGCAGGTACTGGTTCAATGGCACCAAACCCCGCGCTGTGCAGGATCAGCCCAGCCAGAAACAGGTTGATGGCCACGGTCAGAGCCGTGGCAGGATAAAGCAGGATGGCCAGCTTCCAGACCGGCCATTTGCCTTCAGTGGCTGGTGCCTTCCGAGAAGGTGATTTTGTTCCAGACATTGTACTTCCCAGACGGTTTGCGCATCGGCAGGCGGCGGACCTCTTCCAGCGTTTGCGCGTCATAGACGATCACCGCGCCGTCATCTTCCCAGATCGAAACCAGCGCGTGACTGCCATCCTTGGTAAACTCGACATGAGCCACGGTCTTGCCCGGCGCGGGGCGCAAAGTTTTCACGATTTCAAGGCTTTGCTTGTCGATCACGTGCATGGCATCCTTGTTCGGGCCAAAGAACACATCGGCCCAGACGTAAGGCGAGTTCTCATGGCTGCGCATGAAGAATCCTGGCCCTTCGGTTTTGATCCGCTTGACGGTTTCCCATGTTCCCATGTCGATCACCGAGACCGTGCCATCGGTCAGATGCGGCGTAGCCATCACGGTGGTGTCGCCCTGCTGCCAGGTGATCCCCGAACCTAAGTGAGGCATACCCGGCAGGTCCAGATCTGCGATCTTATGACCGATCACCAGATCAATCACCTGCCCGCCCTTGCCATCACGCGAGGCGCCCATAACGTATTCATAACTTTGATCGAAAAAGAAATCGTCCAGATAATCAGGCGTGGTGATCTTGCGCACGGGGAACGGGTCAGGGTTCTTGAACTGCCCCTCGATGCGGAAATCGTGGCCAATACCGGATTGCGGCGGGTTGGCCCCGTAGAACACCTCCCAAATCTCGGGGACATCCTTCAGCGCCAGAACAAAGCTTTCGCGCGGCGGTGCCTGATAAACGGCGGAAACGCGGCTGGGAACGCCCTTTTTGCTTTTGACTTCAATGACTTTCGCGACCGACAAGTCCTCTGTCGACAGCAGGGTCAGTGAGTTCGGTAAATAGTTCGCTACTGCCACCCATTTGCCGTCACCCGACATGGCGATGTTGCGGCTGTTTAACCCCGCGCGCACGCGGCCCACCTGTTTCAGCGCCCAGATATCATATTTCTGCACCCAGCCATCGCGCGACATGATGAAGACATAGCGCCCATCGGGGCTGAACTTCGGCCCACCATGCACGGCGAACGGGGTTTCGAACCGATCCAGAACCTCGAACGTATCACCGTCCAGCACACTGACATGATGATCGCCTGTTTCCACCACCAGCGTGATGTTCATCGGGTCGCTGTACCAGACAGGCGCGTCAACCGATACGTACTCATTATCCAGAGTCCGGCTGGCCATGATATCGGCCTCACCCCATTCGGGATCGGTCTCCAGCGGAGATTTCAACCATCCCGCCAGTTCCTCGATCTGCAACGCGTCCAACTCGTGCGAAAACGCAGGCATCTGGGTGGCCGTACGCCCTTCGGCAATCACCGCCGCCACGCGTGGCCCACGCATCCGTTTCAACGTCTCGGGGATCAGCGCCGGACCGACCCCACCCAGACGGTTTTCACCATGGCATGAGGCACAGAATTCGGCATAATCCGAAGGTGCATCAGCCCAAGCTGCGCCGGTCAGCAGCAGCGAGCAGAATGTGCCGATTTTCAAGGTGTCAAAAGAATTGATGCGCCGGATCATGGCTTTTCCCTCGGAACGGCGTGACCTGCAGACGCTCGCCTGCGCCCTGCACGCCGATTTCTTCGTTTGATAGATAGCAGGCCGGGTCCTCGGCCCACGGGTCGCCGGTCAGTTGCAAGGCACGGATGCGGGTGTTGCCACCGCAGACATCCTTTAACTGACAGGCCCCGCAACGCCCCTTCAAAGGACGCGGACGGGTACGCAGCATGGCGAGCATCGGGTCATCGCTGGTCCAGAGTTCCGAAAACGATTTGGTCTTCACATTGCCAACAGTGTAATCGGACCAATAGGTATCGGGATGCACGCGGCCGAGGTTGTCGATATTGGCCACGCCCAAACCGCTAGAGTTGCCACCCCACGCCGCAAGATGTTCCCGCACATTGGCAGCTTTGTCATGGTCGAAATGCAACCGAACCCAGTTCAGGAAATACCCGGCATCGGCATCGTTATTGCCAGTCACGATATCCAGCGGACGGCCGCCCGAGACGGCTTCCCACGCACGTTCCAACAACAAATCCAAACCCTTACGAGTGCGCAAATGCTCGGCATCCTCGCCTCGGTTCTTGTCACCGCGCCCGGCATAGACGAGGTGAGACAGGTAGAACTTGTCGACACCCTCATCGTCGCACAGTTGCAGCAGGTCAGGCAGGTGATGTTGCGTACCTTCGGTCAGGCAGAACCGCAGGCCCACCTTGATACCGCGTTTCTTACATTCGCGTACGCCGCGCAGAGCATCGGCAAAGGCGCCTTCGACGCCCCGGAACCAGTCATTTGTGGCCCCGATCCCGTCCAGCGAAATGCCGACATAGTTGAAGCCCACGTCGGCGATCATGTCGGCGGTTTCGTCGTAAATCCGCGTACCGTTGGTCGACAGTGCCAGCATCGGCACCAGATCGCGGGCGCGTTTGGCGATGTCGAAGAAATCGAACCGGTCCAGCGGTTCCCCACCCGAGAGGATCAGGGCCGGGACGCGGAATTGGCCCAGATCCTCAAGGGTTACCATGGCTTGCTCGTGACTGAGCTCACCGGGGAACGCGACATCTGCTGAAACGGTGTAACAGTGGCGGCATTTCAGATTGCAGCGCCGCGTCAGGTTCCAGATCACTACCGGCTTCACCGGGCCGGGACGGCGTCTGCGCACCGGTGTCGGTTTGACGAGCTGCTGCATGTATTCGGTCAGGCGGAACATGTCTCAGCCTTTCTTTTTCAACCGCAGCCCTGTCTTCTTCAGGATGCGCGTGGAATAGAGGATGTCCTTGGCCCGGCAGGCATCGCCCAGAATTGCGAAGATCTCGGCGCGTTTTTTCTCGACTTCGTCCCGGTCAGAACCGTGGACCATGGCGAACAGGTTATAGGGCCAATCGGGCAGGGCGCGGGGACGTTCGTAGCAGTGGGTGACAAAGGGCAGCGCCCCGATCCGTGCGCCCAATTCCGCGACCTGGCTGCCGTCTACATCCCAAACAGTCATCCCGTTTGCCGTCATCCCCAGCTTGTAGTGGTTCGGAGCGGCGGCGATACGGCGGATAACACCATGCGATTTCAGCTCCGCCAGACGATACAAAAGGGCATCCTCGTCCAACCCAAGTGTTTCGGCAACGGCTGCATAAGGCGCTGGCACAAGCGGCAGGCCGCTTTGCAGCGCTTCGATTATTTCTCTGTCCTGAACGTCGATCATGCTGCCACCCGGAAGCCGATGAAAAATTCCTGTAGTTTGGGGAAACGGAGAACTTCGATCCCCGTTTCCCGTTCGATCGCATCAGCGGCGGCCTCGATCCCTTCAGGCGTTTCGGTAGCCAGCACGAACCACATGTTCAGCCGGTGCGTACGCTCATAGTTATGGGCAACCTCGGCGTGCGCATTGACTTTGGTCAGGACGGTTTCGAATTCATCCTCTGGCACGGCCATGGCGCACAGGCAGAACGCTCCACCCATTGCAGCAGCGTCGAAAAACGGGCCGAAACGTGTGATGATCCGCTGCTCTTTCATTCGTGCGAGACGGGTTAGGAGTTCGTCTTCGGGAATCCCAAGTTCCTGGGCTACACTGGCAAAGGGATACGCGGTCAGCGGCAGGTCGTCCTGCATCCGGTTCAGGATTACGCGGTCGGTCGCGTCCATAGTCATGCTGCTGCCTCTTTCGGTTGGATCAACGCGCCGGTCTGTTTGAAACAACGGGTCGAAAACAGCACTTTGTTCCGTGCGCCTGCCAGTTCGGGCAGAGCGGCGGCTGCGGCCAGAACCTCCATCGCTTCGGGGCGCGAGCGTGCATGGATCATGGAATAGAGGCGATAGGGCCAGACATCCTTGACCGGGTTGCGCTCATAGCAAAGCGTCACGCCGGGATAGGCCGCCAGCGCCGGTCCAGCCGTGTCCACCTGTTCGGGCGGCATGTCCCAAACAACCATCGCATTGGCTGACCAGCCGAGCGCCCGGTGGCGCACGATAACCCCGAGACGAGAGATTATGCCTGCTGTTTGCAGCGCTTCGATACGCCCCATTACGTCGGAATCATCTCTGCCCAGCGTTTGTGCCAATGCGGCATAAGGAATCTCTGTCAGGGTCAGGCCCGAGCTGAGCGCCTGCAGCAACTCGCGATCTCCGGGCTGCATGGCTGAGCGATCCACCTTACGAAGGCCAGGAACATTGCGTGTTTTTCCCGACATACGAAAGCCCAAATCGACGTTGAATGGACGTACGAGGCGCAGGTCCAGAACCCGCAGTCCGGAACGCTGCGATATCCGTGCAAGGGTGTCATCGACATGGGTGCGATCCGGGCCGGTTGCGACGAACCAGAGGTTCCAGTCATCCTCCCGCTGGTAGTTGTGGTTCACGCCCGGTTCGGCGTCGATCAGGGCTGCAATCTCTTCCAACCGATGTTCGGGGGCCGCAACAGCGGCCAAGGTGCTGGCCGAAACCGCGCCCGGAGCGATGGTGGCACCCACGCGTGTAATCCGCCCGGTGGCCTGCATGCGAGTAAGGCGATCAATCACCTCGGCTTCGTCCAGCCCTAGCAAAGACGCCAACACCTGGAACGGACGCTCTGTAATCGGAAAGTCGCGCTGAAACTCGTCCAGCAAACGGCGGTCGATGGGATCGGTGATGTGTTGCATGTCAAAGCCCCATTCTGTGCGCACGGGCGGTGAAGAAAATGCCGGATGGGCTGTCGGCGTCGATCTCGCGCAGTTTTTCAAACGTTTGCGTGTCGTAGACCATAACCTTGTTGGCGTCGCGCACGCTGATCCAGACCTCATGCCCTCGCGGAGTGAACTCCATATGCAGTACGGCAGGGCCGGGTTTGAATTCGTGAATGATCTCCTTGGTCACAGAATCAATAACCTGAATGGTGTCGTTCAAAGGGTGGGCAAAGTTTACCCAAACCTGCCGCCCGTCAGGACGGGCCATGGCAAAGACCGGCTGACCATGGGTCTGCGTACGTCCGGTCTCGGTCAGAGTGTCGGCGTCGATCCACAGAACCTCGTGATGGCCGACGGCAGGCAGCACAAATTCGCGCCCCGTCAGCGCCCAGCCTTCGAGGTGAGGCATCTTGTAGACCGGCATCTCCTCTTGCCCGCGCCCATAGTTGGGCAGCACGCGGATGGGTTCGGGCGTCTCGGCCCAAAGGTCCAGCGCGGTCAGGCCATCCTCGCCAAACAAGCCGGTGATATAGGTGCGGCCATTTGCGGTGATCAGCGCGTCGTAAGGATTCTTGCCCATGTCGGGGATCTTGGTGATCGCGGGTGCGCCGTTGGAGAAATCAGCAATCCAGGTTTCGCCCGTGTCCCACATGGTAAAAACAAACCGGCGGCCGGGTGCATCGACCAATCCGATGGTTTTGCTGTCGGTAGGAATGTCCGCGACCATCTCTAGCGTGTCCGCATCGAAGACGCGCACACCGCCAGGTTCATAATTCGATACAGCGACCAGCTCGCCGTCATCCGAAATGGCACCGCCAATGGCGTTGCCCGCCTGCACGACCCGGTTCACGATCTGGCGGGTGACGATATCCACCTTAGTCAGGCCGCCGTCTCGTCCAAATACATAGGCAAAGCGTTCATCGGGTGAATAGACCAGCGAGGCATGGGACAGATCGCCCAGACCTTCGATCCGCGCCAGCGCTGCGCGGTCGGATTGGTCCACCAGAAGAACCGAGCCCTTGGCGCGTTCGATCACAAGTCCTAGGTCGCCGGTCGCCGTGGGTTCAGCCTGGGCGGTGGTCATCATAAGGGTGGCGGCGAGGGTAAGGATGAGCTGTTTCATTGTGCCTCCTGTGCCAGCAGGTAACGGGCGATCCATTCGGCCTCTTCTTCGCTGATCAAGGGCCGCCATGGGGGCATCGCGGTGTCGGGGATGCCGTCGAGGATCACGCCGGTCAGTACCTCGGCATCGTAGTGTTCCAGTGTTTTGGACCGCAGATCGGGGCCGAGGCCGCCTTTCAGCGATAACCCATGGCATGAGCCGCAATCCTGATGGACAAGGCGTTTCAGTGCGTTGGGGTCAAGCGTGTCAGCAGCGAAGGCCGTGGTGGCAACAAGCACTGCGGAAGTGAGAACAGCACGTGCTGCCCATCCTTTGCGTCCTCTCACAGCCGGTTGCTGTGCCGGCCTTCCGGAACCGAACTTAGCCATGCGCCTGCTCCAAAAGGTCGGCCACAGGCCGTTCTGCATAAAGTGAAACTACCTTGCCGATGATGAACAGCGTGGGCGCCTTTAGCCCGGCCTTGCGCACATCAGCGGCCAGCCGATCCAGCCGGGATACCATCCGGCGCTCATCAGGTGTGGTCGCTTTGCCTACCGCCAAAACCGGAGTTGAGCCGGGCAGGTTCTCGGTCATCAGTCCCATGGCGATCTGGCCGATATTGGCGACGCCCATATAGACGACTAAGGTCGAGTCCGGGTCGGCCAGACGTTTCCAATCCAGATCCAGCACCTTGTCGGCCTGTCGGTGCCCGGTGACATATTGCACCGATGTCGCCAACCCGCGATGGGTCAGCGGCACGCCTGTCGAACAGGATGCCCCCTGCGCTGCGGTAATGCCCGGCGCGTATTCGACTGGGATGCCGTTTGCCATCAGGTGCGCGGCCTCTTCCGATCCACGCCCGAAGATCATCGGATCGCCGCCCTTGAGGCGAGCAACGGTGTGACCGGCGCTGGCTTCTTCGACGAGGATTTCGTTGATGCGATCCTGCGGCACGGTATGACACTTGGGGGCCTTCCCAACCGGGATCAGCCGTGCGCCATCAGAGTGCAGATTGAGGATATCGGCCGAGACCAGACGGTCATAGACCACCACGTCCGCCTCTTGCAGCATCCGCAGCGCGCGCAGGGTCATCAGTTCGGGGTCACCGGGGCCTGCGCCAATCAGAAAAACCTTACCGCTCATGTGCAAACTCGCTTGGTCTGAATGTCTTCGGAGCCCGGAATTCCTGCGCGATCAGGGGACGTTGCTGGGTGAGCCGGGCGTGTCATGCGGCCAGACTGGCGTAATCGGAAAGGAACCTCCTTGACTAAAGTTAAGGAGCGCGGGAATTGCCCCGCGCTCCTTTCGGCTTGCCTGTATGATTGCCTCGGCTCAGGGTTCGACGGTGATCATGCCGATCATGTTCTGTGTCTCCCAATGTGGGCCGCACAGATAGTCCTGCGGACCCGGGATGAGGAAGGTCAGGTCAACCGTCTCCTCAGGAAACAAACGGTCGCTTTCGGGCTCGCTGCCGTCTTTCAGTAGGACCGAGTGACTGGTGCGCTTATCGACATTCACCCAGCGCACGGTTGTGCCCGGTTTCACGGTTAGCTCGGCTGGGCAGAACGTGTATTTGTACATCAGCACCACATCGGCATCCTCAACGGCGGAGGAGGGCTGACCGAACAGCTCGACATAGCGCTCTTCGGCTTCGGCACACAGCGCGGCGGTGTCCTCTGCCCATGCGGGCGCGGCCAGAAGCAGCAGCGCAGGGAGAAGGTGTTGGGGTTTCATTGTCCAAGTCTCCTCTTTTAAGCGGAAGGGGCCGGATTGCCCGGCCCCTCTTCCTTATTGTTTGACGACGTTGATGAAGGCATTGTCGTCGTCCAATGCCAGGCTGGTATCCAGCGTCACGTGGTGGAACCGTGCGGCGGCAAAGTCATCGTGGATGGCAAAGCCCACCGTATAGGTCTGACCGGCCTCCAGCGGCACGTCACCGGCTGCGCCCGAGTTCAATGGGCGGGTGAAGACCACGGTCCACATACCTGCATCAAGGCTGGCCGAGGCGGCGATCTCACCGTCATTGACCACGCGCTGTTCCAGCAGATAGCCGTTGGTGGCGCTGCCGTCCGCGTAGACGCGCATCAGGTCCAGATAGGTGCCATCGGCCAGATACTGCTCGATCTGATCGGCGGCCTGCAGCTTGTCCCAGCCACCCAGCGCCTTACCGCGGCGGCCTTTGATCTCGACCTCGGTGCGGCTTTCGCTGATGTATTTGGTCACAGTGTCCTGCGTGCTCAGCCGACCCGAGACATCGCCGTTTGCGGCAATCGCATCGGCACCCGGATCAAAGGGCATATAGGAGTTGTCCGCGTGGCACGAGGCCCAGCAGCCGACCTGATCGCCCAGCTCAATCCCAGTGCCGGTGATCATCATGGCCACCTTGATCTGGTTGTCCGGGTCCATCTTGCCGCCATCGACAAAGGGGGCGGGGTTGTGGCCCGCATCCGGCCATTGCAGACGGATATAGAGGGTCTCATCATCATGCGCGGCTTGAACGGTGGCGTCTATCACGCCGCGTTTGCCCGGGATCGGGGTTGGTTCCAGATCCCCACCGGCCACGATCTTGTTGCCGATCGCGTCCAGTTCGGCGGCGTGACAGGTGGTGCACTTGTCTCCGCCCTTGGTCAAAGGACGTGCTCCGCCGTGGGATCTGCCGTTCTGAACCCATTCAAACGAGGCCTGACCGGGATAGAACAGTTTCATATCTGAACCGGGGACAGCGGCCCAATCGATATTTGTGCCAACATCGCTGCCGCCACCTGCCGGGGCTGCGGCTTCTTCGCCAGAAGCTTTGGCACGCTCTTCCGCGACGGCTGCGTCAACCGCTGCTGCGATCTGGGCCTGTACGGCCTCTTGCTGGGCTACACGCGCGGCTTTCTCAGCCTCGGCATCGGCGGCTTCTTTGGCTTCGATGCGTTCGAGACTTGCCAGGTATTCGGCAGGAATTTCGCGAATGAAAGCGGGGTTCGGGGCTTCCAGTTCTTCCAGATACTCTTCATCCGCCCGGTCACGGGCGTCCGAATGCGCAATCCCCTTGTGGCAGTCAATACAGGTCTGACCAACGGTCATCGCGTTCAGGTGCTGCTGACGGGCGCGGGGTTTCTGGAACTCGGGCATCATCGACTCGAAGTCATGGCAGTTGCGGCACTCGCGCGAGTCCGTGGATTTCATCCGCTCCCATTCATTCATAGCCAGATGTACGCGCTTGGCTTCGAATTTCTCGCGCGTGTTTATGGTGCCGACCACCTTGCCATACAGTTCTTTGGACGCCTTGATCTTGCGGATGATCTTGTGAGTCCAATCCTTGGGCACGTGACAGTCGGAACAGACCGCGCCTACGCCCGAACGGTTCACGTCGTGGATTGTGCCGGTGTATTCTTCGTAAACGAAATCTCGCATCTCGTGGCACGAGACGCAGAATTCCTTGGTGTTGGTAGCTTCCATAGCGGTGTTGAACCCGCCCCAGAAGATGATGCCGGCGGCAAAGGCCGCAGCGATCCCGGCCACGGGCATTCCCCACAGGAAATACCGGCGCCAGATTGGTTTTTTCTTTTCCGGTTCGGAGGTCATATCCGGTCTCCGTTTTGGCTTCTTTTTCTGGCCCTGGATGTCAGGCCTGTGGATTTGGCTGATGAGTCAAACGAGGAAAGGGCGGGCGAGGGGCCCGCCCTTTCCGGTGCTGAGTACAAAACCCGTCAGGTGACGTGGTTCGAACGGTTGTAGACGTTGAACTTGCCGGTGGGTGCAAACAGTCCCTTCACGCGGCCGATCTCTTCCAGCGTCTTGGCGTCGAAGATCACGATCTCTCCATTTGGCTCTTTCGAGGTCGACCGGTTCCACTTGGACACCCAAACCTCGGATCCGTCTTGGTTGAACTCGAAGTGAACGGCGACGTTGCCTTCCTCTTCTGTGATCTGGATCGTTTTCACGATCTCACCGGTTGCCTTGTCGATGACCTGCACCGATTGCTGGATCTCAGGCTCGGGGTGCTTGGTCTGGTCGGCCCAGATGTAGTCCGAGTTCGGATGGGTCCGGATGAACAGGCCGGGTCCGTCGGTTTCCACCTCATAGCAGACCTTCCAGGCATCGTCCGGGCGGCCTTCGGGGTCGTTGCCCCAAACGGTAACCGTGCCTTCGCCCAAGTGGGTCGTACCGGCAACAGGACCGCAATTCGGGTCATCCCAGTTGGCGCCCGGGCCGGGGTGCGGCAGCGGCGCGGTATCGATCATAGCTTCCAGCTTGTGAGTCTCGGTATCGACCACGACCATCTTGTTCGACGCGTTTGCGGCGATCTGGAAATAACGGCCGGTCGGATCAAAGAACCCGTCATGCAGGAACTTTGCGCTGTCGATCTTGTCGATACGCAGGTTGTCCAGATCGGAGTAGTCCACCTGCCACAGCTGACCGAGTTCCTTGACGGCCACGATCCACGTGGGCTCGTTCGGGGTGGTGTAGATGGCGGCCACGCGGGCCTCTTCCACATAATCCCCGTCCACGTTGTAGCCGCGGGTCGAGACAACCTTTTTCGGCTCCATGGTTTCGGCGTCGACGATGGCGAAATGAGGGGGCCAATAGGCGCCACCGATGACGTATTTACCGTCACCCGATACCGCCACGTCGCGAGCGTCATAACCAATGGTAACCTCGGCAACCAGCATGTTCTCGGGGTTCTGCCACAGGTCGATCTTGGTCATCTTCCCGTCGCGGCCCATGGTGTACCAGAAGCGGCCCGGGTTTTCCGGTTCTTCCAGTTTGTGATGTTCCGAGGCTTTCAGAACGTGCACCGCATAACCGGTCGGGATATGCGCCAGCACTTCCTTGGTGTCACCGTCGATCACGGCCACCTTGCCCACGTCACGCTCGATGACCACGAAGAAGTTTTCCCAGTTGCGGCCATGCAGCGGCTCGGTCGGGTAGTCTTCGGGTTCGACATAGACCTTGCGGGTCGCCATCATCTGCTCAAGCGACATTTCTGGCGGTTGGGGCGGCTCCATCTGGATGTAGGTCGCCATATCGCGGATTTCTTCTTCGGACATCACGTCCGAGAAGTTGTTCATCCCGCCTTCGGTGCCCCATGCAATGATTTTTTCCAGCCGCTCCTGCCCCAGTTTCAGGGTGCCCGACTCGGTTACGGTACCATCGTCATTCTTCGTTTCAACCAGCGGCTCAAGGCTTTTGCCGGTTGCCCCTTTGCGCAACACACCGTGACAACCGGCGCAGCGTTCAAAGTAAAGTTGTTTTGATGATTCAAAGGCTTCCTTGCTCAGGGTTGGCTCTTCGGCAAAGACTGGCGCAGCGACGCTGCCCAGCAACATTGCCAAACCGACCCCTAAGGCGCGGCCAGTTCTGTTGTAGCTGATTCCAAGTGACATGATCACTCTCCATTTGCTGGTGAGGCAGGTCCTAGGGTGAAACATCACGCGTTTGTCATCCTTGACGAAAGTCAACGGAACGCGCGCAAATTGGAAATTGACGGGCTATAATGAGCCATAAAACAAAGGGAAAACCTGAGTTTCAGGGACATGTTTTTCGGATGCTTGATTTCGGTTAAGTCCATCACTGGTCGGCCTTGCTAAACCTGTTCCAACAGCCATTGAGGCCGAGGAGAACAGGCATGTCGGCAGTGATCGCGCGCGTATTGGGCGAGGGGTTTCGCATCTTTTTCCTGTCCGCCGGACTTTTTGGTCTGTTCGCGGGAGGCGCGTGGGGTTTTTGGTTGATGACGCAGACCGGGTTGGTCGGATACGAAGACCCAACCTATTCCATGAGTCCCCCAATGTGGCACGCGCATGAGATGATCTTTGGCTATGCCACAGCAGCTCTGGGCGGGTTCTTTCTGACGGCTGTTCCCAACTGGACCGGGACCCCAGAGGCGCGCGCCCGGTTCATCATGCTGGCTGCAGGTCTCTGGTTGGCCGGGCGGGTAGCGATGTGGTTCTCCGGTGCGCTGCCGCCTGTTCTGGTCGCTGTGTTCGATCTGGTCTTTGTTCCAATTCTGGCGGCAAAGATTGCTACTCAGCTGATCCGACGCCCCAAACCGCAGAACATGGTATTCCTTTTGCTGCTCAGTGCGATCTGGATTGCCAACTTGTTAACCCATTTAGAGTGGATCGGTGTGACCAGCGATACGCTGGACATCGGATTGCGGGCGGGGTTGCTGACGCTCTGTAGCCTAATCGCGATACTTGGTGGGCGCATTACGCCAGCTTTCACCCGAAATGCGATGAAACGCGCGGGAGAGCCCGAATCCAACTGGCCTATTTCGGTAGGAGCGTTTGATAAAGCCGCCATGGGGCTTGCACTGTCACTGCCGCTGAGCGTGCTCGTCTTTGGAATCGGACCTGTATCAGGCGCTATCGCGCTGATGCTTGGCGTTGCTCAGATCCTGCGCATGGCACGTTGGCGCGCACGCTGGGCACTGCGGCAGCCGATCCTGATCGCGTTGCATCTGGGGCTGGGCATGCTGGCGCTGGGCCTGATCCTGTGGGGGCTGGCAGTGCTGGGGTTCGGCAGCGAGATCGGGGCGCTGCATATTTTGGGCATTGGTTGCGTCGGCGGCATGACCCTTGCCGTGATGAGTCGGGCCGCCCTCGGCCATAGTGGCCGTGCCCTCGTGGCCTCGCCACCCATGGCGATCGCTTACGGTTTGATGGCGGCAGCCGCAGTTTTGCGCTGGGTCGGGTCGGCGTTTGACCAGGGATATCTGGTTGCGATGCTGGCCTCAGATGGGCTGTGGATCTGCGCCATCGTCTTGTATCTGGTTGCGATGTGGCCCGCGTTGACCGGGCCACGTCTAGCGGCCTGAGCAACGGTTCTTAGATTAAGAAGGTCGGAGCAACGCCCTGTCATTTTTAATATGCCGTTGCAGCAAAGTATGGATTTGTCTTCCGCGTTTTGGAATCTGGCGGGCTGCGATTGGTTGATGGTCTGGCAAAGCTAACTCTGGGAAGAGCGCAACAATTTCGGCCAGCGCCTCGGGCTGTATTCCTTTCAAGGCTTGCTTGCCTGTGAATAGGCTTTCTGACGGCGCGCCTTCCGCAAGCACGATCTCATGCCGGTCGAACAGAATATGGAAATACACCACGCCCTGAGCTGTCTCGTCGACGGTTATGCCATGTATGCCGACCAGCTTATGGGCTGGGACCAGAACCTCCTCGCTGTCGAACATGCGAACGGCGATACTCGAACGGATCAACATGCGATGCTGCGGCGAGACCAACAGATCACGTCGCGGCAGGTTGCTTCCCAGGCTGCCCGCTGTGATTCGGATCGGGCGCAGCTTGGGATTGAGCGCAAATTCAGACCTATCCAGAGCGCGCGCGCCGATCCAGCGAATTGGTTGTGGTCCATGATCCAAGGTGACAACCTTGTCACCAGCGGAAAGCGTTTCTATCGCGACATCACCATCAGGTGTCGCGATAAGCGTTCCGGCGGAGAAACAAGGAACATCAACGATGGAACCGGGGTCAGTCGTGTCCGGTGCGTTGCTCGGTGTAACGTTGACGACGCTCATCGAATACGTCACCCCGGGATCTAGGGGCTCAGAGGTTATGTAGCCAGCGTTGGTTCCTTCAACCTCGACAAGGTACACAGTGATTGTCCCACCGCCGGGATTCGTCAGAATGTAGGATTCTTCCAGATAGATGTCGCCGCTCAGAAACGTTGTCGAACCATCAAGGTTTGTTACCATTCCGATCTGTGTATCGTCGTCGCCATTTTCGTTGTTGAATCTGTCGCCGTTGAAAACATCCCCGGTATCGGGAACTGGCGGGCCAAACCCATTTCGAATGAAACCACCGGCCTCGTCCTCAACATTGAATACCCTTCGGTCCGTCGCGGGGTCATAGCTTGCGTCCAGGGTGATCGTATCAGGCCCAATTGTATTCACCGTAATGACGCCGGGTGCGTATCCGATGTATGAGTAGTTCGCCATTCTTTAACCACCACGCTTCAGGTGCCATCTACGCACCTCTATTCACCAATATATCGAGAACGCTCGCTTCAACTGTTCGAACGTCCGGAAACATGCTGTTCTAAGTACTATTTTTCAAGGCAATCTGAGGGCATTTTAGTGATACTGACGCAATTATGACCACAGGTGTCCAATTCCGCGCTTACTTTGGCATGCTTGACTTTCGTTAAGGCAGCCCTGCGACCCACCCGCCATTGTCATCAGACTAGCTAATCTGCGCAAAGGAGAGCGCAATGCGAGAAGTCATGACAAAGAGCATGGCTCGCAACATATTCTATGGCGGGTCACTGTTCTTCATCCTCATCTTCCTGGCCCTGTCGGCCCACTCGCACTGGTACATCGTCAACTCCGAGAATTCGGCGAAGCTTGATGACAGTGTGGTTCGGGGCAAACATGTCTGGGAAAAACATGCCTGCATCAACTGTCACACGATCCTGGGCGAGGGCGCCTACTACGCGCCGGAAGTCGGGAATGTGATGACCCGCTGGGGTGTGCTGGACGACCCGGAATCGGCCTTTGAAGCGCTCAAGGGCTGGATGGAGGCGCAGCCGACCGGCATTCCCGGTCGTCGGCAGATGCCCAATTTCAACCTCAGCGACGAAGAGATCCGCGATCTGACCAACTTCTTGATCTGGACGGACAACATCGATGCGCAGGGCTGGCCGCCCAACGAGGCAGGCTGAGAAAGGGAACGGAGCAATGAAATACGAATCCCAAAAAATCGCCTACGCCTACTTCGCAGTAGCGATGGCCCTGTTCGCGGTACAGGTAATCGGCGGCCTGCTGGCCGGTTTCATCTATGTATTCCCGAACTTCCTGAGTGAGCTTCTGCCGTTCAATATCGTACGGATGCTGCACACCAACTCTCTGATCGTCTGGCTGCTGCTGGGCTTCTTCGGTGCGGCCTACTTCCTGATCCCCGAAGAGACCGAGCGCGAGATCCATTCGACCAAGCTGGCCTATCTGCAGTTGATTATTCTTGTGGTTGGTACGCTGGGCGTGGTCGTGACCTATGTCTTCAACCTGTTCGAAGGCAACTGGCTGCTGGGCAAAGAGGGGCGCGAGTTCCTTGAACAACCCAAATGGGTCAAGGCGGGCATCGTCGTGGCCGCGCTGATGTTCCTTTACAACGTGTCACTGACCGTTCTGAAGGGCAAGAAGACGGCGATTTCGAGCATCCTTGTTCTGGGCCTCTGGGGTCTGGCGCTTCTGTTCCTGTTTGCTTTCTACAACCCGGGCAACCTGTCGCTCGACAAGCAATACTGGTGGTATGTCGTCCACCTATGGGTCGAAGGCGTATGGGAGCTGATCATGGCCTCGATCCTGGCCTACCTGATGCTGAAGCTTACGGGCGTTGACCGTGAGGTGGTCGAGAAATGGCTCTATGTCATCGTCGCCGCCGCGCTGTTCTCGGGCATCCTTGGGACAGGTCACCACTACTATTGGATCGGTACACCCGGCTATTGGCAGTGGATCGGTTCGATCTTCTCAAGCCTCGAGGTGATCCCGTTCTTCGCGATGATGGCCTTTGCCTTCGTCATGGTCTGGAAGGGCCGTCGTGACCACCCTAACAAGGCTGCTCTGCTGTGGTCACTGGGCTGTGCAACGCTTGCCTTCTTCGGTGCCGGTGTCTGGGGCTTCCTGCACACGCTGCACGGGGTGAACTACTATACCCATGGCACGCAGATCACCGCAGCCCACGGTCACCTGGCCTTCTACGGTGCTTATGTCTGCCTCAACCTGGCGATCTTCAGCTATGCGATGCCGATCCTGAAGAACCGTGATCCCTACAATCAGGTTCTGAACATGGGCTCGTTCTGGCTTATGACCAGCGGCATGGTCTTCATGACCTTCGTCCTGACCTTCGGTGGTACCGTGCAGACTCACATGCAACGTGTGGTCGGTGACTACTTCATGGACGTGCAGGACCAGATCGCGATCTTCTACTGGATGCGTCTTGGCTCTGGTGTGGTCGTGGTCCTTGGTGCGCTTCTGTTCATCTACTCGATCTGGGTGCCCCGGAAAGAGGTGATTGAACCCGGTGCCTCTGAAACCCCTGCGGAGTAATGGATATGGATGGCTCCATGAAACTGAATGAGGGGGCGGCGAACGCCCCCTTCTACCTCGCCCAAAGCGATGAATGCGATGTGTTCACCGCCGCCTACAACAACGACCTGCCGGTTTTGCTGAAAGGTCCAACAGGTTGCGGTAAGACCCGCTTTGTGGCCCATATGGCCGCCAAGCTTGGCCGCCCGCTTTACACCGTGGCCTGCCACGATGACCTCGCCGCCGCCGACCTGATCGGTCGCTACCTGTTGAAGGGCGGCGAAACCGTCTGGGTTGATGGCCCTCTGACTCGTGCGGTGCGCGAAGGCGCGATCTGCTACCTTGATGAGGTGGTCGAAGCCCGCAAGGACGTCACCGTTGTGCTGCACCCGCTGACCGATGACCGGCGCATCCTGCCGATCGACCGCACCGGCGAAGAGCTTGAGGCCGCGCCCGGCTTCATGCTGGTGGCCTCGTACAACCCCGGATACCAGAATATCCTGAAAACCCTGAAACCCTCGACCAGGCAGCGGTTCATCTCGCTGGAGTTCGACTTTCCTTCGCCCGAGATGGAGGCCGAAGTCGTCGCGCAAGAAAGCGGTCTGCCGCTTGAACGCTGTAAACCGCTGGTACGCCTTGCAGGTAAGTTGCGCGGGCTTAAGGGTCAGGACCTTGAGGAAGGCGTGTCCACCCGTCTGGTCGTTTATGCCGCGACGCTGATCGCACAGGGCATGTCCACCGACCGCGCCATCCTCGCCGCAATGATCGAACCTCTGACTGATGATGAGGATATCAAACGCGGGCTCCTCGATCTTGTCACGGCTGTCTTTGGGTGAGGCCGGCCGATGGTCAGGATCGATTTTGAGCCATGGGAACCCGAAGAAACGATCGGGAAACTGTGGCACACCCTTGCCAGTCGCCTTGATGCACCTGAAGTGCATGATGGAGCCGCGGTCGACCTCTCAGAGGTCGCAGGGCGGCTGGCAGTCCTCTTTCGAGGACTTGGGGGTAGTCCGGGCGTAGAATTGCGCCCGGTCTCGCCCGAGATTTCGCGCCACCGTCTGGGGTGGCGTCGTCGTCTGGCAACCGAGGCCGAGCTAATGCCGCGTGCGTCGTTCGATGGCGAAGTTCTGCGTTTGCCGGATCGGCTGGCGGTGTTTCCCGCGCGTGAAGCCAACGGTGCGCTTTATGTCTGGCTGGCCGCCGCCGCTGCACATGCCGGAACTCGTATCGACGAAGACGACCCGTTGCGCGCCGACCTGCATGCGCTTGTTGCCGCCCGACAGATGGTCGAGGCGGCGTTGCACAACGCCCCCGGCCTGCGCCCGCTATATGCGGAACTGTGTAAGGGCGTGCTGTATCAACGCGACATTTCCGGGCTGCCACCCGTCGAGGCAGCGGTTGAAGAATTGGTCCGCCACATGCTGGGTGACCCCGCGCCTTTGTCGCCAAAGGCTGAACATCTTCTAGCGTTGGATGACGACCTCACCGCCCCGCGCGGCTATCAGCATTTCCGGCCTGTCCCGCTGTGGCCCGAGTTGCGCCCGGTCGGGTTCTCCGAACATAACAAAGTGGAGAACCCCGAAACCGAAGGACCACCTGAGGAATCCGGCGAAAAAACTCACCGTGCCCGCCGCCGCAAATCGGATCAGGCCAACCGCAGCGACAGTTTCATCCTGCACAAGTTCGAAGCGATCCTCAGTTGGGCCGAGTTCCTGAACATCAACCGGCGCATCGACGATGACGATCCTGATAACGCCAAGAAAGCCGCCGATGATCAGGAAGAGATTGGCTTGGGTCAGATCTCGAAGGCGCCGCCGACCAAACTGAAACTTCATCTGGACCTCGCTCCGGAGGACGTGAACCGCGAACGCCTGTCGGGACGGGTTTTGTATCCCGAATGGGACGTGCGCATCGGCCAATACTTGCCCGATCATGTCAACGTTCTGACCTCGGATGCCGAGATTCGCGAAGATGCCGCCGAGTTCGGCAAAGACCCCGCCACTGCCCGCCGCATCCGCGCCGTGAAACGCCAGTTCGAGGCGCTGCGCCCGGGCCGCGTGATGACGCGCGGTCATCTGGATGGTGACCAATTGGATATCGAGGCAGCCGTTCGGGCGCAGGTAGACCGTTGTGCCAATGGCGAAGGCACCGAACGCATTTGGATGCAATCGCGCCCCGAGGCGCGCGATCTGGCGGTGTCTATCCTGCTGGATGTCAGCCGCTCGACCGAAAGCGCCGTCACAGGCCGCGCCGTGATCGACATTGAACGCGAGGCTCTTGCGGCACTCGCCTGGGGTCTGAACGCCTGCGGCGACGATTTCGCCATCCACGCTTTCAGCTCGCTGAAACGCCAGCGGGTTTACGTGCAGCGCTGTAAACGCTTCGACGAGCCGATGGGTGGTTTGGTGGAACAGCGCATAGCCTCGCTGCGTCCCGGCCACTATACCCGCCTCGGCGCCGCAATCCGCCATTGTTCCGCCGATCTGGCCTGCCAATCGCGCAAACGCCGGTTGCTGTTGATCATCACTGACGGCAAACCCAACGACCTGGACCATTACGAGGGTCGCCACGGTATCGAAGACACCTGCATGGCCGTGCGAGAGGCGCGTCGGGCAGGGCAATCGGTCTTTGGCGTTACCATCGACAAAACCGGCAAAAGCTGGTTTCCTCGCATGTTCGGTCAAGGCGGCTTCGCCGTCATCCCCGACCCGCACCGGCTGATCATGGCCCTGCCTCAGATCTACCGCCAACTGGTTGGAGCATGAGTGACGCCTCATTGATCGATGAGCTTCCGGGCGAGCTGCTGATGTGGGTTCTGATCATCTCGGAATTGCTGGTTTTCGGCGCGGGCCTGATTGCCTTTATGGGCGTGCGCCTGACCGACCCGACAGGATTTGCCGAGGCTCAATCGCACCTTTACCGGACAGGGGCGGCGCTCAACACGGTGGTGCTGGTCACCTCGGGCTATCTGGCGGCGCAGGCGCTGAAGTGGCGAAAAATCGCGCGCCGGGGCGTGGCCCGAATGGCCTTGATCACTGCCGCCGCGCTGGGTGTCGTGTTCCTGATCATCAAAGGTGCGGAATACGCGGGCAAAGCTGCACAGGGGATCACCTATGAGACCCACCCATTTTTCCTGTTCTATTATCTGCTGACCGGGTTTCACGCCGCACATGTGTTGGCAGGGGTCGGTATCCTGCTGCTGGTCGCCTGGCGTGACGATCCACGCAACATTGAGGCAGGTGCGCAGTTCTGGCACATGGTCGATCTGGTCTGGATCCTGCTTTTCCCCGTGATCTACCTGTTGGGATAATACGGATGCCCGCAGCTTCATCTTTTCCAAAATACTCCCGCCGGAGGCTCCCGAATACGCTCACACGCGCATGGCTCAGCCTTCTGGCGCTCAGCGTTGCATCTGCTCTGCTGACTGTGCTGCCCATCCCGCCAGCCGTTCTGGCGGGGTGTATTCTGGTCCTCGCACTGGCGAAATGTCGCGTTATCCTGGCTTGCTATCTTGATCTCGCAAACAGCCCGGCCTGGCTGCGGGGGTTCACCATGGTGCTGACAGGCTTTGTCATCATCATCTTCGCCCTCTACCTGATCTGACCAAAAAAACGCCGCCTCCGAAGAGACGGCGAAGTGTCACGCTAGGGGGCGCTTTTGTATTACTGGGCCGCCATCGGCATTCGGGCGATCTGACAGCGTTGCCAGAGGGCAGACAGCGCGCCGACAAGATGGTCGATATCTTCATCCGTGTGGACGGGCGACGGCGTGATCCGCAGACGCTCGGTCCCTTTTGGAACCGTGGGATAATTGATCGGCTGAATGTAGATGCCGAACTCTTCCAGCAGCGTGTCCGAGATAAACTTGCACTTCACCGGATCGCCAACCATCACCGGGATGATGTGGCTGGGGTTAGGAATATGAGGAATACCTTCCGCATCCAAACGGGCCCGAACCTTCGCTACACGGGCTTTCTGCAGGTCGCGTTCAGCATTCGATTGTTTCAAATGCCGGATCGAGGCCGCGGCCCCGGCGGCAATCGACGGCGGCAGGGCGGTGGTAAAAATAAACCCGCTGGCGAAGCTGCGCACGAAATCGCACAGCGCAGCCGAGGCAGCAATATACCCGCCCACCACACCGAACGCCTTGCCAAGCGTGCCTTCGATCACCGTCAGGCGATCCATGAGGCCTGCTCGTTCAGCGATACCACCGCCGCGTGGCCCATAGAGGCCAACGGCATGAACCTCATCCAGATAGGTCATCGCGCCGTATTTGTCGGCGAGATCGCAAATCTCTTTGATGGGGGCGATGTCACCATCCATCGAATAGACCGACTCGAACGCGATCATCTTTGGCGCATCGGGATCAGCTGCGGCCAGTTTGGTTTCAAGGTCATCCAGATCGTTGTGTTTCCAGATCACCTTCTGCGCCCGCGAGTGGCGGATGCCTTCGATCATCGAGGCATGGTTCAGTGCATCAGAGAATACGATCAGGCCGGGGATTTTCGCGGCGAGAGTGCCAAGGGCTGCCCAATTCGAAACATACCCGGAAGTAAACAGAAGCGCGGCTTCCTTTCCATGCAGATCGGCCAGTTCGGCCTCAAGCAGCACGTGGTCGTGAGTGGTGCCTGATATGTTTCGCGTGCCCCCGGCCCCCGCGCCGCAGCGATCCAATGCGTCATGCATTGCATCGATAACAGATGGGTGCTGACCCATGCCGAGATAGTCATTCGAACACCAGATCCGCACGTTTCGCTGGACAGATCCATCCGTCTGACGCGCGTTCGGGAAAGAACCACAGCGACGTTGCAAGTCTATGAAAACACGATAGTTCCCTTCATCCCGAAGGTCACTGAGGCTTTGACTGAAATAACGCTCGTAGTCCATGTTACGTGCTCCCCGGAATACTGGCTTTGAGCCGAGAATAGGGCAGCGAACCAAGCCGCAACATGACAATAGTCAAGTTTAGGCAACATAAAACTATGGTGCACAACTGCCGGCTCTGGCATAGCGTGGAACAGGGATGGACCGACCGCGCCCATGCGCCGGCAGGAAATAACGGGGGTATTCTCTTGTCTCACGAAGCACAAAAAGCGATCGCACGTCAGTCGCTGCTGCTGCGCAGTTTACCGGAACAGCATGTGGAAACACTGCTGAGCCACGCGATCTGGCGTCAGTATGACCGTGGTGAGACAATATTCCTGCAGGAGGAAAAAGCGCAGGCCATCCACGTCGTGCTTGAGGGTTGGGTCAAGCTGTTCCGCATGACCCCCACCGGGGCCGAAGCCGTCGTGAGCGTCTTCAAACGTGGTGACAGCTTTGGTGAGGCCGTAGCTCTGCGTAACGTTCCCTATCCTGTATCCGCCGAGGCCGTATCGGCCTGTGATGTCATGCATATCCCCAGTCCGATCCTGATCTCATTGATGAGAGAGGACCCTGAGATCGGTATTTCTATTCTGGCCGCGACCTTTACCCATCTTCACTCGTTGGTGGCGCAGCTAGAGCAACTCAAGGCTCAGACCGGAGCGCAACGCGTGGCCGAGTTTTTGTTGAATCTCTGCGACAGCGACAAAGGCGGATGCGAGGTTTTGCTGCCCTACGATAAGATGCTCATCGCAGGCCGTCTGGGGATGAAGCCGGAAAGCCTGAGCCGGGCGTTTTCGCGGCTCAAGGCGGTGGGTGTGAAGATCAACCGCAACCACGCCGAAATCTCGGATATCGCGCTTTTGCGGGACTATGCGGAAAGCGATCCGGCGGAAAACTGGGGGCGGTGACCCCGGAATTGCCGCCGGGCCCGACCAACCACTTCAGACGGTTGCGCCCTTGCGGCGAATGGCGGTGCCCAGACTTCCGGCGCAGAGACCAACGATAATTGCGATCAGCAGCGCTATCGTTCCAACGTGGGAAATCTGCCAACCGGCAAAGAGCAGAGGCGCGATCAGGCCAACCAATCCACCCATCAGTGCGCCCAACCAGTATTGGCGCGTCATCATTCCCAGTGCCAGACCCAGAATGCCGGGCAGACCCAGTACGTTGCCGCCGATGGTTCCAAGTATCTCTAACATCTCAGTCCCCACCTTGTTCCGAGCTTTTGTTCAGGAACGCGCGGATGTCGTCCCCTGATGCGGCTGCGTGTTCCTGCAGAACCTCACCGTCTACCTCTTTCGCAATCTTCTCATACGTTTCCAGATAGTTGGGTGGCAGGCTGTGCGCGATACCCTGATGGCAGTCGATACAGGTCATGCCGGTGTCGAGGGCGCGCTGGTGTTCGCTGGCGGCGCGGGTTTCCTGAAGGGTGAAGTCCATATAGTCGAAATTGTGACAGTTGCGGCATTCGCGGCTGTCGGATTCCTTCATCTTCTTCCACACGGCGGACGCCATGGCGAGACGATGGTCTTCATATTTCTCTGGCGTGCTGATCGTGCCGGCCAGCTCGTGATAAACATCCTTCACAGCCATGATCTTGGCTTTGATCTTGTGGTTCCACTCGTCCGGGACGTGGCAATCGGAACAGATGGCCCGTACGCCGGAATCGTTGTTGTAGTGGACCGTTTCTCGATACTCGCCCAGATTGGTTTCCATCGTGTGACAGGATACGCAGAATTCTTCCGTGTTGGTCAGCTCCAGCGCCCAGTGGAAACCACCCCAGAACAGGATGCCCGCCAGGAACCCGGCCAACAGAGTGAAACCAACGCTGAGGACGGCGATCGGGCTCCAGAACCAGGTCCAGAGGCGCCGGATGAGCCCTTGTTTTTCTTGGGAGTCGGACATGTCGCGCTCTCCTTTTCGACCTGAGTTCAGTTTCCGGAGGAAGGTTCAAAAGTGTTATCGACCAGCGGCAGCGCATCAGCTTGCGGCACGTGACACTGGTTGCAGAAGTACCGTGTTCCGGCGATCTGATCCAACTCGCGGCCTTCGCGGTCCAGATAGTGTGTCATCGACAGCGTTGGCGCATTGCGTTCACCGGCTTTGGTCCAGTCGTGGCACGACAGACACTGATTGGTACGCAGGTCGATCTGGTACTGTTCGATCGAGTGCGGGATCAGCGGTGGCTGCTGGCGATAGTTGCGCTGCATACGGCCTTCGACTGTGCGATGCACCTGATCCACAATGGCGGGTTCATCCACTTCGACACCTCGCAGGCTGTTGACCCCGGCAGATTGTGCAAGGGCCAGGCCACCGAGGAGCAGCGGCGGGATCAGGGCAAGGCCCACTAGGATCGACTTTTTCATCTTCTCACTCCTTCAAAAAGGTCTTGAGGCGCGCGGCTGAGGCGCGGCGGTTGGTTCCGGTGGTGCGACGGTCAGGGCGTCGAACCGATGGGTGAATTTGAAAACGTCTTCGGCACAGATATCGATGCAGCGACCGCAATTGGTGCAGTCGGGCGACAGGATCAGCGGGGTATCTTTGCCTTTCAGAGCCGGAGAGATCACGTGGTTTTCCGGGCAGACCGCGTAGCAGTCCATGCAGTCATCGCAGGCGGAGCGGTTGGCGGCGCTGACCCGCAGCATTGCTTTGGTGCCGATCAATCCGTAGAACGCGCCCACCGGGCAGACATGTCCACACCATCCGTGGCGCGAGACCAGCAGGTCGAACAGGAAGATCGCGGCGACCATGGCCCAGACGAAGCCCATGCCAAAGACCAACCCGCGATGCAGCATGGTGATCGGGTTGACCAGCTCCCAAGCGATGGCTCCGGTCAGGCCTGAGACGATCAGCACGGTGGCCATGATCCACAGCCGTGTGACGCGTTTGGGTTGCCAGCCTTTTTGCAGGCCCAGATTGCGGTGCAGCCAGTGGGCGCTGTCGGTTACAGGGTTGATCGGGCAGACCCACGAGCAATAGACGCGGCCTCCGACCAACGCGTAGGTCGCCAGAACGATGACGGCACCAATGGCGGCGGTCAGCTCGGGCCAGTGCCCTGCGATCAGACTTTGCAGCAAGACGAACGGATCGGTCAGGGGCAGTACGCCTAGGGTCAGCGACCCGGCCAGAGTGCCCTGCACGATCCAGATGCCGAACCACGGGCCCAACAGGAACAGAACCAGGAAGAACACTTGGCTGGCGCGGCGCAGCAGCAGGTATTTATGGGCACTCAGCCAACCTTTGGCGGCGATAGCTTCATGCCCCAGCGGCATGTTTGTGCGGACGGTCATTGAGTGACCTCCGGCAATTTGAAGCTGGGCTCAAACCTGCCCGGTGCGACAAGGTTATCGGTGCCCGGTCCCGGCAGGCGATCAGGCAAATCGATGATACCTTCGACGACGGGCGCGCCTTTGGCTTCTTTCTCTTCCCAGCCCTTGCGGTAATGGTCGGCGCTGCTGCCCCGGGCCAGTCGGGCGGGCAAAACCTTAATTGCGGCTTCAGGAAGAACGCAGCTTTTCTCGCAAACGCCGCAGCCGGTGCAATGATCGGCGTGAACGGTCGGAATGAAGATCGCGTGGCTGCCTGAGCGGGCGTTGTGCTCGGTCTCCAGCGTGATTGCCTCGTCGATGACGGGGCATACGCGATAGCAGACGTCGCAGCGCAGGCCGTGGAAGTTCAGGCAATTTTCCTGATCGACCAGAACGGCCACACCCATTTTGGCGTCGTCGATATTGTCCAGCCCGGGGTCCAGTGCACCGGTCGGGCAGGCCGCGACGCAGGGGATGTCGTCGCACATCTCGCAGGGAACATCACGGGCGGTGAAATACGGTGTTCCAGTGGCAACCGCATCTACACCCAGTTCCGCCAGTTTCAGCGTGTCATAGGGACAGTCCCGCACGCACAATCCACAGCGGATGCAGGCCGACAGGAAGTCTTTTTCCGGCAAGGCTCCGGGGGGCCGCAACGCCTCGGCCGGCAACGCCCGTGCGTCCCGCGCCAGCCAGGCCAGCAAGGACCCTGCTGCGACGCAGCCACCCGCTGCGCGCGCCGAGTCCTGCAGGAACCGGCGCCGCTGCGGCGAAAGGGGTGTGCCAACACGAGACATGGGGACGACCTTTGCCTTGCCAGCCTTTTACGCGCGCTCGACCTTACAGGCGCATTTCTTGAAGTCGGTCTCTTTCGACAGCGGGCAGGTTGCGTCTAGCGTCAGCTTGTTGGTTAGCTGGCCTTCGTCGAACCACGGCATGAACACCAGACCACGCGGTACTTTGTTCCGGCCTCGGGTTTCGACACGGCTGTTGACCTCGCCGCGGCGGGTAGACAGAACGATCTCCTGTCCGCGCCGCAGACCACGCTCGCGCGCATCATCCGGGTGCATGTAGACAACGGCGGCGGGATAGGAGCGGTGCAATTCGGGCACGCGGCGGGTCATCGAACCTGAATGCCAATGTTCCAGCACACGCCCGGTGCAGAGCCACAGGTTGAATTCCTCATCCGGTACCTCGGGGGCGGGTTCGTATGGCGCGAAGATGATCTTGGCCTTGCCGTCCTTATGGCCATAGAATTTCACGTCTTCGCCTTCAGGCACATACGGATCATAGCCTTCTCGGAAGCGGTACAGTGTTTCCTTACCATCCACGACTGGCCAGCGCAGGCCACGCGCCTGGTGGTAGGTTTCGAATGGGGCCAGATCGTGCGCGTGGCCGCGCCCAAACTCGGCATATTCCTCGAACAGGCCCTTTTGCACGTAGTAGCCAAAGTGCTCGGACTCGTCGTTGTCGAATCCTTCTGCGGTCTCTGACAGCGGGAACTTGTCGATCGTGCCATTGGCGAACAGCACGTCATACATGGTCTTACCACGATGTTCTGGCATGGTCGCCAGCAGTTCCTCGCCCCAAACCTCTTCAACGGTGAAGCGTTTGGAGAACTCCATCAACTGCCACAGATCGGATTTCGCTTCGCCGGGAGCTTTGACCTGTTGCCGCCAGAATTGGGTGCGACGCTCGGCGTTGCCATAGGCGCCTTCCTTCTCGACCCACATGGCGGTAGGCAAGATCAGGTCAGCCGACAGGGCTGTTACAGTAGGATAGGGATCGGAGACGGCAATGAAGTTCTCCGGGTTGCGATAGCCGGGATAGCCTTCTTCGTTGATATTGGGCGCGGCCTGCATGTTGTTGGTGCACTGCACCCAATAGGCATTCAGATCGCCGTCCTTCAGCTTGCGGTGCTGCAAAACGGCGTGGAATCCGGGTTTGGGTGGGATGGTGCCCGCAGGAATTTTCCACGCGGTCTCGCAAATCTCGCGGTGTTTATCGTTTGCCACAACCATATCAGCCGGCAGACGGTGAGCGAAGGTTCCGACCTCACGTGCCGTACCACAGGCCGAAGGTTGACCGGTGAGCGAGAAGGGCGAGTTTCCGGGTTCGGAAATCTTACCCACCAGCAGGTGCACATTGTACATCAGCGAGTTCACCCACGATCCGCGAGTATGCTGATTGAAGCCCATGGTCCACAGGCTCATCACTTTGCGGTTGGGGTCGGCATATTGCTGGGCCAGACGCTCAAGCTGAGCGGCAGGAACACCGGAGAGTTCCGATGTGTATTCCAGCGTGTATTCCGATACCGCTTCGGCATATTCTTCGAAGCTGATCGGCTCCATCTTGCCAGAGTTTGGATTCTCTGCCTCTTCCTGCAGCGGGTTGTTATCGCGCAGTCCATAGCCAATATCGGTGGCGGTCTTGGTGATGTTGACGTGTTTGTTGACGAACTCTTCGTTCACCGCGCCGTTCTGGATAATGTAGTTGGCGATATAGTTCAGGATCGCCAGATCGGTCTGCGGCGCAAAGACCATTCCATTGTCGGCCAACTCGAACGAGCGGTGTTCATAGGTCGACAGTACATGCACTTCGGATCCCGGTTTGGTCAGACGCGTGTCGGTCAGGCGTGACCACAGAATCGGGTGCATCTCGGCCATGTTCGAGCCCCAGAGCACGAATGTGTCTGCGTGCTCGAAATCGTCATAGCAGCCCATTGGTTCATCAATGCCGAAGGTGCGCATGAAGCCGACAACCGCCGAGGCCATACAATGGCGCGCGTTGGGGTCGATGTTGTTGGATCGGAAACCGGCTTTCATCATCTTGGCAGCAGCGTAGCCCTCCCAAACGGTCCACTGGCCCGAACCGAACATGCCAACGCTGGTCGGGCCTTTCTTGGCCAATGCCTCTTTCCACTTGGCAGCCATGACGTCGAAGGCTTCGTCCCAGCTGACGGGCTCGAACTCACCGTTCTTGTCATATTCGCCGTTGGTTTTGCGCAGCATCGGCGTGGTCAGGCGGTCTTTGCCGTACATGATCTTGGACAGGAAATAGCCCTTGATACAGTTCAGACCGCGGTTCACCGGCGCATCCGGGTCGCCTTGGGTAGCGACCACGCGCCCGTCTTTGGTGCCAACCAGAACCGAGCATCCGGTGCCGCAGAACCGGCAGGCGGCTTTGTCCCAACGGATATCAGGGTTGCCGACCTGAGCGCTGGCTTGTCCGGTCGCAAGGGGAAGTCCTGCGGCTGATGCTGTCGCAGCGGCGGCGGTTGATTTCAAGAAGGTCCGGCGGGATTCAGAGATGGTCATGACATGGGTCTCCGGCTTTAGATCTGGCGAGAAGCGTTAAGGTGCGGACGGGTCTCCGCGAGGTCTTCGAAATGATGGTAGGTCAGGGTCAGAGAGATCACACCCGGGATCTGGTGCAGATCCATGATCGTCTCGGACGCCATTTTTTCCGGCGTATCCTCGACCACAACAACAATGCGGCCATCCTCGGATGCCGCGTGAACTTCTGCCCCGTTTGTACTTGCAATCGCGGCCTGTGCACTCTGCGTGGTTTCGGGGGCTACATGGACGAGGCATCCACAGATATTCATAAGGCTACCTCCTGAGTGGGCGGGGTGTGGCGTTCAAAGCTGACAGAACCGGCAGGACAGGCGCTGGCACAAGCGCCACAGCCGGTGCAAATATCGGTGTCGAGTTGGGGTTCAGCACGACCACCGGTTTGCAGCCGAAAGCGGATCGCGTTGTGGTCGCAGACATCCTGACAAACCCGACAGCTGACACCATTCATCGACAGGCAAGAGGCCGACACCGCAGCGCGCCAAGGCCAATCAGCCACGTGTTCAGGATTCAGCGCCCCGGTCGGGCAAGCATTGGCGCAATCACCGCAAAAAGTGCAGGGGCCTGCGTCCAATTGCACAACAGGCCAGCCTTGCGCGTCGAAACGGATGATATCTTTAGGGCAGGCCTCGCGGCATTCGTCGCATTGAGTGCAAAGCTCAAGAAACTCGGTCACCGCACCCGGTGGGTGGATGGCTGATGTATCCTCGCGCAGCACTTTCCCTTTCAGGAATGCGCGTCGGCTGGCTAGCTTGTTCATTCGCTCGCGACCTTTGAGTGATCGACAGGGGTTGGCCTGCCTGACTCGGGTGTTAGCGTAGCACAGCGTGTAAGGAATTGACCTAGATCATTTTTGAACTGCTTATTTTTTCAGCATCCAGGGGCGGCAACACCCGAATATCAGGCGCGTTTCTCACCGATTGTAGCAACGCCAAGAACCGAGAGAACCTTTGCCTCGATCTGTTCTGCGTTCATTCCTGCGACGGCGTACATATCCGCCGGGCTCGCCTGATCGATGAAGATATCCGGCAGCACCATCGAGCGATACTTCAACCCTTCGTCAAACACGCCCTCATCCGCAAGCAATTGTGCAACATGGCTGCCAAAGCCGCCGATGGCCCCTTCCTCGATGGAGATCAGTGCCTCGTGATTGGCAGCCAGATCAAGGATCAGGTCCCGATCCAGCGGTTTGGCAAAGCGTGCATCGGCGATGGTGGGCTTGATCCCGCGCGCCGATAGCGCCTCTGCTGCTTTCTGCACCTCGGCCAGCCGCGTACCGAAAGACAGCAGCGCCACCCGGGCACCTTTCTGGATCAACCGGCCCTTGCCGATCTCCAATACTTCTCCGCGCTCGGGCAGATCAACGCCCGCTCCTTCGCCGCGAGGATACCGGAAAGCGATCGGGCCATCGTCATGTGCCACCGCAGTGGCGACCATGTGCATCAATTCGGCCTCATCTGCAGCCGCCATGACAACCATACCCGGAAGGTTGGCCATGTAAGCAATATCAAACGACCCCGCATGGGTCGCACCGTCTGCCCCAACCAGACCCGCACGGTCGATGGCAAATCGCACCGGCAGGCGTTGGATCGCCACATCATGCACAACCTGATCATAGCCACGCTGCAGGAATGTCGAATACATCGCACAGAATGGTTTCATGCCCCCGGCGGCCAGCGCAGCCGAGAAGGTCACGCCATGCTGTTCGGCAATCGCAACGTCGAAACAGCGCGACGGATAGCGCTCGGCAAACAGGTTCAGCCCGGTACCGTCCGGCATCGCGGCTGTAACCGCGACGATCTTGTCATCCCGCGCTGCTTCATCGACCAGCGTCTTGCCAAAGACCGAGGTATAGGAAGGCGCGTTCGAAGGCGCCTTTTTCTGCTCGCCCGTCACCACATCGAACTTGGCGGTCGCGTGACCCTTGTCGCGGGCCTGTTCGGCGGGGGCATACCCCTTGCCTTTCTTGGTCAGCACATGGATCAGGATCGGTCCGCTTGCCTTCGCCTTGACCGCACGCAGAACCGGCAGCAACTGGTCCAGATCATGCCCGTCGATCGGGCCAAGATAGGAAAAGCCGAGCTCTTCAAATAGCGTCCCACCCATAGCCATGCCTTTCAGCATATCCTTGGCGCGCTTTGCCCCTTCGCGGAAGGGTTCCGGCAGCAACGACACCGCACCTTTGGCAGCAGCTTTCAGATCGTGAAACGGTTCTTCGGCATAGATGCGCGATAGATAGTTCGATAGGGCACCCACCGGCGGTGCAATGCTCATCTCATTGTCATTGAGAATTACGATCAAGCGTTTCTTCAGGTGGCCTGCGTTGTTCATCGCCTCAAAGGCCATGCCGGCGGACATAGAGCCATCGCCGATCACAGCGATCGCATCGCCCAGCCCTTCAGGCGTAACGCCGCCCAGATCACGCGCGACAGCAAAGCCTAACGCGGCACTGATCGAGGTACTGGAATGTGCAGCGCCGAATGGATCATAGGCGCTTTCACTGCGCTTGGTGAATCCGCTCAGGCCGTCTTTTGTGCGAAGGGTGCGAATTCGGTCCCGGCGTTCTGTCAGAATCTTGTGCGGATAACACTGGTGACCTACGTCCCAGATGATCTTGTCTCGTGGCGTGTCGAATACCGCGTGCAGCGCCGTGGTCAGCTCGACGACACCCAGACCCGCGCCCAGATGCCCTCCGGTCACCGACACTGCCGAAATAGTCTCGGCCCGCAACTCATGTGCGACCTGATGCAACTGCGCATCTGAAAACTGCTTCAGATCTGCTGGGCGGCTCACAAGGTCCAACAAGGGCGTATTTGGGCGGTCAGACATTTGGCGTTCCTGGCTTAGCTGTCCCGGGCAATAACGAAGCGGGCAGCCTGCTTCAAGGTTTCTGCAGCGGGGCCATGTTCGTCCAGCGCAGCACAAGCCTGATCCACAAGCTCAATTGCACGGGATCTGGCGGCGTCCAGACCCAGTAGCGAGACAAAGGTCGCTTTGCCCGCCTCGGCGTCTTTCTGCAGCCGCTTTCCGGCCTTTTCGGCATCTCCTTCGACATCCAAAATGTCATCCGCGATCTGAAAGGCAAGCCCAAGCGCCTGGGCATATTGGCGCAAGGGGGTGGGATCGGCCTGCGCCAATCGCGCACCCGCGCAGGCGGACCATTCGATCAACGCACCGGTCTTGCCCGCTTGCAGATGTGTAATCTCATCCAGTGTCAGCGGCTCCGCCGCCGTCTCAGCGGCGATATCCAGCGCCTGACCCAGAACCATACCCTGTGCGCCGCTCGCTTTTGCCAGCGTTAGAGCCAGTTCAGCGCGTATTTCAGCGTTTCCAACCTCTGGTCGAGCGCAAAGCTCAAACGCAAGTGTCTGCAGCGCATCCCCGGCCAGAACGGCGGTGCCCTCATCCCATTTCACGTGCACCGTCGGGCGTCCACGCCTCAGGTCGTCATCATCCATGCAAGGCAGGTCGTCATGGACCAGAGAGTATGCATGCAGCGCTTCGATACCTGTCGCTGGCCAGATTGCCCGAGCTGTATCGACGCCAAGCAACCGCGCGCTTTCCAATACCAGAAACCCTCGCAGACGCTTGCCGCCCACGGTGGCATAGGCCATGGCCCGTGTCACATCCAGATCATCCAACGCGCTCAGAACCAGATCGAAATGGCTCTGAATCAGCGCGGCATCCTGTGCCAGCTTTTCACGAAACATTTACTGACCTTCGACAGGCGTCGTCCCGGTTGGCTGGCCATCTGCGTCCAGAGTGATCGCGGCCACTTTTTCCTCAGCACGCTTCAACTCATCCTCGCAGCGCTTCTTCAATGCGGCGCCACGTTCGTACAGCGCAATCGATTGATCCAGCGCCACATCACCACGTTCCAACTGGCCAACCACGGCCTCAAGCTCTTTCATCGCTTGTTCGAACGTCATCTGTTCAACTGGGGTATCGGTCATCGTGCTGCCTTTATCAGTTCTTCCACATGGGCGCGTGTCGCCTCGGCCAATGCGTTCAGATCATAACCGCCTTCCAGAGTCGAGACGATACGGCCATCACACACTTCATCGGCAATCTTGCACAGCTCCGCCGTGATCCAGGCGAAATCGCCCGTGGACCAATTGAGATTGGCCAACGGATCATCCTGATGCGCATCAAACCCAGCGGATATAATGATCAGTTCCGGCCTGAACGCCCGCAGACGCGGAAAGGCTTGCGCCTCATAGGCTCCCCGCATCTCGGCCCCACCCGTGCCCGGAGCCAATGGTATGTTCAAAACGGTCTCATAAGCACCGGTCTCATCCGGGCGGCCCGAGCCCGGCCACAAGGGCATCTGCTGGCTGGTAATCACCAAAGCGCGTTTCTCATCCCACAGCAGGTCTTGCGTGCCATTGCCATGATGCACGTCGAAATCCACCACTGCCACGCGGTTCAACCCGTGATGATCCAACGCGTGCTTTGCAGCCAGCGCGGCATTCCCAAACAGACAGAACCCCATGGCCGTCTCGGTCTCGGCATGATGCCCCGGAGGCCGAATAGCGCAAAACGCGTTCGGCGCTTCGCCGGTCAGTACCAAATCAACGGCCCGCACCACCGCGCCCGCCGCACGATAGGCCGCATCAACAGATCCCGGAGACATGAACGTATCCCCATCAATCTGCTTGAACCCATCCGGGGGCCTATGGTCGAGAATATCGCTGATATGGTTCTGCGGATGCACCCTTAGCAGATCATCATCCGCCGCCAACGGCGCCGTCACACGCTGAAGATCCAGCCCCTCAAGCGCATGCAGGATATGCTCCAACCGCGCAACCCGTTCCGGATGTCCCTCAGGTGTCACATGGTGCAAACAATCTGCATGGGTCAATAGGGCGGTTTTCATCAGGATCCCATCTTCATCTGGCTAAAAATACCTTCGCCGAAGGCTTAAGATCGCCGCGCAGCGGCAAAATCAATCCGGTGCCAACATATACCCTGCACCCCGTACGGTCTGCAGATACCGGGGTTGCTTCGGATCTTGCTCAAGCTTCCGACGCAAGCGGGTGATCTGTACGTCCACAGCGCGCTCCTGTGCCTGACCTTTGTCACGCCCCAGATCTTCGACCAGCTTGGCTCGGCTGATCGGTTCGCCGGGTTGAGCCGAGAATATTTTCATCAACTGGCTTTCGGTCGCGGTTAGGCGCACCGGGTCTTCGCCCTGCCACATCTCACCGCGTTCGATATCATAGCGAATGGGCCCAAGATGTAGAATCTTCGCCGCCGTGTCCTGTGCAGATGTCTCTGGCATCCGACGCAGAATGGCGTTGATCCTCAGCAGCAACTCTTTCGGCTCGAATGGCTTGGCCAGATAGTCATCCGCGCCCGCCTCAAGCCCGGCAATCCGATGCTCGGTCTCGCCCTTGGCCGTCAAAAGCAGGATCGGGGTGGAATGGGTGTCGCGCAGGGATCGGGTCAGGCTAACGCCGTCTTCGCCGGGCATCATCACATCCAGTACAATCAAGTCGAAATCGAGCCCCGACAAAACCCGCCGTGCGTGCGCTGCATCCCGCGCCGCGGTTACAAGAAAACCGCTGCGCATCAGGAATTTCTTGAGCAAATCACGAATACGCTCGTCATCGTCGACGATCAGAAGATGGGCGTCCATTTCGCTCATGAAGTCGTATCCCGCAGTTTCGTATATGCACGACGCATATCAGCATCCATCATCGCTTCAAGCACTTTGCGAAACCCGGCCACCGCTTCGGGGCCCGCATCTTTGTAGGCCGCACGCATCCGGGCGCGCTGGGCGTCAGATAGTTTGGCCTCGAGTGCCTTTCCTTTATCCGTCAGAAATAGGTGGCGTTCGCGTTTGTCCACTGTTCCGACCCGGCTTTCGACCAACCCATCTTCAATCAGGCTGCGCAAGACGCGATTCAGCGATTGCTTCGTGACACCCAATATGGCCAGCAGATTGTTCACCGTCGTTCCCGGCGCTCGGTTGATAAAGTGGATGGCCCGGTGATGCGCCCGACCATAGGCCAATTCAGTCAGGATGCGATCAGGATCAGCGGTAAAACCTCGATAGGCAAAAAACATGGCCTCGATGCCCTGCCTCAGTTGTTCATCTGTCAGAAACAACAGGCTTTCTCCGCCAAAGACCGGGGCGGGACGGATGTCGGTCATGTTGGGCCTCATTCGCAATATAACCTGACTTTATGTCAGCCTTATTGACATTCCAAGAGCGCGCAGGTATCGAATCGCAGTTTTTGCGCAACATTGTGTCCGATACGGACCTAAGCGGCGCAACATTCGGAAATATCGACCGCTTCAGGAGGTTTCGCATGGCTGGATATGACGATCGCGACGGTGTCATCTGGATGGATGGCGAATTGGTGCCCTGGCGTGAGGCCAATGTGCACATCCTGTCCCACGCGATGCATTATGCGTCTTCGGTGTTCGAGGGTGAGCGCGCTTACAACGGCAAGATCTTCAAAAGCCGCGAGCATTCCGAACGCCTGATCGCGTCGGCAGAGGCGCTGGATATGCCGATGCCATACTCGGTCGATGAGATCGAGGCCGCCAAGGAAGAAGCGCTCAAAGCCAGTGGTCTTCAAGATGCGTATATACGTGCGCTGGTCTGGCGTGGCTCGGGCGAGGATATGGGTGTGGCGTCCGCCAAGAATCCGGTTCGGATGGCCATCGCTGTTTGGCCTTGGGGTGCCTATTACGGTGACGCTAAGATGCAAGGCGCCAAGTTGGACATCGCCGAGTGGAAACGACCCAGTCCGGAAACCATTCCAGTCCATGCCAAGGCAGCAGGTCTTTACATGATCTGCACCATTTCCAAACACAAAGCTGAGGCCAAAGGCTGCTCGGACGCTTTGTTCATGGATTATAATGGCAATGTCGCCGAGGCGACGGGGGCAAATGTCTTCTTCGTTAAGGATGGCGAAGTGCACACCCCGCTGGCCGATTGCTTCCTCAACGGCATCACTCGTCAGACGGTGATCCAGATGCTGAAAGACAAGGGCATCACTGTTCATGAACGTCGGATCCGTCCCGAGGAGATGGCCGATTTCGAGCAATGCTGGCTGACTGGCACTGCAGCCGAGGTTACACCTGTCGGGCAGATCGGCGATTATACCTTCGAGGTTGGCGATCTGACCCGCGAAATCGCCGAAGATTACGAGAAATTGGTCCGCGCGTAAGTTAACACCGTATTGAACCCCCGCTCAGGCGGGGGTTTTGATTGCAGATCATGCAAATATGCATGCAGATCGTTCGAAGGTATGGACGCTGCCGGGCCAAGCCGTATCGTTGGCTCATGTTAGATCTTCTCAGCGATATCCTTACACGCCTGTCTCTGCGTGGCACATTTTATTTCCGCACATCCTTTACTCCGCCGTTTGGGATACAGGTGCCGGGCTTCGAGAACGTGGCCCGGTTTCACTTTGTGCAACGCGGTGAATTGAAGGTGCACCTGCCAACAACCGGCGAGACCTTGCGGTTGCGGCAGGGTGATCTGATTCTTATTCCCCACGGTGCGCCGCATGCGCTGCTGTGTAATGAAGTCAAACCCTATGATGCCTTGCCCCTTGAGCGGGTGTTAGAGCTGTCAGGCTACAAAGGCGATGGTGTCCTGGTTTATGGCGGTGAGGAAGACGAGCGCGATACGCAACTGATTTGCGGACATTTCTCATTCACCGGGCCAGCCGGGCGAAACGGAACCGGTCATATGCTGATCGACCGGTTGCCACCTTTTATACTGATCGAGAATTACGGTGAAGAAGCGGGTGCCTGGATCGAGGCGACATTGCGTATGATCGGATCTGAAGTGTCCGGTGCTCGTATCGGCGGTGACCTGATCGCGCTGAAACTGTCCGAAGTGCTGTTTGCGCAAGCGATCCGGGCATACCTTGAACATCAAAGTCCTCATGATGCCGCGCTTGCCGGATTTGCCGATCCGCGCATCTCGCGGGCGCTGACAGCATTTCACCAGTCTCCGGCGCAGGAGTGGAGCGTTGCGATGCTCGCGCGAGAAGCAGCAATGTCACGCACCGCATTTGCGCAGCTTTTCTCACAAAAGATGGGGACTACCCCGATGCAGTACCTGACGGACTGGCGGATGCAGATCGCGTGCCATGGGTTGACCGAAAATCGCTGGAACGTTGCGGATGCCGCAGCAGAAGTGGGATACGCGTCCGAGGCTGCGTTTTCACGCGTGTTCAAGAAGCAGGTCGGACTGTCGCCCGCCGCGTACCGTGCGATGCACTAATCGTACAGATCAATCGAACGATCTGCAATAAATGCAAAACGAACTGAGATGTTGCGTTCAATCACGCGCCCCTAATCTTTGATCATCACTGATTGAAGAAAGGAAGTTCACATGTCCCTGCGTTTTGTCACCCGCTCTGTCCATGCCTATCTTGACTACCCGGTTGCGATTGCGCTGATGGTTTTGCCTTTTGTACTGGGGCTGGGCCAGTCCAACCCGCTGGCACTCTGGCTGTCCGTTGTGACCGGCATTGCAGCATTCGTACTGACCGTTCTGACAGACCATCACCTTGGGATTTGGCGGGTTCTGCCATACAAGTTCCACTTGGCTGTTGATCTGCTTGTCGGCGTCACGTTCCTGTTTGCGCCCAGCCTGTTTGGATTTTCTGGGCTTGATGCGTTGTTCTACTGGGTGAACGGGGCCGCAGTCGTTGTGGTGATCTCGCTCAGCGCGCCCGAACAGAGCGCTATTGTTTGAAGTGAGTCAGAACCGTAGCGATCAGCTGGGCCATGCGGGCATCCGGATGGCCTTTTTTTGTTTTAGACACTAATAAGGCCAAATTTGCCCAATGGGTCGCCCCTGTTGCATCAGATTTTCAGGCTTGAATTTTCCGACAAAAACCATCAGATATAGCGCAACGCCAGATGACACCATCAAGCAACTGGTTCCGGGGCGATCTGTGGGCTCAGCAAAAGCAGATGTGAAAGCCCGCCATCGCCCCGGGAACGACCAAAGGAGCCCGCGATTGCGTGATCGATTTGAAGAACTGATGGCCGATCCCTGCTGTGCATCGTGTGATTGCGACGCGCTAACCTCAGAAGTCGCGGCCTATCTCGATCACAAGACCTGCAACGCCGAGCGCTGCCGGGCGCTCGAAGAACGCTCAGCCGCAACGATGTACGCAGTCAGGCGCGATTCGATGCGCGCGCTGAATGAGGGTGGTGCGCGGGCCTAGAAATCCACACCACGTTGGGCTTTGATGCCGGCTTGGAACGGGTGTTTTTCTTCGGTCATCTCGGTTACCAGATCCGCATAGTCCCTGAGGGCTTGCGGGGCATCCCGGCCAGTCAGGAACACACTGGTTTTGTCTGATCGGGTCTGAAGCCCTTCAATAACAGTGTCTACTGAAAGGTATTCGTAGCGCAGGGCGATATTGATCTCGTCGAGGACAACCAGATCGTAGTCGCCGCTTTTCATCAGATCACAGGCCTTGTTGAAGGCCGAAGTCGCTGCCGCGATGTCGCGCTCGCGGTCCTGCGTATCCCAGGTAAACCCTTCGCCCATCGTGTGCCAGGTGACCAGGTCGCGTTCCTCAAAGAACCTGCGCTCACCGGTTTTCCACTTGCCCTTGATGAACTGAACCACAGCCACTTTCTGGCCCCAGCCCAATGCCCGGATCACCACGCCAAATGCAGCCGAGGATTTTCCCTTGCCCTTACCTGTATTGATCAGCACCAGTCCCCGGCCGGGATCGACCGCTTCCGAGACTTTCTTGCGGTGCTTGGCTTGCACCTCTTGCATCTTTTCTTTGTGGTTCTGTGCGTCGCTCATCGGGAAACCTCATAGGTGTATCGCGACCCAAACTAGGGAAAGATTGCGAAAGGTAAAGTCAGGCTTTGGGATCCGTTGCTGATCGCGCTTTGGTCCGATCAAGGCCAAGTTGTCGTTCACGCAGGATCACCACGACGTTGCCTGCAATCACCAACGCCGCGCCGCCCAGCATCACCAGGGTTGGCAACTCATCGAACCAGAAATAACCAATGACAATGGCGAACAGCATTGTGGTGTAGTCATAAGGTGCCAGCATTGACGCTTGTCCAAACTTGTAGGACGAGGTCACCAGAATCTGCGCCACTCCGCCGATCAGGCCGATTGTCACCAGCAATGCGGCTTGCTCCCATGTCGGGATAACCCAGCCCCAAAACACTGTGAGACCCGAAAGCAAGGTCGCTGTGAGAGAGAAATAGAACACGATTGCGGCGGGATGATCCACCTGTACCAGTTGTCGAATATGTATCTGCACAAAGGCACGGGCAACGGTTGCAGCCAGCACGCAAAGCGCACCTATTGTTGCGGCGGTTTCGGCAGTGCCTGAACCCAGCCGGGGCCAGATCATGATCAGAACGCCGACAAGGCCAAGCGCGACGGCCCCGATACGAATCATTCGTATCCGCTCGCCCAACATGATTGCAGCCAGAATCAGCGTGAAGATCGGGGTTGCATATCCGATGGCGGTTACCTCGGGCAGCGGCAACAGGCTAAGACCAGTAAAGGTCAGCCCCATGGCCGAGGTTCCCAGAACCCCGCGCCAGAAATGGCCCATCGGCTTCTTGACGACAAAGCCGTGCACCAGCTCTCCTCGCCAGACAAGCCAGGCGATGATAACCGGAATCGCGAAAAGCGAGCGGAAAAACACCATCTCTCCCGGCGGGAAATCATCTGACAAAGCCTTGACCAATGCAGACATCGTCGTGAACAGCACGAGCGCACTGAGCTTGAGCGCCACGGCCAATGCCGGACGATGTGATGTTAAGGATTTCGCCATGGTCGCGAACCTGCGCCTTTGAGGCGGAAAGATCAACTGGCCAAAGTTGACGTATCAGAGATTGGACCAGTCTAGTGGAAGCTGAGCTCCAATTTCCTCTGACAGGTCCTTTAGAAACCTAATCATCCGCGCGGCTCGGTCCTGCGCGATGGCCCTGCCTTTTTCCGTCAGCATATCATTGGGTAAGCGCAGCAATTTTATTTGCCAGTGATCGATTGAAAAAATCAGGTCATTCGGCAAACGGTTTTCGGCAAACGGATCTGACGGGTCATAAAGGGTGCGTCCCAGGGCGCCCGATACTGAAAAGTTGCGGGCGATACCGATAGCACCCAACGCATCCAGACGATCGGCATCCCGTAATATTCGCGCTTCGGGTGTTTCGGGCTGGATGTTAGCCGAAAAGCTATGGGCGGCAATCGCGTGCTGCACGGCTCCAATTTCAGTGGTGGAATAGCCGAATTCTTCAAGAATAGGCTCTGATTCAGCGGCGGATCGCATCGAGGCCAGATGCCGATCCGGATCATCTTTTGACAGGTTGATCAGATCATGCAGATAACACGCCGCCAGCAAGACACGCGGGTTGGTTTCATCATCCGCAATCGCCTGCGCATTAACCCAAACCCGATCCAGGTGCGCCAGATCATGCGCCGGATCCGTCTGCATCCGTTGCCTGACGACAGCGCGCAGCGAAGCGCGCAGATCAGCCAATCTGTCCACGGTTCTCGCCGATTTGACCACGGTGCAGGAGCAGGTGATCAAGGATCACGCAAGCCATCATTGCCTCACCTACCGGAACGGCGCGGATGCCGACGCAGGGGTCGTGGCGGCCTTTGGTAATGATCTCGGTCTCTTCGCCGGATTTGGTGATGGTCTTGCGGGTGGTCAGAATGGACGAGGTCGGCTTGACCGCAAAGCGCACCACAAGATCCTGGCCGGTCGAAATGCCGCCCAGAATACCGCCAGCGTGGTTCGAGCTGTATTGAGGGCCGTCCTGTCCCATGAATATCTCGTCAGCATTGGCCTCGCCGGTCAGTTCGGCGGCGGCCATGCCTTCACCGATTTCGACCCCTTTAACGGCGTTTATCGACATCATGGCTGCAGCCAGATCAGTGTCTAACTTGGCATAAACCGGCGCGCCGAGCCCCGCCGGAACGCCGCGCGCGACCACTTCGACCACTGCGCCGACCGAGTTGCCGGATTTGCGCAGGTCGTCCAGATAAGCGGCCCAATCTTCGGCTGCTTTGGCGTCGGGCGTCCAGAATGGATTCTGTTCGATCTGCGACCAGTCGAAATTGGCACGGTCGATCTTGTGCGGACCGATCTGGGTCATATAACCGGTGATTTGAACATTCGGAGCGATCTGTTTGATAGCCTCACGCGCGAGTCCTCCGGCCGCCACACGTGATGCCGTTTCCCTCGCCGAACTGCGCCCGCCGCCGCGATAGTCACGGATCCCGTACTTCTGCCAGTATGTGATGTCGGCGTGTCCCGGACGGAACTTGTCCATGATGTCGCCGTAGTCTTTTGAGCGTTGATCGGTGTTCTCGATTATCAGCTGCACAGGTGTACCGGTTGTCTGGCCTTCGAATACGCCAGATAGGATCTTCACCTGATCGGGCTCACGCCGTTGGGTGGTGAATTTGTTCTGACCCGGTTTGCGCTTATCCAGCCAGTGCTGGATCATCGCTTCATTAATCTCAACGCCCGGGGGGCAGCCGTCGACCGTGGCCCCCAAGGCGGGCCCGTGGCTTTCACCCCAGGTGGTAACGCGGAAGAGGTGGCCAAAACTGTTCATCGACATGGGGCATGCTCCTTTGAGCGACGTGATTAGCGGGGAGTGCCTTGGTCCTCAAGCGGATTTGCATTTGCAGAGAAGCAAGCGCCGCCCTGTGGGCGGCGCGATTGGAATAAATCAGGCGGCTTGAGCCACCATGGCGCGGGTTGCGTTGATCTTGAGCGCTGCATGAGCTGCCTCGCGCCCTTTTTCGATGAAATGCGCGCGATAGATGGCGTTGTGGTGATCCGTTTCCTGATACTGATGCGGTGTCAGCGAGACCGACAGGACCGGAACACCTGAATCGAGCCCGGCCCGCATCAAGCCATCGACAACCGCTTGTGCGACGAAGTCATGCCGGTAGATGCCGCCATCCACTACAAAGGCAGCGCAGGCTACGGCGGCGTAGCGCCCCGTTTGCGCCAGGTCACGGGCCAGCAGGGGCATCTCGAAAGCGCCCGGAACGTCGAAGACATCAACCTGATCGGCTGAAATCAGTTCGAGAAACCCATCCAGCGCGCGATCCACGATATCTGAATGCCAGTTGGCTTTGACAAAAGCATAGCGGGTGTGTGTCATCATGATCTCCTTTCGTAACAGACACGTCACCCAAGGCGATCACGAGCAGGCACACCGCATTACCGGCGTGCTGCACGTTCTCTTTCATCCGGACTGTAACCGTCGGCTCTGGCTTCTCACCAGATCTGCTGACACCCCGGAGACCGGGGCCGCTCGCGGGCTTACGGGTCATGCCCGCATACCGCCGGTGGGGAATTTCGCCCCGCCCTGAGAACGAGTGGGACCTTGCCAAGGAGATATCGCTTCTGCAAGAGAAATTGGCAGGAGGACGAATATGCATCCCAATCCCACCTTTCGCGCCGAGACGCGCGAGCGTCACATCGAGTTTGCGCGTGACCGCGCCTTTGGTGTTCTGGCGGTGTCGACATCGGATGCACCGTTGTTAAGCCACGTTCCCTTTCTTCTGAACGAGGATGCTTCATCGGCTGACCTGCATCTGGTCCGGTCAAATCCGATTGTTAGGGCGCTGAAACAGCCGCAACCTGCGAAGATCGCTGTGTTAGGGCCGGATGGGTATATCTCGCCTGACTGGTACGAAGTCGATGATCAAGTGCCGACCTGGAACTATGTAGCGGTGCATCTGACTGGTGTGCTTGAGATGCGGCCAACGGACGAGCTGCGAAATCTGCTCGACCGGCAGGCGGCAGACTTTGAAAATCGCCTGCTGCCAAAGCCGCCATGGTTGGCGTCTAAGATGACACCAGACGCGCTGGATAGAATGATGCGCATGATCGTTCCCTGCCGACTCATGATCTCGGATGTCGACGGCACTTGGAAGCTGAATCAGAACAAACCCGATGAGGCGCGACATCGCGCGGCTGATCACGTGCACTCAGCAGGACTTGGCAGCGAGGTGGCGCGCTTGGCCTCGTTGATGCGCAAGGCCTGAGGCACGCGTTCTCGCCTTCCATTCATTGAGCGCTGAATGTGGCGAGATAAGCAGCGATGTCATCTGCGCCTTTTTTCAGCTTGACGCTCATGTTCGGGCGGGCGGTGTCATCATCCAGATATTCCTTGATGAACCCGATCGGATCCCGAGAATAGGCGGCGATGTTTTCTTCAGTCCACACAAGCCCTTCTTGCCCGGCGCGGATCATGTCGTCGGTGAACATCCCGATGGGCAAACGTTCACTTCCATAAAGATAATCGTTCTCAGTTCCAGCGGTGCGGCCAACTACGCCAAAGAGATTCGGCCCGGTGATGCCGCCTTTGACCAGAACCTCGCCATTTTTGATGATCGCATGGCACGAAGAGCATCTGTTATAGAGCTGTTCGCCTTTCGCCGGATCGCCGGCTGCGATCGCCTGTACTGAAGTCAGAAACGAAACAAAAACTACGGTTGCTGCTATTTTGAGCATTGAACATCTCCGGCTGGGAATATTGCGCCTGTGGCCTTTCACGTATTCCCGTATAGAGTGCAATAAAATTCTGGCAGATAATCACGTGTTTGAAATATCTATTTTATATTAATAATTTAAGAGAAATCGTATCGCGCTTAAATAGAAGGAATACAGTGTTCCTAAGGTAGAGATGCACGTGAAATCGGCGGCGTTCCCATAGGATGAGAAGATTTCTGTTCAGGGATCTACTAGCGCGGGTCGATGCCGAATCACGTCCCACCTGCCTGGCGCCAATTCGCCGCTCTGAGGGTCAAAATCTGCATTTGAGATTGAAATTTTGCCCTTTCACCGTGACATGAATGCTTAGATGCGGCGTATTGCGCGTTTAAGAGCGCTGGACGAACTCTATTCTCCCCGATAGATACCCCGTTTATGACGCCGCACTTGTGCGGTGCGCGAGCTTTATGCCCGTTCGCGGGCGCCAGATAATCGGAGATAACCTCGTGTCCCAAGCTGAAGACCACGAAGGCACCCGCAGAGATTTCCTCTACTACGTCGCTGGCGGCGCAGGTGTCGTTGCCACCGGGGCTGCCGTTTGGCCCCTGGTAAATCAAATGAACCCATCGGCAGACGTCCAGGCATTGTCCTCGATCCGTCAGGACGTGAGCGGGGTTGAGCCGGGCACGCAGTTGACCGTGAAATGGCTGGGTAAGCCGGTTTTCATTCGTCACCGCACAGGCGCCGAAATTCAGGAAGCGCAGGAACAGGATGCAGAAGGCGTAGACGCTCTGCCCGATCCGCTGGCCCGCAACTTCAACCTGAACCCTGATGCGCCAGCAACTGACGCAAACCGTGTCATGCCCTCACCTGAAGGCGAAGCACCGGGCGCATGGATCGTTCAAATGGGCGTTTGCACCCACCTGGGTTGTGTGCCTCTGGGCGATGCGGGCGACTTTGGCGGCTGGTTCTGCCCCTGCCACGGCTCGCACTACGACCTTGCCGGTCGTATTCGGAAAGGCCCCGCGCCTGAAAACCTGCCCATTCCGCCCGTTGAATGGGTAGACGCCACCACCATCAAGCTCGGCTAAGGGAGACCCAACTTATGTCCGGAATTCCCCACGATCATTACGAGCCGAAGACAAATGGCGAGAAGTGGCTGAACAGCCGTCTGCCCATCGTCGGCCTGCTTTATGACACCCTGATGATCCCGACCCCCAAGAACCTGAACTGGTGGTGGATCTGGGGCATCGTCCTGGCGTTCTGCCTGGCGCTGCAGATTGTCACCGGTATCGTTCTGGTGATGCACTACACCCCGCATGTTGATCTGGCCTTTGCCAGCATCGAACACATCATGCGCAACGTGAACGGCGGCTATATGCTGCGGTATCTGCACATGAATGGCGCGTCGCTGTTCTTTGTCGCGGTCTACATCCACATCTTCCGCGGCCTGTTCTACGGCTCGTACAAAGCCCCGCGTGAGATCACGTGGATCATCGGGATGCTGATTTACCTGATGATGATGGGCACCGCCTTCATGGGCTACGTTCTGCCCTGGGGTCAGATGTCTTTCTGGGGTGCGACCGTGATCACCGGCCTGTTTGGCGCGATCCCGTTTGTGGGTGAGGCGATCCAGACCTGGCTGCTGGGCGGACCTGCGGTGGATAACGCCACGCTGAACCGCTTCTTCTCGCTGCACTACCTGCTGCCGTTTGTCATTGCAGCGCTGGTGATCGTGCATATCTGGGCCTTCCACACCACCGGCAACAACAACCCCACGGGTGTTGAGGTTCGTCGCGGTTCTAAAGCCGAGGCCGAGAAAGACACTCTGCCGTTCTGGCCCTACTTCGTGATCAAGGATCTGTTCGCTCTGGCAGTCATTCTGGTCGTGTTCTGGGCCATCGTGGGCTACATGCCGAACTATCTGGGCCACCCGGATAACTACATCGAAGCCAACCCGCTGGTTACACCTGCGCATATCGTTCCTGAATGGTACTTCCTGCCGTTCTACGCGATCCTGCGGGCTTTCACCGGTGAGGTCTGGGTTGTGCAATTCGCCAGCTTCATCACCGGTGGCATCATCGACGCCAAGTTCTTTGGTGTTCTGGCGATGTTCGGTGCGATCCTGGCGATGGCACTGGCGCCCTGGCTGGACACCTCGACCGTGCGTTCGGGCAAGTATCGCCCGATGTTCAAATGGTGGTTCTATCTGCTGGTCATCGACTTCTTTGCCCTGATGTGGCTGGGTGCGATGCCTGCGGAAGAGCCCTATGCGACCTTCTCGCTGATCGCGTCCGCCTACTGGTTCGCCTATTTCTTCGTAATCCTGCCGATCCTGGGTGTCATTGAAAAGCCTGAGGCGCAGCCGGAAACCATCGAAGAAGACTTCAACGCGCATTATGGCAAGGCTGACGCCGAAGCCACGCCGGCCGAGTAAGAAGAGGGACCGGAAACATGTTCAAGAAACTTGCAATCGGTGCCGCGTTCGCTCTGGCCCTTGCGCCCGCCTCGACCTTTGCGGCAGGTGGCGGTGAGCAGCACATCGAAGACTTCCACTTCTCGTTTGAAGGCCCCTTCGGAACCTGGGATCAGAACCAGCTCCAGCGCGGCCTGCAGATCTATACCGAGGTCTGCGCGGCCTGCCATGGTCTGCAATATGTGCCACTTCGGACCCTTGAAGATCTGGGGTACTCGGAAGAGCAGGTCATCACCTACGCGGCCGACAACTTCGAGGTGTTCGATCCCGAGCTGGACGATTTCCGCCCGGCAATCCCGACCGACCACTTCCCGGCCAATACCGGTGTCGGTGCGCCTGACCTGAGCCTGATGGCGAAGGCCCGCGCCGGTTTCCATGGTCCTTACGGTCTGGGCATCAACCAGCTGGTCAAAGGTATGGGTGGCGCGGAGTACATTGCCTCGCTTCTGGATGGCTATACCGGTGAAGAAAAAGAAGAGGCCGGTACTATTCTCTATGAGAACAAGGCCTTCCCCGGCGGTTGGATTTCCATGGCTCCACCGCTGTCGGAAGATCAGGTTGAATTTGCAGACGGACATCCAGCTACGGTTGAGGCAATGTCTGAAGACGTTTCAGCGTTCCTGATGTGGACCGCCGAACCAAAGATGATGGAGCGCAAGAATGCCGGTTTTGTCGGCGTTCTGTTCCTAACAGTTCTGTCTGTCCTGCTGTACCTTGTGAACAAGCGCCTGTGGGCACCGATAAAGGGCAAACGTCTGGACTAAGGTCGACGTATAACTAAAAACTAAACCCCCGCGCCATCACGGTGACGGGGGTTTTTTTGTTGCGATGGTGTGGAAGGGGCCAGCCCCTTCTTGGCCTGCGGCCAATTCATCCCCGAGGTATTTTGGGCCAGATGAAGAACGGATCACACTTGTAATTGAGCTTTGCTGTGCCCCCGGATCGTCGCGATTACGATCTCGCCTTCGGGTTGGGCGTTGCCGAAGGTTACTTCGGTGAATTGTTCGGTGCGGCCCATTGTGGGATTTTCCATCAGGATATTGTGGGTTTTGCCGATCTGTGCCGTCAGATGCTTGATGACTTGTGCATCGCCGGCGGCGCGTAGGCGCGCGGCGCGTTGTTTGATGACATTGCCGTTGATCTGTTGCGGTATGCGGGCTGCCGGAGTGCCTTCGCGTTTGGAATAGGGGAATACATGCAGCCAGGTCAGGTTGCACTCGGTGACGAGCTTGAGGGAATTCTCGAAATGAGTCTCGGACTCGGTCGGGAAGCCAGCGATGATGTCCGCGCCAAAAGTCATGTCGGGTCGTAGTTTGATGGCGTCTTCAGTGAAACGAATCGCATCTTCGCGCAGGTGGCGGCGTTTCATGCGCTTCAGGATCAGATCGTCGCCATGCTGCAAGGACAGATGTAAATGGGGCATCAGGCGCGGCTCGGTCGCGATGGCGTGCATCAGGTTCTCGTCGACTTCGATCGAGTCGATTGAGCTGATGCGCAGGCGAGACAGATCGGGCACCAGTTTAAGGATGCGCATCACGAGATCGCCCAGTTTCGGCTGAGCGGGCAGATCCGCGCCCCATGAGGTCAGATCGACCCCGGTCAGAACAACTTCGTTGTAGCCCCTATCGACCAATCGTTTGATCTGATCCACCACAACGCCCGCAGGGACGCTGCGAGAATTGCCCCGGCCGTACGGGATAATACAGAAGGTGCAGCGATGATCGCAGCCATTCTGAACCTGTACATAGGCGCGTGAGCGGGTTCCGAAGCCATCAATCAGATGCCCGGCGGTTTCCGTGACAGACATGATGTCGTCAACCTGAACCGCCTCGGTCTGACCGATGAAATCGGCGGCCATGCCTTTCCAGGTATCCGGTTTCATCTTTTCGGTGTTGCCGATGACTGCGTCTACTTCGTCCATGGCAGCAAAGGTCTGCGGCTCGGTTTGCGCCGCGCACCCGGTGACGATCAGACGTGCCGAGGGGTTTTCGCGGCGCAGCTTGCGAATCTCCTGCCGCGCCTTGCGGACGGCCTCGGCCGTAACCGCGCAAGTGTTCACGATCACAGCATCCGTTAGCCCCGCCTGCTGCGACAGCTCTTTCATTGCCTCGGTTTCATAGGCGTTCAGGCGGCAGCCCAAAGTGCTGAACTTGGGTGGGTTCATTCCAGTGACCTCAGGTATTCAGGCGTCAGCGTGCCCGAAAACACATGGGCTGTGGGCCCCGTCATCCAGACCCCATCCTCGCGCCAGTCGATCCAGATTGTGCCGCCGTCCAGATCCACTTGCACCTTACGCCCAGTGAGGCCTCGACGTGAGGCAGCAACAGCCGTGGCGCAAGATGATGACCCCGAGGCCAGAGTGATCCCCACTCCTCGCTCCCATACCCGCATGCGGATGCGGTCGGGTGCGACTATCTGTGCGACCTGAACATTGGTGCGTTCGGGATAGAGTGGATGGTATTCGTAACGCGCGCCGAACTCTTCCATCGGAATGGCCTCGGCGTTGTCGACAAAGAAAGTGCAGTGCGGGTTGCCCATGCCAGTCGCTGTTGGACCACCTTCTATCGGCAGTTCCAGCGTGTCCATCTCTTCCGCCAGGGGAATCTCGTTCCAAAGAAGTTGGGGGTGCCCCATATTCACCGACGTCAGTCCATCGCCAGCGTCGCGGGCCTGTAGTGTGCCGCGTTCAGTTGTGAGCGTGAGTTCGGATTTGCCTGTTTCGTTCATCAAAAACCGGGCGATACAGCGCGTGGCGTTGCCACATGCAGCCGAAGTCGACCCGTCGGCATTGTAGAACACCAGATGCGCATCCGCTTCACCGCGTTCGATAACCGCCAACTGATCGAATCCCACGCCGTACTGCCGGTGCCCGATTCCCCTGGCAAGGGCCGGGGTGACCGGCACGGCATGCGCGCGCGCATCGACAACGACAAAGTCGTTGCCCAACCCGTGCATCTTCATAAAGGCCAAACCGGTGTCGAGTATCTGTTGCATGGCGGGCATATAACGCCGGTCCGGACATGAATCCACCCTGTCGCGTAGATTCCTGAAAAAAGGGGTTGACCCCCCTTTGTCACCTGCCTAATTAGGCCGCCTATCGGGGCGCTGAACTCATATGAATGTCGGCGAACTGAAGTACGAAATAAGGTCTTGAACCCGGTCGGGTATTTACCTTACAGAGTGCTGCGGATCGAAGAGATCCTAAAAAGAGTGGGCCGTTAGCTCAGTTGGTAGAGCAACTGACTTTTAATCAGTGGGTCGCAGGTTCGAATCCTGCACGGCTCACCACTTTTTTCAAAGAAAATAGATGCTTACCTCCTTGGTGGCAAACCGTCCGTCCGAATGTCAGAGTCGGACGGCAGTTACCGGGTTTACGCGCGTGCATTCCAGATTGGCAACAGAGAAAGAGACCGGTGAAGTACGATATGCGTCGCTACAAACGCCGTAATCGGATCGAGTTCATATTCGGCAGGCTGAAGAATTGGCGACGCGTAGAGAACCGATATGACCGAAGCTTGGTATTCTTTCTCTCAACAATCGCACTTGGCGCATTAGTTGTTTTCACGCTATGAGACTTGGCTCTAGGGCTCAAACCCATCTGGCACACCGAACAGTGGCGCATCCAGTGTGGTCCCGGTCAATGCACCCATGAAAGCCACCAGATCTGCGACCTGGGCATCGGTCAGTTCCAGCGGTTCGATGTCAAATTTCTGACGATGACGCTCCATCTCAAACCGGTCCTGCCAGACGATGAAATCAACATTCTCAAGCCACGGCACGTTGGGCAGCCCGGCCAAATCAGGGGTCCAGGCAGCGAGGCTCTGAGATGGGTTCAAGTGGTGGCGAATAATGCCTTCCAGATCGGGAAAGGCACCGTTGTGACCATAGGGCGCCGTCTCTGTCACATTGCGCAGCATCGGTGTGCGAAAGCGATAGGCGTCCTCAAGACGGTTGCTTTCACCCATATGACCCACGTCGCGGGCATAGGGGTCCCATTGGCGGGTCTTGCCCGGTCCAAATGGCGGCAAGCTCAGCGCGTGGAATTTTTGATCCGATAGCAACGGGCCGGAATGGCAGTTTGCGCAACCTGCCTCACCATAGAACAAGGTCATACCATCGTATTGCTCTGGCGTCAGAGCGGCATGGTCTCCGGCCAGATATTGATCAAACGGGCTGTTGGTGCTGCGCCATTCCAGCGCCATGAACGCGGCCAGCGCGTTGGTGATCTGAGTTATCGTGATGTCCTCGGTCGTGTCGATGTCCTCGAACGCCTTGACCATGGCGGGCCCATAGCGCGGATCGGTGCGTACCCGTTTGGCGAGGATCGGCCAGCCCTTGTCGATGCGGTCATGCACCGCGCCGGTGACCTGATTTTCGGCCACATTCCCGGCCATTTCAAACTGCGAAGTCAGCGGGAAAAGCGCCTGCGCGGCCAGCAGCGAATTCAAGCCGTCCGGTAACCACTCCTGCGCGGGCGAATTGAAGCCGTTACCGTAGACGTCAGAGATACTTAGGCGACCGTCATGGAAGACCGTGTGAAGGTCCTTTGCCCCAAGGTTCCAAAGCCCCGGCGAATTGCGGGGAATACGCTTGCGGATTTTGTCCGCTCCGGTGCCCGGCGTGCGATCTGGGCCAAGCCCCTGCCCGCCCTCGCCAATGCCCAGCGACAACCCGTCCGAGGTGCCAAAATCCGGGTGGTGGCAGTGGGCACAGCTGATGTTCTGGTTGCCCGACAAGATCGGATCGTAAAACAGTTGATGACCGATGGCGGCCTGTTCCATATCAAAGGGGATGAAATCGTCATCCGTCAGCGGGCGCGGCAGATCCTGAGCTGCCGCAGCCCCTGCCAAAAGGAAAGCAACCCCATGCGCCAGTTTGTATTTGCCCTGTGCCTTCTCGCGACCCCAGCGCTGGCTGAACTGGAACAAGCACGCGATCTGATGGAGGCCGGAGAGTTTGAAGCCGCGCGTGAGGAATTGCTGCCCGCCGCGCGCTCCGGCAATGCCGAAGCCGAGGAGCTGATCGGTGTGATGTACGGGTTGGGCCTTGGAGTCGAACAGGATTATGAGCGGGCGTTTGAATGGTACCTGCGCGCCTCGATGAAAGGACATCCCGGGGCGCAGTCCGGTATCGGCTGGTACTATGAGCTGGGACTGGGCATGCCCGCGCCTGATTTGGTGCGGGCCTACATGTGGTACACGCTCAGCGCCATTGGCGGCGATCCCGATGCGGCGATCAGCCTTGAGGAAGTGGTCAAGAAAATGTCGCCGGAGCAGATCGAGAAGGCGCATGTTCTGGTCAACGACTACAAAGGGTGGATGTACCCGTTTCGGTGAGGGCCGGACCCCAGGGCCCGGCCCAACAATTCAGTTCAGATCCGCATCACGTGAGGCATTAACATCCGCCTCGGCTGCTGCCACAGCGTCAGTCAACGCTACAAAGATCTCATCACCACGTGCCACATTGGACTGGAACCAGTCATAGACCGGGGTTGCGGCTTCTTTGAAAGCAGCTTTCTGGTTGGGTGTAAGGACATAAAGGTCACCACCGCCGGCAACGAAATCCTCATACGCCTGGATCGACTTGCGCTTGGGTGAGGCAAAGGTCGCCTGCTGCAGCGCATAAAACCCGTCGACTACCACGCGGCGCATATCTTCTGGCATCTCCTGGAACTTGGCGTTGTTCATCCACCACAGCGCACCCATGTAGGCATGCCCATCCAGCGTGACATATTGCAGGCCTGCATCAGGGAACTTCATACCCATGATATCAGTGATGCCGTTTTTCGAGCCCTCAACCACGCCGGTCTGGAAGCTGGTGAACAGTTCTGGCCACGGGATCGGGGTCGGTGATGCACCCAGTGCTTTGACCAGCTCCTGCGGCAAGTCGGCAACCACGGTGCGGATTTTCAGACCTTCCATGTCAGCCGGCTCAGCAACACGGCGTTGCGTATTGGCGAAGTTGCGCCAGCCACCTGTATTGCCGATTGTCATCAGACGGATCGCACCGCCGGAATCCTCCAGCGCCATGTCGCGCATCTGCCGGGTGAAATCACCAGATAGGACATGTTCGGCAATGCGGTCATCGGCCATCAGGTAAGGCAGGTCCAGAACCTGCACGTAAGGGAAGATGCCCGAGGCCCCTCCAGAGGTTGAGATGTAGATGTCGATCGTACCGTCTGCCACACCCTGCAGACACTCGGCACCGTTCGAGCAGAGCTGCGTACCTATGAACAGCTCAACCTCAATGGCTCCGTTCGAGGCCGCCTCAACGTAGTTCTTGAAAACGACCAGACCGTCATAGTCTTCGTCGTTTTCATTCGAGTTTGCTGTGGCGCGTAGCGTGTAGTCGGCGGCAGCCGCGGCAATCGCAGACGCGGCCACTAGCGACGTGGCCACCGCTGCGGTTTTGATAAATCTTCTGAGCATGCGTTTCCTCCCTGTGATACTCAGTTCAGTTTGCAAATCCCGTTATCCTCGGGATCGTCATGGATAGTGCGGGGATGTATGTGATCAAGAAGATCACGATGATTTCGACCGCCAGAAACGGCAGGATTGCCTTGGCGATGGTTTCAACCCGTTCCCGAGACACGGCGGCGGCTACGAACAGCACCAGCCCCATGGGCGGGGTGGCCAGACCGACAGTCAGGTTGACGCTCATGATAATGGCAAAATGGATCGGGTCTACACCGAGGCTGGTGAAGATCGGACCGAGGATCGGACCAAGGATGATGATCGCAGGGCCTGCATCCAGGAACATTCCAACAATGAACAGCAGCAGGTTGATCAGGAACAGCAGGATCAGCGGGTTTTCCGACAGGCTGAGGATCAGCGAGGCCAGTTGTTCGGGCGCATGGCTGAGGCTGACCACCGTCTTGAAGGCCATTGCCGCCCCGACCAACAACAGGACGACAGCTGAGGTCATACCTGCATTGCTGAGCACTTCGGGGACTTCTTTCCACGTCAATGTGCGCAGGACGAAGAAACCGATGATGAAGGCATACCCTACTGCGACTGCGGCGGCCTCGGTTGGGGTAAAGATGCCACCCAGTATTCCGCCCAGGATGATCACAGGGGTCATCAGTGGGAAGAACGCCTTTAGGCTGGCCTGACGGCGTTCCGGCCAAGTGTATTTACGGCTGGCGACCGGGAAGTCGTAGCGATCCGCCATCAGCTTGATCATGAGCATCAAACCGACACCGACCATGACCCCAGGCACGATGCCAGCGAGAAAGAGCGCAGCCACACTTTCACCCATGACATAGGCATAGATGATCATGATGCCCGAGGGCGGGATGATCGGCCCGATCACCGAACTGGCTGCCGTGATCGCGGCGGCAAATTTGCGGGTATAGCCTTGCTTCTCCATCGCCGGGATCAGCATTGACCCAAGCGCCGAAGTATCGGCGACAGCGGATCCTGAAAGGCCCGCGAACAGGATCGAGCTGAGGACGTTCACATGCGCAAGGCCGCCCCGCAGGTGGCCCATCAGGGCCTGGCTGAACTCCACAAGTCGGATGGTAATGCCGCCCCGGTTCATGAGTTCTCCGGCCAGCATGAAGAAAGGGATCGCCATCAGCGGGAAGCTATCCATACCGTTATAGACATTGCGATAGAGCAGCGTGATGTCGTTGGTTTGGCCACTCAGCCACAGCAAAATACCCGGAGCGGCCAGCAATGCAAAAAAGACCGGCAGGCCGATCAGCAGGAAAATCAGGAATGTGGGTAGGAACCAAATCAGCATTTATTCAGCCCCCACCGCAGCTTCGGGAATCTCAGGCAGAAGATGCCCTCCGCCCAGCATGGTCACGATGGACCGCAGGATCAGCTCGATATTGACCGAGATCAGAAGGATGATCCCCACCAGCAGTGACGCCATCATCCAACTGCGCGGAATGCGATACCATTCGTCGAACCCGAAAGAAGTGGGCAGATACAGGGCCGCAGTGGCGAACCGGCCACCAAATCCCGTCACCTCGGACCAGCCGATATTGACTGCAACCAGCAGGACGGCCAGCGAGATCAGCAGCAGGAATAGATTCAGCGAAAGGCCAAGCACGCGCGGCAGGAAGCGCTGCAGCATGTCGATGGCGACAAAACCTCCGCGTCGGAAGGCTGTGGGCGCCATCAGGCCCGTCATCCAGAGCATACAGAACCGCGCAGCCTCGTCCGGCCATGGCAGAGCGTTTCCAAGAACGTATCGAAAGAACACCTGGATCAGGATTGCGATCACCATGAATGCAATCGCAACGACACCAACCGCGCGGCCCAGTCGCAGCACGGTTTCGTTCACGAATGCAATCGGCGCTAACGCCGATGCCAGTCCGCCCATGCGGATCCTCCCTTGTTCAGCCGCGGGTTTGCCCCGCAGTCGTCATATCGCGCTTAGTTCTGCGCGAATTGGCCGAGTTTTCCGGCAAAGAAAGTCAGCGCGTCTCCATCCGCCATGCTGACTTTCAGAACTTTGCCCACCACGATCACATGATCGCCTGCATCGTGATAGGCGTGCTGCTCGCATTCGAACCGGGCAAGACTGCCCGGCAAGAGCGGGGTGCCGTTTACACATCGGTCATGTTCGATATCGCGCAACGCATGGGCGTCTTTTGAACAGCCAAAGCACAGCTCTGCCTGTTCAGCAGACAGAACATGCACGCTGAAATGACGTGCCGCGTGAAAATAGCGGAACCGGCGCGAATTGCGGTCGCCCGCCCACATCACCAGCGGTGGGTCCAGCGACAGGGACGAAAAGCTGTTGGCCGTAATGCATATCGGCCCATCCTCGCTGTCGCAGGTCACGACGGTAACACCCGTGGCAAAGCGCCCAAAAGCATCGCGCAGGGTTCGCGTGTCGTCTTTATGCGGGACGAAGGTATGATTCATATCGCGCGAGATTGCATTCATCATGGCACCTCATGTCCCAGCGCCGCCTCATACAGGCGGTACCAGCTTTCACGATCCAGCTTGACCTTCAAAGCATCTGAGACGCGCTTGATGCGGTCCAGATTGTTGGTGCCCAGCACCGGCAGGATGTTTGCCGGATGCGCCAGCAGGAAGGCAACCGCAACGGCAGCTCGGTCCACACCGAATTCTGCGGCGATCTCATCCGCAACAACACCGACCGGTGGGTTACCGGCCATCAGCAAGCCCCCACCCAACGGCGACCACGCCATCAACGGGTGACCGTGTTGTTGGTGGAACGCCAGATCGCCATTGGTAAACGGGCTGATCTCCCCAAGCGAGATTTCAATCTGATTGGTGACCAACTGGGTTTTCATCGCCGACTGCAGCAAGGACCAATCCCACGGACGGAAGTTGGACACGCCAACCGCGCCGACCTTGCCACTGGCGACTACCTCATCCAGCGCTGCACCGGTTTCATGGTGGTCCATCAATGGATCAGGGCGATGGATCAACAGCAGATCGATGTGGTCGATCGCCATTTCGGACAGCGACGTCTCCACCGATTTCAGAATATGCGCGCGCGACGTGTCGTAGTATTTGACCTTGGCCTCAGCATAGCGGCCAACCGGAGCGACGATGTCACATTTGGTGACGATCTCCATCTTCTGGCGCAGACTGGGATTGGCGCGCAAGGCATTGCCCAGAACGGCCTCGGCCGCGTATCCGCCATAAATGTCGGCCTGATCGAAGGTGGTAATCCCCTGATCCAGACAAGCCTGAATTTTGGCCTCAACATGCGCAGTCGACGTGTCACTGTCGTCGCCCAAGCGCCACATGCCATAGACAAGGCGGCTCATTTCCAGCGTGTCAGATAGTTTCACACGTTGCATCAGCGACGAACTCCGTTGCCCAGCGGGGTCGCCGGGGTGGTTGCAGGCACGCGCCCATAGGCTTCGGGCAGCGAGCAGGTTTTCAGGTTGGGCATCACACGGGCGCCAAAATGCTTGGCCTCATCCATGTGTGGGTAGCCCGAGAAGATGAAGGCGCGGATGCCCATCTTCTGATATTCTTCGATCTTGGACATGACCTGATCGGTTGACCCGACCAGCGCCGCGCCACAGCCCGACCGTGCGCGTCCGACGCCTGTCCACAAGCCCGGCTCGACATAACCGTATTCATCCGCCAGATCGCGGTTCTTCGCCTGATGCGCCACGCCCAGAGAGGTCGCGTCCAGCGCCCGTTCGCGGATGGCGCGGCCATATTCGTCATCCAGTTTCGAGACGATGTAATCCGCATATTCCTGCGCCTCAGCCTCGGTATCCCGAACAATCATGTGGACGCGCAGGCCGTAATCCAGTGTGCGGTTGTAATTCTCGGCCACAGCGTGAACGGCCTTCATCCGTTCGGCCAGTTGGTCCTTCGTCTCAGGCCACATCAGGTAGACATCGCAATGCTCGCCGCACAGGTCCAAAGCAGACGGCGAGTAGCCGCCGAAATACAGCAGTGGGCCACCGGTCTGGTAAGGCCGAGCCGGGTCGGTGGTCAGGCCTGAAAAGTTATAGACCTCGCCCGCATGGTTGATTTCGTCCTGCGTCCAGGCCTGTTTCAGGATCTCGACCACTTCGCGCGAGCGCTGATAGCGGAACGCGCTGTCGGCTTTCTCGCCGGGGAAGTCGGAAGAGATGATGTTGACTGTCAACCGCCCCTTAAGCATGTGGTCCAGCGTCGCGATGGTACGGGCCAGCATGATGGGCTGCATCTCGCCACAGCGCACGGCGGCCAGCAGGTTGATGTTTTCGGTAATCGGCGCGCAACCTGCAACAAAGCTCAGGGTGTCCTGTCCGACCTGATAAGACGATGGGCACAGGATATTGCGAAAGCCTTGCGCCTCGGCCTCTTTCACGATGCCTGAACAATGCTCCCAGCTGGATCGCAGTTCACCATCGGGCACACCCAGAAACTGGTAGTCATCCGAGCAAAGCGCTGCAAACCACGAAACCTCGGCCGCATCCAGGTCGGGGGATGTGATGGGGACGATGGTCATTTGATTCACGCTCCGTACATCTTTGACTTTCCTCTTGCGTAGCAAGCGCATTGATGTAGATCAATAGTGTATCAATTTTTCCTGCGACCGAGTGAAGCGCCCTCAATGTCCGCCAACAGCCGCAATCCAAATGCCCTGCCGATCTATGTCCAGATCTCAGAGCTTCTGATCCGCGATATTGCTGCGGGCCGTCTGATTGATGGTGAGCGTCTTCCACCTGAACGGGACATGGCTTCGAACCTAAATGTCTCGGTCGGGACCTTGCGAAAATCGCTCGCCGAGCTTGAGAAAAAAGGCATGTTGGAGCGTATTCAGGGCTCGGGCAACTACATCCGCGAGACCGGAACGCAGAACAGCGTCTATGCCATGTTCCGGCTGGAACTGCCCGAGGGCGGCGGGTTACCGCGTGCCGATATTCTGTCAGTTGATCATCTCAAGAAGCCTGCGAAGCTGCCGGAATTCGGCCTGTCTGATAGCGGTTCGCGCGTACGCCGGATGCGTTATCTGAATGACACAATCATCGCGGTCGAAGAAATCTGGCTGGACGAATCAGCCGGGACCATCGACCAGAACCTGCTGTCCGACTCGCTTTATCGCTATTACCAGCAACAACTTGGCTTCTGGATCACACGGGCAGAGGATCGCGTTTCTGTCAGTGCCCTGCCCGACTGGACACCTGAAGGCTTCACCAAACCTGCGGGCCAAGCCGCAGGGTATATCGAACGGTTCAGTTGGTCTGAGAAAGCTGAACCTATCGAGTTTTCAAAAACATGGTTTGATCCAGATCGAGCCACATATGTTCAACGCCTGAAATAAAAGGAACTGCGCATGACCCGGACCACCAATTACGGGCTGATCGGATGCGGCATGATGGGGCAGGAACACCTGCACAACATTGCTCTGCTTGAGGGCACGCGCGTCGCCGCAATCTTCGAACCCGACCCGGAGATGGCGCATAAGGCGCAGGCGATTGCACCCGACGCGCAGATGGTGTCTTCCCTTCAGGACCTTCTGGCAGTCAATGATCTGGACTGTCTAGTCATCGCCAGCCCCAACCACCTGCATGTTGATCAACTGGCCGAGATTGCGGAAACCCGCCCACTGCCACTGTTGATCGAGAAACCGTTGTTCACTGATCCCACCGATCTTGCACGGCTTGAGGAGTTGGAACGCAGTTTTCCGCACCCGATCTGGGTCGCGATGGAATATCGCTATATGCCCCCGATCACGGCGCTGATCGATGAAGCAGCGACCGCCGGTGGTGGGATCAAGATGCTCACGATCCGCGAACACCGCTTTCCGTTTCTCGAGAAGGTCGGCAATTGGAACCGGTTCAACCGTAACACTGGCGGTACATTCGTCGAAAAATGTTGCCACTTCTTCGACCTCATGCGCCTGATCCTGCAATCAGACCCGGTTCGTGTTTCCGCAAGCGGAGGCCAAGCCGTCAATCATTTGGACGAAGTTTATGACGGCGATACTCCAGATATTCTGGACCACGGCTATGTCATTGTCGATTTTGCTTCGGGCGCGCGCGCGATGCTCGAGCTTTGCATGTTTGCCGAGGGTTCGCGGTATCAAGAAGAAATCTCGGCCATTGGGCGCGATGCCAAGATCGAAGCGCTTGTGCCCGGCCCGGGCCGCTTCTGGCCCGAACATTTGGGCGACGCGCCTGTACCACAGCTGATCATCAGCCCTCGTGCACCGAAAGGCCCAATCCAGCGCGACATCCCCGTTGATCCCGAGTTGCTGGCGGCTGGCGACCACAATGGCTCGACTTATTATCAGCACAAAGGCTTTCTGGAGCTGGTCAGGGGCGAGCGCGCCAAACCCGAGGTCTCACTGCATGATGGGATCTGGGCTGTGCGTATCGGTCTTGCCGCACAACAGGCGTCAGAGCAGGGCCAAACGATCAGCCTAGCTGGGTGATTAACAGGGTCAGAAAATCACATTCAGCATCAACAGTGAGACGATCAAGAAAATGATCGTCATGATCCCGCCCGAACGGACGAAATCGGTCACTTTGTACCCAGCTGGCCCCATGATCAGCGCATTCACCTGATGGGTCGGGATAATGAAACTGTTCGAGGTCGAAATCGCGACGGTTAATGCAAAGACCGCCGGGTTGGCACCCGCCGCAACCGCAATTGAAACCGCAAGGGGCACCAACAGAACCGTCGCGCCGACGTTTGACATGACCAGAGAAAATGCCGTCGCCAGAATGGCGACGCCCGCCTGTAGCGCCCAATTCGGCCATCCATCCAAGATGATCATGATCTGTTGCGCAATCCATGCCGCAGTCCCGGTATTCTGCACCGCCTGACCCAACGGGATCAGACACGCCAGCAGAAAGACCGTGTTCCATCCAACTGCTCGATACGCCTCGTCAACACTGAGCACCCGGGTCAACATCATTCCTGCGGCTCCGGTCAGCAAACAGAGCGACAACCGCACATCCGTGAACAGGATCAGCGACAATGAGATCAAGAAGAACAAGAGCGCCCAGCCTACCTTTTGCGGGCGCAATTCGTCCTGCGGGAAATCAGACGTGACCACAACAAAATCCGGATCACGCTTTATCCGCATCAGGTTGTCCCAGCGGGTATGAGCAACCAACATGTCGCCAGCCTTGAACTTCTCAAGCCCGATCTGGGTGGATTCATGCGTCTCAGTCTCGACATGACTTAGCGTCTCTTCACCCCTGTGGATGGCGAGCAAAGACATTCCGTAGGTTTTGCGGAATAGCAATTCGCGAGGGCATTTGCCGATCAGTTTGCTGTCAGGCGTCACGACCACCTCTGCGACCCCAGCATTCGTGGGTGCGAACTCTTCGACAAACACATCCAGATCAGGCAGCACCGTCAGCCCGTACTTTTCGGCAAACTCTTCGACAACCCAGCGCCGTCCCACAATCGCTAAACGACAAGGCGCAGCAATCTCGGCTGTTAGCACCTGAACCATCGAGGTCTTGCCACGGTAAAAGGTCGAGATGATATAGAGATGATTTTCAAAGTTGATGTCGGCCAGTATCTGCCCGACCAGCGGGCTGTCGGCCGGAACCACAACCTCGAACACATCGGCCTTCAGCCCGTAGACCCGCTGAAGATATTCCTGAGTCCCGCGCCCGGTACCCGTACTCTCCGACCCTGAATCACCCGGCAGCACCCAACGTCCCAGCAGCAGGAAATATGCGATCCCCGTCAGGATCAGCACCGCACCTATGGGGGTAACGGAAAACAATCCAAAGGGTTCCATCTTCTGGGCTTCGGGCAGCCCTTCGTTTGCAGTTTGGATCAGGTCATTCAACAGAATAAGCGGCGAGGACCCGACCATCGTCATTGTCCCCCCCAGAATGGCACAAAACCCCATGGGCATAAGCAAACGTGACAACGGAATACCCGATCGCGATGAGATACGGCTAACCACCGGTAGGAACAACGCCGCCGCCCCGACATTTTGCATGAATGACGAGATAACACCGACTGTGCCCGAAACGATCGGCAGCACTCGGTTTTCAGACTTACCACCATATTTCAAAATGACGGACGCGACCTTGTTCATTAGGCCCGTTTTATCCAAACCAGCACCTACGATCATGACCGCAATGATCGAAATCACGGCATTGGACGCAAACCCGTCAAACAGATGAGGAACATTTGCCAGATTTTCGAGACCCGGTGCATAACTCAACAGACCCACGATGACCAACACCAGGATGGCCGAAAGATCGATCCTGACAATCTCGGACACAAACAAGAACACCGTGAAGGCCAAAAGCGCCGAGACCACACCCATTTCGTATGTAAACGCCAATTGCTCCACTGGGATCACCTGGTTCCAAAAGCAAATCTAATAGGCATTTCTAGGCAATCAGCGCGGGCCTGTCATGGACTTTGTCTGTTTGGTCGAAATCCATGATAACAATAACAACCGGCGACGTAGGGTCAGGCTTCATAACCGTTAGATGACGATAGCCCCGAGAGCGAAGGCTGCGAGACAGGCCCTTGGGCAGCGGTCATTGCCCCTCTCGCTCCAGCGCTTTCATCGACTGCATAGCGTCTTGTGTGGGCTATAGGCCGCAGAAGCGTTACGCCAGCGCAAATCATTGCGGTTGAAGAAAATCATTCCGCGCGACATACGCCTTTCGTCGACTTGGGGTTTTCCATGCGGCTTCGGAAAGAGGAGTTTCAAACCCGCAATCTGCGCGATGCTCGGTCAGAAAAGACTAACCAGATCAAAACTCTGTTCTCGATGTCGTGAAGCATGCAGTGCGATCAAAAATCGATGCATCATGACACGACAAAATCCATCGAACGTCATTGGAAATTTACGTGAAATCTCATAATGATCGGTGCAAAACAGCCGCCGAGAGTTTCAATGCAGTATCACAACAAGCCCTTTGATCAGCTTCAGATCGGAGACACCGCCGAGTTGACCCGGTTCTGCACAGAGGATGATTTTTATGCCTTCGCATCGAATTCCGGCAACCATAACCCTTTGAACCTGGCCGACGAAGATGGGGACGGTGATAACGTAAACGAGGCGATCGCGCCCGAGATGTTTCTTGGGGCTCTGATCTCGGCCGTTTTGGGGAATATCCTGCCGGGCGCGGGTACGTTGTATAAGTCGCAAAGCTTGGATTTTAGCGCCCGGGCATATGCGGGTGAGGAACTGCTGGCCAGAGTTACGGTTATCGAAAAACGCGATAACCGCGAGGTAGTTCTGAAAACTCAGGTGATGCGCCCTAGTGATGAGGTGCTGATCGTGTCCGGCATCGCGGTCGTGATCGCTCCGGAGAAAGAACTGTCATTCAATGAGATTGAAGTGCCTGGTCTGGTCGTCGAGCGGCACCGGCATTTTGATGCACTGCTCGATCGCTCGCGCCCGCTGCCTCCGATCCCCACGGCAGTTGTCGCCCCAGAAGAGCCCAACTCGCTGGGGGGGGCCTTATTGGCGGCGCGTGAAACCATCATCAAGCCGGTTCTGATAGGTGACCCCGACAAGATTGCTGCAGCAGCGCGTGAGATTGAGTTGCCCTTGGGTGACGTTGAGATCGTTCCCGTTAAGGACCATCTGGACGCCGCCAACAAAGCGGTTGATCTGGTTGTCGAAGGACATGTTGAAGCATTGATGAAGGGGCATCTTCATACGGACGAACTGCTACGGGCGGCGTTGCGGCGGGATCGTGGACTTCGCGCGGGGCGCCGTTTTACGCATGTCTTCGTCATGGATATACCCGGCCAGCCGCATCCCTTGCTGGTGACCGATGCGGCCATCAATATCGAGCCGGATCTGGAAACCAAGATCGACATCACGCAGAACGCGATCGATCTGGCAATCTCAATCGGAATTGGCGCTCCGAAAGTGGGTGTTCTGTCGGCGGTCGAGACGGTGAATCCAGCAATCCGGTCGTCGATTGATGCCGCATTGCTGTCGAAGATGGCCGAGCGGGGGCAGATCAGGGGTGGCTTGGTCGATGGGCCGCTTGCCATGGACAACGCGGTCAGCCTGGCCGCGGCGCGCACCAAAGGGATCGTGTCCGAGGTGGCCGGACGGGCAGACATTCTTGTCGTACCCAATCTGGACGCAGGCAACATGCTAGCCAAGCAACTGACGTATATCGCGCACGCCGAGGCTGCCGGGGTGGTGCTGGGCGCGCGCGTACCGATTATTCTGACCAGTCGCGCAGATGGCGAAAAGGCGCGGCTCGTTTCCTGTGCCGTCGCGGCCCTGCATGCGGCGCGGATGTCGGGTAAGATCTGATGGACCATATCATCACACTGAATTCAGGCTCGTCCTCGCTGAAGTTTGGGTTGTTCTCCGCGGGCGAAGCAGATCCGATCCTTGTCTGTTCGGGAGAGGTGGAACGCATCGGCAGCCGCGCGGCGCTCATCAAAGCAGAGACCACGGATGGCCGCGTGCTTGCCGATACCGCTTCTGAAGCGCTGTGCGATCAGGCCAGCGCCTTGGACTATATTCTGGATTTGCTGGAACGGCAGTTCCCGTCGGCGGGCGTGACCGCAGTTGGACACCGCATCGTGCATGGCGGCCCGGATAATGACAGGCCCATTCTGCTGACCCCCGAAAGCTTGCAGATTCTGGAAAAACTCGAGCCTTTTGCGCCCCTGCACCAACCTTACAATCTGCAGGGCGCACGTACTGCGATGGACAGGTTCCCCAATGCCAAGCAGGTTGCCTGTTTCGATACCGCTTTTCACCGCCACCACCCTTGGGTCAATGACACCTTCGCATTGCCGACCGAGTATTACGATATGGGCGTTCGCCGCTATGGCTTCCACGGTCTGAGCTATGATTACATCTCGGACCATCTGGCCAAGACTGCGCCGCTGATACATGGCGGACGGGTGGTTGTGGCGCATCTTGGCAACGGTGCCTCGATGTGCGCCATGATCGGAGGTCGCTCGGTCGGTTCAAGCATGGGGTTCTCGGCCATGGATGGTTTGCCGATGGGAACGCGTTGTGGCCAGCTGGATCCGGGTGTTGTGCTGTATCTGATGGATCAGCAAGGCATGAATGCGGATGAGATTTCGGATCTTCTGTATCGTAAATCCGGGTTGCTTGGCCTTTCCGGAATGACCAATGATATGCGTACGCTTGAGGCGTCGAATACGCCGGGTGCACGCAATGCCATCAACTACTACACGTTCCGGATACGCCGCGAGCTGGGCGCTTTGGCCGCTGTGTTGGGAGGTCTGGACGCCGTCGTGTTTACCGGCGGGATCGGTGAGAACTCGACCTATATCCGTGATCGTATCTGCACTGACATGGGGTGGTTGGGTCTTGAACTGGACCACGATGCAAACGCGGACAATCTGCGCGTCATCTCGACCGACCTGTCACGTGTGAAACTGATGGTCATTCCGACGAACGAGGAACTGGTGATCGCGCGTGCCGCGGCTGAGAAAGCCGCATAAATCCCAGTTTTTAGGCTTCTGTGCGCAAAATAATTAGGAAGATCGGGGAAAAAATCGCAGCACTACGGGAATCCCCCAATTTCGCGATCCGCGCAGGTGCGTTAACTTTTCATTAACTACCGGGCCAGTGCGCCCAATCCACTTTCACTAATTTCCCCCGATGAGGGGCTGGCTTCTTACCCCCTTGGCCGGCCCCTCGACCTTTTTTGGGGTCTATGCCTGCGTCAGGATTTTCCGAACAAGTGCAGGCAGTGCGGTACTGTTATCATAGCTGAGCGTGTGCGGCATGTCCGAAACCGGTGACTTTCGATATCCCTGTTCAAACAGCAAAAACGGGACCTGAGCCCGTTGCGCAGTTTCTGCATCAACCTCACTGTCGCCAACGAAGATCTGTGGGCCTGCGGCTTGAAGGGTCTTGAAACAGGCGTGCAAGTGCTCTGGATCGGGTTTGCGTATATCCAGCGTGTCTCCACCAAAGACCGTGTTGAAATAGGGTAGCAGGCCAAGTTCGCCCAGCACATGCCGGGCAGGGGCTTCGGGTTTGTTGGTGCAGACCCCAAGCGCACAGCCCATATCGCGAAGCTCATCCAGCGCCTGGATCACGCCGGGATAAACTACGGTCTGATCGCAGGCGCCTGCATTATAGTGCTTCAGAGTAAGCTGTGTCAGGTCCTTGTGAAGCGTTGGCTCCAGCCCGCAATGCGTCATCGCTCGCTCGACCAGCTTGGGCAATCCGTTCCCGACGAATCCCCGGATTGTATCCTGAGGCAATGAGGCCTGCCCCTGATCGTGCAGCATTCGGTTTACCGCAGCTGCAAGGTCGGCAAGGCTGTCTATCAGGGTGCCATCCAGATCAAATACGACAACTGCTGCCATCTGCGAATCCGCCTTTGTTTGTTGATGTCCAATGCCTAGGTCGTGCTGTGCGACGGCGCAATAGAGACCCGTGGGAGCGATTGAAAAAACAGCAGCTTGACAAACCTTACTATTTTTATCAGATTAATCACGCGAACAGATAGCCAGCCCAAAACAGGGTCAGCCAGATCAAGCGAAACGAAGACAGACAAGGCCAAGTGCCACAGATGCTCTGGAGATGCCCCAATGAACGCGCAAACCCCTACCTCGACCCTTAGCTACGCTGTTTCGATGCTTCCGGCCCACAAAGCGGAAGACCTCACCAATGGCGGCAATTTGGCCCATATCGAGCTGGGCGATCAGCTTTATACGCTGCGTATCACCCGCGCAGGCAAACTGATCCTGACAAAATGAGCGCACCTTCTTCGCGTGGCGGGGCGGCTGTTGGCCGTCTGGCTGACCTGAACCCCATTGAGGCCGGAGCCGTCATGTATCTGCGGCTTTGGGGTGATGGGGTCGAAGGCCGGGCAAATGCCGCAAGCGATTTTGACATCGCGCTGGGTGCAGATCAGGGACGCGCCACGATGCTGACGCTGGACCGGCTGTGTTCACTTTGTGCACATCACGGTCGCCGTCCGCTGGTGCGTCATGGGCTGGGATGTGCATGTCTGGGCGCTGATGAGAATTGTTTTGCCCAGATGATCGGTGCCGCCTCTGAAGGGGCGCGTGAAGATGCAATGATGATGGCCTCGCTGATCGTACGGCCCGATTTCGCCCCGGCACTGGCCTCGTTGTCCGAGGAACTGGGCTTGGCGTTACGCCGGATGACCGTTTCGATCCCTTTGCCGACGACCGGGCACCACCCCCCACATTCAGTGCTCCACTGATCGACGGCGACAAAACCCCAGCAATTTCGCTGGGGTTTGTGTTTCTTAGCAGCAGCCGCAGCCCGCATGATGATGATCGTGATCGCACATGGGGGCAGGGCTGTAGTCACCCACTTCGCCAAGAACCTCCCGCAGCGTCCAAAGAATCATGTCGACGTCCTCTGCTTCGATGGTTAGCGGTGGCCGGATTTTCAGGATATTGTCCTTGGGTCCCTCGCTACCGATCAGAATGCGATGATCGCGCATCCGATTCTTGACGTAGCTGCAAATCTCACCGCTTTCCGAGCCATCCGGGTTAATCAGTTCCACACCCAAGAAGAGGCCGATACCGCGCACATCGCCGACACAGCCAAAGTCAGCTTCGATCTGTTTGAGGCCATCCAGCAGGTGAGCCCCCATCACACGGGCGTTCTCTTGAAGGCCTTCATCGTCGACGATGTCCAGCACCTCTTTTCCGATCCGGCAGGACAGGGTCGATCCTCCGAAGGTCGAGAAAAACTCGATCCCGTTGTCGAAGCTTTCGGCGATCTCTTTGGTAGTGACCAGCACACCCAGCGGGTGGCCGTTGCCGATGGGCTTCCCCATTACCACTATGTCAGGCAGCGCGCCCTGATGTTCAAAGCCGAAGTAATAGTCGCCCAGGCGCCCGAGGCCAGTCTGGACTTCATCGGCAATGCAGACCCCTCCGGCGGCACGGATTTTTTCATATATCGCAGACAGATAGCCTTTTGGTGGAATGATCTGTCCCCCGACTGAGGGGAATGTTTCAGCGATGAACCCAGCTAGGCCTTGCCCTTTTGCCTGTAGTGCCGAAATCGCCGGATCAATCAGGTCAGCAAACTTCCGGGCGCGCTCGGGGTCATCACGCCGGAATGAGCCGCGATAGTCATCCGCGACCTCAATCAGTTCCACCCAATCTGCCTGCCCAATACCGCCAGGTTTGTTGAATTTGTAGGCCGAGATCGCCACCGCAGCGTTTGTGTTGCCGTGATAGCCGTGATCGGGCGTCACGATCCCTTTTGCCCCGGTATGCGCGCGCGCCAGACGCAGAGCCAATTCGTTGGCCTCTGTCCCTGAGTTGACGAAGAAACAAACCTCAAGGTGATCCGGCAGTTTCGACAATACCTTGTCGGCAAAAGCGGTTTGCGCCGGGTGCAGATAGCGTGTGTTCGAATTCATGCGCTTCAGCTGATCCGCTGCAACCGCCTGAATACGCGGATGCGCATGGCCTACATGCGGAACGTTGTTGTAGGCATCCAGATAGGGTCGCCCCCATTCATCGAACAGGTGATGCCTCCAGCCACGCACCAGCATGACCGGGTCGTCGTATGTCAGGCTGAGATTGCCGCCGAAGTGTGCGCGCCTGTCCTGCAGGATCGCCTGCTTGTCGGTTGGTCGATAGAAAACCTTTTCATCAGGCAAGTTCAACAGTGCTGCGGGGTTGGGGCAGACCGCGTGCCAAAGCTCGAGCTCATCAGGATCCGCTACGCCCGGCCAGTCGGCCTGCATACCGTCGGTCGTCAGCGCCAGTTGGAAATGCACATGCGGGGCCCATCCGCCATTCTGACTGGCGTCGCCCAGACGGGCAAAAGCTGCACCCTGAGCCACCGGGTCACCCGGTTTCAAACGCTCACTCACCTCAGGGTCCAGATGGCCATAAAGCGTGTAGAATGCATCCCCTTCGGGCGTTTCGTGGTGCAGGATCACAACCCCGCCATAGTCGAGATGCGCGTCCCTGTTTTCAACCGCTTCGACCCGACCGCTGAGAGGTGCATGCAGCACTGTTCCGGCGGGCGCAAACACATCCACGGCCAAATGCACAGTGCGCCGATCCGACGCTTTCCACGGTCCCTTGCGAAACCCTGGCTCAGCATAGATCAGGCGTGGCTCGCTGTAATACCCAAGCCAGGGGCCTTCCCCAAATTCTTCGCCGACCCGCGCCGCCTCGTCCAGCGGCATGTGGAACGGGTTTTGCGGCCAGGTCGAGTTCTCCACCGACAGTGAGCCCATTGGCGTGTCGCTCAGATCCTGCCCGAACATCTGCGCGAAATGTCCACGATGGTTGGACAGATAGGCATGGATGCGCTCGGCCCCATCCACAACGGGCAAGCCACACGCGGCGCGCAATCGGGCGGGCATGAGTGCGCCATTGATTGCCTCATTTTCAATCAATCGCCACGCCGGGGCCTGGCTGATCGTGACATACGGATCATCCGGGTTCTCAATCGCCATCAGCGTCGAATTCACCACGGACACCGCCAACCGTGCTTGCAACAAAGGCCAGATCAGGTCGATCTCATCCGGGCGTAACCGATTGGCGGCGTGATAACCGCGTACCAGCGCAGCCAATGCGCGCTCGGGTTTAGGGTGCTCCAGAACGACATAGGCCCCGGCAATAGCCAGATCGCAAACGCGCGGCGCCGCGCACATGTCGCCAAGATCGATCAGACCCGAGATGCTGCGTCGCTCGCCCAGATTGCCTTCAACAAGGATATTGTAATCATTGGCATCATTGTGAATCGCCTGTTTTGGCAATGCACCCAGTTGATCAGAGATCGCCTCAAAATCCGCTGTGATTTGTTGAACGCGCGCGCGTCGTGCCGGATCAGAGATGGCCTCTAGTTGGTCGACGATCCAACTCGCCCGCGTCAAATCCCATTTGAAATCCGCGCGATGCAAGCCCTCGTGGGTGAACCCCTCCAGCGCCCGGTCGGTTGCGCCCAGAACACGGCCCAGTTTTAGTATCAGGTCTTCGGTCTTGGGCGCGCTGCTTGCATAGCATGCCCCCGGCAGTCGTTCCTGCAGCCAGACCTGTCGCGGTTGCCCATGCGCGTCGGCAATCTCAGGCAACATCATCCCGTTCAAATCGGGATAAACGGCAGGAAAGGGCAATCCGGGCGCTGCTGCGCTGAGATGTCCCAGCGCCTTGACCTGCAGATCGACCAATGCCGCATCGCACCCCGCGCGCATCACCTTGAGCACATAATCCTGCCCGTTGGTGGCTTTGACCAGAAAGTTGAGGTCGTACTCCCCATCCAGACGCGTCAGACGGGCGTCCAAACCCCAGTGTTCACGCAGGCGACCAGCCCAGAAAGTGTTCAAGTCGCTCATGCGCTATCTCTTGCAACTGCCACGGTGATCCTCTTCATCTGGCCAAAAATATCTTCGGGCGGAGTCGCGCCCTGGCGCGATGGGGCAGACAGCCCCCCCCTTTGCTCAGTCCAGTGCTCGCAACCGTTTGAACAACGAGGACGTATCCCACCGGCCCCCGCCAAGTTTCTGCACGTCTTTGTAGAACTGGTCGACCAGCGCCGTCACTGGTAGTGAAGCCCCGGTCTCATTGGCGGTATCCAGACAGATTCCCAGATCCTTGCGCATCCAGTCGACTGCAAAGCCATGCTCAAAATGGTCATCCAGCATGGTCTCATACCGGTTCGCCATCTGCCAGCTGCCTGCCGCGCCTTGGCTAATCACCTCGACCACAGCCCGACCATCCAGCCCAGCCTTTTCGGCAAAATGTAATGCTTCGCTCAGGCCCTGCACCAGCCCTGCAATCGCGATCTGGTTGCACATTTTGGTCATTTGACCCGCGCCGCTGTCTCCAATGCGGCGGCAGATTTTGGAATAGACCTGCATCACCGGCTCAGCAGCACGATAAGCGTCCATGTCACCGCCGCACATGATCGATAGCACACCATTTTCGGCTCCCGCCTGACCGCCCGAGATCGGGGCGTCCACAAAAGCAACCCCCTGTGTCTTGCCAGCCTCGTACAACTCACGCGTGACCTTGGCCGAGACGGTGGTGTGATCAACAAATACCGCACCCTTGGCCATTCCGTGAAAGGCGCCATATTCACCTGTGCAAACCATACGCAGATCGTCGTCATTGCCAACGCAGGCCATCACGAATTCGGCCCCTTCTGCGGCTTGCCGCGGTGTCAGGGCCATCGCGCCGCCATGCTGGGCGACCCAAGCCTCGGCCTTGGATGCGGTGCGGTTGTAGACGGTGACTTCGTGGCCGGCAGCCTGAAGATGCCCGGCCATCGGGTAGCCCATGACGCCTAGGCCAAGGAACGCAACTTTTGCCATGTGATGATCCTCTCTGTTATCCGCTCCTGCCTCAAGCGGACGGCAGGTCGTGATGTTTAGAAAGGACAAAGCAAAGCTTGGGCCAAAGGGCAACCCTGCGTCACAATTTGCTGCCCAGATCCATAGGGATCGCGCGCCATTCGTTTCACATCTGAACTGGCGCGGATTTCAGCTTCGTATATCGCCAGCAGCTTTGAGTTCAGCCAATTCCCGCAGCAAACGCTGGTTTTCTGCTTGCAGAACAGCCAGTTGCTGACCCAGATCATTCAGATGTGGCCGAAGCTCGGCCTCGGTAAAGCGCGGCGTGATGTGGCGGGGGCAATTCCAGTCAAGCGCTTCAACCCTGATGATTGCGGCCCGTTCTGCCTCGGTCTCGGAGCCTTTGGTGTAAAGATCAGCCGCTGCTGCGGCACCTTCCGAGAATGTCATCCGGCCAAGTATCTTGAGGCGGCGCTGGCTCGCGTAGTCCATTAGTATCAGTGCCACGCGGTCATTCCCATCCAGGTTGCCGCGCGAGATATATTGTTTGTTACCAGACAGGTCCGCATAGCCGATGGTGTGCGGGTCCAGCACTTTCAGAAACCCTATCGGCCCACCGCGAAACTGCACATAAGGCCAGCCGGTTTCGGAGACGGTGGCCTGATAGAACCCATCGCGGGCGCGAATGAACGCCTCTTCGGTCGGTCCGATTTGATGGCCCTGTTTTGGTCCTCGGCTCAGGAATTTCGCATAGGTCGCGGCGGATCCCATCCGCTCTTGATGGGCGCGAACGGCGGGTGTGAAGGTCAGTTCAGAAAAGGCGCGGGGCATTATGCTGTCTCCTGGGTCTTCCGGGGCGTTTGCGCAATATGGTCGATGATGGCCTGCTCTGTCAGGCGTGGGAACACAGATGTGAACGTTTGGCCCCAAATTCGGCAACGGTGCCAAGGACGTTGCGTAGTATCTGTCCTGGACGCCACGTCACATGGATTGGAAGGAATCACACACCCGGCTAGTTTTGGGCAAACACCTGATCTGGAGAGCTATTTGATGTCGCTTTTTACCAGCACCGCCGCCTGGGTTACTGACGAACACCGAATGTTTGCTGAAATGGCGGGCCGGTTCATGGATGATGCCTTGGTACCCAATACCGAGAAATGGGCCGAGAACGGGGCGGTTGATCGTACCTTTTGGTTGCAGGCGGGAGAGACGGGTCTGATGGCCGGTTCGATTGCTGAGGAATATGGTGGCGTCGGCGGCGGGATGGGTTTCGATTCCGTTACTTTGTATGAGCAGACTGCGCGCGGGGACGCAGGATGGGGATATGGCATCCAGTCTATCGTGACCCACTACATCACCGCTTATGGCAGTGAGGATCAGAAACAGAAGTGGTTGCCGAAACTGGCCTCGGGTGAGATGATCGGCGCGCTGGCCATGACCGAGCCGGGCACGGGATCGGATGTGCAAGCGGTGAAGACGACCGCTGAGAAGGATGGCAATTCTTATCGGCTCAACGGGTCCAAGATATTTATCACCAACGGGCAATCGGCTGATCTGGTTATCGTGGCTGCCAAAACTGACAAGTCGTTAGGGGCGAAGGGTGTCTCTCTGATTGTGGTCGAAACCGACGGGGCTGATGGATTCCGGAGGGGGCGGAACCTCAAGAAACTGGGAATGAAGGGCAACGATACGGCTGAGCTGTTCTTTGAAGACGTAAAGGTGCCAATGACCAACCTGCTGGGCCCGGAAGAGGGGCAGGGGTTTTATCAACTGATGAAACAGTTGCCGTGGGAGCGCCTGACCATCGGGATCATGGCGCTGGGCGCAATCGATTTCGCCATATCGGAGACGGTGAAGTACGTCCAGGAGCGCAAGGCGTTCGGTCAGCGCGTAATGGATTTCCAGAACACACGTTTCAAGCTGGCCGAGTGCAAAACCAAGGCCGAGGTGCTGCGCAGTTTCGTCAATGACTGCATCGGCAAGCTGGAGGCCGGTGAGTTGGATGCCGCGACGGCCTCGATGGTGAAATACTGGGGCTCTGAGGTGCAGAACGAGGTTATGCACGAATGCCTGCAACTGTTCGGCGGTTATGGGTTCATGATGGAGTATCCGATCGCGCGGCTTTATGCAGATGCGCGGGTCCAGATGATTTATGGCGGGACGAATGAAGTCATGAAAGAACTCATCGCCCGTTCGCTGGACGTCTGAACCAAAACACTCCCGCCCGTCTTCGACATTCCTAGCGGAACGTCTCATCCCGTTGGGCCAGGCAAGCGCGGGCGCAGCCCGCGCTTGCCTGGCCCCGCTACCGTCCGCCGGACGCAAGGCCGAAGGCCGCGCAGGGTTTGGCTGTTGCTGGCGTTGATGCCTGACACTTCGCCTGTCATTGTGATCACGGAATAGTCAGACTTGGAGGGAACCTGGTATGGAGAATTCCAACAAAGATCGCATATCTGCCCTGCTCAAAAGCATCGAAACGGGCGATCCGGGCCCGGTGTCGGTGGTAGATGAAGCCCGATATATCCAGCACAATCCGCAAACCCATGAAGGCAGCGAGGGTCTTGCATCCCTATTCAAACGGCTGTCCCAGACCTCACCGCGCGTGAATATCGTACGCGCCTTTGAAGACGGCGATTTTGTCTTCGCACATACGGAATATGATTTCTCACGGCGGAATATCGGCTTCGAAGTGTTCCGGTTCGAAGACGGGCAAGCGGTTGAGCATTGGGACAATATCCAGAAGCGGTTGGGGCCAAACAGCTCGGATCACAGTATGGTGGATGGTCCGACTGAAGTTCGGGATGTCGAGAAAACCGAGGAGAACCGGGCCTTTGTTCGCGCCTTCGTCGAAACCGTGTTGATTGCCGGGGATCTCGACCAGATAGAGGCCTGTATCAATACTTCCGCTTACGTAGAACACAGCCCGCAGCTCTCGGATGACTTGACTGCCTTGAGGACCGCATTGGCCGATAGGAACGCCCTAAACTATCAGTATCTGCATCGGGTATTGGCGGAAGGGGATTTTGTACTGACCGTGTGCGAAGGTGAATATCAGGGCACTCACAGCGCATTTTATGATCTGTACCGCGTTGCGGATGGCAAGATCGTCGAACACTGGGACACGGTTGAGGCCATCGCACCACGCAGCGAATGGAAGAATGATAACGGTAAGTTCTGAGGTTGCGTTAGGCGTGGGCGTCTGCCCCAATCTGTTCACTGATCCAGGCTTGGAAAGACCGTAACGGCTCGGGCATCGAGCGGTCATGCGGCCAGACCAGATAATAGCTGCCAAGGCTCACGCGCGGCCCGTCCCATGCCTGGACAAGCCGCCCGGTGCGCAAATCATCCTGCACCAGATATGACGGTAACAGAGCCACGCCCAACCCATGAATCGTGGCCTGAATCATGGTCGAAAACTGATCGAACAGCATCCCCCGCAGGCCGGTGACGGGCTGGCCCTGTATCTCAAACCAGCGCTCCCAGGCATCCGGACGCGACTCCAGATGCAGCAGTGGCGCGGCGCGGAGAGCATCCAAGTTACTGAAATTGAAGGCGGTAAGGGCAGGGGCGCAGACGGGCAGGACCTGTTCCCGCATGATCGGCAGATACTGAACGCCTGCCCAATCCTGCTGACCGAAATGGATCGCGGCATCAAATGGTTCAGACATGAAATCAAACGGTTTGAGGCGGGTCCCCAGATTGACGGTGACCTCAGGGTGCCGTCGCGCAAAATCCTGAAGGCGGGGTGCCAGCCAATGCATGCCGAACGCGGGAAGGATCGATAGATCAAGTGACCCACCCGCCGGATTGGCTTTGAGTTTCAGTGCGGCCTGCGCCAGATCCTGAACAGCAGACCTTGCGGTTTGCACATAGTCTTTGGCTGCTGGCGTCAAGTGCAATCGCATCTGGCTGCGCTCAATCAACTGGACTCCCAGCTGATCCTCCATCGTCTTCAATTGCCGGCTGATCGCGCTTTGTGTCAAGGACAGCTCAGCCGCAGCAGCAGATGCGCTGCCCAGCCGATCTACGGCTTCAAGTGCAAGCAAGGACGAGATTGAAGGCAAGAAACGGCGGGGTGCAATCATATGACAATTCCTCATACCTATTGAACGCAATAGCACTGGTTTTTTCCTACCGCCAGAGCGATGAGTGGTGCGCCACATCACTTTTGTGGTCGAGCGGGTGCCGTACCATCCGCGATCTTGAAATTCACGTCGGAGCGCGGGACAAATCAGCAAGCGGGTCGCGCCCGCGCAGAGGTTCCCCAAGGCCGATGACACCAACAAGACAAAAGCGAGAGACATGGACCGCGCCCAGATCGTACATGAGAATTTCCTGACCCGTGTCGCAAATCGTGATTTTCCCGACGGAGCCCCGCCGCGCGTCGGTCTGGGCGATTCTGAAGCCGTTTCGCTATTCCGGTCGCAAGTTCTCAGCCGCGCGTTGGATCGGACCAGCCGGGCGATGCAGAAGGCAGGGCAGGGGTTCTACACCATCGGCTCATCTGGCCACGAAGGGATGGCCGCCGTCGCGCACGCATTGCGCCCAAGCGATATTGCCTTTCTGCATTACCGGGATGCTGCGTTTCAGATCGCGCGCGCCGAACAGGTGCCGGGCCAGCAGATCGCGTGGGATATGCTGCTCAGCTTTGCGTGCTCGAAAGAGGACCCGACCTCGGGCGGGCGGCACAAGGTGTTGGGATCAAGGGCGCTGATGATCCCGCCGCAGACCTCGACCATCGCCAGCCATTTGCCCAAAGCCGTTGGTGCGGCTTATGCGCTGGGGGCAGCCCGGCGACATGCGCCCGAACATCGCGTGTTGCCGGAAGACGGGATTGCGATGTGTTCATTTGGGGATGCCTCGGCCAATCACTCCACCGCGCAGGGGGCGATCAACACGTCAGGCTGGACCAGTGTGCAATCGACACCGCTGCCGCTGCTGTTCGTGTGTGAAGACAACGGGATCGGGATTTCGGTCAAAACGCCCAAGGGCTGGATTCAGGCGTCGATGGAGCATCGTCCGGGGATCAAGTATTTTCAGGCCAATGGGTTGGACATTTATGAAACCCATGCGGTCGCGAAAGAGGCTGCAAATTATGTCCGCAAGCGCAGGAAACCGGCCTTCCTGCATCTCAGAACCGTGCGGCTTTATGGCCATGCCGGGGCGGATGTGCCCACGACCTATCTGCCGAAAACTGAGGTTGAGGCGGATGAGGCCAATGATCCGCTTTTGCACACCGTACGACTGCTGGATCAGGCGGGTGCATTGTCGCCGGATCAGGCGTTAAAAATCTACAGCGATACCTGCACCCGAACGGATCGTGTGGCTACAGAGGCTGCCAGCCGTCCCCATCTTGCCAATGCGACCGAAGTGATGGCAAGCCTGATCCCGCCTAAGCGCCCTTGTAAAGCGACCAACGGCCCGAGCGCTGAGGCGCGTGCGAAGACCTTTGGCGCAGATATGCGCGCGATGGATGAGCCGCAGCCGCTCAGCCGCCTGATCAACTGGGCGCTGACCGATCTGATGTTGGAACATGCCGAGATCGTTTGCATGGGCGAAGATGTGGGCCGCAAAGGTGGCGTTTATGGCGTCACACAAAAGCTGCAGCAACGCTTTGGTCCGGACCGCGTGATTGATACGCTGCTGGATGAACAATCCATTCTGGGTCTCGCGATCGGTATGGGCCATAACGGTTTCATCCCGATCCCCGAGATCCAGTTTCTGGCCTATCTGCACAATGCCGAGGACCAGATTCGGGGCGAAGCCGCAACTTTGCCGTTCTTCTCGAACGGGCAGTTCACCAACCCTATGGTGCTGCGGATTGCGGGGCTGGGATATCAGAAGGGCTTTGGCGGGCATTTCCATAACGACAACTCTCTGGCCGTTTTGCGGGATATCCCTGGTGTCATCATCGCCTGCCCGTCGACCGGGGCGGATGCGGTGCAAATGCTACGCGAATGCGTGCGGTTGGCGCGCGAAGAGCAGCGGGTAGTGGTGTTTCTTGAACCGATCGCACTCTACCCGATGCGCGATCTGCATGCGGCGCAGGATGGCGGGTGGATGACCACCTATCCTGCGCGGGATCAGAAAATTGCGCTGGGCGATGTGGGAGTACACGGGGACGGCACCGATCTCGCCATCGTGACCTATGGCAACGGGCATTACCTGTCGCAACAGGCCCTGCCCGAAATTGAGGCGGCAGGTCTGAAAACCCGGATTATCGATATGCGTTGGCTAGCTCCTTTGCCAGAGGAGGCCTTGCGTGAAGCCACCAAAACATGCGCGCATGTTCTGATCGTCGACGAATGCCGCAAGACCGGCAGCCAGTCCGAGGCGCTGATGACTTTCTTCGCCGAAGAAAGTCCCTCCACCCCAACCGCCCGCGTTGTGGCCGAGGATTGCTTTATCGCAACCGGCCCGGCCTATGCCGCGCCTCTTCCTTCGAAAGACGGTATCGTTGCCGCAGCGCTGGCTTTGACAGGAGCAGCCTCATGACCCGCACCGCCGTTGTGATCTGCCCGGGCCGGGGCACTTATAACAAGCCTGAGCTGGGCTATCTGCACCAACATCATTCGGATCGAATGGACTTGTTACGCAGCTTCGACGCCATTCGCGCCGGAAGCGGACAGGATGCGATTACTGCCTTGGATGGGGCTGATCGCTTTAGCGTAGGGAAGTACTCGCGCGGCGATGTGGCCTCACCCCTGATCTATGCTGCCGCGTTGGCCGATGCGCAGGCATTGGCCAGCGATATTGAAGTCGTCGCCGTCACTGGTAACTCGATGGGCTGGTATATTGCGCTAGCCACCGCAGGGGCATTGACCCCTGGGAACGGGTTTCGCGTGGTCAATACGATGGGCACGCTGATGCAGAAGCACCTGATCGGCGGTCAACTGGTTTACCCATTCGTCGATGAGACATGGGCGAATGATCCTGCCCGCAAAGCCGCATTGCTGGATGAGGTGGCGAGGATCGATGCGTTGCGCAATCATTCTCTGGCGCTTTCGATCGATCTGGGCGGGATGCTGGTATTGGCAGGCAATGAGGCGGGTCTGACGGCGTTTGAGGCGGCACACCCCACCGTGCAGGATCGGTTCCCATTGCGGCTGGCCAATCACGCCGCCTTTCATACGGCGCTGCAGGCCCCGGTGGCGGCGGAAGGTCGGGCGCAATTGAGTTCTGATCTTTTTGCTCAGCCCAAGTTCCCGATGATTGACGGGCGTGGCAAAATCTGGTGGCCCGGCGCAACTGACACGAGTGAGTTGTGGGACTACACGCTGGGCCATCAGGTGACCGAGACCTATGACTTCACCCATGCAATCCAGACGGCCGCACGCGAGTTCGCACCCGATCTGTTCATCGTCACCGGCCCCGGTGCAACGCTGAGCGGCGCGGTGGCGCAGTCTCTGACACTGGGGCACTGGCGGGGCATGACAGATAAGGCGTCATTCCAGTCGCATCAGGAGGCGGATCCGTTCCTCATCGCTATGGGGCGGGCTGACCAGCGCGCCCTTGCAACCAACTGAGACCAGCCTGATGATCGGCGAAACTTTGGCGAGGCCCGGGCATGCGCGACTATGATCAATCGTTATGGCGGCAGACCTGTCGCGAGCGTATCGACACGCAAAAGCATTCTGATGACGTAAGCGTTGATCTTGCCGTGATCGGCGGTGGTTACACCGGGTGTTCTGCGGCCTTGACCGCAGCAAAAGCGGGGGCTTCGGTGTGCCTGCTCGAAGCGCATCAGATCGGCCATGGCGGATCAGGGCGGAATGTCGGTCTCGTCAACGCAGGGCTTTGGCTGCCACCCGATCAAATTCGGTCGCATCTGGGGCAAATGGCGGGGGATCGGTTGATCGATCTGCTGGCTAACGCGCCGTCAGACGTGTTCGAGTTGATTGAAGCGCACGGGATTAACTGCGAGCCTGAGCGGCAAGGCACGTTGCATTGTGCTCATTCGGCCTCGGGCTTTGGTGATCTGCGTACCCGCCACGCACAGCTGAGCGCTTCTGGTGCGCCGGTCGAATTGCTCGATACTGACGCATCACGACAGCGTACGGGCAGCCCGGCAGTCCACGGCGCATTGTTTGACCCCCGCGCGGGTACAATTCAGCCGCTGGGCTATGCGGTGGGACTGGCCCGCGCCGCACAGAATGCGGGGGCGCAGATATATACGCAAAGCCCGGTTCGATCTTTGCGGCAGGAAGCCGGGGTTTGGGTGCTGCAGGGGGATGGTGGAACCGTACGCGCCAGATCGGTCATTCAGGCGACCAACGCTTATCATCAGGGCATCGCCGATACGGCGCCCGACTATGTGCCGGTCTATTACTTCCAATACGCCACCGCGCCGCTGTCTCATAACCTGCGGGCCAGCATATTGCCCAAGGCAGAGGGCTGCTGGGATACGGGCCTGATCATGACATCCTTCCGATTGGACCATGCAGGACGGTTCATCATTGGCGGCATGGGCGATCTGAGCAGCGCCGGAGGTTTTGTCCACAAATCCTGGATCAGGCGAAAACTGGCGGCGCTGTTTCCGCAATTGGCGGATCAGCCGTTGATTGAGGGCTGGCATGGGCGGATTGCCATGACTTCGGATCATATTCCCAAAATCACTCTGATCGGTCCAAATGCGTTAGCAGCGCATGGGTTTTCGGGGCGTGGGATCGGGCCGGGCACCGTGTTCGGGCGTTTGATGGCCAAAAGCCTGCTCAAGGACGATCCGTCCTTGCTGCCGGTTCCGTCAGTGGCTGAGTATAGCGAAAACTGGACTGGTCTGCGCCGCGCTTTCTTCGAAACCGGCGCGGCGCTGACACATCTTGTTAAGGCGCGGTTCTGAGTTCAGACAGACCGGGTGATGCCGCCATCGACGCGGATGTTCTGCCCGGTTATGTAGCCTCCGCCTTCGGAGGCGAGCATAGCCACGACCGAGGCGATCTCATCATAGCTGCGCCCGTAGCGGCCCATTGGGATGCGTGTGCGGAACTCTTCTTTTTCCGGAAGGCTGTCGATGAACCCGGGCAAGACGTTGTTCATGCGAATGTTGTCGGCGGCGTATTTGTCCGAGAACAGCTTGGTAAACGCCGCCAGCCCGGCGCGGAATACGCCCGAGGTAGGAAAAACCGGGTCCGGTTCAAACGCAGCAAAGGTTGAGATGTTGATGATCGATCCACCGCCCTGCGCTTGCATGATAGGGGTCACCAACCGCGTAGGTCTTACGGCATTCATGAAATAGACATCCATGCCGGTGTGCCAGTCCTCATCGGTCAGCTCAAGCACCGCTGCGCGGGGTCCGTGCCCGGCTGAGTTCACCAGCACATCGATCCGCCCCCAATGGGACATTGCTGCATCGACCAGTTTCTGCAGGTCATCATTCGACTGGTTCGAGCCCGTGATGCCCATGCCACCCAATTCATGTGCCAGCGCCTCGCCCTTGCCCGACGAGGACAGGATGCCGATTTTGAAGCCATCAGCCGCCAGTCTGCGCGCGGAATCCGCGCCCATGCCGCTGCCGCCTGCGGTGATCAAAGCTACTTTTTCCATCTTCACGCTCCTATGCATTATTTCGCAAGAAGATGGCGCAGCAACCTCGATTTGACCAATCAGTTCTGTTGCGCAGTGACAGTAGAAAATCTACAGTTTAGCTATGCCCGCTCTTCCACCTCTCAACGCGATGCGCGCCTTCGAGGCCTCGGCACGCCACCTGAATTTTCGTCTTGCTGCGGAAGAAATCGGCGTAACCCAAGGGGCCGTTGCGCAGCAGGTGCGGGGGTTGGAGGCGCGGCTGGGCACTGCACTCTTTGAACGACTACCACGTGGGTTGCGCTTGACCGAAGCGGGGCGTCGGTTCCACGCGCCGCTGCGTCGGGCGTTTCGGCTGATTGAAGAGGCTGTCGATGAGCTGGCTGATCAGCGGCAGATCACGATCTCGGTCACGCCCAGCTTTGCCTCAAAATGGCTGGTGCCGCGTCTGAATGATTTTGTGACCCGCCATCCCGATATCTCGGTGCAGGTTGACGCGCGCGAGCGGTTGGCGGATTTCCAGTCTGATGGAATTGATATCGCGGTACGCCAAAGCCGTTCACCGGTTGCGCGCGGTCTGCAAGCGACACCTTTGTTCTCGACCGAATTCGTTGTTGTGGGCAGTCCGGACCTCGCATCACAAATTTCTGGTCCAGACGACCTGATGCAACACGTTCTGCTCAGCGATTCCCATGGTCTGTGGCCTTTGTTTCTTGAACGCGCCGGGGTCGAAGGGAAGCCACGGATGATGAGTTTCAGCCAGACAAGCCTGGCGATAGACGCCGCTGTCTCGGGGCAAGGATTTGCGCTGGCCAATGCGCCACTTGTGTCTGCGGAACTGACTTCGGGTCGGTTGGTGCAGCCACTCTCTGAGGTGCTGGTTGACGATCTGAGCTTTTTCATTGTCACCCCGCAGAAACCGCGTCAGCGGGAGTTGGTGAAACAGATGCGCGACTGGTTGCTTTCTCAGGTCTGAAGCGAGGCCGCAATCGCGTCGATCCGTTCCCGTAACCAGCGATGTGCCGGGTCGTTGGCCGAGCGTTGGTGCCAGACCATATAGATTGACACTGCTTCGCATTTGAACGGCAGTGGTGCGCTGTCCAGCGTGGCAAGCGGCCCGCGTTTCATCAGTGCCGTGTCGGTCGAGATCAGGTCGCTGCCTTTCACGAAAGGCGGGATTGCGTTGAAATGCGGCAGGGTTACGACGGGCGGTCTGATCTGGCTTTGATCCACGCCACGCATCACGGCACGGGCGTTGCGCCCGTCGGCAAATCGCACCTCGACATGATCGCTGTTGCAATAGGAGCGCCAATCCTCAGGCGGATCACGGTGAGCGGCATCATAGAATACCAACAACGGGCTGGTGATCAGCCGCTTCTGAAAGATATCCGGCCCATCCGGTGGCAGCGGGGTGAGCATCAATTGACACCGGTCGCTGCGCAGCAAGTCCGGGTCGGGAACACCCGACGGGATGAACTCCAGCCGCAACCTGACGCCTTCGGCGCGTGTCGCCCGCAGAAGTTCGGGAAAGATCAACTCACGCGGCATGTCGTTGGTGGCGATCTGAATGTCAATCTGTTCGGACAGCGGATCAAACGGGCGACCTTCTGTCAGGGCGCGCATGTTGTCCAGCACCTGTTGCACCGGCTCTTTCAACGACAAAGCGCGTTCGGTCGGGGTCAACCCCTGACCGGATCGGACAAATAGTGGATCGCCCAGCACTTGCCGCAACTTGCCCAGCGTATGGCTGATGGCCGATTGCGTCACCCCTAACCGGTCGGCAGCTTTCGACACCGAGCTTTCTTCGAGTATCGTCAGGAACACCCGTAGGACCTTGCCGTCCAGATCTGTGAAATCAATTCTGCTCATACCATTTATGATTATTCATGAATGGATTTGGTGTCCATGCCGGGGTAGGGGAAAGGGCAGCTAACTGGAGGCGCGCGATGGGGATCCGCTTTTTCTCGGACAAGAACAGACCTGTTCACATGGGTCCGTTCCCGCTGGAACGGCTGGCGCGGCAGGGTCGGATGCCTGATCTGGCGCAGGTCGAACCGATGTGTGCGCTTAGCTTTCGCAGGCCCGAGCAGCCCGAAAGCATCGTGAATGCGATGGGCGAGTTTCAGGCGATGATGGACGCAATTCGGGATGGATTTGTGAACCCCGTCGCATCGGAAATTCCTGCCAACCCAGCAGATCGTGCCAATCATCTGAAAGCGTTTGGCTATTTCAACGATGCGTCGATGATGGGCTGTGGGCCGCTACCCGCGGAGGCGATGCTGGCTGAGCCTCGGCGCAACCCGGATATCGACCGGCTGGCTCATGCGCTTAGGACGCGGCAAACCAAAACGCTGGCCTCGGGCATCGATCTGATCATGGCGGATCTAAAAGAAAGCATGGAGGCCGCGCCACGCCCGATGGACTGTCATCGCCATACGCTCGTGTTTCTCTATGAGTTCAACCGCGATCCGGACCCCTCGGAGCCCGGGTCCGATTGGATCATGGATGCGCAGGATCACCGCGCCTGTTTGCTTGCCACCGAGAATGCAGTGGTCATTGCCAACTACATCCGCCTCCTGGGTTTCGATGCGCGGGCGCATACGGCGATGTCCTCTGAGGTTGATCTGGGCAAGCTGGCGGTTGCTGCGGGTTTGGCCTCGGTTGAGGATGGTGCGGTTGTGGTGCCCTGGTTGGGTAAGCGGTTCGGATTGGCCGCTGTGACCACCGAAATGGAGATCGCGCATGACCGACCCTTGCAACCGCTGGCCGAACAACCGTGGTTCCGCACGCAAGGACCTGCATGGTGGCTGGGTGCAGGCTTCGCCAAGAACGCTCTGAACCGGGATGCCTATGCCAAGCGGCGCTATGTGGACGGGGCACATCCTTTTGAAAACCTCAAACGAGTCGAAACACCGACCACCTATATCGACGAGCAAAACGTAGCCCGGGTGCCCAAACGCGCAGACATGTTTGCGCGGGCTCAGTTCGGCGACATGGGAAAATCGCTGCAGGACGCGACCAAGGGCGGGCATTACGTGCGCAAATCCGCCCCCAGCTTTGCCCAACGCCGCGCGCTGGGCGCGTTTGTTTTGCTGCAGGACGGTGACAGCGCCGAGGCTATACAACCCACAGATACCGAAAGAAATGCCGCGAATATCAAGGCTGCAACCTATTTCCTTGGGGTCGATGCGGTCGGGCTCAGCCGGTGCCCCGAGTGGAGCTGGTATTCCCATGACGCCACCGGAGAAGAAATCGTTCCGCCCCATGATCAGGCGATCAGCATGATCATCGACCAGGGCTATGAGACGATGGAAGGCGCCAGCGGGGATGACTGGATCAGCGTGGCCCAATCCATGCGCGCCTATCTGCGGTTTTCACTGCTGGGGGGCGTGATCGCGCAGCAAATCCGAAATCTCGGCTACAAGGCCAAAGCGCATACGGTGATGGATGGCGAGGTGCTGCAACCGCCGCTGCTGCTGTTGTCGGGGTTGGGGGAGGTCAGTCGGATCGGTGAGGTGATCCTGAACCCCTATCTTGGCCCGCGCCTGAAATCCGGTGTCGTGACAACCGACATGCCGATGACGCATGACAAACCCATCGATTTCGGCCTTCAGACGTTTTGCGAAAGCTGCAACAAATGCGCTCGGGAATGCCCTTCGGGCGCAATCACTGCCGGGCCAAAGCTGATGTTCAACGGCTATGAAATCTGGAAATCCGACAGCCAGAAATGCGCCACTTACCGTATCACCACGCCCGGGGGGGCGATGTGCGGACGATGCATGAAGACCTGCCCATGGAATCTGGAAGGTATATTCAAGGAACGCCCGTTCCGATGGGCCGCGATGAATATTCCGCAGGCCGCGCCTGCATTGGCCAAACTGGATGATGCGGTCGGCAATGGTGGTCTAAATAACATCAAGAAATGGTGGTGGGATATCGAGCTGGAACCTGACGGGGCCTATCGCCCGTCGCAGCACCCATTGAACCGGCGGGACCTACAAAAAGACCTCGATTTGAAGTACGAGGATCAGACGCTTGCTGTCTACCCCGCTCCTCTCGCTCCGCACCCATGGCCCTATCCCTTCAACATGGACCGGGAAGCCGGAATTGCCGCCTATGAGGCGATGGTCACAGCTGAAGACTACAAAGCGAGCAAAACGGCAGGCGATATGTCAGTGATCCACCGTTATCAGGTCGCAGGGGACGCCCCGGTGATGCGGGTGGAACTAACCAAGGTCGACAAGATGACCTCGGATGTCACCAAGTACGAGTTCTCAACCCTCGACGGTGCGCCCTTACCGAAATGGACTGCGGGCGCGCATCTGGACGTGCTGGTTTCGCCCGAATTCCTGCGGCAGTACTCGATGTCGGGCGATCCCTCCGACCGCAACACTTATCAGATCGGCGTGCTGCGCGAGGATGAGGGGCGCGGCGGCTCGGCCTTGCTGCATCGCATCTTCAACGAAGGGCGCAAGGTCTTCATCTCAAAGCCGATAAACCATTTTGAGCTGGACGAGACTGCAACCAAAACCTTTCTGATGGGCGGCGGAATTGGCATCACGCCGATGATTGCTTTTGCCCACCGACTACATGCGATGGGCAAACCGTTCGAGCTTCACTATTCCGCCAGCACACGAGCAGGTGCCGGATATCTGGATGATCTGGCGGCTGTGCCATGGGCCGATCACGTGCACTATCACTTCTCGGACGAGGGCACACGGGCCGATCTGGAGGCTGTTCTGGGCGGATATCAGGACGGATGGCACGTTTATACCTGCGGCCCTGACCGCTATATGGACGGCGTCATTCACGCAGCCGAACGGCAGGGGTTTCCGGAAGGTGCACGGCATCTCGAATATTTCTCGGTGTCGGAACAGCCCGAATATGAGAACCATCCGTTCACTCTGAAATTGGCGAAATCGGGTCGGGAGTTGACTGTACCCGCTGACAAAGATGCGGCGCAGGTACTTAATGAGGCGGGCTTTCACGTGGATGTGAAATGCGCTGATGGGATCTGCGGGGTCTGCAAATGTGACGTGATTTCAGGTGAGATCGAACACCGCGATTTCGTTTTGTCCAACAAACAACGCGAAGGTGCGATCATACTGTGCCAAAGCCGGGCGGCCCGGGCAGACGGGGTGATCGAGATCGATCTGTGATTGCTCTCGATAAAACGACATTTTGAATCCCAAAAATTGGTCGTTCCAGCCATGGACGCCGCCGACTTGCTGCACTAACGTCCCCGGCGAACCCCAGTCTATCCTGATCAACAGGTGTGAGGTACTTTCATGGATTATCACAGCCCCGCCAGCTTTGCCGAGGCGTCGGCTCTGGCCGCAAATGCAACGGGCATCACTCGGTTTCTGGCAGGCGGCACCGATGTGCTGGTGCAGTTGCGCTCGGAATTGGTGACGCCCGATACGCTGATCGACATCAAGAAGATCGATGGCGTTAGCGAAATTACCCGCAATGCCGATGGCAGCTGGACGCTGGGCGTCGCCGCGACCGGCGCCGAGATGAGCGAGCACGCCGCGTTGGGCCGCGATTGGCCGGGTGTGGTCGAGGCGATGGACCTAATTGGATCGACTCAGGTACAGGGGCGTGCGACGCTGACCGGGAATCTGTGCAATGGCTCTCCGGCGGCGGACTCGGTGCCAGCGATGGTTGCGGCAGGCGTTACAGTCACCGTGACGGGCCCGGACGGCACACGAGAGGTGGCGGTCGAAGACATCCCGACGGGACCTGGAAAGACCTCACTGGCCAAAGGCGAACTGATCTCGGCGGTCAACATTCCAGCGCGTGGCGACAACGCCGGTGACGCCTATCTGCGCTTTATCCCGCGCACCGAGATGGACATCGCGGTGGTTGGTGTGGGCGTAAACTTACGACTGGATGGCGATACCATCACCGAGGCGCGCGTCTCACTGGGGGCTGTCGCACCAACCGTCTTGCTGGTTGAAGACTGCGCCAAAGCGCTGATTGGCAGCGCGTTGGATGACGCGGCGCTGGACGCGCTGGCTGCAGCGGCATCGGCTGCCTGCAATCCCATCGATGACAAACGCGGCACTATTGCATTCCGCACCGAAGTTGCTGGCGTTCTGGCCAAGCGCGCCGCAAAAATCGCCTATGCCCGCGCAAAGGGAGAAGACGTATGAGTAAGTTCCACGTATCCACCACCGTGAATGGGGACGCGGTCGAATACCTCTGCGACCCGCGCGAAACCCTGCTGGACTGTCTGCGCGACAAGCTGAACCTGACCGGCGCGAAAGAGGGCTGCGGCACCGGCGATTGCGGTGCTTGTTCGGTCAGCGTCGATGGCCGTTTGGTGTGTTCGTGCCTGATGCTGGGCGTCGAGGCTGAGGGCAAGCAGATCGAAACAGTTGAAGGGATCGCGGACGGCGACGTCCTGCATCCGCTGCAAAAGAAGATGATTGAGTATGCCGCCCTGCAATGCGGCATCTGTACCCCGGGTATTCTGGTGGCGGCCAAGTCGCTGCTGGAAAAGAACCCCAATCCCACCGAAGAGGAAACCCGGTACTGGCTGGCGGGCAACCTCTGCCGCTGCACCGGCTATGACAAAATCATTCGCGCCGTGATGGATACGGCGGCTGAGATGCGGGAGGCTTCGTAATGGCACTGGACGATCGCAAATCTGACTTCACCTTTGTCGGCACCCGACCCGATCGCCCTGACGGTCTGGACAAGGTGACGGGCCGCGCCAAGTTCGGTGCGGATATCTCAGCCCCCGGCATGTTGCATGGCGCCATCCTGCGTTCACCCCATGCCCATGCGCGGATCGTCAAGATTGATGCTTCAAAGGCCGAGGCCCACAAAGACGTCAAAGCCGTCGTGACCCGCGCCGATTTCGCCGATGTTCCGTTCAAGCCGGGGCTGGAAGGCGAATTCTGGAACGTGCTGGAAAATGTCATGGCGGGCGAAAAGGCTCTGTATGACGGCCATGCGGTAGCAGCAGTTGCAGCGACATCAGCCTTGGCGGCACGCGATGCGCTGAAGCTGATCGAGGTTGAATATGAAGTTTTGCCCCACGTCACAGATGTGGACAAGGCGATGGCCCCCGACGCGCCTGTCATCCGCGGAGGCGCGGCGGACTACTCGGTGCCCGAGGGGATGCACCCCAACGTAGTGCGCTATCACGAAAGCGGCCACGGAGATGTCGAAGCCGGATTTGCCGAGGCGGATCTGGTAATTGAGGACAGCTTCGTTACCGAGGCAACCCATCAGGGTTACATTGAACCTCATGCCTGCATGGGGTCTCTGGGTACTGACGGCAAAGGTGAGCTTTGGTGCACCACCCAGGGCCATTGGATCGCACAGAAAACCTGCGCGGCGTTGCTGGGCATCGAAACCTCACAACTGCGTGTGATCGCGTCTGAGATCGGCGGCGGCTTTGGTGGTAAGACCACTGTGTTCATCGAACCGGTTGCGTTGGCGCTCAGCCGCAAGGCCAACCGCCCCGTAAAGATCGTGATGACCCGGTCCGAGGTGTTCTGTGCGACCGGCCCGACCTCATCGGCGTCGATGGATATCAAGATCGGTATGAAGAAGGACGGCACCATCACGGCAGCCGAAGGCATCTTCCGCCTGCAGGGCGGTGCCTTCCCGGGTGCGCCGGGCGACATGACCGCCATGTGTGCCTTTGCGCCCTACAACCTGACCAACGTTCGCCAGGTCGGTTATGACGTAATGGCCAACCGCCCGAAACAGGCCGCCTATCGCGCGCCAGGCGCTCCGATGGGTGCGTTTGCGGTCGAATCCGTTCTGGATGAGCTGTGCAATCAACTCGGCCTCGACCCGGTGGATGTGCGCCTAAAAAACGCCGCGCATGAAGGCACCAAAGCCAGCTATGGCCCGACCTATGAGCGCATAGGTCTTGTCGAAACGCTTGAGGCCGCCAAGGCGCATCCGCATTACTCGGCCCCGTTGAAGCCGGGGCAAGGGCGCGGGATTTCCTGTGGGTTCTGGTTCAACCATGGTGGTGAGACCTCAGTATCTCTAGCACTGTCCGAGGACGGCTCGGCCCAAGTCATGGTCGGTACGCCGGACATCGGCGGATCACGTGCGTCGATGGCTCTGATGGCAGCTGAAGTTCTGGGTATCCCCTACGAGAATATCCGCGTGACCGTCGCCGATACGGCAACGCTGGGTTACAATGACGTAAGCCATGGCAGTCGCGTGACCTATGCCTCGGGTCTGGCGACAATCAAGGCGGCGCGCCATGCGGTCGAGCAGCTATGTGCCCGCGCAGCGGCCAGTTGGGGAATTCCGGTTGATGCGGTGAAATGGGAGAACGGTTGTGCCGTGCCCTCAGGCCCCAATGCCGGTGACTTCGATCCGCGCCCGCTGGCCGATATCACCGCCCATATGGGCGCGACCGGCGGCCCGATCTCGGGCCATTTCGAGGCTACGCCGGAAGGCGCGGGTGTATCCTTTGGCACCCATATCGTGGATGCCGAGGTCGACCCGGAAACCGGCAAGACCAGCATCACCCGCTACACGGTCATTCAGGACGCGGGCAAGGCGATCCACCCGACCTATGTCGAAGGCCAGTATCAGGGCGGAGCTGCGCAGGGCATCGGCTGGGCGCTGAACGAGGAATATATCTATGGTGAGGATGGCCGCTTGCAGAACTCGATTTTCCTCGATTACCGCATCCCGGTCGCCAGCGATCTGCCGATGATCGACACGGTGATTGTCGAAGTGCCCAACCCCGGCCACCCGTTCGGTGTGCGTGGTGTGGGAGAGACCGGCATCGTGCCGCCCTTGGCCGCCATCGCCAACGCGGTCTCCAACGCGGCCGGTGTACGCCTGAAGCAACTGCCAATGTCCCCGCCGCGCATTCTTGCCGCGCTCAAGGACAATGGTTGAGGTCCACCTCTGGTCTAGCCTCCGGTCTTTGACCGGGGGTCGCGAGGTGGTCGAGGTTGAGGCCGCCACCACGGGCGAATTGCTGCAGGAACTGGTGCGTATACATCCCCGGCTGCAGGCACCGATCGATGCTGGGGTCTCGGTGGCGTTGGACGGGCGCATCATCGCGACCGGACTGTCTGAGCCGATTCCGGAAGGTGCCGAGGTTTATCTGATGCAGCGTCTCAGGGGCGGTTGAAGGCGAAAGGTCTAATCGACCCCCTCCCTCACGCGAAATCACGGGATAGGATGAACGCGCAACACTGCTCGGTCAGATCTTGGAAGCGCGAACGCTCGCGGACATAGAGATACACTTGCCTTTTGTCGTGAAGGTCCGTGATCGGGCGGTAAGACACCGCCTCCGGCAAGAATTCGGCAACGGTTTGAGGAAGCACCGTGATCCACTCGCCCGATCGCACTAGTGTGATAAGTGAATGCGTGTTGTGAATTGTGATCTCGGCGTTTTTGATTGCCGTATGGAAAGCCGGCGTTTGAATCAGATCGCATAACATGTTTCGGACAAAGGGCGCGGTGGCCATGTCGGGGATAGTCAGCGGTTCAGCGCGTGTGATCAGAGGATGATCCGAGGCCGCGACCAATCCAAAGGAGTCCTGAAATAGCGGAATGGTTCGGATGCCGTTCAGGGCGTGATACCCGGATGCGATTCCGATATCTGCCTGATCCTGAGCGATAGCATCCAACACCTGCTGAGTGTCGGTGTCGCGCAGCTCGATCTTCACCCCGGGGGATTCGCTGCTCATGTGGTGCAATAGTGGTGGAAAGATCAACGCGCCAACCGACGGGACGGATACGATCCGGATCAATCCCTGTTCAGCCAGCGCGGCGGCTTCGATATTCTGGACGGTCTGATCGAATTGGCGCACTTGCCGCAAGCCCAGATCGAGTACCTGCTCACCCAGCGGGGAAAGCTGGTTCTTGCGCTCGCCTTCGAACAGCTTTTTGCCCAGATGGTCTTCGAGCTGCTTCAATGTCATCGAGACGGCTGATTGCGTTCGACCAAGGCGGTCGGCGGCCTCGGACAGTTTCCCGGTCTGGGCCACCGTGCAAAAGCAACGCAGCATCTCAATCTTGATTGCCAACTTCAGGTTCCTTGAAGTTTGTTTAAGTTATTTGAGTTTGACTGATGTGCATCGGAAAATCCATCCTGTGACAAACGAATTCTGACTCTGGGGCGCATTGTGACCAAACTGAACCTGATCGCTGGCGAATGGCTGGCAGGCGAAAGCGAAATCGAAAACCGCAACCCTTCTGATCTGACTGACCTGGTTGGTATGTTCGCGCAAGCCAGCAGCGACCAACTTGAAGCGACGCTGGATCAGGCACGTGTCGCGCAAGCTGAATGGGCTGCCTATGGGCTGGAACGTAAGCAGGCAGTTCTGAACGCCATCGGTAACGAGCTGATGACCCGCGCCGAGGAACTGGGCACGTTGCTCAGCCGGGAAGAGGGCAAGCCGCTGGCCGAAGGTAAGGGCGAGGTCTATCGAGCGGGTCAGTTCTTTACCTACTACGCCGCTGAATGTCTTCGTCAGATTGGGGAAAACGCCGACTCCGTTCGCCCCGACATCGAGATTGACGTGCGCCGCGAAGCGGTGGGTGTTGTCGCCATTATCAGCCCGTGGAACTTTCCCACCGCGACCGCTTCGTGGAAGATTGCGCCCGCGCTGTGCTATGGCAACGCTGTGGTGTGGAAACCGGCGAACATCACCCCGGCCTCGGCCGTGGCACTGACCGAAATCATCGAACGGCAGGACATTCCCAAGGGTCTGTTCAGCCTGGTGATGGGCTCGGGCCGTTCGATTGGCCAACGTCTGGTCGAAAGCCCCAAGGTCAACGCGATTTCCTTCACCGGTTCGGTTCCGGTCGGCAAGGGCATCGCGGCGGCGGCGATCCAGAACCTGACCAAGGTACAGATGGAGATGGGGTCGAAAAACGCGCTGGCCGTGATGGACGACGCCGATCTGGATCTGGCGGTGAAGCTGGCACTGGGTGGTGCATTCGGCGGCACCGGTCAAAAATGCACCGCCTCGTCGCGGCTGGTGGTTCACGCGGGCATCCATGATGCCTTTGTCGAAAAGCTCGTCGCAGGTGCGCAGGCGATGAAGGTTGGTCACGCGCTGGAGCAGGGCATTCAGATGGGTCCCGTCGTCAGCCAGCAGCAATTGAACGAAAACCTGGCCTATGTCGATCTGGGTAAGTCCGAAGGGGCCGAACTGGCCTGTGGTGGTCAACGTCTGGAAATGCCGCATGACGGCTTCTACATGTCGCCCGGCGTTTTCCTGAACACTACCAACGACATGCGCATCAACCGCGAGGAAATGTTCGCGCCGCTGACCAGCGTGATCAAGGTCGGCAGCTATGACGAGGCGCTGAGCGTGGTGAACGACACCAATTTCGGCTTGACCTCGGGCATCGTGACCAAATCTCTGGCCCGCGCCACCCATTTCCGCCGCAACGCGCGCACCGGTGTGGTGACCGTGAACCTGCCTACCGCGGGCACCGACTACCACGTGCCCTTTGGCGGACGCGGCGACAGTTCCTACGGTCCGCGCGAGCAGGGCAAGGCGGCGGCGGAATTCTACACCACCGTCAAAACCGCCTATATCAGCGCAGGCCCGGTCTGATGCTGATCGACGGGCTGCAATATGCCAACTGGTCGGAAAAGATATTCCGCCAACTGCGCGAGGGGGGCGTGGATGCGATCCACGTCACCATCGCCTATCATGAGAACTTCCGCGAAACGGTTCTGAACTTTGAGAAGTGGAATCGCTGGTTCGAGCAATACCCGGACCTGATCATGAAAGGCCGTTGGGCCAGCGACATCGACATCGCGCGCGAAACGGGGCGGACGGCTGTGTTCTTCGGGTTTCAGAACCCATCCCCGATCGAAGACGATATCGGTCTGGTTGAGGTTCTACATGATCTGGGCGCTCGCTTCATGCAGCTGACCTATAACAACCAGTCGCTGCTGGCGACCGGCTGTTACGAGGCCGAAGACACCGGCATCACCCGCATGGGCAAGCAGGTGATCAAAGAGATGAACCGCGTGGGCCTTGTTGTCGACATGAGCCATTCGGCGGATCGGTCGACCATCGAAGCGGCGGAATTGTCCGAGCGCCCCATTGCCATCACCCATGCCAATCCGCACGAATGGTCACCTGCTTTGCGCAACAAGCGCGATGCGGTGATCCGGGCGGTGACGGAAAATGGTGGGATGCTGGGCTTTTCGGTCTATCCTCATCACCTGAAGGACAAGTCCGACTGCACGTTGGAGAGTTTCTGCGAGATGATCGCCCGAACGGCTGAGAAATACGGTGCCCAGCATCTGGGGATTGGCACCGACCTGTGTCAAGATCAGCCCGACAGTGTGGTTGAATGGATGCGCGTGGGGCGCTGGACAAAACAGATCGACTATGGCGAGGGTTCGGCCTCGGCCCCCGGTTTCCCGCCAATGCCGGGCTGGTTTCGGGACAATCGCGACTTCGGCAACATCGAGTCCGGCTTGCGCGCCACTGGCATGAACTCCGACGAGGTCGCGGGGATCATGGGCGGCAACTGGTACCGCTTCTTTGCCGATAATTTTGGGCCACAAGGCATATGATGGACCAAAGCCCGCATATCGCACGCCGCGACCCGGCCACTGTGATGCGCCTGTCCCGTTTGGGATCGTTGCATCAATGCCGTCTTAGTTTTATGCGGCAATTGACCCGTCGGATGGCTGCCGAAAACTGGACATTCACCCGCCCGGTCTTCCAGATTGATGAAAAGGGCGTCGGTCACGCGGTCTACACCGCACAAGGTCCCGAACGCGCTTATTCGTTGGTGGCGTTTGCCCATGATTTGCCACCCGAGCAACGCTCGGATCGTGTGATCGCCGAGGCATGGGACGCGACTTTTGCGTTGTTTGACGGAATTCCTGACCCGGAAGACATTGAGCGGCTTTCGCAAAACGTACCTCTGCAAGAGGCCGGGCGTGTAAGCGAAAACGAGCTGTCCTTGTCACGGGCCAACCGCTCGGTGCGTCTGTGGGCACATGTCGTGGATCGTCTTGCCACCGGTCAGCAGCCCGACCTCGAACAGATTTACAAGGTCGGTTACCTGATGCGGACAACCGCCGTCTATGGCTCGGGCAAGTTCGGCGCGGCGGATCGTGAGAGGATTGCAGACCGAGACGAAGTCAGCGCGCCATTTCAGGCCGAGATGCTTTCGGTCTACCTGACGCGGACCTTCGTGCGCGATCTGGTGCAACATATGGCCCGCACCAAGGGTGGCGACCAGACCGCAGAGTTGAACCCGGAAATCGCGCGTTGGCTGGGTATAGGCAATTCGACCGGGCTAGGTATGGCGCCTTTCATCGTCAATCACCCGATCCTGTTCAACAACTGGATCATGGTCCGGGAAGAGGCGATCTCGCGGGTTCGGTCCATTGAGACCGCAACAGAGGCAGAAGCGGCCAAGTTTCGCAACATCTTCGCTCGTAGCAGATTGTCGATCTCGTGGTGGAAGTCCGAGCATCCAATCCAGATCGAAAAGCTCGCGGCGCTGAATGCTGACTTGTGCGCAATATCGGACTATCTCGACAAGACCGATCTGACGGGCAATCAGCCGTGGGACCGCTTGATCTTGTGGTCTCAGGCTGCGCTCAGCGAAGAAGGGCAGGAGTTGCTGGCCTCGCTGATCCTTGAACCCTACGGTGAACTGGTCGATGGGCTGACCAGCTGTATGGCAGACAGCAACGGTGCGGCGCATGTGATTGATGGCACGATGACCGTTGGCGCGGTGCGCGACCTGATCCGCGCCAGCTTTGGCTGGGCAATGGGTCTGGACTGGAACGCGCCCGAACACTGCGCGCGCGCTTGGTATGTGTCCGAGGAAAAGCTCGAGCCCCGGCTGGGTGAGCGGTTTGACGAACCGATTGCAGACTACGAACAGCCGCTTGCCCCGGCGCGCGACGCGGCTCTGGCCGAAAGCGCGCTTTCGGAATGGGCGGATGGTGCACCCATAGCCGAGTTCCTACTTGAACACCCTGAACACCGCCACACGATCCGTCGCGCGCAAATGAGCCACGTCGCGCCTTACGGCGAAATTCGCGACAACACGATCAGCGCGGATGTTCTGCCGATCGACATGCTGCGTGCCAAACTCTCGTTCTTTGGTGCCACGCATTTCGATCCTCGTTCAGACCGCTGGGTACGTATCTGCATGTATGCTGGCGCACCTTATCCCGAAGAGTTAAGCAGCAAGACTGCCGATCTGTGGGTCTATCCGGAGCTTGGACCGTGAACGTATCGCTGAATGAGGTCGAAGCCACGGCCAAACGCGCCGCGCGCGGAGCCGGATACCCCTGGGGACTGGCGGAAGAGGTCGGCAAAGCCACACGTTGGCTATGCGCGCACGGGATTGATGGCACGAATTCCCTTGCGCAATTGTTGGAGCAAGGTCTGGCGGCCTCGCTCAAGAATCACCGCCCGGTTGAGATGCAGTCGGCTTGGGCGGGGCAAGGCGTGCTTTGCCCGATCATCACGGGCGCTTTGCTGTCTGATCGGTCTGACCTGCTGCACGCAGGTCCCATACGTATTCAGAAGCTCGCAGTACCTGTTTTTCTGCTGCCCTTCGTAGCCTCGGCGGCACGCGCCCAGAATAACGTGATCACGCATACGTGCGATCTGTTCAGGGCCGCAACGGATGGCGATCGTCTGGAGGCGGGGCAGGATTGGCCATCGTTTTCTGATCACACCCAGATCACGCTGGGCGGCCAACTTACCACCCCTCGACCGCACGTGACCCGCGCATCCCCGGACCCGGTTTGCTGGGACACCCTCAACCGATTTGCCCATCGCACCTACGCGCCTGCTACCGAAGAATCCCGACTGTTGGGTGCCGGCGCTGGCCTGTCCGACAATGACTGAATGAGAGAGCGACATGATCGAAACCCGTACCCTTAGCCTTGCTGAAATCGAGGATATTTCTTTCCGTGCATTGGTTTCCGCGGGCACCAGCGAAGAAAACGCGCGCCCATTGGCAATTGCAACCGCCGCAACCGAGGCGGACGGGGTGGCGAGCCATGGTCTGGCCTATATCCCGATCTATTGCGAACATGTTCAGTGCGGCAAGGTAGATGGGCAGGCCACCCCTCAGCTGTCCCAGCCGCGCCCCGGCGTAGTGACGGTCGACGCCGCGACCGGGTTCGCCCACACGGCGATCGACACGGGATTTGAGGTGTTGACCAATACGGCGCGCACGCAAGGCGTTGCGGTGCTGGCGATCCGCAACAGCTATAACTGCGGCGTTCTGGGGTATCACACCTACCGGCTGGCGCAGGCTGGTTTTGTGGGACTTGGGTTCACCAACGCGCCCGCCTCCATCGCGCCGTCCGGTGGTGCCAAACCGGTGGTCGGAACCAACCCATTTTCAATCGCGGTCCCTGGAAACGACGGCCAACCCGCATTACTGATCGATCAAAGCGCCAGCACCATCGCCAAAAGCGAGGTCATGAAACACGCGCGCGAAAGCAAACCAATCCCGGTTGGCTGGGCGTTGGACGCAGATGGCAACCCTACGACCGACCCGAATGTTGGGCTTAAGGGTTCCATGGCCCCATCGGGTGGGTACAAGGGGGTTGGCGTTGCCCTGATGACCGAGGTTTTGGCTGCAGCGCTGACCGGTGCCACGCTTGGGATACACGCCTCACCTTTTTCGGGAACCGCCGGTGGGCCTCCGAAAACAGGTCAATTCTTTATTGCAATTGACGCTTCTGCGACTGCGGATGACGCATTTTCTTCCAGAATTGTCGATCTTGTCGAAGCGATCCGATCTCAGAACGGCGCACATTTGCCCGGTGACGGCCGCCAGGCAAAGCGTTTGGTGGCCAAGAACGATGGTGTGGCTGTCAGTGTAGCGACCCTCGACAAAATAGAAGCTCTGCTGACGTAGGGCTCGATGGCGAAGCTCCGGGACGCTCATGAAGATCTTTCTGGAAATCAGGACACGTGCGAATAGGGAGGAAACACATGTCTATGAAGGAACCTTTTACCGATCTGGAGATCAAGCGATCTTCGGGCGGGTTTTATGAAGGGCACAGTGTTGAGATTGCCTTGCTGAGCAAGTCAATCATGGTCGCGCTGGTTATCTGGGCGCTTGTCTGGCCCGCAAATGCAAACGGAGTTCTTGGAAGCCTGAACTCGCGTCTGCTGGAAGATTTCAACGCCTTCTATATCATTATTGTCGGCTTTTTTGTCTTTTTCCTGTTTGTCGTGGCGGCGCTGCCGCAAACCGGTAAGCGGCTTATGGGCCCAGAGGGCGAAAAACCAGAATTCTCGGATTTCTCATGGTTTTCGATGATGTTTGGCGCGGGCTTGGGCGTCGGTCTCATGGTGTTCGCTACCGCTGAGCCTTTAGGGCTGTGGGGATCGAACCCGGTTGTCATCGCGGGCGATGTCGTCGGCAATAGCGAAGACGCATTGCAGTCGGGATATCGCTACACTTTCCTGCATTACGGGTTTCACGCCTGGGCGATCTATGTGGTGACCGGTCTGTCGCTGGCCTATTACGCCTACACGCGCAACATGCCCCTGACTATTCGCACCGCGCTGACACCTCTGTTCGGCAAGCTGATGAACGGCTTCCTGGGCCACGTCGTGGATGTGCTGGGCGTGGTGGCAACCATTTTGGGTGTTTCAGTTACCATCGGGTACGGGGTTTCGCAGTTCATCGACGGCTTATACGCCATTTCGGGTATGGAATGGATGATGGATCTGACCGGTGACGCACCGGCCCCCAGCACTGTTGGTCTGCTGGCTGGCCTCATTGTGATCATGGGCCTCTCGATCATCTCGGCTGTCTCTGGTGTTGGTCGTGGCGTCAAGTACCTGTCTAACCTGAACCTGGTGTTGTCGCTGATCCTGTTGCTGGTCTTTGTTGTCTTTGGGTCGTTCCTGTTCGCGATGACGACTTACGCAACTGCATTTGTCGATTACATCCAGCACTTCATTTCGCTCAGCTTTGGTGCTTTCAATCCGCAATCGGCGGCGGCGTTTGATGCTGCCCTGCCGAGTGAAGCAGCGCCGTTTGCCGATGCGCTTTATGCCGGTGCGACCAATCCTTGGGGATCGTTTGACGGGTTCAAATCTGGCCTGGAAGGCGACGCCGCCGCGCTGCCGGAATCTGTTCTGGCTTCGGTCTACGCCGCAGGTGATCCGGGTCGGCAGTTTGGCTGGCAAGCGGGCTGGACCACGTTCTACTGGGCCTGGTGGATCGCGTTTTCGCCGTTCGTTGGCCTGTTCCTGGCGCGCATTTCCAAGGGACGCTCTGTGCGTGAGTTCATCATCGGTTGTGTCTTTGCCCCTGCGCTGGTCTGCTTTGCGTGGATGACCATTCTGGGTGGCACCGCGATCGATCTCGAACTGAATGGCACCGCCGAAGGCGCCATCATCGGGGCCTCGAACACCGCCAAGCTGTTTGTCACCTTGCAAGAGATGATCACCGGTGGGCTGTTATCCGGCATCACCGTGATGTGCGTCATCCTGATCATGACCTTCCTGGTCACCTCGGCGGACTCGGGCATTCTGGTGATGAACACCATCATGTCTGGCGGAGATCAGAACATCGGCAACAAGCACAAGATCGTCTGGGGCCTTATCCTGACAGCGGTGATTGGCGCTCTGATCCTCGCTGCGGGTGAAAACAATCCGATGGACGCCTTGCGAAATGCGATGATCATCGGTGCGCTACCCTTTACGATGGTCATGGGCCTGATGTGCATAGCGCTCGCCAAGGCGCTTTATCGCGATGGTCTGAGGCAAAAGCAGACCACAGCACCTGCGGAATAAACCTAGGCACGGGCGGTTGTGATGCAACCGCCCGCTGTCATCAGGCGCTTGTGCGCGCGTCAACTTCAACCCAATTCAATGAAAATGCCAGTGGCAGAGACGCCACGTGATCGTGCACCACTCGAAGCATTATGTCGGACGTGAAGATGGTGCTGCTGGAGAGAATTGAACTCTCGACCTCTCCCTTACCAAGGGAGTGCTCTACCTCTGAGCTACAGCAGCGCTGTGGGCGGGTGATTAGACTCAAACGAAACGCGGCGCAAGGGTGTCTGGACGGTTTTTTTCTACTCCTGTAGAGAAAGGCAATGGCAGACAAAAATTCACCTAAAAAACACGGCAAGTCCGGGGAAACGCGCGAAGACCGTCTAAAGGCGGCGCTAAAAGCGAATATGGCGCGGCGCAAGGCTCAGGCCAAGGCGCGGGCCACCTCCGGGGACAAAGCCGGCAAGGACGAGGGATAAGAGCAAATGGATTCGATTCTGGTAACGGGTAATGGCCCGCTGAACGGGCAGATTCCCATTGCGGGGGCCAAAAATGCGTGTCTGACGCTGATGCCCGCGACCTTGCTCAGCGAAGAACCGCTGACGTTGACCAATGCGCCGCGTTTGAGTGACATCAAGACCATGACGGCGCTGCTGCGGTCGCTGGGGGCCGAGGTGTCTTCGCTGCAGGATGGTCAGGTCATTGCGATGTCCAGCCATGACCTGAACAGCCACACGGCGGATTATGACATCGTGCGAAAAATGCGCGCTTCGAACCTGGTGTTGGGGCCGATGCTGGCGCGGCTGGGGCAGGCCGTGGTGTCGCTACCTGGTGGATGTGCCATTGGCGCGCGCCCGATGGATTTGCATGTCGAAGGGCTTGAGGCGCTGGGCGCCGAGATCGAGCTTAAAGATGGCTATCTGCGCGCGAAGGCGTCGGGCGGGCTGAAAGGTGCTGTGCATGAGATGCGCTTTGCCTCGGTCGGCGCGACCGAGAACATCGTCATGGCCGCTACGCTGGCCAAGGGCACCACGGTGCTGAAAAACGCCGCGCGCGAGCCCGAGATTGTCGATCTGGTCGAATGCTTGCGCAAGATGGGCGCGCAGATTTCGGGTGAGGGGACCTCGACCATCGAAATTCAGGGTGTCGATCGTCTGCACGGCGCGACCCATCAGGTGGTGACCGACCGGATTGAGCTGGGCACTTATATGCTGGCCCCGGCGATCTGCGGGGGCGAGGTTGAGCTGCTGGGCGGGCGCATGTCGCTGGTCGAATCCTTCGCCGCCAAGCTGGATGCGGCGGGGATCAGTGTTTCTGAAACCGACAAGGGGCTGAAAGTTTCTCGTAAGAACGGGCGTGTGACCTCGGTCGATGTGGTCACCGAACCCTTCCCCGGCTTCCCGACCGATCTGCAGGCTCAGATGATGGCGCTGATGTGCACTGCCGAAGGTGTGTCCGTGCTTGAAGAGCGTATTTTCGAGAATCGCTTTATGCATGCGCCCGAACTGGTGCGCATGGGCGCGAATATCGAGGTACATGGCGGCACGGCCACCGTAACCGGGGTCGAACGATTGAAAGGTGCTCCGGTGATGGCGACAGACCTGAGGGCCTCGGTCTCGCTGATCCTTGCCGGAATGGCGGCGGAAGGTGAGACGGTTGTCAGTCGGGTCTATCATTTGGACCGCGGATATGAACATGTGGTGCGCAAGCTGGAAGGCGTGGGCGCAAAGATCGAACGGATTAAAGGTCAATGACAGACGCGAGTTTCAAAGACGGCCGCGAGGCACCGCTGAACCTTGGAGCCGAAGATGCCGATGACCTCCAGGTGATTGCGACCCTGACGCAGGATGCGGTTTTCCCGGTGACCGAGATGACATGGCAACCCGGCCAGCGCCGCTTTGCGCTGTTGCTCAATCGCTTTCGCTGGGAAGACAAGGATGCCGCTGCCCGGCGCGGTCGCGCCTACGAGCGGGTGCAGGCCGTTTTGATGTTCGGCTCGGTTCTGTCGGTAGCGAGTCAGGGCATCGACCGCAGCGACAAGGACATGATCCTGTCTCTGCTCTCGGTCGAATTCGAGCCAAGCGAGGATGGCGCGGGGCAAATCCTGTTGACCTTGGCAGGCGACGGCGCGATCCGCCTGTCGGTTGAGGCCATCGATGCAACGCTCAAGGATGTGACGCGTCCCTACAAGGCGCCTTCTGGACAAGCGCCCCATCACCCCGAGTGAAGAATAAACGTGGCATCGCTCAGGCCTTCCCGAATCCGCCACGCGGCATCACGGTGCGGCGGGCAACCGTGTTTGATGTATTCGACATCAGCCGTGTTCTGATCCGATCGATCCGTGACCTCTGTCGGGCGGATCATCTGGATAATCCCGAAAACCTTTCCCGCTGGTCTGCCAATAAGGATCCGGCTTCGGTCCGAAACTGGATCGATAGTGGAGCAATCCTTTGGGTCGCTACGCAAGTGGGAGTGGTTACTGCAGTGGGCGGTTTAAGTGGCGAGGGTGAGATATCTCTGCTCTATGTCGATCCCGATCACGCAGGGCGCGGGCTCGGAGCAGCGCTGCTGCATCGGTTGGAAGAGGAACTGCAGACACGTGGCGCCTCTGAGGCGCATCTGCACGCGAACAAAACGGCACATTCGTTCTATCTGGCGCACGGCTGGCATGATGTCGGCGACCCGACGGAATGGCACGGCATCCCCCAGTTCCCGATGCGCAAATCGCTGCACCCAGCGGCCTAAGGGTTGAGGCCACCCGGCCCGGGCGATAAGACCCGTTGAAACGCTTCCGGAGTCTCTCACATGCCCGCTTTCCTCGATACGACCTCCGCCGGTTTCGAACCTGCATTTCAGGCGCTGTTGTCCGCCAAGCGCGAGGACAGCCCCGATGTGGATGCGGTCGTGGCGCAGATCATCGATGATGTGCGGACCCGTGGTGATGCTTCGGTGATCGAACTTACCGCGAAATTCGACCGGCTGGAGCTGACGCCCGAGACCATGGCCTTTTCATCCAATGAGATCGCCGAGGCCGTTGCGCAGGTCACGCGCCAGGACCGGGCCGCGTTGGAACTGGCTGCAGAACGCATTCGTGCATATCACGAAAAGCAGATGCCCGAGGATCATCAGTGGACCGATGAGGCAGGCGCAACACTCGGCTGGCGCTGGTCGGCGGTGTCGGCTGCGGGGCTTTATGTGCCGGGCGGATTGGCTTCATACCCGTCGTCGGTTCTTATGAACGCAATACCTGCGAAGGTGGCGGGCGTAGACCGGTTGGCCATTGTCGTCCCCACACCTGAGGGTCAGGCAAACCCGTTGGTCCTGTTGGCAGCGCAATTATCTGGTGTGGATGAGATTTACCGCATCGGCGGTGCGCAGGCGATTGCCGCTTTGGCCTATGGCACCGATACGATTGCGCCGGTGGACAAGATCACCGGGCCGGGCAATGCTTTTGTCGCCGCTGCCAAACGTCGGGTTTTTGGCAAAGTCGGCATCGATATGATCGCGGGCCCCTCGGAAATTCTGGTCATTGCAGACAAGGACAACGACCCCGACTGGATCGCGCTGGACCTGCTCAGCCAGGCCGAGCATGACGAAAGCGCCCAATCTATTTTGATCACGGATGACGCAGAATTTGGTCAAGCCGTGACGCAAGCGGTGGAAAAACGTCTTGAGACCCTGCAACGCCGCGCCATCGCCCGGGCCAGCTGGCGCGACTTTGGTGCCGTAATCACTGTGCGCGATCTGGACGAGGCTGCCGCGTTGTCCAACCGCATCGCGCCCGAACATCTGGAACTCTGCGTGGCCGACCCGGTGGCGTTAAGCCAGCAAACGATCCATGCCGGTGCCATTTTCCTTGGCCAGTACACGCCCGAAGCCATTGGCGATTATGTCGGCGGCCCCAATCACGTGCTGCCCACAGCGCGTTCGGCGCGCTTTTCGTCTGGCCTTAGCGTGATGGATTTTCTCAAACGCACAACGCTCAGCCAGATGACACCCGAAGCTTTGCGCGCCATCGGCCCGGCGGCTGAAACGCTTGCGCAATCCGAAAGCCTCGAAGCGCATGGCCTGTCCGTTTCGGCGCGCCTTAACCGGCTGAATGGCTGAAGTGACGCAATGACTTGGCGCTCATGGCGCTTCTGTACGTTGCTCAATGAAAATCGTTGTTATAGGTCTGTGCAGACGCAAGGATTGTGACCGTTAAGATGACCCGTATTTCGCATATCGAACTGGACGACCGAAATCTGCCCCCGCCGACACCGGAGATCGAGCAGGAGCGGAAGGTCGCCATATATGATTTGCTTGAAGACAACTCGTTCACGCTGCCAGCACGCGACGATCGGATGATCCCCGACGGGCCCTACCATGTGCAGCTATCAATCCGTGATAAGCGACTGGTTTTCGATATCGCCACCGAAGCCAGCGAGAAGGCGGCTGAGTTTCATCTGTCGCTTGGTCCATTCCGGCAGGTCGTAAAAGACTATTTTCAGATCTGCGAGAGCTATTTCGATGCGGTGAAAACACTGCCGCCCAGCCAGATCGAAACGATCGATATGGCTCGGCGCGGCATCCACAACGAAGGCAGCCGCGTATTACAGGAAAGGCTGGAAGGCAAAGCTGAGGTTGATACTGATACTGCCCGCCGCCTCTTTACGCTCATCTGCGTCCTTCATTTTGGAGGCTAACGGGTGACGCCTCTGCCGCAGTCCATTCTGTTCTGTTGCGACCACAATTCGGTTCGGTCACCCATGGCCGAAGGCATCATGAAGAAGTTTTACGGCACCGGCACCTATGTGCAATCCGCCGGTGTGCATAACGATCTTGAGATCGATGGGTTCTGCATCGCAGCCTGTCAGGAGATTGGCGTTGAGCTGTCCCGTCACCGCTCGCGTTCTTTTGACGAAATGGAGCAATGGGGCGATGACCTCAGTTCATTTGATCTGATCGTGGCCCTGTCACCCGCCAGCCAGCGAAAAGCGCTGGAACTGACGCGTTTTTTTCACCTGGATGTCGATTATTGGCCAATTATGGACCCTACCGGACTAGGTGAAACCCGCGAGGACAAGCTACGTCATTATCGACAAACCCGAGATCAGATCATCGCGCATCTGAAAGACCGCTGGGGTGAACCGACGGAGTGACCATGAACCCGACCGTGAAAACTTACTTTGATGCCTTCAATGCCGGTGACGTGGATGGCATGTTGGCCTGCCTGTCGGATGACGTGGCCCATCATGTCAACGAAGGTCAGATTCGCGTCGGCAAAGAGAAATTTGCCGCCTTCTGCGCGCATATGAACCGCTGCTACCGCGAGAACCTGACGGATATCGTGATCTTTGAAGCCGAAGGCGGTACCCGTGCTGCGGCTGAGTTCATCGTCAACGGAACCTATCTGGAAACTGATGAAGGTCTGCCAGAAGCGTATGGGCAGACTTACCGCTTGCCTGCGGGTTCGTTTTTTGACCTTAACGACGGCAAGATCACCCGCGTGACCACGTTTTACAACCTTGCGGACTGGACCAAACAGGTCTCGAATGGCTGAGATTTCGCAGGTCCGCGCAATGACCGGATCGACATTGGTCGACGCGTTGGATGAAGTCGCGCGCCTGCGGATCGACGTATTTCACGCTTGGCCATATCTCTATGATGGCGATCTGAAGTATGAGCGGAAATACCTGCAGTCCTACGTCGATAGCGCCAGGGCCATCGTTGTCGGAGCGTTCGACGGTGATACTTTGGTGGGTGCTTCGACGGGTGCACCTTTGACGGATCACGCCGACGATTTCGCGGCCGCGTTCGAAGGCTCGGGCCTATCGCTGGGCGATATCTTCTATTGCGCAGAATCGGTTCTGCTGCCGGAGTATCGCGGGCAGGGAGCAGGCCATACGTTCTTTGATCTGCGCGAAGCCTACGCCCATGCGATGGGATTCACCAAAAGCGCCTTCTGCAGTGTAGTACGCCCTGACGACCACCCCATGCGACCAGATCATTACCGCCCGTTGGATGCCTTCTGGCGCGCGCGGGGATATGCGCCGCTTCCTGGCGTCGTGGCGCTATTCTCGTGGAAGGATCGAGGCGACGATTGCGAAACCCAAAAGCCGCTTCAATTCTGGATTCGGGATTTATAAGCCATCCATGCGCGTCGCGCCGGGTGTTTGAAACGGGTTGTGGCATTGTGAGTTGGCGATGACATGTGCGGCCGAATTTGCCTGAAACACCCTATGATTGTATAGTTTCACCTATTCAATTGCGCGTTTTCATGGGGAAATTTGATGAAGTCCGTTTTCAATCGCCTGATTCCGGCCTTGGTGCCGCTGACTTTGATCACCGGTTGTGCCTACGAGAACAGGGCCTTTAATGCCGAGCAAACCGTGCTGTCGAATACATCGGGAGACGTTATCCAGCACGCTGTAGGGATCGGGGGTGCGTTTGAAACGGCACCAAAAACATTTCAGTCCACCAGCCTGTTGCTTGAACGCGGTCCTATTCGTACGTCGTATTATGCGCTGCAACTTTCAGATGCCTACAAAAGGCTGGGCGACGAAGCAGCGCGCAATCGGGACCTGACAGCGGCGGCACTGATCACTGTAGCAGGCGGTGCCGCGCTTGGAAGTGCGGCCTCGATCTCAGGAAAAGACCTGGCCTTGGTCTTGGCCGGTGGAGCTTTGATCAATGAAGGCGTTAAATACGTAAACCCTAACAGCGCGGCGCAGGCTTTCTACGTGGCATCCGAGTCAATGGCGTGCGCAAGCGCTGCGATTGCCGCCCATGTGCCCGTGGACACTCCACCTGACATTCGTGTGTCTTCTCTGGCCCTTTGGTACATTCGAAAAATTGAGGTTTTGCTGCGCGCGGGATTGAAGCGGGACGTACCGGACTGGAACACGTTGCTCAAAAACCTTGGTTTGACGAGGCAAGGAGCCAATGAGGTGGACGCTCTGCGAGCTGGAGACATAAACCTCAGTGCATTGGAAGTAGACTTGGAAAAGTGCCTGAGGCGAGAACCGGTCGAGAAAGGCAAAGCCAAGACTTAGTACGTCGTGCGGGAGACTTTTCCGTGGTACAAAAAATACGCCTCTGTTTTTGACCTCAATCCGAAAACTGCCGCCGTTTTGCTGCGCGGATCTCGCGAGCTTGTTGTTCTTGACCAACGCGAAATGAATCCTCGACGAAATCCATATGCGTGCGTGCGGCGGTTTCTGCACGGTCCGGGTCGCCATCGATGATGGCCTGCGCGATTGCCTTGTGCTGATCAAGCAGTGCTTCACCCGTGCCGTCCATCGAGCGCAGGAAGCGGCGGTTGTAGAACACGCCTTGGCGCGTGAGGTCATAGATGGATGCCATCATGTGGATAAGGGTCGTGTTTTGGCTCGCATCGACAACGGCGGCGTGCAGTCGAAAATCAGCCTCTTCACTGGCATCCTGATCGTCATTCTCCCAGGCTCGCTGCATTTCATCGATGATTTCGGCGATCCGTTCCTTGTCGGACTGTGTGGCGCGCTGTGCGGCGAGGCGGCTGGCAAAGGCCTCTTGCTCGCGCCGGTATTCAAGATAATCGTAGAAAGCACTGCCGTGCCGGGCATAGAGCGACAGAAGGGCGGGCGACATGGCACGACCGGTCAGTGGGGCGATAAAGGTGCCCTCGCCATGTCGCACGGTCACCAAGCCGCGATTTTCGAGGATTTGGAGTGCTTCGCGCAGCTTGGGGCGTGAAACGCCTAGGGCTTCCGCAAGCTCCCGTTCAGACGGGATTTTGCGACCCTCTTTCAGGATTCCATCAACAATCATTGTCTCGATTTGTGCAACGACAGCATCGGCAATTGATTCGTGACCAACGGGATCAAAGAGGCTGTTCGTGCTCATAATTCCTGTCCGGTAGTTAGATTAAAGATCGTCGAAGTTGTTTATAATATTTACCACTAGCTTTCGACATTGCAAGAAAAACTACCCAAAAATACGGATGCTCGCTGCGCGTATAAGCGTTTGTTTTTATTGAGTGTCGCAAAATTATTCGAAAATTCCAGGTTATGATAGGTCAATCTTCGTTATGAGCCACACCACCGCGGTGTAGCCAAATTGGTAAATAAAATTGTTGACTGAATTATAAGGTAAACAATATTTACCACTTAAGCCGTGCTCGCGGCGAGAGTGACAGCCAGACCACCGGCTGATCTTTACCTTGGAGGAGAACCCATGAAGACCACCCTGACATCGCTTGCCGTTGCGGCCTCGCTGCTGGCAGCCCCGGTTGCCCACGCGGCGGATAAGATGCTGCTAAAAACCCCAATCGCGTTTTCAACCGCTCTACCGGGCCTCGGCTCGCCGATCCCGCGCGTGGCCGAACAGCTGGACCTGATGTCCGGCGGCACGCTGAAGATGAAGGTTTACGAACCGGGCAAGCTGGTCCCGCCGTTTGAAATTCTGGATGCGGTGTCTTCAGGCAAGATCAATTCGGGCTATACCACTGCCGGCTACTGGGCGGGTAAGATCCCGGCTGCACCGTTGTTCTCGGCCGTTCCGTTTGGCCCTGAGGCGGGCGAATACATGGCGTGGCTCTACTATGGCAACGGCATGAGCTTGTATCAGGAGATGTATGATCAGGCCGGTTTCAACGTCCATGTCATTCCCTGCGCCATCATCGCCCCCGAAACCTCGGGCTGGTTCGCGAATGAGATCAACAGCCCCGAGGACCTGAACGGCCTGAAGATGCGCTTTTTCGGTTTGGGTGGCGAAGTGATGCAGAAGCTGGGTGTGGCCACCTCGCTCCTGCCCGGAGGTGAAATCTTCCCGGCACTGGAAAAAGGCGCGATCGACGCGACCGAATTCTCGATGCCTGCCATCGACGCACGCCTCGGTTTCCACAAGTTGGTCAAGTACAACTACTTCCCCGGCTGGCACCAGCAAGCGACAGTGTTTGAACTGATGATCAACAAGGACGTCTGGAACGAAGCCAGCGATCAGCACAAAGCGATCATCGAAAATGCCTGTAAGGCTTCGATGGCTGACAGCTTTGCCGAAGGTGAGGCGATCCAACACGCTGCGCTGCTGGACAACGTTGAAAACAATGGTGTTCAGATCAAGCAGTGGAACGACGAGATGCTGTCGACCTTCCGCGCGACCTGGGAAGAGGTTGCCGCAGAACAGGCCGCCAACGACGAATTCTTTGCCAAGGTTCTGGCCGACATGAACGAATTCCGTGACGGTTATGCGGTCTGGAAAGAGAACGCATTCCTCCCCCGCAAGTAAATTTGCCGCTTGCGATTATCCGGGGGCGGCTTCCTTCCGCCGCCCTCGGACCCTTCTGATTTTCTTTATTTTCCCCAACGACCCGGGCGCATTCACGTCCCCACTGCCGAACTCTTGAGGAGGAGACCATGGCCGAGACACAGCGTCATCAGGACGACCCGATTGAAGTCTATGAAAGCATCCTTGAGCATGGGGAGCCCGATCGCCAGAAACTGGCCGTTGCCATCGACAACGGCGTCAAGGCGGTGGGTCATGTGGTCATGTGGGCCAACTTGCTGCTGGTTGCGGCCATCGTTTCGCAAGTGGCGATGCGCTATCTGCTGAACCAGAACTATCCCAAGCTGGATGAGATTCAGTGGCATTTCTATGGTCTGGTGACGATGATCGGCATTTCTTATGCGCTGGTCACCGACAGCCATGTGCGGGTGGACCTGCTGCACATGCAGCTCAGCCAGCGCGCGCGGCGGATTATCGAGATCATCGGAATCTTCACCCTATTGGTGCCGTTCATCTATTTGATGATCGATCAGGGGTATGACTATTTTTACGAAAGCTGGCGCGTCAATGAATCCTCGGACAGCCCTACCGGTCTACCTGCGCGTTGGGCTTTGAAAGGTGTGATCCCGGCCAGTTTTGTATTGCTGGCATTGGCTGCGGCGGCGCGGCTGATCCACGACGTGCACGCCCTGATCGTCAATCTCGACGAGGAACGGCAAGGCAAGGGCCTGCGTCTGATCGTCTGGGCGCTGTTGGGCTTTGCTGTGGTGGCGACCGCGCTGACCTTCCTGGTGGAAACGACTGAGGAAAAACTGGTCATCGCGATGTTCCTGACCTTCATCGCGCTGCTTTTCACCGGCTTCCCGGTGGCATGGACGCTGGCCGGGGTCGGGGTCGCATATTGCGGGCTCGCTTATCTGTTCGACAACGGCATGATGAATTGGACCGGGCTTGAGGAAACTCTGACCGGTCTGGACTATCTGACGCTGGGCGCGGTGGTGAACCGGGTCTATGCCACCATGTCAAATGCGGTTCTGGTGGCCTTGCCGATGTTCATCTTCATGGGCCTGATGCTGGACGAATCCGGTGTGGCCGAGCGTCTGATGACCTCGATGCAGCGCCTGTTTGGTACGGTGCGCGGCGGGCTGGCGATCACGGTGACAATGATCGGTATCATCCTGGCCGCCTCAACTGGCATTATCGGAGCCTCGGTGGTGCTGCTGGGCGTGCTTTCGCTGCCGTCGATGATGGAGCAGAAATACAGCCCCTCATTGGCCGCCGGTGTGGTCAGCGCTTCAGGCACGCTGGGCATCCTCATCCCGCCGTCGATCATGCTTGTCATCATGGCGGACCAGATGGCGCTATCGGTCGGCGACCTATTTATGGCTGCAGTGTTCCCCGGCGTGATCATTGGCGCGCTCTACCTGACCTATATTTTTGTCATCGCCCTGATCAAACGCGACGTGGCCCCAGTACCCGAAGGCGCAACCCGTCCTGACTGGAACGCAGTCAAGGACGTGCTGATTGCAGTCTTGCCGACGCTGGCCCTGATCCTCGCCGTGCTGGGCTCGATCTTCGCGGGTTTGACCACACCGACCGAAGCCTCGGGCGTGGGCGCGTTGGGAGCCACTCTGCTGGCGCTGGGATATCGCAAGCTGACGCTGGCCAAGCTGGTGAATGTGCTGAAAGCAACGTTCAACACCACCGCCTATATTTTCGCGATCTTCCTTGGTGCGACGGTGTTCTCCTATGTCTTGCGCGAACTGGGCGGCGACGCGTTGATCGAGGATATGATCCACGGTACCGGGCTCGGCCCAAATGGCACTGTCTTCATGATCCTGTTCATCGTCTTCCTGCTGGGCTTCGTGCTGGACTGGATCGAGATCACGCTCATCGTTCTGCCCTTGATGCGCCCCATCGTGAACGGGCTGGGCCTGGATATCGACGGCTTCGGTGTCATCGATGAACCTGCGCTGGTGTGGTTCGTAATCCTTGTGGCGGTGACGTTGCAGACCTCTTTCCTGACACCTCCGGTTGGATTTGCGCTTTTCTATCTGAAAGGGGTCTGCCCGCCCGAGATCAAGCTGACTGACATCTACAAAGGGATTATCCCATTCGTGATACTGCAGCTGACCGGCCTGTTCTTTGTCTTCTTGTGGCCGCAACTGGCCACGTGGTTGCCCTCGGTCGCGTATTAACGGAGGGTAGCGGGATGAACGATGCCGATCTGATCAAGCGTCTTCAGGCCATTTGTGGGCGGCGGCGCGTTTTGACTTCGTCGCGCAGCACCCGCCGCTTTCGCCGGGGGTTCAGATCAGGTGAAGGGGACGCGCTCGCGGTGGCTCAGCCCGCCACGCTGCTGGAACAATGGCAGGTGCTTCAAGCCTGCGTTGCCGCCGACAAAATCGTCATCATGCAAGCCGCCAATACCGGCCTGACCGAAGGGTCTACGCCCAAGGGTAGCTACGATCGTGATGTAGTGTTGATCAACACGCGGCGGATGGACGATCTGCATCTGATCAATGAAGGCAAACAGGTCATCAGCTTTCCGGGCAGCACACTGTTTGCGCTGGAAAAGCTGCTGGACCCGATTGGCCGCCAGCCGCATTCGGTGATCGGATCTTCGTGCATCGGTGCCTCAGTCGTTGGCGGGGTGTGCAACAACTCGGGCGGTTCGCTGGTCGAGCGCGGCCCCTCCTATACCGAGCTGTCACTGTACGCGCGGATCACTCAGGATGGCGAGCTTGAGTTGGTCAATCATCTAGGCATGCAATTGGGTGATACACCCGAAGAAATCCTGACCCGACTGCAGAACGGTGATTTCTCAGCAACTGATATCGAGACCGACAATCGCAAAGCCTCTGACACCGATTACGCCCGTCGGGTGCGTAATGTAGATGCTGAAACGCCAGCACGCTTTAACGCTGATAAGTCGCGTCTATACGAAGCAGCGGGCTGCGCGGGTAAACTGGCGGTTTTTGCGGTTCGGCTGGATACATATGCCAAGAACGAAGCAGAACGTACTTTCTACGTCGGGGCGCACGACACCGAGGCATTCACGGAATTGCGCCGTCGCATCCTGTCCGACTTCAAAACCCTGCCGGTCAGCGCTGAATACATGCATGAGGAGGTATTCGATATCTCTGACCGCTATGGCAAAGACACCATGGTGATGATTGACAAGTTGGGAACCGACCGTTTGCCCACTTTCTTTGCGCTGAAGGGCGCGGTGGACGCGCGTTTGGAAGGCATACCGGTTCTCGGCAATTTTACCGATCGTTTCATGCAGTTCGCGATGCGACTTTGGCCCGATATCCTGCCGCGCCGGATGCGGGCCTATCGGGATCGGTATCCGCATCACCTGATACTCAAAATGCGCGATGGCGGTATCGATGAAGCGCGCGATCTACTCAATGACATGACTGCCGAAGACAAGCTGGATTTCTTTGAATGCGACCTGCGTGAGGCAAAGATCGCTGGGCTACATCGTTTTGCTGCCGCAGGTGCAGCCATTCGTTATATGAAGGTTCATGCAGCCGAAGTGGAAGATATCATCGCCCTAGATATCGCGCTGCGCCGCAATGACGTCGACTGGTTCGAAGACTTGCCAGTTGAGATCGCGGATCAACTGGTCGGCAAACTCTACTATGGCCACTTCATGTGTCATGTTCTGCATCAGGATTACATCGTCAAGAAAGGCGCAGACCCGAACGCGTTGAAGGCCGCAATGCTAAAGTTGCTGGACAAACGCGGCGCTGAATACCCGGCCGAACACAATGTCGGCCACCTCTATGCGGCCAAACCCGATCTGGCAGCTTTCTACAAGTCGATCGATCCCACGAACAGTATGAACCCGGGAATCGGAAAGATGTCCCGCAACAAGCACTATTCGTGAGACGGAACGCTGCTGACCCGTATCCGTTGGATACTACTTGAAGCTGCGGCTGTCCTTGATCTGATCCCAGGCCCAGACGACCTCTTGCAACTGCTCTTCCTGAGATCGGTCACCACCGTTCATATCCGGGTGCAGCACTTTGATCAGCTTCTTGTAGGCTTTGCGAATCTCTGCCTTCGACCAGCTATCTTGCGCTTCGAGGATCTCAATCGCGCGGCGCTCGGTCGGTGGCAGGCGTCGACCGCCGGAATTGGCGCGGCCGGGATTTTTGGTGGCGTTTTCGCCTAGAACCTGATGCGGGTCCTCGATCCCCAGACGTGCCCAGGCACGGGCCTCAGGGTCGCCCATCGGTTTGGTCTCACGCTCCCACACTTTGTCCTTCGAACGCTGCGCGTTTAGTTCGGCCTCGGTGGTGCCGTCGAAGAAATTCCATTTCTGGTTATATTCGCGCACATGTTGCTGGCAGAACCAGAAAAAATCATCCAGCACGTCCGGAGCTTTGGGCGCGCGAAACTTACCGGGTTCTTCACAGCCCTCATGATCACAGATTCGCACCGAAGTTTCGGACGCACCTGACATACCCCGACGGCCGCGCGGCTTCTTTTTCTTAGCGCTCGACACGGACATATCGAATCCGAAGGGATCTGACTTTACCATCTGCACAACCTCACGAAGGCATCTTTTCGACTCGGAGGCAGCAGTTTAATCTAAGCAGCCGAAAGTAGAAGAGGGGGACGGCAATTTATTTGCCGTTGAGCATAAAAATGAGCGTGACCGACGAAATCCGTGAACGATTGCAGGCAGCATTTAACCCGCGTGAGCTGGAGGTGGTTGACGACAGCGAGAGCCATCGTGGTCACGCTGGATATCAGGAGGGCGGTGAAAGTCATTTCAACGTCCTTATTCGTTCTGCGGCTTTCGAGGGGCAATCCCGCGTTGCCCGCCATCGCGCAGTACATACGGCATTGGGGGATATAGTCCCCCGTATCCATGCGCTTGCTCTGGATATCGACGTCTGACAGTCGCGGCCTTGGTTCAGATAAGCGACGATTACGTCGCCAATTCTCTGCGGATTTAATCTCGATCAAGGCATCGCGATACATGACCCTCTAATATTCGCCTCGTCGATCTCCGGTTAACCGGAGCGATCAGATTTGCGGATAATGAGGGCTTTTTAGATGATGACCAAAGCCAGAACGTGGTTCTCGGCACTGTCGACAGTTTCATTGCTGTCGGTTGTTGTTGCGTTCCCGGTTCACCATGCCCAGGCGGAACAGCCGGGCCCGGTAGAAGCCATTGAGTTCGACCAAGCCAAGGCGGCACTTGGCAAACGTTTGTTTTTTGACCCGCGCCTGTCTGGCGACACCGAACTGTCCTGCGCCAGCTGCCACCAGCCGGAAAACGGCTTTACCGACGGGCGGGCCCTATCGGATGCCTATGCCGGCAGCCTGCATTTCCGCAACGTGCCGACGCTGATTAACAGCGCCAAGCGCGCCGCGTGGTTCCATGACGGTCGCATTGGCACCAACCTCAACGACGCGACCCGCGAAAGCATCACCGAGACATACTCGATGAACATGGATATGCGTTTGATGCAGGAACGCATCAAGCAAGATCCGGTTTATGTCGAGATGTTCGAAGCCGCCGGATTTGGCGAGCCGTCGAACGGCGGGGTCCGTAACGCCATCCCGGAGTATTTGAAAACGCTGATTTCGCGCGGCGCGCCGTTCGATACCGGCGAGATGTCGGAAGACGCCAAGGCGGGCTATGAGCTGTTCAATGCCAGCGGCTGCAATTCCTGCCACTCGGGCGAGCGGTTCACGGATGATCTGCCGCACAATATCGGCGTGGGCGACAACCCCGATATCTGGGCGACCCCGGAACGTCACATCACCTTTGTGACCATGATGAAGTTCCTCGGCGTCGAGAATTACATGAACCTGCGCGCCGACCCCGGTGCGTATATCCGCACTCACACCGCCGATACATTCGGCACGTTCATGACACCCACGCTGCGTGAGCTGACCTATACCGCGCCATTTATGCATAACGGCTCGATTGCGACGCTCGAGGATGTGGTGGCCTTCTACAACGCCGGTGGTGGCGAAGATGAAAACAAGGATCCGCGCATCAAGCCGCTTGGCCTCAACGAGACCGAACAAGCACAGCTGGTGGCCTTCCTTAAGGCGCTGTCTGGTGAGCCGCTGACCGGCCCGGACTTTGTCGCCGAGGACATCAATACGGATTATGCGCCGATCGAAAACTGGCAAGACGCGACAAACTGAGGAGTGGACCCATGAAAGACCTAAAGTCTTACCTTTCAGGCACAATCGCCACCGCTGCCCTGTTTGCCGTCCTAGGTGCACAGGCGATTGCGGAAACCAGCATCGAGATTGAGGCCGGCATCGGTGGCGCAGACCCCGATGTAGACTCGCCGCTGGTGGCGCTGGGCGAGCCGCCGATCCCGCTGGACAACCCGCAAACCGACGCCAAGATCGAACTGGGCAAGATGCTGTTCTTTGATGCCCGTCTTGGCGGGAATCCGTCGACGCCCTGTTCGGCCTGCCACATGCCGGATGTCGGCTGGGACGTCGAGGCACCGATCTCGTTCGGCTATCCGGGCACGACCCACTGGCGCAACAGCCAGACCATCGTGAACTCGGCCTATTACGGCAAGCTGTTCTGGGCAGGTTCCTCGAAAAGCCTTGAGAACCAGGCCAAATCCGCCGCAGGCGGTGCGGTCGCCGGCAACGGTGAGGCTGACATGATGGAGGCCCGTCTGGCCTTTGTCCCCGAATATGTCGAACGCTTTAACGATGTCTTCGGCGATCAATGGCCGCGCATCAGCAACGCATGGCGCGCCATCGCAGCGTTTGAACGGACCATCGTTCAGACCGACACGCCCTTCGACAACTATCTGCGCGGGGATGATGCGGCGCTAACCGACGAACAAAAACGCGGGCTGGAACTGTTCACCGGCAAGGCGCAATGTTCCGAATGCCACAACGGCGCGCTGCTGTCGGATGAGAAATACTACAACACCGGCGTACCCGCCTATGATGGTTGGCAGGACGATGGTCTGGCGCAGGTCACCTTCCGGTATGAGCTATATGCCAAAGGCTCGACCGAAGAGATGTATCGCCACACCAAGGACGACCCCGGCTTCTATTTCCGCACCAAGGAAAAGGCCGACAAGGGCAAGTTCCGCACGCCCAGCCTGCGCTACACCCTCTATACCGAACCCTACATGCACAATGGCATGTTGGAGACGCTTGAGGATGTGGTCGAGTACTACAACCAGGGCGGCGGCGAGAATGAGTTCGCTGAAAACAAATCCCCGCTGATCCAACCCCTTGGCCTGAATGATCAGGAAAAGGCGGATCTGGTGGCCTTCCTGAAATCCCTGTCCGGCGAGGAAATCCTGATCGAGGAACCCGAACTGCCGGACTACCAGCCGCTTCCTGCGGTTGCAGCAGAGGAGTAAGCGTCATGACAGATCATAACGCAACCGGATGCAGCTGTTCGGGCGAGGCCAAAAAGGCCTGCACCGTGAACCGCCGCCAGTTCCTGTTCGCCTCGGGTGCCACCACCTTTGCCGTGATGGTGACCATGCCCACCCGCCATGGCCAGGCGGAACAGGTGCCCGCTTTGGTATCGACCTATCCGCGCAAGCTGATCGGCAAACTTTCCGAGTTGGAACAGGATGTGCCGGTCGAGTTCTACTACCCGGATGAGGGCGACTATTCGGACTCGATCCTGGTCAAGACCGGCGAGGAAAGCGGCGGCGGCATCGGTCCGCAAAAAGACGTTGTGGCCTTCAACCTCACCTGCACCCATCAGGGCGGGTCGATGTATGACAGCTACAAGCCTGAACATAAGGTGCTGGGCCCGTGCCCGTTGCACCTGTCCACCTATGACGTGACACGGCACGGCATCCTCGTCTCGGGGCAGGCCTATCAGTCGCTGCCGCAGGTCCTTTTGGAGCTGGATGGTGACGATATCTACGCCGTTGGCATGTTCGGCCTGATCTACGGCCGTTACGACAACCTCATTGCATAAGGGAAGCGGAATCATGGCAACCCCGTATTACGTACCCGAAACCAACGTCCCGCTGCCGCCCAAAGGAGCCGAGGTCATCTCGACCGCCTGCGACTACTGCATCGTGGCTTGTGGTTACAAAGTCTACCGCTGGCCCGTGACGGCCAAACCCGGTGGCCCAACTGCGGACGAGAACGCCTTTGGCGAGGATTTCCCCGTTGCACCGTTGGGTGCCTGGGTCGCGCCGAACCAGCACAATATCGTACTGCACAAAGGTCATCCGCACCACGTGGTGATCATCCCTGACAAGGACACGCAATACGTCAACACCGAAGGCGACAGTTCCTTGCGGGGCGGATGTATCGCGCAGAAATGCTATAACCCTCAGACGCCAACACGCGACCGCCTTAAGACGCCGCTGATGCGGATCTATGGCACCTTGATGCCGGTTCCGTGGGATCTGGCGCTGGATGTTGCGGCTGAGGTGGGCAACCACGTGATCGCCAAGCACGGTACCAATGCCTATGGCGTAAAAACCTTCAGCTATCAGTATATCGAGAACACCTATGCGATCTCGAAATACGCGCTGCGCCATATCAACACCGCGAACTTTACCTTCCATGACACGCCGTCCGATGTCACCTCGACCCCCGGTTTCCGGGATGCGGGTTTCGACAATTTCGGCCCGTCGTATGAGGACTGGCGCGATGCGGAAACCCTTCTGGTCTGCGGCACCGACCCGTATGAGACTAAGACTATCCTCTATACCCAGTGGATGATGAAGGGGATGCAGAACGGTCAGAAAGAGATCTATCTGATCCCGCGCCGGTCTGCCGGTGTGGCCCATGCTGAAAAGATGGGTGGCCTGCATATCGACGTTCTGCCCGGCACCGACCTTCTGGTCGTCAACGCCATCGCCCGCGTCATCGTGGAAAATGGCTGGGAAGACAGCGACTGGATCAAGAAATGGGTCAACAACAAGTGGGAAAGCTCGTCCGGCTTCGGTCAGGGCACAAGGAACACGCCATGGCAGTGGCGTACGACCTGGGGCAAGTTCCAGACCCAAGGCTTCGAGGATTGGAAAGAGTGGCTGCTGTCGCAGGACGAATTCGCGCCTGAAACCGCTGCTGCTAAGGCCGAAATCGACGTGCAGAAAATCTATACTGCCGCCGAATGGCTGGCCAAACCCAAGGCGGATGGCACCCGGCCCAAAACCTCGGTCATGATCGAGAAAGGGTTCTACTGGTCGAACAACACCGGCAACACACAGGCGATCTCCGCGCTGGGCATCATCTGTGGCTGTGGCGGTCGTCCGGGTCAGGTAATTGGCCGGGCCGGTGGGCATCAGCGGGGCGGCGTGAAGGGCGGGAAATACCCGCGCAACAAATCGCCCGAGAAGCTGCCCGGTCGCCGTCGCCGCGCCATGGATACCGACCGGTATCTGATCGCAGGTCATACCCGTATGGCCCATGTGATCGGCACAACATGGATTCAGGCGATGTGTGGTTCGCAACAGTTGGCTGACAAGTTCGAGGAACTGACCGTCCGCAACCCGCATCAGATTGCGTCTTTCGACAAGCAAGAAATGATCGACACGCTGAAGGCCCGCGCCGACAGCGGTGGCATGGTGATGATCAACCAGGACATCTATCTGCAGGATCCGATCGGCAACCGCTATGCCGACATCGTGTTCCCTGCAGCGACCTGGGGCGAAGAGGACTTTCTGCGCGCCAATGGCGAACGCCGCCTGCGCCTTTATCAGAAGTTCTATGATGCGCCCGGTGCGGCCAAGCCCGACTGGTGGATCATTGCGCAACTGGCACAGCGGATGGGCTTTGACGGGTTCGACTGGCAGAACTCGAACGAGGTTGCCGAAGAGGCCGTGCGCTTTACGCGCGGGTCGCGCAAGGACTTCCACGCGGTCTACCGTCTGGCCAAGAAAGAGGGCAAGGGTCTGCACCAGAAGGTCCGAGAATTCGGCACCGATGGTGTGCAATGCCCGGTCATGCTGGATGCCGACGGTGTCACGCTGATTGAAACCAAGCGTCTGCATGACACAACCCGCACGCTGCCTGATACCGGTGCGGCTGGTGCGGATGTATTCAACAAGAAGCTGACGCACTTCAACAGCCAGACCGGCAAGTGCAACATCCAGAAATCGCCGTGGGGCCTGTTCTCGGATTACTGGGAATGGCTGAAACCCAACAAGAACGAAGGCGAGTTGTGGGCCACATCCGGTCGGATCAACGAACGCTGGCAGTCCGGTTTCGACGACCGCCGCCGCCCCTATATCGTGCAGCGCTGGCCGGAAAACTGGGTCGAGATTCACCCCGACGATGCGGCCGAGCGTGGCATCGAAAGCGGTGATTACGTGATGGTTTACTCGGAACGTGTTCCGGGCAACAAGCACACTTTGCTGGGTGTGGAAGGCGACGACTTCCAGTTCTCGAAACTGATGGAGAACGGGCATATCGAACTGACCAAAGCGGCGATCACCGCCGTGGCAATGGTTACGCCCGCCATAAAGAAAAGCGTCGTTTACATGGACTTCCTGCACATGCAGCAGCCCGCCAACGCGCTTGAGGGCCGGATCGTCGACTGGATCAGCGGCAACTACAACTACAAGATGGGCGTTGCCAAGGTCCGCAAGCTGGGGCCGAGCCCCTACAAGACCTCGTTCCGCACGATGTCCTTCGCGCCGCGCGATATCGCCTGACGCTTTTCCGGGGGGCGGACGCCATGCCGCCCCTCGGGTCCGGTCCCACTGCAGAAGGGACCACCTGGAAGGCAGGCTTCGGTTGGGAAACCTGTCTTCCACATTCACCCAACCCGTCCCAACGCAAAACATGGCAGACCTGATATGAACATGCATTCCGATACCGCCCTGCGTGACGAGGCCACCAGCCTGTTCTCCGACTACGCAAAATCTGATTATGACGTGATCCGCCTGCGCGCCATTCAGGCCCTGGCCGCCATTGGGGCCAGTAACAGCCCGGCCTTGATCGAGGCGCTGTTGGATGATGACGAAGACGTCCGGCAAGACGCAGCCCAAGCGCTGGGCGCGCTGGGCGTGCAGGAGGCCGCGCCGCAACTGCTGGAAAACTTGATCCATGATCCCTGCGGTGAGGTGAAACTGGCCTGCGTCACCGCCTTGGCACAGCTGAACGCCAAGGACGCCACGCCGTACCTGCGCACCCTCGTCACTGGACGCGGCGAGGATATCACGTGGGACGAGGACGAGCTGCATCAGGATGAATGGGACGACTGGCTGGATACTCAGATCGCGGCGATCAAAGCGTTGGGTCGCATGGGCGATGCGGCTGCGATTGAACCCATTGTCATGGCCCTGATGGACGAAGACGGGCAGGAACTGGGGGATGTGGCCTGCGAAGCGCTGGGCCAGATCGGTACGCCGTCCGTGCCGACCTTGGGTGTGTTCGCCCAATCCTCGAACCGCCGTCTGCCTCACCGCGCTCTGCGCACGCTGGCCGGGATCGGTGGAGCCGAGGCCGAAGCCATCTTGCGCAAAGCCACTACCGACAAGGACGGGGCCGTGCGTCTGATCGCATATGAGGCGCTGATGCCGAACGACCCGGCGCTGGTCGAACAGGCCCTGACAGATGCGGTCGAGGATATCCGCATCGCAGCGCTGAACCAGTCCGGCCTTTCCGAACCCGAACTGCTGGACCGCATGATGCGCGACCCCGGCGCCAAGGTGCAACTGGCGCTGATCGACCGGCTGGACCGCAGCCAGCCTATCGTTGATCAAGACGACCTGCGCTGGCAGGTGCTGGATTTCCTCGCAACCGGACAACAGCCTGAGGTCTCGGCGCAGGCGCTGGGCCTGCTGGCGGCGTTGGCCCCGCAACTGGTGGCAGATCGGCTGAACGCGCTGTTCTCGGTCGAGGCGGACGACCTCAAGGCCGAGCGTATCCAATGGGCCATCGTCGACGCGCTGGCGACCTCGCCCCTGCGCGAGGCGGCAGAATGGCTGCAACGCGCCTGCCGCGCGCCCTTCCGGTCGGTGCGGCTGAAGGCCGTGGCCTCGCTGGCGATGATTGTTACTGACACCGACCGCCCGCATGTGAACCAGCAGCAGGGCCGCGAATTGCTGCTGTCCTTCGCGCTAGCCCCGATGAGCGTGGTCGAAGACGCGCACGAGGAAGAGGCCCCGCAAACCGACATCGCCGCGCTGGAAGAGGCAGGGCTGGATGTATCCGACGGTGGTGAAAACGGCCCTACCTCCAGCCTCGGCGCGATCCTTGGCCATGACGCTATCGCGGCAGAGATGAAGAAAGAGGCCGAGGATGATGACCTGCACCCCCTGACGCCACGCGAGCAGGCATTGTTGGTCAAGGCCACCCGCCATCCCAAACGCCGCCGCGTGGCGTTGGATGACAATGCCGAAGCCTTGGAGCGTGAGACCCGCATTTCGGCCATCCGCCTGCTGGGCGACGTCACAGGTATGCAGATCATGCTGGCGCAGATCGCGCAGGACCCCGAGACCGAGATCGCTGCGCAGGCGCTGGCGGCACTGGGCTTGTCGGTCGCGCGCAACGGGTCCGAACTGAACCAGTCGCATTTGATCGAGCTGATCACACAGGGGCTTTCGCATACCGATGCCAATCTGTCCCTGCAGGCGCTGAACCTGCTGCAACAGGCTGACCTGCCACCGCAGGATGCGCTGCGGGGCAAATTGCGGGCTATGCTGAAAACCGGAGATACTGCCTTTCGTATCGACGCCATGCAGATTCTGACCCGCTGGGACGGGACGGCCGATGTGGCGCGCAGCTTGCTGGACGATGTCTCGGCCCCGGTACGGCAGGCGGCGATGCGGCTTTTGTCTGAAACGGCCCCGGATCAGGCAGGTGCGGCCATCGTACCCTTCCTTCTGGCCAATCCTGAGCAACGGATCGTGACCTATGTCAATGACAGCACCCCTGCCTTGGTGCCCATTGGGCGCGAATTGTTGGCCGGATTGCGCGACGAGAATCGCCGCGCCCAGTGGCCGGTGTTGATCAGCGCTTTGGCCGACCTGTTGGGAGACCCCTACCGGGCGGTCTGAAACCGGAGGGATAGATGGCGATTTCGCTGAAACTAGGCGCGGCGATTCTAACGGGGGCAATGGCTTTTGGTAGTGTCGCACTGGCCGAGGAGATCCCCGAGGTTGCCGTAGTTCATCAGGTCATCGACCTGAACGCCGACACTCCGGCGCATGCATTTCGGTTCGAACCCAAACTCCTGCAGGTTCCCGCTGGGGCGACTGTGCGTTTCAAAGGCTCGACCGGGCGGCACACGGTCACTGCCATTCCTCGAATGATACCCGTGGGCGCGCGCGTCTTCGAGATTCGGGGCAAACCCGAACTGGATCTGACTTTCGAGAAAGAGGGAGTCTACGGCATCCGTTGCCGCGTTCATGGGCGTCACGGAATGGTCATGCTGCTGGTAGTTGGTGATCCAAGCTCGAATCTCGAAGAAGCCAAGGCCTATCTACCTAAACTTGGAGAGGCCGAGCGGGTCGGTTTCGAAGAGCTCTTTGCGTATATGGAGGCCCAAAATGGCTGATGGATGTGCCTGCGACCACCATGCTCATATGTACCTGACCGTAGATGACGCCCTGAGGCGCGGTTTGTCCGTGGCCAACCCCATCACGGATATCGAAACACTGCCGCTGGTGCAGGCCATTGGCCGGATATTGGCCGAGGATTGCGCCAGCAAGGTAGACATGCCCGCCTTCGATAATTCGGCCATGGACGGCTATGCCGTTCGCAGCGGCGATCTGGGCGAGGGGCCCGTGTTCGAACTACCGGTTGGCGGCCGCATAGCTGCTGGCGATAGCGGCGCACACGATGCGCCGGATGGCAGTGCCTTGCGTATATTCACAGGAGCGCCGGTGCCGTCCGAGTTCGATGCGGTATTAATGCAGGAAGACTGTGAGTTTCAGTCCGATCGCATCCGGTTCAACCGCCGTCCAAAATCCGGTCAGCATATCCGTCGCGCGGGCGAGGATTTGAAAGCTGGTGCCCCGATCCTGCGGCGCGGGTGTGAAATTACTGCGCGTGAGGCCGCCGCGTTGGCCTCGGCTGGTTATGGCGAGGTGAAGGTTTATCGCAAGCTCAAGGTCACGATCTTTTCGACCGGCAGCGAGCTGCGCCAGCCGGGTGAAGCGCTTGGCCCCGGACAGATCTACAACTCGAACCGGTACATGCTTTTGGCTTTGCTGGATAAACCCTGGATCGAACTAGCCGACCGAGGCCCGGTCGAAGATGATCCGGTGCTGCTGAAGCAGGTCTTGAGGGAGGCCTGTAATAGCTCGGACCTGATTATCACCACGGGCGGTGTTTCGGTCGGGGACGAAGACCACATGCCGCGCCTGTTCAGTGAAATCGGTGGCGAAACCGAGGTGATGAAAGTGGCGATGAAACCCGGCAAGCCGATCATGTTCGGTTGTCGGGGTGATGCGCTTTATGTGGGCCTGCCGGGAAATCCGGTTTCGGCCTTTGTGACGTGGCAGATCATTGGTGCGCGGATGATGGAACGCCGTGCCGGTCTGCATCGGAACAAACGCACCCCCGAGCAGGCGGTTTTGGCAGAACCTCTTCAACGCCGCGCGGGGCGGCGTGAGTACCGCCCGGTAAGCATCGACGGATGTACACCGAATGGCGCACCGCGATTGCGCCTGATGGCCGAGTCTTACAGCGGGCGCGTTGCCCTTCTTGCACAGGCCGATGGTCTGGTAATTATTCCGGCAGAAACTGAGAAGCTGCCAGCCGGAGAAGCTCTGGATTTCCTTCGATTCTAGATGGATCCCGATGCGCTTTAGGTATCAAATTCTTTGGTCAACGAGCGCCCTTTGCTGTCGATAACACGCGGCTGTAGGCCTTTGGTGCCGACCTATGTCGGGACCTTTGGGGATCGCCGAATGCTCTGTCGCGAATGTGCGCGCGACGGGCAGCTAGGTGACGTCCTTGAACATGTAAGTGGTCGGCTCCAGCAGATCCTCAAACGGGTTTCGGCAATAGTTCGGGATCTCTCCGGCAATCTGAAAACCCATCGACTGATACAGCAAGCGTGAAGGATCGCTGCTACGGGTGTCCAGCACCAGCATTGTACGTTTCAATTCCCGAGCTCGCTCATGCAGTGCCTCCATCAGCGACCGACCCAAACCGCGACGGCGAGCCTGCGGATGAACCAGCAGCTTTGCAACATCCGCGCGATGCGGCTGGTTTGGCATTGCGGCGGGGATCAGTTGCACCGTGCCCAGAATGCGTCCGTCACCATATGCGACAAACAGATCGAGTGTCTCCGCGCGGAGTTCGGGCTGCACCCTGTCCCGCCAATAGGCGCGGGCATCGTCCCGCGAAAAAGGAAGGACGAACCCGATACTGGCGCCGGTATGGACACAGCGGTGCAGGATATCGGTCAGATCCTCAAGCGCTTCGTCGAAATATTCCTGTGGCAATCGCGTAATCATATCAGCACCAAAAGATAGCGCGCACCGCGTTTGGGTCCGGTTTCGAACTGCGTTGGCCCCGACAGGTGATAGCGAAGGCAGTCGCCGCCGCTGAGCGCATGGGCAATCCCGTCCACTGTCAACGTTAGCCCTCCATCAAGTAGGATCAGGTGGTGCTCCTGTCCCGGCTTGGGCGGAGTATCGTAGGTGATGACAGTACCTGGGGGCAAATGACCTTCCATTACTTCCCCACTGAGGCCGGTCGCCGGTGGTGAAACCGAACGGCGAGTAAACCCGCTTTCGGGCTCATACCATTCAGGCTGCTTCTCGAAAGGTACTTTGGGATCGAAACTGTCTTCGACCATCATCAGCAGGCGTGACATGGGCAGGCCGTATGCCGCGCATAAACGGCCAAGCGTTTCAGCGGTAGGGCTGACATCACCGTTTTCCATTCGCGACAGTGTCGCCCGGCTGATCCCACTTTGGTCTGCCAACTGCTCAAGCGACCAGCCATGACCCTGGCGCAGCTCGTTCAGACGCTTAGCGAGGCGGTTTGATAGTGTGTCGAGCATGGCTCACATATGGGAATCAGTTACGAATATGGGATTATTGCCTTGCTTTACCTCAAACACAATAGAAAAAGGGCGCAGAAATCTGCGCCCTTTTGCTGCTCGGGTATCGGACTGGATTACTTCCAGCCAACTTCGTTATAGATTTTCTGTGCCTCGGGGATGTTTTTGGCGGCCTCTGAGAGGTTCACCTCATCCGCTTTGAATTCCCCCAGAGCGGCCACGTTCTCAGCCAGCGCGACGCCTTCGACAGCGGGGTATTCATCGTTTCCGTTCGAGAAGTAGACCTGCGCCTGATCGCTTGCGAGATACTCAAGGAACTTAATCGCGTTTTCTTTGTTCGGCGCGTTTGCTGCAACACCCGCACCCGACAGGTTCATATGTGCACCTTCGGCGTCCTGTGCCGGGAACTGCACGCCGATCATCTCGATATCCGCGCTTAGACCCTTGACGTCTTTGCGCATAGCGCGTGCCATATAGTATGTGTTGGCAACCGCAATCTCGCACTCGCCTGACACGATGCCGCGCAGCTGGTCTGTGTCACCGCCCTGAGGTTCGCGTGCCATGTTGGCGGCGACACCTTCAGCCCATTTCCTGGCTTCCTCCGCGCCGTGATTTGCAATGATCGATGACAATAGTGTCTGGTTATAGATATTGCCGGACGAGCGAATGCAGATCTGCCCTTTATACTCCGGTTTTGCCAGAGCCAGATAGGTTGCGGGTGGGTTGGCGACATCAGCCTTGTCAAAGAAGATGATCCGTGCGCGCTGAGAAAAGCCGTACCACTGATTGTCTTCGTCCTGAAGGTTTGCCGGAATACGCTCCTCTAAGATTGCGCTCTCAACCGGCTGCAGGATGCCTTCGCTCTTGGCACGGGCCAGGCGCGAGCTGTCGACCGTCAGCAGGACATCAGCAGGCGAATTCGCGCCTTCTGCTTTCATCCGTGCGATCAGTTCGTCGGCCTTGCCTTCGATGCGGTTGATGGTGATGCCGGTGGCCTCTTCGAAGTCGGAATACAGGCGTTCGTCGGTGTCGTAGTGGCGCGAGGAATACAGGTTCAGCTCGCCCTCGGCTGCGGCAGAGGTGGCGATCAGGGCCGTCAGGGTGGCGGCAAAGCAGGTAGAGGATTTCAGCATCATTTGTCCCAACATTGAAAATCGTGACGGGAATTAACCCGACTGATTTGGTCAATTAAACGATTCTCGGTGGGATGCAAGGAAATCCGACAAAATTAGTTGGTCAAAACGTCGCTGAACTTACCTTGCCGGACGGCCCCTTCAGGATTGACGCCGCCTACTTTGTTTTCTTTCGGGTTGCGGTGGGACGGGTGACGGTGCCGGCTCGGGGTCCGGATCGTCGCTGAGCACCGGTTCTTTGGTCAGCATCGCCTGTGTTACCGCTTCCATGTATTTCTGCAGCATGACCGGCGGATCAGCTGGGGCCAGCTTGATTGACAGCCTACTTGCGCCTTCCTGATTATAGGCATAGCGCGAGGAATAACTTGCGTTGACCTGCGCCGCCACGGGGCCCCAGCCACCTTTGACCGATGCGCTGCCTGATTTCTCGGTCTGTTTGGTCATCGAGATCGCCATCTTTACCTCGATCTCGGCCTCTTGCACCGCATAGAACGCGGGTAGGAAACCCATCGACACGAGGCTGAATTCCTTTGGGGGACCATCGGGGTTGGATAGATCGGGAAGCTGGATCTTCTGATCCGCCATGTATTTGGCGATATCAGTCGAATGTCTATCCAATTCAGTTTGCGACTCTGCCACGGAAATCGCCAGTTTCTGAACCATTTCCGCGAAAGGGACGTTTAGCAGTTCCTGCCCGATACTCATTTCCAATCTCCTTTGTGAATTCAGTCTCTATCAATAATCTTCGTTGCGGACCGTCTTTTGACCGAGAACGAGACCTTCGCTGCGTTCTGGCTGACCGCCTGTTTCTTCGCGTTTGTAGCGAACTGGGCTTTGTCGCCATCCCGACCAAGCCCAACAAAGGCTTCGACCTGGACATTGTCGATGGTGAAATCGTCGCTGCCGTCGGATCCTGCAAGGATCTGTTCGCCCAGGGCCTGCGAAAAAACCTGCGCATCCACGATCTGCGTATCTTTGTCTTCAACCTCCATTCCGCTCTGGCCTCCGGCCATTGGGTTCACCACCGGAGAACCCGAGCCCATCAGCATGCCACCGCCTCCTTCTTCCAGATCGTCGATCTGGTCTTGCAGGTCCTGGATCGTCTCCAGCAACACGACCTCGCGCGCCTCCAGCGCGGTCAGGCGGTTTTCCAATGACTGAAGCAGTGTGGTGAACGCCTCGGGCAGTTCGGTGACGCGCACATCTATAGGCTGTTTTTTGGGGGTCTTGTCCTTTTTAGTCGCCATCGACCCCTCCACCAGAACCACCTTCATCCACCGGTCCCGGCGCGAACCGCATCCGCATGGTCGACGCGCTGCTTGCATCGAGCGTATCTGTCTGCGTCAGTTTTGGCCCACACAGAAACGCGCCAATGATCCCGCGTTTGCCTTCTTCTGTGGTACTGGTCATCTCCATGACGACCTTCAATTCTACATCGACATCCTGCATGTGGTAAAAGACTGGCGGAATGCCCATCTCGCGCAGTTCCTGAGGATAGTTCTTCAGCGCGTTCAACTGATCCAGACTAAGCTGTTCGGCGGCTTGGGCCACGCTTCGGCCTATATCGGCCACCATCTCGGTCAGGGTTGTTCCTAATAGCGTATCCAGATCATCGTTGGCCAACCCGACCTCCCGTCATAAAAAACAGGGAAAGCGTAGCACGAGACCGTCTCATAACAATACTAAATCTCAGAACCGGACTTTCGGAGCGATTTCCGGCACTTCCGCCGACACGAAAGGGCGCTAGAAGCAGGGCATAAAAAAACCGCGCTCGAAAGCGCGGTTTTTTTTATTAGGTTCGTGCAGCCCTTAGCCCTGGCGAGCTTTGAACTTGCGCTGCGTCTTGTTGATCACGTAGACGCGGCCTTTGCGACGCACAACCCGGCAATCACGGTGCCGGTTCTTGAGCGAGCGGAGCGAGTTCTTGACCTTCATGGGTCTGTCTCCAATCTGCGGCGCCTTCATCAAAGACGTGGCCAGCGCCTGGGTTAATCGGGTGCCCCGGAAAGACCAGAGCAATGAATTCATGGTGGGCGGTACAAGGATCGAACTTGTGACCCCTTCGATGTCAACGAAGTGCTCTACCGCTGAGCTAACCGCCCATGAAACCGTTGCGTGACCTGCCCCATAACGAAATGGGGCGCGGAACCCCGCGCCGGTAGCGGGGTCTATAAAAGGAGTCGTTGGGGGGATCAAGGGGTTTGGCAGAACTATTTTACGGTCTATGTTGAGTGCGAACAACGGAGAGCCCATGCCCGACGCCGCCACCAATGCAGCCTATATTCTGGATATGCCCGCAACGCGTACGTCCTGCGTGGTATTTGCCTCGCCCCATAGCGGTCGGACCTATCCCGAGTCTTTGTTGAAGCGGTCTGTTTTGAACCGCAATATGATTCGGTCCTCCGAGGATGCGTATGTCGATCAGCTTTTTTCCTCAGTCGCTGAATTCGGTGCACCGCTGCTCGCCGCGGCCATGCCGCGCGCCTATCTGGACCTGAATCGCAATTCGGATGAATTGGACCCCGCTTTGATACAGGGTGCGCGTCGTCACGGACATAATCCGCGGGTTACCTCGGGCCTCGGGGTGATTCCCCGCGTGGTCGCCAACGGCAGGGCGATCTACAGCGGCAAGCTGACTATGGATGAGGCGCGCCTGCGGATCGATACCTATTGGCGTCCATACCATACTCGTCTGAAATCTCTGCTGGCGGAATCGCATCAGATGTTTGGGCAGGCCATTCTGATCGATTGCCACTCGATGCCGCACGAGGCGGTGGCGCTGGCCGGCGGCTCGCGCCGGGCCCGACCGGAAATCGTTTTGGGCGATCGGTTCGGTGCGGCCGCTTCAGGTGTGATCGTTGATCAGATCGAGGCCGCTTTTGCCGACGCGGGTCTGAATGTGGCGCGCAACACGCCTTTTGCTGGGGCCTACGTCACCCAGACCTATGGTCGACCTGCCCGCCATCAGCATGCGGTTCAAATCGAGATCGATCGGTCACTTTATATGAACGAGGAAACGATCCAGCCGAACGGCAACTTTGAGGCGTTGCGTGATGTGTTGCGGCAGGTCACCGCGCAGATCACCAGTATCGGGTCCGATCCAATGTCACTTGCCGCCGAATAGACCTAGCGCAGCGCACGACCTTTTACGATTGCATCACTGCCGAAACGGCGCCGGATTTCGTCCGTCGCACGTTCGGCCTGTGATCGGCGTTCTGCACCGGGATCCAGAAGGTCGCCCGAGATATCGGCCTGATCCTCTGAACACAGGTCAGACAGGCCGCATCCCAAAAGGCGATAGGGACCCTGATCGCCAACCTGATCAAATAGCCCACGAGCGGTGCGATAAATCCGATCCGCTATCTGAGTCGCATCGCGTAGTGATATCCGCCGGGTGATGATCTTGTGGTTGGCCTGTTTCAGCTTCAGCGTCACCACTCGCCCAGCCAATCCCTTGGCTTTGGCCCGGTCGGCTACCTTTTCAGACATACGCCACAGATGCCCGTCCAGAATTTCAAGACTGGCGGTATCCTCGAAAAAAGTGGTCTCATTACTGATCGACTTCATCGGCTCATGGGCCGATACGCGCCGTTTGTCCTGCCCTCGCGCCAGATGCCACAGACGGTAGCCCATTGATCCGAACCGCGCGGTCAGCGCCTCCTGATCCCAGCGCAGAAGATCAGCAAATGTGCGAATCCCTGCGCGATTCAGAGATTCCTGCGCCGCCGGACCAATTCCCCAGATTAATCGCACCGGCCGGTCATGCAGGAAATCAGCCGTCTCGGCCTTGCCGATCACTGAAAAACCCCGAGGCTTGTCGAGATCCGAGGCCACCTTGGCCAGAAACTTGTTATGGCTCAAGCCAATCGATCCCGTCAGGCCCAGCTCATCTTTCATCCTCTTGACCAGACGCGCAAGCATGACCGCTGGCGGTGCACCATGCAGCCGCTCGGTGCCGGATAGGTCCATGAACGCCTCATCCAGCGACAGTGGTTCAACATCAGGTGTCAACTCGTCCATCATGGTGCGTATCTCGCGCGAGACGCTGGCATAGACCGACATACGCGGTTTGATCACCACCGCTTCGGGGCATAGTTGAAGCGCCTTGAACATTGGCATGGCTGAACGTACCCCGCGAACGCGGGCCACGTAACATGCAGTTGATACCACCCCGCGCTTGCCGCCGCCAATGATCACAGGCTTGTCGGCAAGTTCGGGATTGTCGCGCTTTTCGACCGAAGCATAAAAAGCATCGCAATCCATATGCGCGATCGTCAGGTCAAACAGCTCTAGGTGCGATTTGACCCTCGGGCTACTGCAAGTTGGGCAGCGCGGCCCTTGCTTAATTTCCTTCAGGCAGTCGCGACAGATGGCGGGCATGATGTAGTTTCTTTCCGGCCAGCGGCGGATTGATCAAGACATTCGATAGGTTAATAAGTATCGCGAATGGATAAGGATAAAAAGAGTACCGATGGACTTCGCCGGCGCAAAAATAGCGTTGTTTCTGGGGCGCAAGCTGCTGGTCATTCTAAGAGATGATCGATCAGACATTCCGTTTCCAGGTCATCTCGATTTTCCAGGCGGCGGGAAAAAGTCAGGCGAAACACCGATCGAATGCGCGTTGCGTGAAACAGATGAAGAGGTTGGGCTGCGCCTGTGCGCAACCGATCTTGTCTGGTCACGGCAATATGGTCAAAGCTGGTTCTACGTCGCCCTGCGCCCGCCGGAAGATGTTGGTCTGATCCGTTTTGGGGACGAAGGGCAGGGGTGGAGGCTGATTTGTCCGCAGGATTATCTGTCGAATCCGTTGGCCATTCCAAATTTTGCAGATCGCCTTCGGGATTATTTGTCGGAAACGGCGCAGCTTTGAACGGGACTTCGAAAGAAAACCCCCCGCGCCTGCGGGGGGAGGTAACGAGCCTCAGGAAGAAGAGATGGCCCGTTGGGGAGTGTCTTGCGTGTAGAATCGCCGAAAATGGCGTTTTTCGATAGCCACAAGCCGAACGCCATAAAACTCATGTTTTTCATGTGTGTTTTCGGGCACAGGGACGATTTGGCGCGGTGGCGCGAAAAATTGACCTAACGTCAATTGCTTGAGCACCGTTCCTTCCGCAATTTTTGGCTTTTCGCCTAATGGTGAGTCAATGAATTTAACTCGCTCAAAACTGCTTGTGCGGCGGCTTTGGGATCATCCGCCTGATAAATCGGGCGACCCACGACGATATGATCGGCCCCATCGCCGATTGCACTGGCCGGGGTTGCGACCCGCTTTTGGTCGCCCAAAGCTGCGCCAGCAGGGCGTACCCCAGGGGTTACAATCAAACGACCTTCGGATTGGGGCAGGGCGCGGATTAGCGCGGCTTCCTGAGGGCTGGCGATGACGCCATCAGCTCCGGCCTCGAAAGCCTTGGCCGCGCGTTCTACAACGAGGTCCTGCACGTCACCCGCTTTCAGAAGGCTTGCATCCAGATCGTCCCTGTTCAGTGATGTCAGGACGGTTACCGCCAGAATTTTCATGTCCTTGCCTGCAGCGCCCTCCTTTGCGGCGCGTACGACATGCGGATCACCATGCACCGTCAAGAAGTCCAGATCGAACTGAGCCAACCCACGCACTGCATTTTCTACAGTGTTGCCGATATCGAACAGCTTCATGTCCAAGAAAATGCGCTTTCCGTGATCCTGTTTCAACTCGTTGGCCAATGCCAGACCGCCGCCAGTCAACATACCCAGCCCGATCTTATAGAACGAAACCGAGTCGCCCAGCCGCTCGGCCATGGCTAGACCCTGCAGGGCGTTTGGGACGTCGAGGGCTACGATAAGGCGGTCATCGGACATGGGGCGCTCCTTTTTGGCAAACGTTTGCGTCCTAACGGGTTCAGGGCGATCTGTCCATGTGTGAAGCCCGAGGTGACGCAGTTCACTCATTATTTTGCGCAATGTGCTAAAGTGCCGACGTTCAGAACAGGGATAGAAACGATGAAAAAGGTAATTGTACTTGGCGCGGCACTGATGTTGGCCGCATGCGAAGACGCGCCTCAAAGCGATCCGCCCGAAACCGGTGTCGCGCCGGCTCCAACCAATGACAATCTTCTGTTAGTGCGTGGGTACCGATCGGAAGACGACTGGTGTCAATTGACCGGGGAAACAGCCTATACCGGCAACTTCCTCGATCATACGGCTGATCTGGTTTCATGCCCCACAGGCAGCAGTGCCGAGCAGTCTTTGGTCGAAATGTATAACGCTGAATTGATGGGAGAAACTGGCGGTTATTCCGTCTACTCGATTCCGCGCGGATGACGCCGATTTATATGCTCTAGCCCCTTGAATGGGAAAAGACATTTCCCAAATTGAATGTGAGGCCCAGACCGACGCGTGCCGCCAAGCGGGCGCATCAATACGGGGCGCTTAAGAAAAGGAGAATGCTATGGACTTGAACAAGTTCACCGAGCGGGCACGGGGTTTCGTGCAAGCCGCGCAGACCATTGCGCTGCGCGAGGGGCACCAAAGGCTGGAGCCCACACATATCTTGAAAGCATTGATGGACGACGATCAGGGGCTGGCCAGCAACCTGATCACACGCGCTGGCGGCGCACCGAACCGCGTGGTTGAGGCGTTGGACGCGGCCATGGGCAAAATCCCGAAGGTCAGCGGCGACGCGAGCCAGATCTATATGGACGGCCAGACCGCCAAGGTTTTGGACGAGGCAGAGAAGCTCGCCACCAAGGCGGGCGACAGCTTTGTGCCGGTTGAACGCGTTCTGATGGCGCTGTGTATGGTGAAATCCAAAGCCAAAGAGGCTTTGGAGGCCGGTGCTGTATCGGCCCAGAAACTGAACGAAGCGATCAACGATATCCGCAAGGGCCGCACTGCTGACACCGCATCGGCGGAAGAAGGCTACGACGCGCTTAAAAAATATGCGCGCGACCTGACCGAGGCTGCAGCCGAAGGCAAGATCGACCCGATCATCGGGCGGGATGAGGAAATCCGCCGTTCGATGCAGGTTCTGTCGCGCCGCACCAAGAACAATCCGGTACTGATTGGTGAACCCGGCGTCGGTAAGACCGCGATTGCCGAGGGCATGGCCCTGCGCATCGTCAATGGTGATGTGCCGGAATCATTGAAGGACAAGAAGCTTCTCGCGCTCGACATGGGTGCGCTGATCGCCGGTGCTAAATATCGCGGTGAGTTCGAAGAACGACTGAAGGCTGTTCTGACCGAAGTTACCGAAGCCGCCGGTGAGATCATACTGTTCATCGACGAGATGCACACGCTGGTAGGTGCAGGTAAATCCGACGGTGCGATGGATGCCGCCAACCTGATCAAGCCTGCGCTTGCCCGGGGTGAGTTGCATTGTATCGGCGCGACGACGCTGGATGAGTACCGCAAATACGTCGAGAAAGACGCAGCCCTCGCCCGCCGGTTCCAGCCGGTGATGGTCACTGAGCCGACAGTTGAGGACACGATCAGCATCCTGCGCGGTATCAAGGAAAAGTACGAGCTGCACCACGGTGTGCGCATCTCGGACTCGGCGCTCGTGTCGGCGGCGACCCTGTCGCATCGCTACATCACCGACCGCTTCCTGCCTGACAAAGCCATCGACCTTGTCGATGAAGCGGCTTCGCGTTTGCGGATGGAGGTGGATTCCAAGCCCGAGGAACTCGATCAGCTGGATCGTCAGATCCTGCAAATGCAGATCGAGGAAGAGGCGCTGAAGCTTGAAGATGACGCGGCCTCGAAGGATCGTCTGGAAACCTTGCAAAAGGATTTGGCCGACCTGCAGGAGCAATCCGCCGAGATGACTGCTCAGTGGCAGGCAGAACGTGACAAGCTCGCGGGTGCCCGTGATCTTAAGGAACAGCTCGACAAAGCTCGCGCTGATCTGGAAATCGCGAAGCGCGAAGGGAACCTCGCCAAAGCGGGTGAGCTGTCCTACGGTGTCATCCCTGACCTTGAGAAAAAGCTGACCGAGGCTGAAAACGCCGAAAGCAACGCCATGATGGCCGAGGAAACGGTGCGCCCAGAACAGATTGCGTCGGTGGTCGAACGCTGGACCGGTATCCCGACCTCGAAAATGCTGGAAGGCGAGCGTGAGAAACTGCTGCGGATGGAAGACGATCTGCATTCCCGCGTGATCGGTCAGGATGCGGCGGTCACTGCCGTTGCCAACGCCGTGCGCCGTGCGCGTGCCGGTCTGAACGACGAAGGGCGCCCGCTGGGCTCGTTCCTGTTCCTCGGGCCGACCGGCGTGGGTAAGACCGAGCTGACCAAGGCCGTGGCGAACTTCCTGTTCGACGACGACAACGCGATGGTGCGTATCGACATGTCCGAGTTCATGGAGAAACACGCGGTCGCCCGCCTGATCGGTGCCCCTCCAGGCTATGTCGGCTATGATGAAGGCGGTGTGCTGACCGAAGCCGTGCGGCGCAGACCCTATCAGGTCGTGCTGTTTGACGAGGTCGAAAAGGCACACCCGGATGTGTTCAACGTGCTGCTGCAGGTCCTAGACGATGGCGTCCTGACCGATGGTCAGGGTCGTACCGTCGACTTCAAGCAGACGCTGATCATCCTGACGTCGAACCTTGGGTCTCAGGCACTCAGCCAGTTGCCCGAAGGGGCTGACAGTGCGCAAGCGCGGCGGGATGTCATGGACGCGGTCCGGGCTCATTTCCGGCCTGAATTCCTGAACCGTCTGGACGAAACCATCATCTTTGACCGGCTCAAACGGGCCGATATGGATGGCATCGTCGATATCCAGATGGCACGTCTGCAGAAACGTCTGGCTGCCCGCAAGATCGAGCTGGCACTGGACGATGGCGCGAAGGAATGGCTGGCCAATGAAGGCTATGATCCGGTCTTCGGTGCCCGCCCATTGAAACGCGTGATCCAACGCGCCCTGCAGAACCCGTTGGCCGAAGCACTGCTGGCCGGTGAGATAAAGGATGGTGAGACCGTTCCGGTGACCGCCGGAACCGATGGTTTGATCATCGGCGATCGGCTGGGAACGTCCGAGCGTCCGCGCCCGGATGATGCAGTCGTGCATTAAATCTCAGGTAATGAAGAGACCCGCCATCCAGGCGGGTCTTTTTTTGGTGGCTTGTATTGCGACTAAGAGCGTTCAGACCTGCCCGGTCAGATCCTGCGCCAGCATCATTGCGTTGCCGTCCGGGTCGTAAAATGTGGCAGTGCTGACCATCCCCTCAATCGTCTCGGTTTCGCCGTCAAACCGAACTCCGGCCCCTTCCAAAGCATCGCGTGCGCTTGCGATATCAGCAACACCAAAGACCGGAACGGTGTTTCCGGGCGCTGGTTCTGCCTGCTCGCCCAAACCAAGGGTCACGCCTTCGGTTTTGGTGAGCATCTCGCTCCAACCCGCCTCATCAATATGATGGATCAACTCAAACCCGAGCTTGTCATTATACCAGCGCGCACTGGCGTGGCGATCTTTGACCGAAATGGCGAGAGTGATGGTGTTTTCTAAGGAAACGAGGGCCATGGAACTTTCCTTTTGTCCTAAAATAAAGTAACTATACTTTATGGACATTAAATTACTTGTCAAGCTTACCTCTCGGGCCTGGTCGCTGAACATTCTTGCGCAGCTGCACCAGGGGGTTCCGGGCAGGCAGGCCCCATTGCACGCCGCGACCGGGGCAAGCCGGACGTCATTTGCGGCAAGTCTTGAGCATCTGGTCAGCCTTGGCTTGCTTGAACGGAACCCGGGCCACGGCCACCCTTTGCGCCCTGAATTCCGTTTGACCAAAGCCGGGGTTCAGGCGGCGGCTGTAGCGGCAGAAATCGTGGCCTTGGTGCCGCATGATACCGAATTGAAGCTACTGCGTCGTAGCTGGACGGTCCCTATTCTGGCGTTGACCCGCCAACCGCGGCGCTTTTCAAGGCTCAGGTCTGATCTTCAGGTGATCACTGATCGCGCATTGTCATCCTCGCTCAAGCAATTAGAGGAGCAGGACTGGGTGCGACGCGATATCGAAACTTCGGCCCGGCTGCCTTTTCCGACCTATCAGGCGGTCAATCTTGGGTGCGAAATAAACCGTGTTGTCGGCTTGAACATCGGGTGACCGTTATCCTCGCGCCCAAGCCACCTAATTTTCGTTACAATCTGTTCGCTCAATCGTGACGCCTGTTTCCTTGGCTCTGTGCTATCAGACCTTACCTCAGTTTCGAGGTTAATGGATAACGGAGAACCAAATGGCGCATCGCTGGACCAACAAACTGACGCATGCGGACGTCACCCCAAGGGCGGCGTTTCTGAACCGGCGACAGGTCATGGCCGGTTTTGCGGGTGTCGGGCTGGCGAGTCTGGCGCGGCCAGCGGCGGCCGAGGCGCTTGAACCGAATACCTGGGAAGAGATTACTTCCTACAACAATTATTATGAGTTCGGGACACGCAAGGATGATCCTGCGAAATATGCACACACACTGGTAACCGAGCCCTGGAGTGTAACCATCGACGGTCTGGTCGACCGCCCTGGTGAATATGATTTCAAAGACATCATGTCTGAAATGACTGTTGAGGAGCGAATCTATCGGTTCCGCTGTGTTGAGGCCTGGTCGATGGTGATACCTTGGAACGGGTTTGAACTGGCAGATCTACTCGGCATGGCTGGCGTTCAGGACGGCGCGAAATACGTGGCGTTTGAGACCGCCTATCGTCCCGATGAGATGCCGGGTGTGGCGTATCCGGTACTAGACTGGCCATATCGCGAAGGGCTGCGTTTGGATGAGGCGATGCATCCGCTGACCATTATGGCTACTGGGATCTACGGCAGCGACATCCCGAACCAGAACGGCGCGCCTTTGCGATTGGTGGTACCGTGGAAATACGGCTTCAAATCGATCAAATCGATCGTGCGGATTACCTTGACGGATACCCAGCCTCCGACAAGTTGGAACATGGCAGGTCCTAGGGAATATGGGTTCTACAGCAATGTGAACCCCAATGTGGATCACCCCCGATGGTCGCAGGCCTCGGAACGTCAAATCGGCGGAGGTCTGTTTGCCAAGCGAATCCCGACGCTGATGTTCAACGGATATGAAGATGAGGTCGCCAGCCTTTACGAAGGCATGGATCTGGCGAAGAACTACTGAGATGATGCGGCGGCTCAACGACCTCTTGCGACGGCTTCCCAATTGGGCTGTATATCTGCTGGGCGCGCTGCCTGCGCCCTGGTTGTTTTATCAGGGCATGACCGGGGGTCTCGGGGTCGAGCCGATCGAGGCGCTCGAGCACGAGTTTGGCGAACTGGCGCTGCAGCTTCTGATTTTGGGTCTCGCGATTTCGCCCTTGCGTCGCTTCGCTGGCCTAAATCTGATGAAGTTCCGCCGCGCGATAGGTGTACTGACATTTTCCTATGTCGCATTGCACCTGTTGATCTGGCTGGTTCTGGATGTTCAGATTCCCAGCCAAATCTGGGCGGACATTATCAAGCGGCCCTATATCACGGTGGGCATGGCTGCCTTTGTACTGTTACTGCCGCTTGCAATCACGTCCAACAACTGGGCGGTTCGCCGTTTGGGGCCTCGTTGGCGCAAATTGCATCGTCTGGTCTACCCGGCAGCAATTCTGGGCGCGCTTCATTATGTGATGCTGGCGAAGGGGTTTCAGATCGAGCCATTGGTCTACCTGGCTATTATTCTGGGCCTTCTGGTCATGCGCCTGCCGGTCACATCATTCCTGATCCGGTTTAGGCAAGCCGATTCAGCCTGACTCGCAGGCGAGTCTGTGGGTAACAGTGTGAATAACATATCCATGGCGCTGATTTGCGATGGTCTGTGTCCGCGACTTCCGGGTTGAATGGCTGGATGCTCTTCGTAACCATTTGTTTTAGCAATATAAAATTCTGCTTTTGCGTTTTTTTGCGGTTTTTTGATTTTTCCACTTGCGGCTTTTGGGCGATATACTTAGAACGCCCTTCACCGGCGCTGCTGAGGTGCTGGGACGCGGTGGAAGCTGCGGAGACGCTCGGGAGAGACTGGGGGCATCTGAGGTTTTT
>NZ_JBQGAV010000008.1:0-192176 GCF_056543005.1 Ruegeria sp. A5
ACCTCATCTGCACATGCCCTCCAATGACCGAATACATGGACGCAGCAGAGTAAACCTCAATCAATAAACCCCCGCCAACTGGCGGGGGTTTTCGCCCATCGGAAACCTGTGTTCCGATCTGAGCCTATTTCCAGTGTCGTTTTCCGCTGATGAAGCGTCTTTTACGCTTGCTGCAGGTGCAAACGACCCATACCTCTGTGCGTGGGACACCCCTCCCCAACGAGGGGCGTGTATCTGGAAGGGTAATACACATGACTATCGAACAACCGGCGACGCGGCCGGCCAACCCGCGTTTTTCCTCGGGCCCCTGTGCCAAACCCCCCACATTTGATCTGACCAAACTGGCGGATGCCGCCTTGGGCCGCTCGCATCGGGCTGCGGTTGGCAAGGACAAGCTGAAGGCGGCCATTGAAGGCACGCGAGAGATTCTAGGCATTCCAGCGGATTATCGCATCGGCATTGTACCAGCTTCGGACACCGGTGCGGTTGAGATGGCGCTTTGGTCTTTGCTGGGTGAGCGCAAAGTTGAAATGCTGGCCTGGGAAAGCTTTGGCGCGGGGTGGGTGACTGATGTGGTCAAGCAACTGAAAATCGACGCTGAAGTGAAAACCGCCGAGTACGGGCAGATCATTGATCTCGCGTCCGTCGATTTCGCCAACGATGTGGTGTTCACATGGAACGGAACGACTTCGGGTGTGCGGGTCCCAGATGGCGACTGGATCGCCGATGATCGTCAGGGTCTGACGATCTGTGACGCGACATCCGCTGCGTTCGCGATGGACTTGCCATGGGACAAGTTGGATGTGACAACGTTCAGTTGGCAGAAGGTTCTAGGCGGAGAGGCGGCTCATGGGATGCTGATCCTGTCTCCGCGCGCGGTCGAGCGCTTGGAGAGTTACACCCCGTCATGGCCTTTGCCGAAGATCTTCCGACTGACCAAAGGTGGCAAGCTGATTGATGGGATATTCACCGGCGCGACGATCAACACACCCTCAATGCTCGCGGTTGAGGATTACCTTTTCGCGTTGGATTGGGCGCGTTCAGTCGGAGGCTTGCAGGGGCTGATTGCTCGTGCGAATGCCAATGCTGGCGCGGTTCATGCGTTCTGCGACCAAAATGACTGGATCGCCAATCTGGCCGAAGACTCGACAACTCAATCAAATACATCGGTCTGTCTGAAGTTCACCGATACGCGCATTCAAGATGGTGCCGTTTTTGCCAAAGCCGTCGCCAAACGGCTTGAGGCCGAAAACATTGCGCTTGATATCGGTGCCTATCGCGACGCCCCTGCGGGTCTGCGCATCTGGTGCGGCGGCACGGTTGAGACATCAGATATCGAGGCGATGCTGCCCTGGCTTGCATGGGCTTTTGAAGCCGAGATTGCAGCGCAAACCGAAGCTGCCTGAACTTTTCTACCGGGCCGCATCCGGCCCGGACCTTCCACAATGTTCAAGGACCAAAAATATGGCTCCCAAAGTACTCGTCTCTGACAAGCTGAGCGAAACCGCCGTTCAAATCTTCCGCGACCGTGGCATCGACGTGGATTTCATGCCCGATCTGGGAAAGGATAAAGACAAGCTGGCCGAGGTGATCGGTCAGTATGACGGCCTCGCCATCCGTTCTGCCACCAAAGTCACGCCAACCATTCTGGAGAAGGCAGACAAGTTAAAAGTCATTGGTCGTGCCGGGATCGGCACCGACAATATCGACAAGGATGCGGCCTCGAAAAAAGGCGTGATCGTGATGAACACACCGTTCGGCAACATGATCACCACCGCCGAGCATGCCATCGCGATGATGTTTGCCGTGGCGCGGCAGATCCCCGAAGCCAGCACCTCGACCCATGCGGGTAAGTGGGAAAAGTCCAAGTTCATGGGGATTGAGCTGACCAACAAGACCCTGGGCGTGATCGGCGCGGGCAACATTGGTGGCATCGTCTGCGAGCGTGCTTTGGGTCTGAAGATGAAGGTTGTCGCCTATGATCCCTATCTTGGCGAAGAGAAAGCCGCGCAGATGGGTGTGGAAAAGGTCGAATTGGACGAGCTTCTGGCCCGCGCTGACTTTATCACTCTGCACGTGCCGCTGACCGATCAGACGCGCAATATCCTCAGCCGTGAGAATCTGGCCAAGACCAAGAAAGGCGTGCGCATTGTCAACTGCGCCCGTGGCGGTCTGGTCGACGAGGACGCGCTGGCCGAGGCGTTGCAATCGGGTCATGTCGCCGGTGCGGCCTTTGACGTGTTCAGTGAGGAACCGGCCAAGGAGAACGCCCTGTTCAACCTACCCAATGTGGTTTGCACACCGCACTTGGGTGCGGCCACGACTGAGGCGCAGGAGAACGTGGCGCTGCAAGTGGCCGAGCAGATCTCGAATTACCTGCTGACCGGAGCGGTCGAGAACGCACTGAACATGCCCAGTGTGACGGCAGAGGAGGCCAAGGTCATGGGGCCGTGGATCAAGCTGGCCGGGCATCTGGGCAGCTTCATTGGTCAGATGACGGATGAGCCGATCAAGGCAATCAACATCCTCTATGACGGTGTCGCTGCGAACATGAACCTGGCTGCGTTGAATTGTTCGGTCGTTGCCGGGATCATGAAGAAATTCAATCCCGAGGTGAACATGGTCTCGGCCCCGGTTGTCGCGAGAGAGCGTGGTATCCAGATATCGACCACCAATCAGGACAAATCCGGTGCGTTCGAAGGCTATATCAAGGTCACTGTGGTGACTGAAAAGCGTGAACGCTCAATCGGTGGCACGGTGTTCAGCGACGGCAAGCCGCGGTTTATTCAGATCAAGGGCATCAATATCGATGCCGAGATCGGGGCGCATATGCTCTATACGACTAACGAAGACGTGCCGGGCATCATTGGTGCTTTAGGACAGACCATGGGCGAGAACGATGTGAACATCGCGAACTTTACTCTTGGACGATCCGAAGCCGGCGGTGAGGCGATTGCGTTGCTTTATGTTGATGAACCGGTACCAGCCGAGGCGCGCGCCAAACTCGCCGAGACAGGTCTGTTTACTCAGATCAAACCGTTGGAGTTTGACGTGGCCTGACGGTCGCTGTTGAACTTCTGTGACAGATTGATGCCCGCGCTTGTCCAAAGCGTGGGCATCGCCTTTTCAAAGTGCTGATTTTGCGCCAGAAGTGCGGCAATCACCATTGCCCGAGGGGAAGCTGATGACCAATCCGATCTACGCAATTGGAGATTTGCACGGCCGCGTGGATGAGTTCGAGCGCTCCTTGGCGCTGATCGAACGCGATGGCGGCCCCGATGCCGAGATCGTGTATCTGGGCGATTACGTTGATCGGGGCCCCGACAGCCGGGGCGTTCTGGATCGGCTGATCGCTGGTCGCGATGCGGGCAAGCGCTGGATCACTCTGCTGGGCAACCATGACCGGATGTTTTCATGGTTCCTCGAAGATGTCCCGCGTCACGATCCGCATATGTTGGTCGGATATCATTGGCTGCACGAGCGGTTGGGTGGTGTCGAAACACTACAAAGCTATGGCGTGTTCTTCGATCAGCAGACACGGCTCGAGGATCTGCATGCAACAGCGCGGGGTGCGGTTCCCGATGCGCATCGGATATTTCTGCAAGGGCTCATCGCCATGCATCAAACGCGCGAGATTGCTTTTGTCCATGCGGGCATTCGGCCCGGTATTCCGCTGAGCGAACAACGGGAAAATGATCTGGTCTGGATCAGGCAAACCTTTCACAACCACCGAGGTCCGCATCCGAAACTGATCGTCCATGGGCATACGCCGGTGGATCAATCAACGCATTACGGCAATCGCATCAACCTGGATAGCGGCGCAGGGTATGGCCGCCAGGTTGGCGTTGTGGTGTTCGAAGGACAGGATTGCTGGTTGTTGACGGACAAGGGTCGCGTTGCGCTTTTGCCTTGAAGATCAGGTCTTGGTGAAAAGGTCTTTGCAGCGGTCACGCAGGATGTTCTTTTGCACCTTGCCCATTGTGTTGCGGGGGAGCTCGTCCAGCAGGATCAACTGGCGGGGATGTTTGAACCGGGCGAGCGCGTCCCGAACCGCACCCATGATGGCCTCGATATCTGGCGTGTGACTAGGGGCAGGGACCAGAATGCCAACCGGGGTTTCTCCGAAATCCGGATGCGGGACGCCAATTACCGCGCTTTCCAGCACGCCGGGTTGTTCGTCTAGCAGCAGCTCGATCTCTTTGGGATAGATATTATACCCGCCCGAGATGATCAGGTCTTTCTCGCGCCCGACGATATGGACATAGCCGTCCTCGTCGATCCGACCCAGATCGCCAGTGATGAAGAACCCGTCTTCACGCAGTTCTGCGGCGGTTTTGTCGGGCATTTGCCAGTAGCCCTGAAACACATTGGGACCGCGCACCTCGATGATGCCGATCTCACCATCTGCTAGGGTTTGACCTGTTTTGGGGTCTGTGACCTTCAGTTCAACATCCGGCAGGGGAAATCCGACCGTTCCCGCCCGGCGTTCGCCGTCATAGGGGTTAGAAGTGTTCATGTTCGTCTCGGTCATGCCATAGCGTTCCAGGATGCGATGACCTGTACGGTCTTCAAATTGGACGTGGGTATCTGCCAGCAAAGGCGCTGAACCTGAGATGAACAGCCGCATATCCTGAGTCAGATCTTGGGCGAAGCGGTCGTCGCTTAGCAGGCGGGTGTAAAACGTCGGCACCCCCATCATCGCCGTTGCCTGTGACATCAGGCGTAACATATCTTCCAGGTCGAACTTCGGCAGAAATATCATCGACCCGCCCGATGCGAGTACGACATTTGTCGCAACAAACAGTCCATGCGTGTGAAAGATCGGCAGCGCGTGCAACAGCACGTCATCATCTGTGAATCGCCATTCCTGCACAAGGGTCTCCGCGTTCGACAGCAGATTCGCCTGCGTCAGCATTGCCCCTTTCGAACGCCCCGTCGTGCCTGAAGTATATAGAAACGCAGCCAGATCATCTTCTGATCGGTGTGCCGGCTGAAAGGCCGGAAGCATCCCAAGTGCACGCCGCATCAGGCTGCCTGAACCGTCGGCGTTCAGTGTTTCAAGCCGGGCATTGTTCTTTTGCGCGATCTCGGCAAGCCCTGCCTCGTTTGCCTCATCGCACACCACCAGTGAGGCGCCGCTGTTTTCGATGAAATAGCTTAGCTCTTGCGTCGTATAGCCCGTATTGAGAGGTAGAAAGATCAGCCCCGCTTGGGCACAGGCGGCATAAAGCGCCAGTGCCTCAACGGATTTCTCCACCTGCACCGCCACGCGGTCGCCCGGTTCCATTTCCAGTCCTGTCATGGTGTTGGCCAGACGGGCCGCCGTGTCCAGAAACGTGGCATGGGTCAAAGTCTGACCATCCGGAAGGTGCAAAAATGGCGTATCCTTGCCTGCATGGATGCCCAGCAAACGATCATAAAGCGGGTTGCCCATCCCGATATCCTTTCCAGCAGACGCGCACATTCTGCAGCAAATCTGTCGTGGAATTGGGGAAGCGTAAAGCCCGGACAATCAGAACTCGGTCGTCATCCGATATCCGGCCGCAAAATACATCTTGGCAAACGTTACCGGCTGACCCTGCAGCCATGTGATACGCTCGGCAGTAAAAACGGGTTCACCCTCGGGAACGTCCAGAAATCCGGCCAAAGTGGTATCGGCGCGGCTGGCCAGAAAGGTCAACTCGACATTGGTGAACGGGACAGTTTGCACCAGCCAGTCATTGGGTCCGACGCTAGAGAAATCTGCCTGCGTGACCTGAGGTACGCTGTCTATCACGATCCAGCGGTCTTCGAACTGAAAAGGTGAATTGCCGGAGAAATGCATGCATCGCACGTGCATCACACTTTGATCAGCACGTAGGGCCAACCGGGCCGCCAGCCAGTCTGGGGCGATCTGCGTTTCACATGACACAAGAGCGTAGCGATAGGTTCCGCCCGCCGCTTCGATTTCATCTCGGACCAGAGGAATTGTGAAGCGCGCCTGTCGCTGCGGTGCGCTAAGGACCCGGGTGCCTGCCTTTCGGCGCCGTTCAAGAAACCCTTCATCCGCCAGTTCCCGCAGTGCTCTGTTGACTGTGGTGCGGGTGCACGAAAACTCGACCGCTAATTCTTGCTCATTGGGAAGCAGAGCGTCGGGCTGCAACTCGCCCGAGCGGATCCGGCGCAGGACGGTTTGCTTAATGTCTTTGTAGCTGGTTGTGTCGCTGGTTTGGGTCATATCAGTTCAGATGTCTTCCAAAAGGTCATTTATCGCGGCACGATAATTGTTCAGGATCGCATCGCGGGCGATATGGCGCCCGCCGCTCACCTGATGTCGCCCGGCAGACCAAAGGTCGGTCACTGTTCCGTCAGGCGCGGCAAAGCTCAGGCCGTCAATCAATTGATCGTCGCGCAAAGTACACAGGGTGGGGTGACTTCGATCGATCGCAACCAGATCGGCCAGATGACCTATTGCGATCTCTCCGGCGTCGCGCCCCAGCGCCTGTGCGCCACCGCGGGCGGCTCCGGTATACAGCGTTTGACCGACCGAGCCTTCGCCACGTACCAGCACAGTGCGGGCCTTGTCGCGCAGACGTTGAGAATACTCCAGCGTACGCAATTCCTCGGGCAGCGAAATACGCACATTCGAGTCTGAACCGACACCAAAGGCACCGCCCTGCTCGATGTAGACGGCACCATTGAAAATACCATCCCCCAGATTGGCCTCTGTGATCGGGCAAAGACCGGCCACAGCCCCGGATCGGGCAAGAGCGCGGGTTTCATCGTCTGTCATATGAGTGGCATGGATCAGGCACCATCGTTCGTTCACATCCACGTTGCTCAGCAGCCAATCTACCGGTCGTTGACCCAGAGCGGCTTCTACATCCGTGACCTCCTTCTCTTGTTCAGAGATGTGGATGTGCACCGGGCCTCGTGGGGTAGCGTTCAGCACTTGCCGTAGATCATCAGGCGAGGTCGCACGCAGAGAGTGCGGCGCGATGCCGATCTGGCTGTCTGCATAAGGCATCAGCGGCTTACAGTCCTCGACAAGCTGCAGGAACCTTTCCACATCATTGCCGAACCGCAATTGACCACCGGTCAGAGGCTCTTGCGCGACGCCGCCATAGGTGTAGAGCACCGGTAGATGTGTCAATCCAATCCCGGTTTGGCTGACTGCCGAGAAGATGCGCTGACTCAGCTCAGACAACTGCGCATAAGGCGTGCCGCCGGGTTGGTGGTGGACGTAGTGGAATTCCCCGACCGCAGCATACCCGGCTTCCTGCATCTCCATATAGACCAATGCAGCAATGGCCTCGATCTGTGCAGGAGTGAGGCGGTCCAGAAATCGGTACATCAAGGTACGCCAGGTCCAAAAGCTTTCGCGCCCCGCTACGCGCGTTTCGGTCATGCCCGCCATGGCGCGTTGAAAAGCATGGCTGTGCAGGTTCGCCAAAGCGGGCAGCAACACGTCGACCCGAGTGTCTTCGGGATTTGGCTCGGTCCCTGATTTCAGCGCAGCGATCCGACCGTCTTCGATTTCGACTCGTAGGTTGTGCACCCACTCAGAGCCTAACAGGGCCGTTTTAGCATGAACCGTCATCGTAATTCCATTTTGTGTAGACTTTATATTTTTAGCCGTATACGAAAAAATCAAGCGCAGGGGGAGCCCAAAAGAATCGCCATGACGAAAAAAACTGTTCTTCGTAGCAAACATGTAGCCACCATGGGGGGCGACCAACCCTATGGGATGATCGAGGATGGTGCGATTGCCATCGATGGGTCGGAAATCGTTTGGGTTGGCGCTCGGTCGGCAATGCCGCCGTCATATGCCGAGTGGCCGCAGAACGACTATGGTGACCGCTTGATCACGCCTGCTCTGATTGATGCTCATACTCATGTTGTGTTTGGCGGCAACCGCGCGGTTGAGTTCGAAATGCGCCTGAAGGGCGCGACCTACGAAGAAATTGCCCGCGCGGGTGGAGGCATCCTGTCGACCGTAAACGGCACGCGGGCAGCAACAGAAGAAGAGCTGCTTGCAGGCGCGCTTTCGCGCGTGGACGCATTGCTGGCCGAAGGTGTGTCCTGCATCGAGGTGAAGTCGGGTTATGGGCTCGATACCGAAACCGAACTGCGTATGTTGCGCGCGGCGCGCCGAATAGCGCGGGAGCGCCCTATTCGGGTCAACACCAGTTTTCTTGGCGCACATGCCGTTCCGCCAGAATATGCGGGTCGGGATGACGCCTATATTGACGAGGTCTGCATTCCGACACTGCGCGCGGCCCATGCCGAAGGGCTGGTGGACGCGGTGGATGGGTTCTGCGAAGGCATTGCATTTGATCCAACACAGATCGAACGGGTTTTTGTTGTCGCGCAAGAGCTTGGCCTACCGGTGAAGCTGCATGCTGAACAACTTTCAAATCTAGGTGGGGCTAAGCTGGCGGCAGCTTACGGAGCGATATCCGCTGATCATATCGAATATCTGGACGCCGACGGCGTTACCGCCATGGCTGGGGCCGGAACGGTCGCGGTCCTGCTGCCCGGCGCGTTTTATACGCTGCATGAAACGCAAGCTCCGCCGATTGAATTGTTGCGCCAGAAGAATGTTCCCATAGCACTGGCGACCGATTGCAATCCGGGGTCCTCACCCCTGACTTCTCTGCTGCTAACAATGAACATGGGGTGCACTTTGTTTCGCATGACGCCTGAGGAAGCATTGGCAGGTGTTACGCGCGTCGCGGCCCGTGCTTTGGGTCTGGATGATACCGGCGTGATCGCGCCCGGATTGCGCGCTGATCTGGCCGTCTGGGATGCCACTCACCCTGCAGAGCTGTCCTATCGCATCGGCTTCAACCCTCTGCATAAACGTATTTTTGGAGGTCTGGAATGACACCTCTGTTGCTTGTCCCCGGTCAGGTTTCGCTGGAACAGCTTGCCCAGATCTACTGGACCGAAGCCGCCATTTCGCTTGACGTCGCCTGCCGACCCAAGGTTGAGGTCGCTGCTGCACGCATTGCGCAGGCTGCCGAAGGAAGCGAGCCCGTCTATGGCGTCAACACCGGCTTTGGCAAACTGGCGAGTCACAAGATTGCGGCCAAAGATACCTCAACCCTGCAGCGCAACCTGATCCTCAGCCATTGTTGCGGGGTGGGTCCGGCAGTGCCGCGTCGTCTGGCGCGGCTGATGATGTCACTGAAGTTGCTGTCATTCGGCCGAGGTGCTTCGGGTGTCCGCTGGGAACTTGTCGAATTGCTGCAACAGATGCTGGCGTGTGGTGTGACACCTGTGATCCCGGCACAGGGTTCGGTCGGCGCGTCTGGCGATCTTGCGCCACTGGCCCATATGACCGCTGTGGTGATCGGTGAGGGCGAGGCAGAGGTGAACGGTGTTGTTATGCCGGGTGCAGAGGCTCTGAAAACAGCTGGGCTAGAGCCGATTCAACTTGGTCCAAAGGAGGGCCTTGCGTTCATCAACGGGACGCAGTTTTCGACTGCCTTTGCTCTGGCCGGATTGTTCGAAGGTTGGCGTTCAGCACAAAATGCGCTGGTGATTTCGGCGGCTTCAACTGATGCGATCATGGGATCCACCGCCCCTCTGCAACCCGAGATTCACGCGTTGCGCGGGCATCGTGGGCAGATCGAAGCGGCGGCGGCGATGCGGGCCACTCTGGAGGGCTCTGAGATCCGCGAAAGTCACCGTGATGGGGATACGCGAGTGCAGGATCCATATTGCATCCGATGCCAACCACAGGTGACCGGCGCAGCGATGGATGTGATCCGGCAGGCGTCCGCAACTCTTGTAACTGAGGCCAACGCGGCCACTGATAATCCGCTGGTTCTGACCGATCCGGATGCAATCGTTTCGGGCGGGAATTTCCACGCCGAGCCGGTAGGCTTTGCCGCCGATATGATTGCTTTGGCCCTGTCAGAGATCGGGGCGATCGCACAGCGTCGGATCGCATTAATGGTCGACCCGGCGCTTAGCTTTGATCTGCCGCCCTTCCTGACGCCCGAGCCGGGGCTTAACTCGGGTCTGATGATCGCCGAGGTCACGACGGCTGCGTTGATGAGCGAGAACAAACATCTGGCCAACCCATGTGTGACCGACAGCACACCTACATCGGCCAATCAAGAAGACCACGTCTCGATGGCTGCCCACGGGGCGCGGCGTTTAGGCCGGATGGTTGATAATTTGAACTATATTCTGGGGATCGAACTGCTCTGCGCCGCGCAAGGCATCGAGTTCCGCGCACCTCTTGCGACCAGCAAAGCGCTAACCAGCGTGGTTGGGCGTTTGCGCGACGATATCCCGTCGCTTGGCGATGATCGCTATCTGGCGCCTGAATTGGAAACCGCGAAGTCCCTAGTCGAAAGCGGAACTATTTTGCAGGCAGCTGCAATGCCCATGCCGGAGCTGTCGTGATGCAGGTTTTCAGTGTTCAGCGTGGCGATGGGCCCATCGTGCTGGGACAGCCGCATGGCGGTACGTATGTGCCCGACGACATTGCTGCGCGACTGAATGCGAATGGGCAGGCGCTGGCGGATACGGATTGGCATATCAATCAGCTCTACGATGGGCTCGTTGCCAACGCGACGGTCGTGCAATCCCATATCCACCGCTATGTCATTGACGCTAATCGAGACCCTGCGGGCGTATCATTGTATCCTGGGCAGAACACAACAACTCTGGTGCCGTTGACCGATTTTGACGGTCAGCCGATCTGGACCGAGGGGCAGGAGCCCTCAGTCGATGAGATCGAGGTACGTCGAACCGCCTACCACGCGCCCTATCACAACGCGCTTGAGCAAGAGCTTGAAAGGGTGCGGGCAATACACGGTGTTGCGATCCTGTTTGACTGCCACTCGATCCGAAGCAAGATTCCGTTCCTCTTTGAAGGCACCCTGCCAGATATGAACATCGGCACCGATGGTGGCGCGACCTGTGCCCCCGGCATTGAGGCCGCGGCCTATGAATTTTCGCATTCCTCCCCTTACAGCACCGTCCTGAACGGGCGATTCCGAGGGGGTTGGACGACCCGCCACTATGGCCGTCCTGATGAAGGCCAACACGCGATCCAGATGGAGTTGGCGCAATCTACCTATCTGTCCGCCGAAACCCCTCCGTGGGCGTTTGACGAGGCGAAAGCCAAGCGCCTGCGTCGCTGGTTGGTGGATATTCTCGACGCCATCCAAGACACTGCATTGGAGCTTTGACATGACCGATCCTCGCAAGAATACCCGCGATATCTATCCGCCCACCGGCCCCGAACTGAACGCAAAAAGCTGGGTGACCGAAGCGCCGTTGCGGATGATGATGAATAACCTGCATCCGGATGTGGCCGAAAACCCGCACGAGCTGGTGGTTTATGGCGGCATCGGTCGCGCGGCGCGGACATGGAACGATTTCGACCGGATCGTCGCAGGGCTGAAAGATCTGGAAGAGGATGAAACCCTGATCGTCCAGTCGGGCAAACCGGTGGCGATCATCCGCACCCATAAGGATGCGCCTCGGGTTCTGATCGCCAACTCAAACATCGTGCCTCATTGGGCCAATTGGGATCACTTCAACGAGCTCGATAAGAAGGGGCTGATGATGTACGGCCAGATGACGGCCGGTTCGTGGATCTATATCGGTACGCAGGGCATCGTACAGGGCACCTACGAAACCTTTGCCGAGGCTGGCCGTCAGCACTATGGCGGCGACTTGACTGGCAAGTGGATTCTGACCGGCGGTCTGGGCGGCATGGGTGGCGCACAGCCTCTGGCGGCAGTGTTCGCCGGGGCCAGTTGTTTGGCGGTCGAGTGCAATCCGGATTCTATCGATTTCCGCCTGCGCACCAAGTATCTGGACGAAAAAGCCGAGACTCTCGACGAAGCGCTTGAGATGATCGACCGCTGGACCAAGGCGGGCGAGGCGAAATCTGTGGGTCTGCTAGGCAATGCGGCTGAGGTGTTCCCCGAAATTTATGCGCGGATGCAGGCCGGTGGCATGCGCCCCGATATCGTCACTGACCAAACCAGCGCCCATGACCCGATCAATGGGTATCTGCCGATTGGCTGGAGCATGGCGCAGTGGAAGGACAAGCGCGAAACTGATCCTAAAGCGGTTGAAAAGGCCGCCCGTGCCTCGATGAAACAGCATGTCGCTGCAATGGTCGATTTCTGGAACGCGGGCGTTCCGACGCTGGATTACGGCAACAACATCCGTCAGGTGGCGCAGGATGAAGGCTTGGAGAATGCCTTTGCCTTCCCCGGCTTTGTGCCCGCCTATATCCGGCCGCTGTTCTGCAAGGGCATCGGCCCGTTCCGCTGGTGTGCATTGTCGGGTGACCCCGAGGATATCTACAAGACCGACGCCAAGATGAAGGAGCTGTTCCCCGAGAACGAGCATCTGCATCGTTGGCTGGATATGGCGCAGGAACGCATTGCGTTTCAGGGTCTGCCCGCACGTATATGCTGGATCGGCCTTGGAGATCGCCACCGCGCGGGGCTGGCCTTCAACGAAATGGTTGCCAATGGCGAGTTGAAAGCGCCTGTTGTCATTGGCCGAGACCATCTGGACTCGGGCTCGGTCGCCAGCCCGAACCGCGAGACCGAGGCGATGCTGGACGGCTCGGATGCAGTGTCGGATTGGCCGCTGTTGAACGCTCTGATCAATACGGCCAGCGGTGCGACCTGGGTCTCGCTGCATCATGGCGGCGGCGTGGGCATGGGCTTTAGTCAGCACGCGGGTGTTGTGATCTGCGCCGATGGGACCGATGATGCCGCGCGGCGATTGGAGCGCGTTCTGTGGAACGACCCTGCCTCAGGCGTCTGGCGTCACGCAGATGCGGGGTATGAGATCGCGAAAGACTGCGCTCGCGAACATGGGCTGCGCCTGCCTGGTATTCTCGGTTAGATCAATCTGCCTCTGGTGAAAATGCTGCACCTGCGATATCCCGCAGGTGCGCTAATCGGAGGCCTGACATGTATGTAGCTACTCTGCTGACCAACCCTGCGGCCCCTTCTTTAGAGGCGACGCTGGTTGAGTCGTTGCGGAATGCATGGGGCGGGGGTGATGCGAACTGGCTGAGCCTCGATGAGGCGGCCGAGTTTTCCCTGCCAGAAATTCCCGACAATCGCTGGGACGTTTGGGGCGAGTTGCAAGAGATGGGCGTGGACCTGGTCGTGCAAAAAGCTGACGGTCGCCGGAAAAAGATGCTGCTGGCCGATATGGACAGCACCATGATCCAACAGGAATGCATCGATGAACTGGCTGATGAGGCTGGTGTCGGTGATCGGGTCAAGGATATCACCGCGCGTGCAATGAACGGCGAGCTGGATTTCGAAGGTGCGCTGACTGAGCGTGTGGGCTTGTTGAAAGGGCTGGATGAAAGCGTGATCGGCAAGGTTCTGAATGAACGGATCACGCTGATGCCCGGCGGCAAGGCGTTACTTGCCACGATGCGCGCGAATGGGGTCTATGCAGCGCTGGTCTCGGGTGGGTTCACGGCTTTTACGGCTAAGGTCGCCGAAGAGCTTGGGTTTGATGAGAACCGGGCGAATACATTGCTGGCTGAGGATGGCAAGCTTACCGGCGACGTGAAGCGGCCCATTCTTGGGCGACAGGCCAAAATAGAGGCATTGGAGCAGATCACAACACGCCTAGGTATCTCCGAGGTTGACGTGATTGCCGTTGGCGATGGAGCGAATGATCTGGGAATGTTGGGTCGGGCGGGGACGGGTGTCGCGTTGCACGCCAAGCCTTCGGTCGCTGCCGAATGTGATGTCCGCATAAATCACGGCGATCTGACAGCGTTGTTGTATCTGCAGGGCTATGGCAGGTCAGAATTTCAAGGCCTCTAAGGGGCTTCCTTTAATTTAACTATTGTGTTAAATAAAGCCATGAATACGCTTCTGGTCACATTCTCCGCTTTGTCTGATGCCACTCGGTTCTCGATTGTCGAGCAACTGATGGACGAAGGCGAACTGCCCGTCGGTAATTTGATAGAAGGCAAGGGCATGTCAGGGGCCGCGATCTCGCGCCATTTGAAGGTTTTGCGCGAGGCCGGGTTGGTGCAGCAGCGGGTACACGGCACGCAACGGATGTACTCGGTGCAGCCCGAGGGTCTGCGCGCGATAGCCGAATGGACGATTTCGAAACGACATTTCTGGGAAAGCAGCCTCGACCGTTTGGAAGAGCTTATTGAAAGGGAAAATTCATGGCCGACCTGAAACTGGAACGAGATTTTCCCGTTAGTCCCGAGGTCCTGTTCGCATGGGTCAGCGATGGTGCGAAGCTTCTGCAGTGGTGGGGGCCCGAAGGGTTGCATGTACCGGAACATGATCTCGACTTTTCGCGCATTGGTCCGTGGTATTCGGTTATGCAGAATGGCGAGGGTCAGCAGTTCAAAGTCTCGGGTCACGTTACCCATATCGATCGACCAAAATCTGTTGGATTTACGTGGGCTTGGCATGACGATCAGGACCAGCGCGGTGCGGAAAGCCATGTGACCTTTTCGGTTACCGCGACCAACAGCGGATCACGGCTGGTGGTTGATCACCGTGAACTTGTCGATGCCGAGTCGGCCACGAACCACAACGAAGGCTGGACATCGTCGCTGCGCAAACTCGAAGCACTTTGCAAATAGGTTTTCATCAGGGAGGAGCGATATGCCCCAATATTTGTTTGTTTATCACGGGGGTCACACCCCAACCGATCCCGCCGAGATCGAGGCGACCATGGCCGCTTGGGGCGCTTGGTTTCAGGAAATCGGCGGCTCATTAGAGATTCCGGGAAATCCTGTAGGCCAGTCCTACACGGTCAGCAGTGGTGGGATCGAAGACAATGGTGGTGCAAACCCGGCCTCGGGTTTCACGGTGGTCAAGGCTGATAGCATTGACGCCGCAACCGAGATGGCCAAGGGCTGCCCGATGGTTGTGAACGGCTCGGGTTCGGTCGAGGTGGCCGAGGTCCACGAGATCGAGATGTAATCCTCAGCCGGGGAAGCCCGGTGCAGGTTTGATAGCGCCGCATTCCAGCCCACGACGGCTATACTGTGTGGCATTCATGAATTTGCGAGTGGCCGGGTGATCGGCCTCTAGCACACCTAAATGCACTAGAATCGCGGCAATGGCGCATTCGCTGGCGCGGGTAGTGCCGTCAGTGATTTTAAGCGCAACGCCCATGCGCTTTTCAGGGATGATGGCAACAAAGACGGCCTCGGCCCCTGTCTTGATTGCAACGCGCCCGTTCATCGCTCGCATCAACTCGGTACAAGCGCGAGTTTCACCTGCGACAAGTTCGGGATGTTTCACCATCGCTTCTGTGAGCTGCACCGCTGCTTCGCTGGAGCGGTCCGAACGGTCTGCGGCAGAGGCAAACCAAGCCATTGATCGCGCAAGCCCTACCAGTGATGTCGCAAAATTTGGGGCGGAGCACCCGTCGATTCCGTAGGTGGGACTGGTTTCGCTTGTGGTTTCTTCGATGGCAGACAGGCAGGCCTGCTGAACAGGATGATCTATTTCCAAGTATTCCGGCCCGGCCCCCATATGCTCCGCCAAAGTAAGGAAGCCGCAGTGCTTTCCTGAGCAATTGTTGTGAATCTGGCAGGGTGCATCGTCCGCAAGAATCAACCCGTCGCGGGCCGCCATGTCGGCAGGTTCCTGTGGGCCGCAGCGCAGATCGGGCTCGGACAGACCGAGATGATCGAGCCATGCGGACACGCGGTCAGTATGGATATGCGCCCCGTTATGTGAAGCACAGGCCAAGGCCAGATGCTCGCTGTTCAAACCGTATTTTGCAGCCGCACCCGAGGTGATCAGCGGCAGGGCCTGGATCATTTTGGCCGAGGAACGGGGATAGATCACCGCGTTTGGATCACCCCAGCTGCGCACGATCTGACCACTATCGTCACAGATCACTGCATGGCCCATATGCAGGCTTTCCAACAGTGACCCGCGCCAGAGTTCTGTCATTGGTACGGCTTGTGTCATGTCCACCCCATCAATCATGCGCAAAAATCTGCCAATCGCCCTTTCGCCTGTGGCGAAACCTGCGTTAGTGTGTGTATGTCGACAATCATCGGAATACGCAACTGAACAGACGAACCGGCAGAGTTCGCACGTATTTCCGATGGGTATGAGGTAATAGGTCGGGCTAGGAGGCTGAACCGATGGGATTAAAGCTCGTCCGCGTAATCGCGGGCCTGTGCATGGCAGGAATGGCGACAACGGCAATTGCGCAGCAGGCGACCAGTACCAATCGCGTCGCTGCAAAAACGGACTGGAGCGTGTTTGTCGAGGACGACCCAACCGAATGCTGGAGCGTTTCTGCCCCGAAAGAGACCGTGAACACACGCGGTGGCCGGGTCGTTTCCGTTCGGCGCAGCGATATCCTGCTGTTTGTGTTCTATCGCCCGAATGCCGAGGTTAAAGGGCAGGTGACCTTTACCGGCGGCTATCCGTTTGCGTCTGGTTCTACTGTCAATTTGGTTGTCGATGGCAGCGAGTTCGAGCTGTTCACCGATGGTGAGTGGGCATGGCCTGCGACCGCCTCGGATGATGCCAAGATCGTCACAGCGATGAAGCGCGGAAGTGAGGCGGTGCTGACCGCCCGTTCGGAACGTGGTACGCAGACCAAGGACACTTTCTCGTTGCTGGGCTTTACGGCCGCGATTGAAGACGCGGAAACGCGCTGCACGAACTAAGCCACAAGCAGATCAAATTCCGAAACCCCGCTTTCCGGCGGGGTTTTATTTGTTTGGTCCGATCCTGTGTGTTTTCAGAAATTTACGCTACGTAGAGCGGTGTTTCTTGATCCGTGTCAAAGCCTGCGTCCCCGTTTACTGAACTAATTAGTTCAGAATTTGTTGAGGAGTCGGCAATGAACTTAAGCAAAAACCTGGCAGTGCTCTTGATGGCGTCTGCGGTGATCCTTGCAGGTTGTGAGAAAGGATCGGAAACCTATCCGATAACGGGTGAGCAATGTGGTCCGGAAGATCCCGTAAAGACCCTGGATGCAGAAGATTGCTACATCCCGCCCGCAGTAAACTAACAACAGTGGGCCGCTTAAGTTTCTGCTTTAGTGGCCCATCTTGATTGGGCGCGCATCTTGATCTGTGATAGACAGATATCTCTGTCTGGAGGATTGATGGATGCGATGGGCATTTGTTTTTTTGATGTTTCCGATATCCGCAATTGCGGATCCAACTATGGAGTGTATTGACGCCGGTTCGCAGGTGGAAATTGGATCTTGTGTTTCGGATATGGAGTTGCGGGTAAACGCTGCGATAGACTCCAGCTATTCGCTGGTGCTTGGCTCCGCACAAGAACTGGACGAGGTCACTGGACGGGTCGTCGCTGTGCCTGCGCTGGAGGCCTCGCAAAACGCGTGGGTGGCCTATCGCGATGCGCAGTGCGAAGCGGTAGGTGCTTCGTTCGGCGGAGGATCGGGTACGGGGATCGCCATCACAGCCTGTCGGGTTGACCTTGGCCGGGCGCGGGTTGACGAATTGTTGCGTTACGCAAATTGAAGCACGAATTCTTTTGATCTTTACGTGTGTTCCTATATAGAGGCGCATCCCAAGCCAGAATCCACCGAGATACGCCAATGTCGCCCAAAGCGCCGATCACTCAAGACGTCATGACCATCCCCCGCAAACTGCCCGAGGGGAAGATGAACCTTGTCGGTTTGACCCGCGATCAATTGCGTGAGGCGCTAATTGAACACGGCACGCCCGAAAAGCAGGCGAAGATGCGCACGGGGCAGATTTGGCAATGGATCTACCAATGGGGTGTGCGTGATTTTGGTGAGATGACCAATCTGGCCAAGGCCTATCGCGCGCAACTGGCCGAGCAGTTCGTAATCGAAATCCCCGAAGTCGTGACCCGTCAGGTCTCAGAGGACGGCACCCGCAAGTATCTGTGCCGTATCGCGGGCGGGCACGAGGTTGAGGTTGTCTATATCCCTGAAGATGATCGCGGAACGCTATGCATCTCATCTCAGGTGGGCTGTACGCTGACTTGTTCCTTCTGCCACACGGGCACGCAGAAATTGGTGCGCAACCTGACAGCGGCCGAAATTGTCGGGCAGGTCATGATGGCGCGTGACGATCTTGAGGAATGGCCAACACCGGGTGCGCCCAAAGATGAAACACGCCTGCTGTCAAATATCGTGCTGATGGGTATGGGCGAGCCGCTTTACAACTTTGAAAACGTCCGTGACGCAATGAAGATTGCGATGGACCCCGAGGGGATTTCTCTGTCCCGTCGCCGCATCACGCTGTCGACCTCGGGTGTGGTACCCGAGATCGCGCGCACGGCTGAAGAAATTGGATGCCTGTTGGCGATCTCGTTCCACGCTACCACTGATGAAACTCGCGACGTACTTGTTCCGATCAACAAGCGCTGGAATATCGAGGAACTGCTGCAGGCGTTGGCCAGCTATCCCAACGCGTCGAATTCTGAACGGATCACGTTCGAATACGTGATGCTGGATGGCGTGAACGACAGCGACGAAGACGCGCATCGCCTGATCGCACATATCAAGCGCCATAACATCCCGGCCAAGATCAACCTGATCCCGTTCAACGAATGGCCGGGCGCGCCCTACAAGCGCAGCTCGAACAATCGTATCCGCGCCTTTGCGAACATCATCTATCAGGCGGGCTATGCCTCACCCATCCGCAAAACGCGGGGTGAGGATATCATGGCGGCCTGTGGCCAGTTAAAATCGGCCACCGAACGGGCCCGGAAATCGCGAAAGCAGATCGAGGCTGAAGCCGGGCTAAACCGCTAAGGGCATGCGCCGTGGCTTCACGCGAAAAACTTAATGAATTGAGTGCTGTTTCCTTGTTCAAAATTTGGTATCTTCGGCGCAGACCCGCTCTGGATGGGGAACTCACCGACAGACACAAGGTGGTGAGATTGCCGGGGCGGTGCTGGTAACACCAATTAAGGCCGCTACCATTTTCTGAAGCAAAGCGGCATTTAGGCGAACTGATCAGTCAGGGAGGCCACAATATGATTGTAAGTCACCGGCAAGTCTTGGGTATCGCGGCTGTTCTGGCGATCTCGGGATTTGTTCTCCACGCGGCATCTGCTCAGACCAAAGATCAGGATGCGCATTTGGCGATTGAAAACCCAGCTGATCTGACCAAGGAGCAAGCGCAGAAACACTATCAGTCATTGATACGACGCATGTCGCGGGGTTATGCGGCGGCACAGATGGACTTGATCCGAAACTATCAGAACTGGCCTTTGTTCAACGATGCGCCCTACATCTCGGCCACGCATGGGCAGCGCTATGTCAACAGCTATGCGAACCGCATGGCCCACAACTACGGCACATTGCAAGAAGGCGAAGAGCTGCCTGCAGGCTCGGTCCTAGCCAAAGACAGTATGACTGTCACAGATGAGGGCAATATCCATCCCGGTGCCCTGTTCGTGATGGAGAAACTGCCAGAAGGCACCAACCCGGAAACAGCCGACTGGCGTTATATCATGGTGATGCCAGACGGTTCGCTGTTCGGTGATACGATGGGCTTTCGCGCGTCAGAGGTCGATTACTGCCATGTCTGCCACGAGGCCGTCGCGGACCGGGACTATACGTTTTACGTACCCGAAGAGTATCGTGTCGCAGAGTGATCTTCAGGCCGCCGGGTCAGGCAGCTTCAGCTCGGTCGCTTCCTGACGACTGAGTTGGTCACCCTGTTTGCGTTTGGATAGGACCTCGCGGGCGAGCGCGTATTTCTCATCCTGCCAGAAGATCAAACAGCCGTTGCAGCCTTTGCCGCAACATCCCTCGGTTCCGATACGATTGGTTTTGAAGCGACGCTCATTGCCGTCTTCGCCGATTTTCTCGACCAGCTCGTCACGACGGCGGGTATAGGCCTTAGGGTTGTCGCGACCTGAGGTTTCCAGCCCCTGCACCAGCTTGTCAAAGCGGATGCGGCTCCAATGTTCGTCGGTCAGGGCACGTTCTTTGCGCAGGACGGAGTAGATCGGGAAACGGGTGCGCAGATCGTCGATATCCTCGTGATCGAACAGGGTGAAGGGAAGGCGGATGATGGTTTTGGTACTGCCATGCACAACGTCCAGCCGCGCCCCATCATGAGCGCGTTCAAAGTCATAGACCCGCAGCAGAACCGTCTCGCGCGAAACCGGAGAGACGAAATCCAATACATCCCCCGGTTCCAGCTTGTTTTTCACCTCGACCAGAAAGGCATCCTCGGTCACCTCGGTGACGATCCCGGCATATTCCCACTGCGCGATCGAGGCTGTGTGTTCGTAATCATGTGCATAATTGGTCAGGCGGCCTTCGTGGAAAGCCAGCGTGTAGCCGCGGTTCCCGATTGTTTCGAGTTCACGCATATAGGGCTTCGGGTCCCAGTTCTCAGGGTCGGCGTGATAGTCGTCGATGGCCATACGATAGGCGCGCGCGACGATGGCGGCATAGTATTCCGATTTGCCGCGCCCTTCGACTTTCAGACTGTCGACACCGATCTTCAAGTATTCATCCAGCTTGGGCATGATGCACAGGTCGCGGGAATTGAGGATGTAGGATCCCCGATCATCCTCTTCGATGGGCATCAAATCACCGGGGCGACAGCCTTCTTCCAGCAGGAATTCGAATAGGTCGGCGTTTTCATCGGTGATGCGCAGCTCCTGATGCGTGCCATCTTTGAGGCGCAGTTTCAGGCCATAGTTCCAGCGGCAGGAATTGGCGCAGTTGCCCTGATTGGCCCCGCGTTCGGCCATGAAGTTCGACAGTAGGCAGCGGCCCGAATAGGTCATGCACATGGCCCCGTGCACAAACGCCTCAAGCTTGATATCGGGGCATTTCTCGCGAATCTCGACCAATTCGGGGTATGAGACTTCGCGGGCCAGAACCACAAGCTCGGCCCCCTGATCCTGCCAGAACTTCACCGACAACCACGAACAGATATTGGCTTGCGTCGAGATATGCAGCGGCAGTTCCGGCGCGCGTTCGCGGACGTATTGGAACACTCCGGGGTCGGCGATGATCAGCCCGTCAGGTTTCACCGTGCGGACAGTGTCGATGTATTCGTCCAGCTTCGGAATGTCCTTATTGTGCGAGAACAGGTTCAGCGTCAGGTACGCGCGCCGGCCATGGTTGTGGCAAAACTCGACTCCCTCTATCACCTCTTCCAGCGAGAACTCGGACTTTGTCCGCAGCGACATATCCGGTGTGCCCAGATAGACCGCATCCGCGCCATAGAGGATGGCGAGTTTCAACTTACGCAGATTGCCCGCAGGCATCAGCAATTCGGATCTGGACTGGGTCATGGGGATACCGGGCTAAGGATCAAGGGCGCCTTCTACGCCAAAATCCCGGCTCCCAAAACCCCGTTAACTGCGACGGAATCGCGCTGTTCCGATTACTTCGATCAGTTGTTGGCGAACCGGTTCCGGTTGCGCCTCGACCGCGTTCAAAACCTCGCGCAGTTCGGCGCGCAGCCCATGCATCTGGTCGATCAGAGAGATCATCATCGATAGTGCATCGGCCTCCATGTCGTACTGGTCATGCAGTTCGCATGCCAGTTCCAGACGAGCAACGTCGATACGCTGGTATCGCAGCCCTTGCTCCGATTGCTCGGGGATCACGATCTCAGCGGCCAGATATTCGGTCAGGCGATCCGAAGTCAGGCGGGCGATGGCGTCGATCAGTTCGGCTTCGGTCAATGTGCGGCTCATGACGGCATTCCTTTGCGCGGATCATAGCCGTGGGTTTCGCGCCATGTCTCCATGAAGTGCTTCAATTCATCGTCTACCTTGTCTGGCATTGCGACGGTCAGTTCAATGAACTGATCGCCCCGCTCGGACGAGCCGCGTTTCTTGACCCCTTTGCCACGCAGGCGCAGGGTTTTGCCGCTGCTGGTCCCCGCTGGGACACTGACATTGACGCCACCGTCGATGGTGGGGGCGGGAACCTTGCCACCCAGAACGGCCTCATCAATGGTGATGGGCAGCGTGATGTGGATGTCATCGCCCTGACGGTCGAACACCGGGTGATCCGCAACCGAGATCGTCACAAGCGCATCGCCGGGAGGCCCATCGCCGTACCCCGGGGCCCCTTTGCCACGCAGGCGGATGGTTTGCCCGGTCGTGATACCCGCAGGTATCTTCACTTCAATCCGGTTCCCATCTGGCAGGGTCAATTTCTGGCTGGCTCCGAAAACGGCGTCAAGAAAGCTGATCTGCAGCGAGTAGTTCAGGTTGTGGCCCGGTGCATGGAACTCCTGCGTGCGCTGTCCATATCCACCCCGCCCGCGCATGAATTCGGCAAAGATGTCGGACATATCGTCCTGTTCAGCCGCGTGACCGCGATAAGGGTTGCCAGCAGCCTCGGCATATTCGCGATAATACTGCTGCTGCGGACGTTCCTGACCCGACGCATCAATTTCGCCATTGTCGTAGCGTTTGCGCGTCTCGGGGTCTTTCAGCAGGTCATAAGCAGCAGCAGCGGCTTTGAACTTGGCCTCTGCCTCGGCATCGCCCGGCTTGAGGTCCGGGTGGCATTCTTTGGCGATCTTCCGATAGGCTTTCTTGATCTCGGCATCGCTAGCGTCTTTGGCGACGCCAAGTACGGAATAGGGGTCGTCGCTCATCTTGCCTCTCGTCGATGTGGGGTTTGGCCTTGATGAAGGTATTTTATCAATTGATTTCAACAGGTCAAAAAGAAGAGGCGGCTAAATTGTCTCGTAAATCTGTCAAGCTCTGCTAATATTAAGATGTTTCAGATTGATCATTGACGGAGATCACCCCATGACGCGCAGGCTCAAATCGGTGCTGGCATTGCTGGCTGGGAACGCCATCGGGCTGTTGTTGGCCAGTTTGCTGCTGTCAGAGTTTGCGATCCGACCGATTTCCTTCATCGTGGTGGTAGTCGTGTTCACCCTGGTCCAGGTGATAGCCGAACCGCTGATCCTGAAGCTGGGGGAAAAGAAGGCACCGGCGCTGAAGGGCGGAATTGCCTTGATCGTGACCTTTGTTGGCCTTCTGGTCACCGATCTGATCACATCCGGTCTGACCATTGGCGGTATCTCAAATCTGTTGGCCGCAACCTTGCTGGTATGGTTGGGCGCTCTGATCGGCAGTATTGTGCTGCCGATCTACGTGTTTCCCGAACTGCGCGACCCTAAGAAATAGTCATATCGCGTCTAAACTGGCCTCGATGGCCTGCCACAACTCGTCCACCGGTTCGCACCCCACGGACAGGCGGATGAAAGCAGGATCGACAGCATCCCCCCAACGGGCGCGCCGCTCGGCCGAACTGTGGACGCCGCCGAAGGATGTAGCCGGACGCAGCAGTGGGCAGCTGTTGATGAACTGTTCGGCTTTGTTCTCGGTCTCAAGCGTGATGCTTAGCAGAAACCCGAAGCGCGTGGTTTGAGCCGTCGCCAATGTGTGCGCCGGATCATCGGTCAGTCCGGGATAGCGGATCTGTTTCACGGCCGGGTGCGCCGCCAGCCGTTCAGCCAGTATTTGTGCTGAGCTACACATCCGATCAAACCGCACATCCAGAGTCTCCAAACCCCGATGTAGCAACCACGCTTCATGTGGCCCCGGGATCGCACCGGAGACGCGGCGCCATTCCTCAACTCGCTCCATGATTTGCGGATTGCGGCTGGCTAAATGACCCATCAACAGGTCCGAATGCCCACCCATCGCTTTGGTGTCTGAACTCACAACCACATCGATGCCAAGGTCCAGTGGGCGCAGGCCCAATGGGGTCATCGTTGTGTTGTCGGCGATGGTGATGCCGCCGGCCTCGCGCACGGCCTCGGCGATTACTGGCAGATCAAGCATGTCCAAACCGGGGTTCGAGGGGCTTTCCAGAAACACCACATCGAATTCATCAAAGCCACCTTCGGCAAAGTCGGTGGTTGGGCGTTCGATAACCGAGACGCCCAGATTTGACAGGAACCGATCAGCCAAAAGGCGCGTCACATAATACCCGTCGGACGGGATCAGCAGCCGCGACCCGGCTTGGACCGTCGCAAACAAGGCCGCCGAAATCGCACCCATACCCGAAGGAAAGCTGAGGCAGGGTGCATCTTCGAGATGCGACAGAACGTGTTCCAGATGCACCCAGGTCGGGTTGTCGACCCGGCCATAGCTGGCATGCCCATCCGGCGCACCGGGCAGATGGTACATGCTGCTTTGGGTCAGCGGCAGGGCCACAGGCTCGCCCTTGTTCAGGGCATTCCCGCGCAAGTGCAACATTTCGCCGGTCTTCGGGCTCATGGCTCAGCGCCCCGGTATTTCATCGCGTGGGGGCGCGGGTTCCCAATTCTCGATGATCTCGACCGCCTCTTGCGCGGTGTCGACAAAGCGGAACAGGTCAAGATCTTCGTCCGAGATGGTGCCCGCATCAGCCAGAGCCTCCCAGTTGATAACCTTCTCCCAGAACTCACGCCCGAACAGCAGGAAAGGGACGCGATCCATGCGGCCGGTCTGGATCAAGGTCAGGGATTCGAACAGCTCATCCATGGTGCCGAAGCCACCGGGGAAGATGGTGATGGCGCGGGCGCGCATCAGGAAGTGCATCTTGCGGATGGCGAAATAGTGGAAGTTAAAGCTGAGATCAGGCGTCACGTATAGGTTCGGAGCCTGCTCGTGCGGAAGCACGATGTTCAGGCCGATCGAACACCCGCCCGCATCCTGTGCACCACGGTTACCCGCCTCCATCACGCCGGGGCCGCCACCGGTGACGATCACATTTTCGCGGCAGCCTGTCTGATTTGACTTCTCGGTCATCAGCCGCGCAAACTCACGCGCTTCATCGTAGTATTTCGACAGCCCGGCCAAGGTCTCGGTCCGCGCCGTGTGTTTCTGAGCGGGTTCCGGAATGCGCGCGCCACCGAACATGACGATGGTCGAGGTGATCTCACGCTCTGTCATGATCATCTCGGGCTTCAGCAGCTCCAGCTGCAGTCGTACGGGGCGCAGCTCATCCCGGCACAGGAAGTCATCATCAGCGAAGGCAAGGCGATAGGCCGAAGACCGCGTCTGCGGGGTATCTGGTACCTCGCTTGCGGTCGAGCGGTCGGTCTGTGCGTCGCGAAACGGGCTGAGGCGATCTTCTCTCATTAACGGGGTTCCCTGCTTGCGTGTTTCCAAAACAGCTATAGGGTTCGCGGGCAGAGTGCCAGTCACGGAAAGACAAGAATGGATTGGAAAAGTGAAATATTGGCAGCGCGGGATCGCATTGCCGGACACGCGCAGGTCACACCGGTGATGGAAAGCCATATTCCGGGCTATCCGATTGAAATGAAGCTTGAACATATGCAGCACACCGGCAGCTTCAAAGCGCGCGGGGCGTTCAATACCCTGCTCAGCATGGATGTGCCTGCGGCAGGCGTCGTGGCGGCTTCCGGTGGCAACCACGGTGCGGCAGCGGCTTATGCCGCGCAATCACTGGGCTATCCAGCGAAGATTTTTGTGCCCGAACTTGCAGGTCCCTCCAAGATTGCGCTGATCAAGCGGATCGGGGCTGATCTGAGTGTTGTTTCGGGTGAATACGCCAATGCACTGACCATGGCGCAGGCGCATGAGGAAAGCACCGGCGCCATGCAAATCCATGCCTATGATGCGCCAGCGACGGTGGCAGGGCAGGGGACATGTTTTGCTGAATGGGACGCGCAGGGCTTGCAGGCGGACACAGTATTGGTGGCCGTGGGCGGCGGTGGGCTGATTGCCGGAGCTTTGGCATGGTTTCAGGGTGCGCGCAAAGTCGTGGCGGTCGAACCGGAAACCTCTTGCGCGCTGAATGCGGCGTTGGCTACGGGCGAACCGGTTGATGTTTCCGTTTCGGGCATCGCAGCGAACGCACTGGGCGCACGGAGAATTGGTGATATTTGCTTTCGGCTGGCCCAAGGCATGAGTTCGGTTCTGGTTTCTGACGATGCGATATCGCAAGCCCAGAATGCTCTGTGGCAGACGCATCGAATACTGGTTGAACCGGCAGGGGCTGCTGCGCTTGCCGCACTGATTTCGGGCGCTTACCAGCCGGAGCCGGGTGAGCGTGTCGCAGTGCTGATTTGCGGCGGGAACATCGCGCCAGATCCGCTAACAGGTTGAGAATACGGCTTGTAGATGTTGTTCATGGATTTTATCTATAATTAATGACCGCGACCATTGCCGACACAATCTATAATGCCCTGAGCCAGAAAATCATCACCGGCGATCTTCCTGCCGGTGAAAAGCTGCGTCAGGACCATATCGCGCGCGACTTTGAGACCAGCCATGTGCCGGTGCGCGAAGCACTGCTGCGGCTTGAGGCGCATGGATTGGCCAAAAGCGAACCGCGAAAGGGCATGCGCGTCACCGCGTTGGACCCTGCCGAAGTGCGTGAGGTGATCGAAATGCGTGTCGCGCTGGAAACGCTGGCGATGCAGCATTCCGTGCAAAATATGACGCCAGCTGCTCTGAAAGTGGCTGATGATGCGCGAAAGGCATGTGATCAGGCTGAAAACATGCCTCAATGGGAGGCGCGGAACAGGGTCTTTCATCGTGCCATCCTGACACCTTGCGGGTTGCCCCGTCTTTTGCATGCTGTCGATGATCTGCACATTGCCAGTGCCAGGCACCTGTTTGCACATTGGCGGCCCAAATGGGTGCAGCGCGTCGATACGGATCACGCTGCGATCATTCAGGCGCTGAAGAGTAAAGACGTTTCCGCCGCAACCTCGATACTTGTGCGCCATATCCGTCGTGCAAGCTGATACTTTCTGCCTTTGAAACGACAATCTGTGCCTTCTCAGAAGATTTGACTTGATTTTTAATAGATAAAAATGATGATCAATTTCGAGTCAATGAAATATTATCTATAAAAGGAGCAAGACGATGAAAGCTACTCTGCAATCCACCCTCCCGGCCGCCGGAGTAATAACCCCTGCGGGTCAGATCCTTCGTGTCGCGTGGGGTATTCTTCTTTTGACCGCCAGTGCAAAAGTCCAGGTGCCATTTTGGCCTGTGCCCATGACCCTTCAAGTCGCCGCTGTCATGGCTATCGCCGCGGCATTTGGGCTGCGTCTCGGTTCTGCAACGGTGATTGGTTACATGGTCGCCGGGGCAGTGGGTTTGCCGGTGTTTGCCGGAACGCCCGAAAAAGGCATCGGGCTGGCCTATATGATGGGCGGAACCGGAGGTTATTTGCTGGGTTTCGTGGTCGCCTCGGTCATGGTTGGATGGGCCGCGGACAATCTGCGCAAACTGTTTCTGGTTCCGGCGATGCTGGCTGGACTTGCGGTGACCTATGCGCTGGGTCTGGGTTGGTTGGCTCAGTTCGTGCCTGCAGACAAGGTTCTGGTTTACGGTTTCAGCCCTTTCATTCTGGGTGATCTCGTGAAGATTGCATTGGCAGCCGTTCTCGTGATTGGCCTGCCGACGGGTCTGATGCAGAAAATCCGTGGGCCGCAGCCAAATGCTTGATACCGGGCAAGATATCCGCAGCGATTGGACCGTGGATGAAGTGGAGGCGCTGATGCGCCTCCCACTGTTGGATCTGGTAGGTCGCGCAAATGTAATTCACCGGACGTATCACGATCCAAACGACATCCAAAAAGCCAGCCTGCTGTCGATAAAAACCGGAAGCTGTCCCGAGGATTGCGCCTATTGCCCGCAATCCGCCCATCATCGCGAGGTCGAGCTGACCAAGGAAAAGCTCATGAACCCTGCGCATGTCATCTCGCTTGCCAAACGGGCGCGCGATGCGGGGGCTGAACGGTTTTGCATGGGTGCTGCATGGCGTCAGGTGCGCGACGGCGAAGAATTCGACAATGTGCTGGACATGGTGCGGGGCGTGCGTGATCTGGGCATGGAGGCTTGCGTCACACTGGGCATGCTCAAGCCACATCAGGCCAAACGACTGGCCGAGGCGGGACTTACGGCGTACAATCATAACCTGGATACTTCGCCGGAATTCTATGGCGAGATTATTGGAACTCGTACCTATCAGGATCGTCTTGAGACCCTCAGCTATTGCCGGGACGAAGGTATTGATCTGTGTTGCGGCGGCATTATCGGTATGGGTGAAAGCCTGCGGGATCGTGCCTCGCTGTTGCAGGTCCTTGCGAATTTTGACCCGCATCCCGAAAGCGTACCGATAAACGCGCTGATCCCGATCAAAGGCACGCCACTGGCGCATCTAGAAAAAGTAGGCATTTTTGATCTGGTGCGCATGGTTGCGACCGCGCGGATCACCATGCCGCAAACACGGGTGCGCCTGTCGGCAGGACGGTCGGACTTTTCAACTGCCGAGCAGGCATTGTGCTTTCTGGCTGGTGCAAATTCGGTTTTCTACGGCGATGTGTTGCTGACTGCACCCAATGCCGGAACCCAAAATGACCGGGATATGTTTGCCGCACTCAGCGCACTTACCGATGATTGACGCAAACCGAGGTATCCGCGTCGCATTGCGCCATGGGTCTCGCTTGCGTATAGGCCACATCAACGTGAACAGATTCTCTAGGGAGACGCCCCATGTCCAATGCGCAACTGGAAGCCGCCATCGAAGCCGCCTGGGAAGTACGTGACACAATCACCCCTGCGACCACCGGCGAGCAACGAGAAGCAATCGAAGACACGCTGAGCGCGCTGGACAGCGGTTCGCTGCGGGTGGCTGAAAAGCTCGACAGTGGTGATTGGCACGTGAACCAGTGGGCGAAAAAAGCAGTTCTGCTGGGGTTCCGCATCAAGGACATGGAAATCCAGACCGGAGGCCCGCAAGACGGCGGCTGGTGGGATAAGGTCGACAGCAAGTTCGCCGGCTGGGGAGAGAACCAGTGGCGCGCGGCAGGGTTCCGCGCCGTGCCAAACTGTGTGGTCCGCAAGTCGGCCTATGTCGCACCTGGTGTGGTGCTGATGCCCTCGTTCGTGAACCTTGGCGCTTATGTCGATGAAGGCACGATGGTTGATACCTGGGCCACCGTTGGTTCCTGCGCGCAGATCGGCAAGAACGTGCACTTGTCGGGCGGCGTCGGCATTGGAGGCGTACTGGAGCCGATGCAGGCCGGTCCGACCATTATCGAGGACAACTGCTTTATCGGTGCGCGTTCGGAAGTGGTCGAAGGCTGCATCGTCCGCGAGGGTTCGGTTCTGGGCATGGGCGTATTCATCGGTAAATCCACCAAGATCGTAGATCGCGAAACCGGTGAAGTCATGTATGGCGAGGTTCCGCCCTATTCGGTGGTTGTTGCGGGCTCGATGCCGTCCAAGAACAATGTAAGCCTGTATTGCGCGGTCATCGTGAAACGCGTCGATGAAAAGACCCGTTCGAAAACTGGGATCAATGAGCTACTGCGCGACTGATCCCGTCGTTTCAGTTTGAATAGGCCGCAGAGTGCATGCTCTGCGGCCTTTCTTATTTTGGCATGAACTCCAGCACTGTTTGCTGAAAGAAATCAATCGCCGCCTCACCTCCGGCCCCTTTGGCCAGAGGGCCGACTTGATATCGGGGCGATTGAAGGGCGCGCTGCATCTTTTCGCACACCCAGACATCCTCGGTCTGAAAATCCCCCGTCTCCAGTGGGTGCTGGGTCCAGTGAGAGGATTTGATCCGACCGGATTCCGGGTCGTATCCGGGTATGTCCGCCGCGCGATGCGTATAGGTGAACCAGCCTTTAGGCGACCAGTTTCTGACCCGCAGCAGAGTTGTGTTGGCGTCGACCGGTTCCATGGTCGATATCGAAAACCCCCAGGGGTTTGGCGTCAGGATCGTGGTCGGAAACAGCATGTAGACCCCGCCATAGCCCGGCGTTTCGGCATTCCGTACCGTTTTCAGGCCGGACCCTTTGGCCGAGTTTTCAACAAACTGAGGGATACGATGCTTGACGCCTTCGCGCTCGGTCGACCACCAGACCATGTTGTGGCCAAAAACCTCCCAAAGATTCTTGTCATGGGTTGGCCCGCCCAACGTGTCTTTGTGCAGATAGGCCAGATGATAGCCGTCGATTGCATTTTCAAAGAAGACCTTCCAATTGCAGTTGATCTCATAGACCACGTCGTCGGGGTTCTCTTGTAGCTCGCTTGATGCCAGATCATGAGGCCAAGGTATTTGAGCCAGATCGCCAAGCCACGCGTCAAAGCTCTGATCCGGTTCTGGGTGAACAAAAACAAGGTTGCGGAAGACACCGACTGAGGCACCGAACAACGCGGTTGCCTTCTTGTCCAGGTCCGGAAAGCACTCGCGCTGGGCTGGTACTCCGCGCAAAGCGCCATCCAGATTGTAGACCCAGTTGTGATAAGGGCAGACAATGGTTTTGCCTGCGTTGCCACAGCCTTCCAGCAACTCGGTTCCGCGATGGCGGCATTGGTTGTGGAAGGCGCGCAAGTCGCCATTTGCGTCCCTTATGACGATCAGAGCGTAGGCTCCGGCCTGAATTGTCCTAAAATCGCCGGGTTCGGTGAAATCCATAGTCACGCCGGCAAAACTCCAGCACTTGCTGAACAGGGTTTTCTGTTCGGCCTCATACCAACTGTCCGAGACATATGCCTCACGCGGCAGTTGTTGCTTGGGTTGATCCGGAAGTGCGTCAGGCGGCATTGTCGAGTCCATTTATTGTCAAAAATGATAATCATCAATATTGACAATAAACCTTCGAATGTCCAGATTTCACCTTAAGATTTTTCTGAACCCGCTTGGAGGCAGGATGACTTTTATTCAAACCCTGAGGAATCAAAGGTGGATGACACTGCTAATTCTGGCGGCGCTTCTTGTCTCGACCTTCGCCGGGTATTACGGCCTTTGGGGTCTGTTGTTCATATTTTGGGGGCTCTTGGCGGTGCGCTCGGGGCAGGCCTTCTTGATCGAACCGATAAACCGCGCGACAGATCCGGCACTGTTCTGGTCGCTGACGGGTTTGTGGACCGGTTTGGGCGTTCTCTACGTTCTAGCGGATGTTTTTCCACCAGTTGCGAACGGATTCTGATGCCCCGTCCCAGTATGAAAGACGCCAGATCCGAGCAAATCCTGAACGCATTTATGCGTTGTGTCGCGCGGTATGGGCTGGATGGCTCGACCCTGGCGCGCATATCAGAAGAGGCAGGCGTCGGGCGGCCATTGCTACGCCACTATCTGGGCAACCGGGATGAGATGGTTCGCAAGCTGCTGGATCACGTCCTGAAAGTCTTCGCGGATCAGGTTGAGGCGCTCTTCGACACTCTGCCGTGCACTGATCGGGTTGCAGCGATGCTGGACGCTTTGTTCGGACGCGGCACCTATTCTTCGGAAAGTGCCGCGGTGTTTGCTGCTTTGGTCGCAGCCTCAGAAAGACACGCGGATTTGCGAGAACCCTTGCTTGGGTTTGTCTATGACTTCGAGGCAAGGATCGCTGCTGAAATCATGAACGAACTGCCTGCTGCCAATGTGCAAGGGGTCCAAGCCGTGGCAGCGGGTATGTCCGCAATTTATTTCAATACGGATGCTGTGATGCCATTGCGACCCCGGGCGGAATGGCGCGACACGCAGCGCGTGGCAGCGCAGATGCTGTTGGACCACCTATACGCCAGCACCTGCGACTGAGTTGACCGTGCCATCGGGCCAGCGTATTGCGGGCACTATGGAAAAGCAGAAAAAACCTTCGCGCCAGCAAGTCTATACGTTGTTGGTTCAGATTGGTCGCAAAGATGGCGACGGCCTGCCCGAAGGCGCGACCGGGGCGGCGTTGATGTGTTTTGCCAGCGGCGTGGACGAGGCCGAAGCCGTGCGCGAGACAGTAGCGATCCTGAAGCAGGCCGATACTGCACCTCTGGATGTCACCGGCTATGGCACCTTGGCCGAGCGTGAGGCGCAAGGGCATGATATCGATCCGGATGAGCGGGCATTGATGCAACGGGCGCTGGATGAAAACGCGGTTATCGTGGCACAGATGACACCATTCTTCGGCGACGAGGAAACTGCTTAGTTTCTCACCCCGAACCACTTGCGATAGATTTCGTCATAGGTGCCGTCTTCGCGCAGGGACAGCAGCGCCTGATTGACGTCTTCGACCAATGGCGATCCGGTTGGAAATGCGATCCCATAGTTTTCACGCAGGAAGATGCCCCCGGTCATTGTCGCCATTCTGCGCCCTTCGTGGCTGGCATAATAGGACAGGATCGGAGCGTCGAAAACGACCGCATCCAAATCCTTATTCTCAAACGCGTTCAGCATGTCCTGCAGATCGCCATAGCCGGTATAGTCGATCTCGCGCCGGTTCAGGAAACTGGCGGCGGTTGAATCGGAAATCGTCCCGACCTGTTTGCCGTAAAGGTCGTTGACCGAATTGACGCTGCCGGTGATTGCGTCCACCGTCATCACCGAGGTGATCCGGGCCGTGAAAACGGAGACGATGAATAGGGATGACACCACCAGTACTACACCCAACAGGCGGCCAAACGGGGTGCGCGGCATCCGCTCTTCAAAGCCACCGTTCACCACCAGGTTGAGGGCCCACCAGAACGACGGGAACCACGCCTCATTCAATTTGCGATCAAAGTAGGGCTGCGCGCGTTTCTCAAAACTCCACATCAGCATGCCGCCACCAAGCAGGATCGCAAAGGCCAGCCCGATGGCGATGAACAATTCCCGAGACAGCAAAGCGTGCAACAGCGATGGCTGGCGAGCGGCCTCTGACGGGACCATGATCTGTAATCCGGCCTCAAATATCGGTTGTGTGAAATCCATTCGGGTTTCGCGCAAGGCGGTGATCGATATATTAGCGATCGCCAGATCGGCAGAGCCATCCTGAACCGCGCCCAACATTTCTCCAAATGTCTCGACGCGGTTGATCGAGTATTTCCAGCCGAGCGATTCAGACAGTGCCGCCAGAAGATCCATCGAGAAACCGGTCTGGGCACCGTCCTCGACAAATGAGAACGGAGGACGGGTTACCGTTGTAACCGTAAGAGACTGGGCCTGGCTTTGCTGCGCAAGAGTCGCGAAAGTCAGGCAGATCAATGCGAAGAAGACACGCTTCATGTGGAATCACCTGTTTCGCGGCCCTCTAACTCACTTAAGGGCAGCGCGGCAAGGCAGCCGCTGGGTCAACGCTCATGTTTTGTTGGGGTGCAAAATCAAGCCGCTTGGGCATTCGGTCTCGGAATTCGACTATTCGGGGTTGGCAATCCGGGCAATTCGTTGAATCTGTGCACGAACATAGGCACCCCTAAGGACAAGAGGCCCAATATGACCGATCCAGTTGAGCTGACAGCAAATCTGATCCGTTGCCCATCGGTCACACCCGATGAAGGCGGGGCTTTGGTCTTGCTGCAGCAAGTGCTGGAGGAGGCCGGATTTTATTGCACTCGCGTAGATCGTGGTGGAATCTGCAACCTCTTCGCCCGGTGGGGGCAGAAGGGTCACGCGCGCAGCTTTGGCTTTAATGGTCATACGGATGTGGTTCCGGTAGGGGATGAAGCAGCCTGGACCATGCCCCCCTTTGGCGCCGAGGTCCGGGACGGGGTGATGTACGGCAGGGGCGCGACGGATATGAAATCGGGCGTGGCGGCCTTTGCGGCGGCGGCCATTGACTTTGTGCGCGATACGCCCCCGGTTGGGGCGGTGATCCTGACGATCACAGGTGATGAAGAAGGCGACGCGCTGGATGGCACGGTTGCTTTACTGGATCACATGGCCGCAACGGATGAGCGGATGTCGGTTTGTCTGGTGGGAGAACCCACTTGCCCGAACACGATGGGCGAAATGATGAAGATCGGCCGGCGCGGTTCGATGACTGCGTGGTTCACTGTGAGCGGAGTGCAGGGGCATTCGGCCTATCCGCATCGGGCGAAGAACCCGGTGCCCGCGATGGCACGGCTCATGGATCGGCTGGCCAGCCACGAACTGGATCAGGGTACCGACCACTTTGACGCCTCGACCTTGGCGGTTGTCACGATCGACACCGGTAATCCGGCGACAAATGTGATCCCGGCGCAATGTTCTGGGACAGTGAACATCCGGTTCAATGACCTGCATTCCGGGGCCAGTTTGAGCGATTGGTTGCAATCCGAGGCAGACACCGTTGCCGAGGCGTTTGGCGTCGATGTCGAGACCCGGATCAAGATTTCGGGTGAAAGCTTTCTGACCCCTCCGGGGGCATTGTCTGATCTGGTAGCTCATGCTGTTAAGGCAGAAACCAATATCCGCCCCGCGCTTTCGACCACCGGCGGGACCTCGGATGCCCGCTTCATCAAAGATCATTGCCCGGTGGTCGAGTTTGGTCTGGTCGGGCACACCATGCATCAGGTCGATGAATGTGTCGAAATGGCGCAAATTCATCAACTCAAGGCGATCTACACCCGTATTCTGATGGACTACTTCGCCTGATCCATGCAGAAAACGCTGGTCATCATGGTGAAAGAGCCACGTCCAGGGCGGGTCAAGACCCGTTTGGGGCGCGATATCGGCATGGTTGGGGCTGCTTGGTGGTTTCGGCATCAAACGCGATCTCTGATCCGGCATCTGCGTGATCCGCGCTGGCAGATTGTACTGGCGGTCTCTCCGGATAGGGAGGGAATGAACAGTCGGGTCTGGCCTGTTGATTTACCCCGGAAGCCTCAGGGGCGCGGAGATCTGGGCGACCGTATGGGGCGGATGTTGCGCGGTGCTCCCGATGGTCCGGTGTGCCTGATCGGTGCGGATATTCCGGGCATCACAAGGGGTCACATTGCGCGGGCCTTTCGCGCGTTGGGCCGGGCTGAGATGGTGTTCGGGCCATCCCCGGATGGCGGCTATTGGTTGGTTGGTGCTCAGCGTTATGGCGCGTTGCCTTCGGGGTTATTCCGCGATGTGCGCTGGTCAACGGAACACGCGTTGAAAGACACACTGAATTCGGTTCGCGGGTGCCGAGTAACGTTGCTGGATCACCTGAGCGATGTGGATACCGTGGCCGATCTGCACGGCTGACATCATGCACCGCTTTTTGACCATGACGCGGTCGCATGCCCGTGCTAGGCCAAACTCATGACACGCATTCCGACCAAGCAAGAGGTCCTCGACTGGATCTCGGCGAACCCTACCCTGACCTCGAAACGTGATATCGCCAAGGCTTTTGGCATCAAGGGCGCGGATCGGATCGACCTGAAGCGCATCCTGAAAGAGCTTGAGGCCGAAGGCCATCTGGAAAAGCGCAAGCGCAGCTATCGTGATCCGGATCGTCTGCCGCCGGTCAGCGTGTTGCAGGTAAAGGCTCCCAACGTAGATGGCGACCTGTTTGCGCGCCCGTTGGAATGGCACGGCGAGGGGGTTGAGCCCATCGTTCTGCTCGTCACGCGTGCCAGCGATCCGGCGCTGGGTGAGGGTGACCGCATTCTGGCCCGCCTGACCGTGGTGCATGAGGAAGATCACAATTACGAAGCCCGCTTGATCCGCCGCATCGGCACCAACCCGCGCAAGATCGTCGGCATTTTTCGCAAAGGGGCCGAGGGCGGACGGATCGTGCCCATCGACAAGGCTGGTCAGACAGAATGGCTGGTCGCGGACGGGGCCGTTCTGGGCGCCAAGGACGGTGAGTTGGTTGAGGCCGAACAGGCCGGACCCAAGAACCGCATGGGCCTGCCGCGTGCGCGTATTGTTGAACGGCTCGGCGATCCGACCGCGCCCAAGGCTGTCTCATTGATCGCCATCCACCAACACGGTATTCCCGACGATTTCCCGGACAAGGTGATCGAAGAAGCCGACAAGGCCAAACCCGTTGGACTGAAAGGGCGTGAAGACCTGCGGGATATGCCGTTGCTGACCATCGATCCTGCGGATGCACGGGACCACGACGACGCCTGCTATGCCCATGCCGATGACGATCCCAAGAACCCGGGTGGCCATGTGATCTGGGTCGCCATCGCTGACGTCGCCGCCTATGTGAAACCCGGTACGGCTCTGGATCGCGAGGCACGCAAGCGAGGCAACTCCAGTTACTTCCCGGACCGCGTAGTGCCGATGCTGCCGGATCGCCTGTCCGGCGATCTATGCTCCCTGCACGAAGGCGTCCCGCGCGCTTGTATCGCGGTTCGGATGCAGATTGATGCCGAAGGCAACAAGATCGGCCACCGGTTCGTGCGCGGCCTGATGCGCTCTGCCGCCTCGCTGAATTATACCGAGGTGCAGGAGGCCATCGACGGCAACCCGAACGACCGCACCGGGCCGCTGTTGGATACGGTGCTGAATCCGCTTTACGCCGCCTTTGCTGCGCTGAAAAAGGCACGTTCCGTGCGGCAGCCGCTGGAACTGGACCTGTCTGAGCGCAAAATCGTACTCAGCGATGCGGGAGAGGTGACCAGCGTCGCGTTCCGTGACCGGCTGGATGCGCACAAGCTGATCGAGGAATTCATGATCCTCGCCAATGTCGCCGCTGCCGAGACCCTGATCGCCAAACGCCGCCCGCTACTGTTCCGCGTCCACGAAGAGCCCGCGCCTGAAAAGCTGGAAAGCCTGAGAGAGACGGCGCAGGCGGCGGGACTAAATCTCGCCAAAGGACAGGTATTGCAGACCCGACATTTGAACGCGCTGCTAAACGCTGCTGCTGGTACCGAGGATGCGGAACTGATCAACCTGACGACCCTGCGGTCGATGGCGCAGGCCTATTACAACCCCGAAAATTTCGGCCATTTTGGGCTGGCTCTGCGGAACTATGCGCATTTCACTTCTCCCATCCGGCGCTATGCTGATCTGATCGTGCATCGCGCGCTGATCTCAGCCCATGGCTGGGGCAAGGACGGATTGACCGAGGATGAGATTGCACGGTTGGAAGAAACGGCGACCCATATCTCGGATACCGAGCGCCGCTCGATGATGGCCGAGCGCGATACGACTGATCGCTATCTGGCGGCCTATCTCAGCGAGGGGGTCGGCAATGAGTTTTCTGGCCGGGTCAGCGGTATTGCCCGGTTCGGCGCCTTCGTGAAGATGGACGAGACCGGAGCGGACGGTCTGGTTCCAGTGCGTTCTCTGGGGCGAGAGTTTTTCCATTTCGACCGAGAAGCCGGGACGCTGATGGGCTCGGACACCGGGCTGATCATCGCCATTGGCCAGCGTGTCACGGTGCGGTTGACCGAGGCGACGCCGGTGACGGGCGGATTGGAATTGGAGTTGTTGTCCATCGATGATCAGGCGCTGCCGCGCGGCCGTGGCCCCGCCAAGCGCGGAACGCGGCGCAAGGCCGCCAGCACCAAACGCAAGAAGGACAAGATCAAGCGCAAGGTCGAACGCAAACGCCGTCAGAGGTGATAAGTAAGCGCGCGCGCAATCAGCCAGCCATGGCGCGTAGGATCAATCTGATCGGGCCGGTCGAACAGAATCGCGCGATTGCCGTCGATCCGATCCTCACCAGGAAAGGCGGAAGTAAAATCCCCCATCAGTCGGCTTTGGCAGTGTACGAACAACGCAAAGCAAGCCGCCTTGTGTCCGCCCAAACGAATCGTCGAGCCTTTGGGCGCCAGATAGGCGGGCTGGCCCCACCGCAACGCTTCTTCCAGAGGCTGAACGTGTGGCAGCGAGGCCGCAGTTTCGAAGATCAACTCGCGCAGCGCTAGTGCCCCATTGCGCGTCTCTTCCGGAAGCGCCTCATAGGCTGCAGCGACTTTTTTGTCCTCAAAGGCTGTCATGATAGCGGGATCGCCTGCTCCATTCGGTCGATATAGCTGTTGAGCAGCTTATCTTGTTTAATCCGACGGGTCAGGGGGGTGTCTGATGGTGTCGCGCGCATCGCCGCCAACATTGGACCAACGCTCATGTCCGCCGAGGTAGGTTTCTCTCCCATCAGGTAGGGCGATTGCCAAAGATAGGTCGAGATCGCCTCAAAGTCGCGCTCCAGCCGGTCTTGTCGTTCGACGGGCGAAAAGCGGGATACACCTTGAAACGCGAGCCCCTTGAGAACGGATTTCCGGATTGAATTCGAAACCGGCTTGCGGATCAGTGCGGGAATGACGGTAAAGAATGTATCGCGCAGAATTGGCCAAACCTCATCATTGGCCCAACGGTCCTGCACGACATGGAAGTACAGATGTTCCTCGGCCATGCGGATCAGCGCGCGGGACTGGGCTTTTTGCAGGTCGGTCAGGCCAGCATCGAAATCTGCCCCCTGAGCCTCAAGCCAGTCGCGGATCAGGTCGCTGTCCGGAATCAGACGTTCAGGCGTGCGCAGAACCGGCAATTTCTGGTGCGGCATCTTGCGCGGGTCCAGCAGATCGGACCGTTGCCAGCGCAGGCCCGCGTTTTGAAGCATCAGGGCCGTTTTCACGCAGAATGGGCTGGCGCTGAACAGGCCAAAGGCAGAGGGGAAGGTGAGAAGGGTCAGCATCATCAGCTCCATAGTTGGGACGCCTGATGGATACGCCGGACTGATGACAGATTCTGACATTAGATTTAGAGTAGAATATACTATGTCCCGCACCGCTCGTCTTTTTCAGTTGATGCAGGCCCTACGATCTGGCCCCTCGCCCAGAACGTCGGTTCAATTGGCGCAGGATTTAGGCGTTTCGCCGCGCACAGTGCACCGGGATATCGATGCATTGCGTGGCCTCGGGGCGATAATCGACGGAGAGGCCGGGTTCGGGTTCACCCTAATCGAGGATGCGACCCTACCGCCGTTGGGTTTCACCAATGACGAGCTCGAAGCGCTGGTGTTGGGCTTGCGCGAGGTGCAATTGATCGGAGACCCGGCGCTGTCGGATGCTGCAAGCGCAGCCTTACGCAAGCTGCAGGGCCGATTGCCGCAGCGCCAGTCGCACCGATTGAGCCACGCCGTTTTGACCGCCACGCGATTTGACAGACCAGCGGTGCCAACAATTGACGTCGCCATTCTACGCCAAGCCGCATGGGATGAACGCGTGATCGAGTTCGCCTATACCGATGCCAAAGGCGCGGATACCCGGCGTCGGGTCAATCCGCTGAGCATCGTATATATGGATCGCGCCAGCGTACTGCTCAGCTGGTGTCACTTGCGCCAGGATTTCCGAGTGTTTCGGCTGGATCGTATGCAGGGCATGGATGTGACCGAGGATAGCTTTCGACCCAATCGCGTATCGCTTTTGCGTGATGCCATTGCCCGTATTCGCGCGGAACGTGAGGAACAGGATCACGAAACCTGACGTTCTGCGTTTTGAGAAATCCCGATTGTGCGCTATCATCGGCTCCGAGCAGTAATCAGGATAAAACGGAATGCGTAAGTGTGTAGGTGGCGTTATGACCGCCGCATTATGGGCATCCATCGTGCAGGCGGATACAACAGACAATTCGATACGGCCTCTGGCCCGACCTTTGGTCGACAATGTGCAACTGGCCTCGGCGGACGTGACGGTCTCGGTACGGCCCGTGCTGCGGCCAAAGGTCGAGGTGCAACGGGTATCGGCAGACGGGAATGCCCGATTTCAGGCTTGGCTGGGGGCATTTCGCAAGCGGGCGCAAGAGCAGGGCATCTCGGTCAATACGCTGGATCGGGCGTTGGCTGGGGTGACCTATGACAGTGACATCATCAAACGCGATCGCAATCAGGCGGAGTTTTCCAAACCGATCTGGGAATATCTGGACGGAGCGGTTTCAAAAACGCGGATTTCCAACGGTCGCGTTGGACTAGACAAGCACCGAGAGATTTTGACCCGGATCGAAGCCCGGTACGGCGTCGAAAAAGAGGTCGTGACCGCGATCTGGGGTCTTGAGACTTCGTTCGGCACCTACCGAGGAAGCAAGCAAACCATTCGGTCGCTGGCGACTTTGGCCTTTGATGCTCGACGTGCAAGCTTTTTTGAGGGACAGCTGATCGCCGCGTTGCAGATACTGCAAGCAGGGGATGTCGACCCTGAGAATATGGTAGGCAGTTGGGCTGGGGCGATGGGGCATACACAGTTCATGCCGACCTCGTTTCTTGATTACGCGGTTGATTTCGATGGAGATGGGCGTCGCGAGATCTGGTCGGATAATCCAACTGATGCCTTAGCATCAGCCGCTTCTTATTTGGCAAAACATGGGTGGACCAAAGGCCAACCTTGGGGGGTCGAAGTGCAACTACCATCCGACTTTGACTACGCCAATGCGCGGCGAGATTTCACTCTGATGCCGTCGGAATGGGCGGCCCGTGGGGTTCTTGCTTACTCGGGCAAGGCAGTGCCCGATCACGGGCAAGCAGCAATCTTGTTACCGGCGGGTGGTCGGGGTGTCGCCCTGATGATCTTCAATAATTTCAAAGTGATCGAGGCCTACAACGGCGCCGATGCCTATGTGATCGGCATCGGGCATCTGTCCGACCGGCTTGCAGGAGGCTCTCCGTTTGAGGCCGATTGGCCGCGTGGCGATCGCGTATTGAGCTTTACTGAAAAGAAAGAACTACAGCGTCGGCTGACTCAGGCGGGCTTCGATACACAAGGGATCGATGGGCGCACCGGGCCAAATACGATTAACGCGGTGCGCGCGTTTCAGGTTGCTCAGGGGTTGATCCCGGATGGATACCCGTCGCTCGGCCTGCTGGAAAGGATGCGCTGATAATTAGGGCGGCCCACTTGGGTCGCCCATGATCTAATGATCAGGACGCAGGCTTCATCAGACCTTTTTCGTTGATTTCAACCAACGCATCATCCAACGATTTTTGAATGCGCACGAACATCTCGTCGATTTCGGCCGGGGTAATGACCAGCGGCGGAGAGATGACCAAGCGGTCATCCACATGACGCATGATCAGATTGTTTTTGAAGCAATGTTCGCGGCAGATATATCCGATCGTGCCGGGATCTGATGCGAACTTGGCTCGGCTTGCCTTTTCAGGCGTTAATGCGATGGACCCCATCAAGCCTGCGATCTTTGCCTCTCCGACCAGCGGATGCTCGACCAATGCGTCCCATTTCTTTTTCATATAGGGCGCGGCCACGTTGCGCACATGATCGACGACGTTTTCTTCTTCGAGGATGCGCAGATTTTCGAGCGCAACTGCTGCGGCAACCGGGTGGCCGGAATAGGTGTAGCCATGGTTGAACTCGGTGGCGCTGATGACACGGGCGACTTCGTCGCAGACGATCGATCCGCCAATAGGTGCATAGCCTGAGCTAAGGCCCTTGGCGATTGTCATGATATGCGGTTTGATCCCGACGGTTTGCGAGCCAAACCAGTTGCCGGTTCGGCCAAACCCGCAGATCACCTCATCCGCGATCAGCAGTATATCGTACTTGTCGCAGATGCGCTGAATTTCAGGCCAATATGTGTCGGGTGCGATTATCACGCCGCCTGCGCCCTGCACAGGTTCGGCGATGAAGGCAGCGACGCGATCTTCGCCCAGTTCCTGAATGGCTTCTTCCAGCTCGCGCGCGCGGGCAAGGCCGAATTCCTCGGGGCTCATATCGCCGCCTTCCGCCCACCAGTTCGGCTGGTTGATATGGTGGACATTCGGGATTGGAATGCCGCCCTGCGCATGCATTCCTGCCATGCCACCCAACGACGCCGATCCAACAGAAGAACCGTGATAGGCATTCTTGCGGCTGATGATGATGTTCTTGTCCGGCTGACCTTTTTCGGCCCAATAGGTGCGCACTAGACGGATGTTGGTGTCGTTGGCCTCGGACCCGCTTCCGGCAAAGAAGACATGGTTCAGATCACCTGGCGCAAGCTCAGCCAGTTTTGCAGCCAGCGCAATGGCGGGCGTATGGGTCGTCTTGAAGAAAGTATTATAATACGGCAGCTCGCGCATTTGACGTGCGGCTGCATCAGCCAGTTCGTTGCGGCCATATCCGATATTTACGCACCACAATCCGGCCATACCATCCAGAATTTCATGACCTTCGCTATCGGTCAGATAGACGCCCTTGGCACGGGTGATGACCCTGACACCTTCGTCTGCCAGCGCCTCATTGGTTGAAAAAGGATGCAAATGGTGTGCTGCGTCCAGCGCCTGCAATTCGGCAGTGGGCATGTGATTGGTGATGGTGGACATCTCGGATTCTCCAGCAAGCGTCGTTGCCAGATAGAATATGATCAAATTTTATGCTGTCAATCGAATCGCTGGTTTCTAGGTGCTTGGCAAAGCATCGCCCATCATTCCCATACCCTGCTCAATGTCCTGCGCTGTTGCTAACGCGGCCTTTTCTGCATCTCGCTCACGTAGCGCGGCAATAATGTCTTTGTGTCTGTCGGGCAGGCTTTGAGTGCCGAAGCGACCGCAAACGATGCGCAACGAAGGGCCGAATCGTAGCCATAGCCGTTCGGCTAGATCAACAAGTATCGGAGCGTCCGCATGGGAATACAGAGATTGGTGAAAGGCGTGGTTCAAACGCAGGTAACCCCCTACGTCCCCATCCGCGATCATATTGTCCAATCGTTGATCCAGCTGCTCAAGATAGTCGATCTCGGTTATAGATATGTTCTTTGTGGATCGCCTGGAAAGCTCTGTTTCTATTGAAATTCTTGCGAAAATCATCTGCTCGATGTCGTTGGCTGAAAGCAGCGGGACGCTCACGCGACGATTGCCCTGAAAAATGAGCGCGCCGTCGGAAATCAGACGGCGTATCGCCTCGCGCACCGGAGTCATGCCGACACCAAGCGAATCAGTCAGGCCCTGGATCGTGACCGGCTGCCCGGGCACAAGATCGCCAAACAGAATCTGGGATTTCAGTGTCCGATAGACCTGTTCGTGCGCTGGGCGTTTTTCTTCATCTACCGGAGGTGTATCTGCTTTATTTTTGATCAAATCCAAAAGGTTTGCCCCAATCCAAGTGTTTCTGTCTTGCCAGAATCTTCACCTATTCCGACCATAGGTGAAACCGCCATGAAACGCAAAACTTGATCAAATGCAAAAAAAGGTCAAAATGGCCGCACAGTTGCAGGGAGAAAAATATGAAACTGAAAACGCTGGGGATGACAGCGATCGTCGCATTGGGGACTTCGGCCGCGTTTGCTGAAGAAGTGCGCGTCTATAACTGGTCCGACTACATCGACGAAGATCTGCTGAGCAAATTCGAAGAAGAAACAGGGCTAACCCTGATCTACGATGTGTTCGACAGCAACGAGGTTCTGGAAACAAAAATGCTGGCCGGTGGGTCAGGCTATGATGTGGTTGTGCCTTCAGGCACGTTCCTACAACGCCAGATCCAGGCCGGCGCATTCCAGGAACTGGATGCCGCCAAGCTGTCGAATGCAGGCAACCTATGGGATGTGATCCAGGAACGAACTGCAGGGTATGACCCCAACAACGCCTACTCGATCAACTATATGTGGGGCACGACAGGTATCGGGTTGAATGTCGGCAAGGTCAAAGAAGTGCTGGGCGACGATGTTGCGCTTAACAGCATGGATCTGGTGCTCAAGCCCGAGAACATGGAAAAGCTGGCCTCGTGTGGGGTGCATTTCCTCGACGCACCGTCTGAGATCATTCCGATGGTGCTGCAGTATATCGGCGAAGACCCTGACAGCCACGACACGGATGTAATTGGGAAAACCGAAGAAATTCTGACCAGTGTGCGCCCGTATGTTCAGAAATTCCATAGTTCGGAATACATCAATGCGCTCGCCAATGGTGATATCTGCGTTGCTGTCGGCTGGTCGGGCGACATCTTGCAGGCACGCGACCGTGCGGCGGAAGCGGATAACGGCGTGGACATTGAATACCATCCCTTTGCGGAAGGCTCGCTGATGTGGTTTGACCAGATGGCTATTCCGGTCGACGCACCAAACCCCGAAGGCGCGCACCAGTTCCTGAACTTTATCCTGGATGCCAACAACATGGCTGCGGCGTCGAACTATGTGTACTACGCCAACGGCAACAAGGCCTCGCAGGAGTTTCTTGAAGAGGACGTGATCGGTGATCCGGCGATCTATCCGGATGATGCGACCATGCAGAACCTCTACATCACCACACCTTATCCGGCAAAGACCCAGCGGGTGGTGACACGTCTCTGGACCAAAGTGAAATCAGGCACCTGATCTGATCATAGCGCAAGGCGGGCCCACTGCCTTGCGCCATTTTTATCCTGACCGATAAACGGGGGCCGCCTTGAATTCTGAAGTCTTTGCGCCGTGGGATGACCCGCAGGCGAAACCCTTGATCCAGTTCCAGAACGTCACCAAGCGTTTTGGCGCATTCACCGCAATCGACAATCTTTCTTTGGATATCTACGAGCGTGAGTTCTTTGCGCTGCTCGGCCCGTCGGGCTGCGGCAAGACCACGATGATGCGGATGCTGGCCGGATTCGAAACCCCTACCGATGGTCACATCCTTCTGGGTGGACAGGATATCGACCCGATCCCGCCCAACAAACGGGCGGTAAACATGATGTTTCAGTCGTATGCGCTGTTTCCTCATCTCAGCATCTGGGACAACATCGCCTTTGGCCTGCGCCGGGACAACATGCCCAAACGCGATCTGGAAGAGCGGGTCGATGAGATGCTGCGCCTAACCCGGCTGGAACAGTTCGCACGCCGCAAGCCGCACCAGATCTCGGGTGGTCAACGCCAACGCGTTGCGCTGGCCCGGTCATTGGCCAAAGCACCAAAACTGCTATTGCTCGACGAACCTTTGGGCGCTTTGGATAAGAAACTCCGTCAGGATACTCAGTTCGAGTTGATGGACATTCAGGAAAAAACCGGCACGACCTTTGTCATCGTGACGCACGATCAAGAAGAGGCGATGACCGTTGCCAGCCGAGTGGCCGTGATGGATCAGGGCAAACTGATGCAAGTGGCAACTCCAGATCGCATCTATGAGACGCCAAACTCGGTTTATGTTGCTGATTTCATTGGGGATGTGAATATCATTGAGGGACGCGCTACCGCAGCAGGCGACGAAAGCTATCAGATCGAGTGGGCAGAAGGGCAACCCCCGTTAGCGGCGTCTTCCGCGACCCAACTTTCCAATGGTCAGAGCTGTCATCTGGCGATCCGGCCTGAAAAGGTCGCGATCTCTGCCGAGCGCCCGGTCGATGCGATCAACGCCATTCAAGGCAAGGTGCATGACATCGCCTATCTGGGCAACTTGTCGACCTATCATGTCGAACTGCCAAACGGCACGATCATCAAGGCGCAAACAGCGAATACCCGCCGCATCTCGCGCCGCTCATTCACCTGGGAAGACCCGGTTTGGCTGTCCTGGACAGCGACTGCCGCAGTTCTGCTGGAAAACTGATGCGCCGCGCTGTTCTTATCGCTGTCCCGTATGTCTGGTTGCTGGCACTGTTCTTGGTGCCGTTCTTTATCGTCCTAAAGATATCGCTTTCAGACACCGCACTTGCCATTCCGCCCTACACTCCGACGCTGGACCTGGCCGCAGGTTGGGCGGGTATCAGGGATTTCTTCAGCCAGCTTGATCTGGAAAACTTTGTCTGGCTGACTGAAGATGATCTTTATTGGAAGGCCTATCTGTCCAGCGTAAAGATCGCGCTGATCTCAACGGTGTTGACGCTGATTGTCGGGTATCCGATCGCATATGCGATGGCGCGCGCACCTGAAGAGTGGCGACCTACATTCATGATGCTGGTCATCCTGCCGTTCTGGACTTCGTTTCTGATCCGGGTCTACGCATGGATGGGTATCCTCAGCAACGAAGGCTATCTGAACCAATTGTTGCTGTGGACGGGCATCATCTCGACCCCGTTGACCATTCTGAACACGAATACCGCAGTTTATATCGGTATCGTTTATACCTACCTACCTTTTATGATCCTGCCGATTTATTCGTCGCTTGAACGGATGGACGGGTCGCTGATCGAAGCCGCCGAAGACCTTGGGTGTTCGCGACTGCAGGCATTCTGGTTGATCACAATCCCCTTGTCGCGCCCCGGTATTATCGCGGGCTGCTTCCTCGTGATGATTCCGGTGATTGGGGAATTCGTAATCCCCTCGCTACTGGGCGGATCGGGGACCTTGATGATCGGTAAGGTGCTGTGGGAAGAGTTCTTCTCGAACCGCGATTGGCCCGTCGCCAGCGCGGTGGCCGTGGTTCTGTTGCTCATCCTCGTGATCCCGATTGTGCTGTTCCAGCGCAACCAGCAAAAGCAGACGGAGGCAGAACAATGAACAGGCTGAGCTGGTTCAACACTGTCTCACTGACGCTGGGATTTGCCTTTCTGTATATCCCGATGATCATCCTGATCATCTTCAGCTTCAACGAAAGCAAGCTAGTCACTGTTTGGGCCGGTTTTTCGACCAAATGGTACGGCGAGTTGATGCAGAACGAAGCCTTTCTTGATGCAGCCTGGGTCACGCTGCGTGTGGCTGTGTTCTCGTCAACGTTGGCCACGATTCTGGGCACCGCAGCAGCTTACGTTCTGGTGCGCGGCGGACGGTTCTTTGGGCGCACGCTGTTTTCCGGGATGATCTATGCCCCGCTCGTGATGCCCGAAGTGATCACGGGTCTGTCGCTGCTGTTGTTGTTCATTGGCATCGGATTGGACCGGGGGATCTTGACCATCGTTCTGGCGCACACGACGTTTTCGATGTGTTTTGTCTCGGTCGTCGTATCCTCGCGTCTTGTGACCTTTGATCGGTCGTTGGAAGAGGCGGCGCTGGACCTGGGCTGCTCTCCGGCGCAGGCGTTTCGTCTGGTCACACTGCCAATCATCGCGCCTGCAGTGATTTCGGGATGGCTGCTGGCTTTCACCCTATCGCTGGATGACCTTGTGATTGCCTCGTTTACATCTGGACCTTCTGCCACCACGTTGCCGATCAAGATTTTCTCGGCTGTGCGTCTGGGGGTCAGTCCAGAGATCAACGCGCTGTCGACGTTAATGATCGCGGTTGTCACGGTGGGCGTTATTACCGCGTCCCTGGTGACCAAGCGGGCGATGGTTCGGCAGAAACAGGATGAGTTGGCCGCGGCAAGCGCTGAATGAGGCGTATATTTCCTGATTATGCCTACGGCCCCGCGCCACGCGCGGGGTGTTGGTGGGATGAGACGATCGCGACCCCTGCTTGGCCAAAGCTCGAAGACGATATCAGCGTTGACGTCGCCGTCATCGGGGGCGGGTTTACCGGCTTGTCCGCCGCATTGCATCTGTCCGAGGCAGGGGTTTCGGTCGCTGTGTTCGAGGCGGAAACACCGGGCTGGGGGGCGTCCGGTCGAAACGGGGGCTTTTGTTGTCTGGGCGGGTCAAAGCTCAGCAAGGCTGGTCTGACCCGTCGCTATGGTCAGGTGGCAACGCAGGCCTATTACCAAGCGGAAGAAGACGCCGTTTCACTGGTTGCTGACCTTCTGCGTGATAACCAAATCGACGCCGAAACGCATTCCAATGGTGAAACTCAACTGGCCCATTCACGGCGCGCGATGGAACGATTGCGCCGGTCGGCCGATCCGGCCGGACAATTGCACGAAATCGGCGAACTGAGGAGCCTTGGGTTGGGCGGTGCGTTTTTCGGCGGCTATACAACTCCGATTGGTTTTGCCCTGAACCCCCGAAAGTATCTGTTCGGCTTGGCAGGCGCTGCCCAGGCAAAGGGCGCAACTCTGTTCCAGAACAGCCCGATCACGCAGATCAAACAGGCCACCTCGGGATTCGTGCTGACCTCGCCTGCGGGTCACGTTCGTGCTTCGAACGTTCTGGTGTGCACAAATGGCTACTCAAGCGAGGATCTGCCGCCCTGGTTGGCCGCGCGTTATATGCCTGCACAGTCAACGGTTCTTGTGACGCGGCCTCTGACTGATGTCGAGCTGCAGGCGCAAGGCTGGACGTCGGATCAGATGGCCTATGACACGCGTAATTTGCTGCACTATTTCCGATTGATGCCCAATCGACGATTTCTGTTTGGGACACGAGGGGGGCTGCTTTCATCCCCTGGGGCTGAGGCGCGCATTCGGCAAAAGGCCTTCGGGGATTTCAGGCGGATGTTCCCCGCCTGGGACACGGTCGATGTCACACATAAGTGGTCCGGCATGGTTTGCCTTGCCCGGAACCTTGTGCCCTTTGTGGGCCCGGTTCCTGAGCATCCGGGGATGTATGCAGGGTTTGCTTACCACGGCAATGGTGTGGCGATGGGAACCTATTGTGGACGTGCTTTGGCGCGACTGGTGCTGGGGCAATCCGCAGACATTCCGTCCCCTATTGCGGGTGCGCCGGGGCGGTTTCCCTTTGGCCGTTGGCGTCGCGCTGTCATGCCGCCAGCCTATGCGTATCTGGGTCTGGCGGACCTATAAGGCCTCAACTTCCAACTCATACCCAATGGCATAATCAGCCGCACCGTTTTCGGCCCGCCAAAGACAATAAGCGGCCATGCGCCAGGCAAACCAAGGCCTCAATGACAGATAGCGTTCGGTGATATCGGGTTGGTCGTAGGCCTTAAGAAACAGCGTCTCTTCGGCCTCGGACAAGGGCGCGCCTCGATAGAGTTGCTGCATCGCAGGTGAAAGGAATATCGCCAAGTCTTCACATGGGTCACCGAAGGCCGGGCATTGCCAATCGATCAGCGTCAGCCCATTTTTCGATTGCAGGATGTTTCCCGCGACCGGATCGCCATGGATCAAGCACCGCGCGGATAATGGCGGTACTTGGGCCTGAGGTTTTTTTGCAAGCAACGATCGCCGCTCTTCCGCGTGGCAATCAGCCAGAATTTGACACGCGTGCTGTTCCAGATCTTCGCTGCCATTGCAGCCGTTAGGGAGGTCCAGATTGACCGGAATTTGGTGCAACCTTCCAAGCAGATGGGCCACGCCCGAAACATCGTCCTGCCAAGGGACGCCCGGAGCGTGGTCATAGTAGACCCAGCTGTCGTCTCCAAAGGAACCCGTGGCACGTAAATTGGGCACGAAGCCAAAGCTGTTGAGCGTGCGCAGACATTCTGACTCAAGCCGGGCATCGTTGCGAAACAAGGGGTTCTGAAACCGCGCACTGTATAGCTTAAGCACGGCATCACTATTGCCGGACAAAACCTTCCAGACATGATTGGTCCGCCCACCGTACAACACCTCGAAGGTCACGTCGTGGCGGATCAAACCTTGGGTGCTGAGCTGGGCAACAAGGCCCGGGGGAGGTTGGTGATGATCAGACAGGAGAGATACCGGGTTAGGGGGCGAGTCGCGATGCGCCAAGCTTTGGCCCGCCTTGCCTTCCAGATCAAGCGCCCGTGCGGATTTGCGTGACCATTTCGGCGGACACCTCTGCACCGCTCTCCAGTTTCAGGATGATGCCACCTTCGCTGACCTGTGCCTCTACCACCCGACCGAAGGCAGATGCGGGCGTGCTGGTTAGTAACTCACCTCTTTTGAAGCTCTCCAATGTGGCTGAGTAACTGCCAGCGGGAAAGGGATCACCGGCACTGCTGACCCCGGCCCACTCGAATTCGGCCTTATCAGTAGGCACAGGGATGCGATCGACAATGGTGCCCTGGTCGTTGCGGATGACCAACTCGGCCCGGTCGGCAGTGGGTTCGGCCTGAGCAAAAATCGGAACAGGCTGATCTACAATGCGAAACGGTGCATCGGTTTTGACATTCATCCCAACCCACCCGGTGAGCTGATTAAGGTCGACTGCCCCCATTGTCAGCGTGAGACCAGACAGAAGCTCATTGGCTTTGACTTGTTGTTCGACCATCGAGAACTGCGCCAGCTGAGAGGCATATTCGGAGGAATCCAGAGGTTCAAGCGGATCCTGATTGCGCGCCTGCACGGTCAGCATGCGCAGAAAGGTCTCAAAATCTGACGTCAGTGCCGAGCGTTCCGAATTGTTGTTTGCGCCGGGACTTGCACCCGTTGCGGTCACTGAATTGGTCGCTGAAATCATTAGTTAAAGCCTCATATCAAGGCCCCGTTCAGGGCCAGCCGGGAGTGGGGGCGCCTTATGGTCCGCGTCGCGAACCATTTCGACCGTTTCTGAGGAAGGGTCAGGCTCTGATGGATCACCATGCTGGGACGAGTCCCCGGACATGCTAAGATCAAGCGACAGATCCCCATAACCCAGCTTTTCGAACTCAGCCGACAGGATCGCAATGTGTCGCCGCATCAGGTCCAGTGTTTCGGGCCGTTCGGCCGCGATCGATAGATGAAACCCGTCTTCTCGACCGTTGAGCGTGATTGATACGCGCCCAAGCTCTTCGGGGTTCAGGGCTATTTCAACGCCACCGGTATTTGGTCGGGTCGAAATCGAAGCGGCCAGTTGCCCCGCAATCGTGCGTGCCGTTTCCGCGCGGGCTGCAGCGACGGGCATCGCTTGCGTCGTGTCGCGTATCGTGTGGCCCACCGCTGTGTCTTTGACAGCAAAAAAGTCATCAACTTCCTCGCTGATCGCCGTTTCAGCAATAGCATCGCCCGGAGCCCGGTCGAGATTCCAAGCTGTTGCCTGCGGTTTCAAGGCGGCAGAAATGACAGTTTGCTGGGTTATTCGAGCCTCTACAGGCTCAAATACGCGTGCGACGAGTGGCACCTCTGGTTCGGGGCTTGGCGGTTCCAGTTTCGAAAAAGTATCCCCCACAAAGCTAGCATTTAGCGCGTGTGAGGCCGGCATTTGGTGTAGATATCCATTTCCGCTAACATCATGGATCGGAACTTGGGTTGGCGCTCGAAGCACGTTTGCGTCAGGCCTTGGGGCAGCCGCTTCGGGCGAGCCTGCATTTTGTCTTAGCGTTGAGTTTTCAGAGGCCAACTGCGAAATTTGCTGTACCGGGCTGGGCGGAGCGGCAACATGGTTCGTCTCACCGACGGCAAAATCCGAGTGGTGTTTCGGCGCATTTGCGACCTCTTGCGCCGCCACCTGCAGTTGGGCGGGCTCTAGTTCGTCGGTTTTGATTGTCTCAGTTGAATCTGCCGTAGAAACAGATGGAATTTCTGATTGTTCGGGTGGCAGGTTTGAATCAGCCACAAACGGATCAACATCCTTCAACTCGATTTGTTCGACATCCTCATTAAGCACTTCCTCAAAGGCAAACCCACCTTTGGTATCACGCTCTTTACCTTGAGATGCCCCCGGTTTGTCACCCGTGGCAGATGCAGGCGACATGATCGTCAGCGGGTTGGTCATTTTTCGCTCCGGGGTTTCTTTGATCTGGCCGGCACTGTGCCCACAGGAAGTTACGTTTATTTTAACCGCTTTCCCCTTTGATCGAGAAAGTTCATAGCAATTTTCGGAGAATCCGATGACGATTACATCTACCAGTGCGACCATGCATTCCGCCCAGATTCCACAGAAAATGAAAGCCGCCTCTGTTGAGCTGGAAGCCGCTTTTCTGGCTGAAATGCTCAAGTCTGCAGGCCTCGGCCAAACACGAAGTTCTTTTGGCGGTGGCGCAGGCGAAGATCAGTTTGCTTCGTTTCTGGTGCAACAGCAGGCACAGCAAATGGCAAAGGCAGGTGGAATCGGCCTTTCCGAAATATTGTTCAATGCAATGATGGAGAAGTCCGATGGATAAAGATCCGATTCAGGCACTGGAAGTCCTTTTGGATCTGGAGCGCACAGCCCTGGTCCAGGGGGATTTGACCGATCTGGATCGATTGGTGCCTAAAAAAGAGAATCTGATCGATGCAATAAATGATCTGCAGGTGTTGGAAAGCGATGATCTGATCCGGATTCAGAAGAAGGTCGTGCGCAATCAAGCCCTTTTGAACAGTGCGGCCGAGGGTATTCGGGCTGTGGCGGACCGAATGGCGGAACTGAAACAGGTCCGGCAGGAGTTCAGTACTTATGACGCCTCGGGGCAGCGTAGTGGGTTTGCCTTGCGATCGCGGGCAAAGCTGGAAAAACGGGCATAGCATCAGGTTTGATTCAAATCCGAGATTTCGGATTTGCCCGTCTTAGCACTCCGTTAGGAGATCGGGGGCAAATGTGGCGATGCACCTGAAACAACGGGTGGCGCGAAGGCCACAAGGCACGACGCACAGGTCAGAACGACAGAATGCCTGCCGGTTTGGTGGGTCCAACATGGGCGTCAAACGCGCCCGAACGCTAAGAGGATGACAAATATGTCAAGCATTCTGACGAACAATGGCGCAATGGTTGCGCTGCAAACTCTCAAATCGGTCAACAAGAACCTCGCGCAGACGCAAAACGCGATCTCGACCGGCAAGGATGTGGCTACAGCCAAGGATAACTCGGCTGTCTGGGCCATCTCAAAGGTGATGGAATCAGACGTCAACGGCTTCAATGCGATCAAGGACAGCCTGGCCTTGGGTGAATCCACTGTCGCAGTTGCTCGAAACGCCTCAGAAACTGTGACGGATCTGCTGAACCAGATGAAAGGCAAGATCGTTGCGGCGCAGGAAGACAACGTTGATCGTGCTAAGATCAACACCGATGTGGCCGCGCTTAGGGATCAGATCGAATCGGTTGTCGGCGCTGCCCAGTTCAATGGCCTCAATCTGGTGAACGGTGGGGCTGGCGCAAGCATTCTGTCCTCTTTGGATCGAGACAATGCAGGCAACGTGACAGCGTCTTCCATTAGTGTATCGGCGCAAAACCTGTCGACAGGTGGTTACACTGCTGCCGACGTGTTCACTGGAACTGACGGGGTCACTGCGGATACGGCCGACGCATTCGGATTTTCGTTGGATGGAAACGGCGGAAGCGATGATGATGGAAGCATCGTGATCGCTGATCCGGGCACATTGTCCGCTGGTGATACTTTCACGGTCCGACTGGGCGACGATGTCGCGTCTTATACAGTCCGGGCTGAGGATATCGCCGCAGGCAACGCGCCCGAAGAGATCATCGCTGCGGGGCTGAAAGCTGCCATCGAAGCTTCGGATGCCAATGTTTCGGTCGTCTATGATCCGGGCACGAACGCTGCACAGCTCGATATCACCAACGAAGGTTCAGATTCGCTGCAGATCAGCGGTCAATATGCCAACGCCAACTCTGGCGGTCTAGGCGCTCTGGCCTCGATTGATGTGTCGACTTCTGCCGGCGCATCCGCAGCGCTTGGCGCGATCGAAGGCCTAATCGATACTGCGATTGATGCTTCGGCGGCTTTTGGTTCGGCGCAGGGTCGGATCGAGACCCAGAAAGAGTTCATCTCGAACCTGTCTGACTCGTTCAAATCCGGTATCGGCTCGTTGGTTGACGCTGACATGGAAGAAACCTCGGCGCGACTGCAAGCGTTGCAGGTCCAGCAACAGCTGGCAACCCAATCGCTATCGATCGCGAACCAGGCGCCACAGTCCATCCTGTCGCTGTTCCGCTAACTTTGGAACTGATCCGGGGCACGCACGCCGTGCCCCGGACTTAATCGCCCGCTGAAGGACAATTGGAAGGATTTCAAGTGACACCGCAAACGCTTGCTCACCGCGCTTATGCGCAATCTGCTGCACCGACGCGAACACCTCGGGATACAGAGTATGAGGCGATTTCCAGGATTACACATCGGTTGAAGGCTGCTTCCACACGGAAAGCGGCTGATTTCGGAGGGTTCGTTCAAGCCTTGCACGAAAATCGCCGGCTGTGGAATGTGCTGGCAACCGATGTGGCGGATGCGGATAACGGGCTGCCGAGCAATCTGCGGGCGCGGATTTTCTATTTGGCTGAGTTTACCGAACAACACAGCAGCCAGGTGCTGGCGAACAAGGCGACCGTTGAGCCGCTGCTTGAGATCAACATGGCCGTGTTGCGCGGGCTACGTCAAATGAGGGGCAACTGATGGGGGGTCTGGTCCTGAAACTTGCCCCAAAGGAACGGGTTCTGATCAATGGTGTTGTAATCGAAAACGGGGATCGACGTAGTCGGTTTTCGATCATGACACCTCAGGCAAATGTCCTGCGCCTGCGCGATGCCATTCACCCGGAAGAGGTCAACACGCCGGTACGCCGTGTCTGCTATGCCGCGCAGTTGGTTCTGTCAGGCGATACCGAACCTGAGCAGGCGCGCCAGCAACTTCTGCGGCGCGTGGAAGAGCTGAGCCAGGTTTTCACGGATGCCGACAGTCGCCGGGTCCTGGCCAATGCAACTGAAGCATTGGTGGCAGAGCAATACTATAAGTGTTTAAAGGCCTTGCGTTCACTGTTGCCGCGCGAAGAACGTCTGATGGCGTATCAGCAGTGACCTTCCAGCCGGTCATACCTTCAGGTGGTCTGGTTGGCTGGCGCTTTTTGCAGCGTACCTATGATGCGCAGCTTCAAAGCTATTCTGCCTCGGGGATCAATGAACGGGACGCAAGGTATTTTCTAGACAATATCGGCAAGGTCCAAACGGCCGAGGATCTGGTTTCGGACCGACGGTTGTTGCAGGTGGCTTTGGGTGCGTTTGGCTTGGAAGGTGATCTCGACAATCGGTATTTTGTCCAAAAAATCTTGTCCGATGGAACGCAGGCTGACGATGCGCTTGCGAACAGGCTGGCCGACGGCAGGTACCGTGATTTTGCCAATGCCTTTGGACTTGGTCCCGGCGATGTGCGCAAGACCGGATTGGTGGACGCCATGGAAAAGATCGCTGACGACAACTTGATTGCGCGATTTGAAATCTCGGTTGGTGAAGCAGATGAATCGATGCGTATCGCGTTGTACACCCAGCATGCTTTGCGCGATCTGGCTGGCCAGGGTGGCAGTGAGGACAGAAGGTGGTTTGATCTGATGGGGCTGCCTCCCTTGCGCCGCATGATGGAAACGGCATTGGGGCTGCCTTCAGCATTTGCGCAACTGGATATCGACAAGCAGCTTGAGGTGTTCAAAGATCGATTGCAGCGCGTTACAGGGTCATCCGATTTGGCGCAGTTCACTGAAGGTGAGGCAATCGACAAACTGACCGACACGTATCTGGCCCGCAATCAGATCAATCAAATCCAACAGACGATCTCACCTGCGCAGACGGCTCTGATCCTGCTGGGCGGTGGTTTTTGAACCATTGATGTCAACCAGACACGGTGTGTACGGTTTCTCGCGCAAGGCCATAGGTTGACCGATCCGAGATAGTGAGTGGCACAATTTGAGGTTCAACTCTTGCGAAGTAAACTGTCAAATCAGGCATCGGCTGAGGTTTGCAGGGCAAATGATTTGATCGGTTGCGAGACGTTGTGCAGCTTGATCGCCCCTAAAGGGATCGCCTGTTTGCAAACAGGTTCGATATCTTGCGAGACAACAATTCTATGTCCGACGGTTTTGCCATATTCGCCCAATCTGGCAGCGACATTGGCGGCCTGACCGATCACGGTAAAGTCCAACCGTTCGCGTGAGCCCACATTGCCATAGGTGACGCGGCCATAGGCGACACCAATCGAGCAGTCGAAATCATGATCACTTCCGTCACTGCGCAATTCACCCAGTTTTTCGACGATCTCTGTTGCCGAAAGCTGCGCGCTGGATCGGGCTTTGGCGGCATCGTCACCCGCCGGGAAGACGGCAAGAACAGCGTCGCCGATGAACTTCAGAACTTCTCCGTCATGGTCGTGCACGATCCCTGAAACTGTCTCAAAAAACGCATTCAGTAGCTCGATATAGTCATCACGCCCCAGTTTTTCTTCCAATGCGGTTGAATTTCGAAGATCGCAAAACATGATCGCCGCATCTATGTCATCGCCATCACCGCGGCGAATCTCGCCCCCCAGAACGCGCGCACCGCTGCGCTTGCCTACATAGGTTTCCAGCAGAACCTGCGCGTTTTCGCGCTGCATGAAGACCTCGTAGAACCGCGCGATGACAGTAGAGCATTCAAAAACCAGACCCAGATTCTCAGTCGTGAACCCATCGGGATGATCGCAAGTCAGGGTCAGGACATTCGTCCGCCCATCCGAGAAAGGCAGTGGCATGGCAACGTAATCGGTGGCCCCTTTTGCGCGCAGGTCTTCGATGATCGGAAAGCTGTTATGCGGATTGTCGTTGTTCAGGCGCTGGCGGACACCACCCAACCCGTTTGAAACGTGACGCAGAGGGCTATTGGTAAAGGCAGGGTGATCATGAATTTCATAGGTCGGAGTGTGGGTCGAAATCTCAGCCGAGTCTTTCTCCCAGATATAGTGTTTGCCTGCGATCAGCGGATGCAGCGACCAGACCAGAATGCTTAGGCGTTGAATAGCGATGCCATGTTCCAGCATTTTTTCGGCCAGCGTTTTTGTAAAGGCATCAGGAGTGTTAATTTCGGACGCACCGCGCATCAGCCAATCGATCAGGGGGCCGCTGATATTGCCATCGTCGGGTTGACGCAGTTGGTTGTCGCCGAGGTCGATCCGCGTCGCGGTATCCGGCATGAATCCAATATGGCCCTGAATGGCCGCGCTTTCAGGGAAGGCGTCTTCATAAGCCCAAATCGAGTTCGTAAGGCGCTCTTCCGGTAGGCTAATGTCGTGATAGGTTGCGGTACCCTTGAAGGGGCAGAACGTCTGCAATTCGGTCTCAGGGCTGAGTTCGACGCACAGGTCTTCGCGCGGAACATAGATCGCGGGAGGTAGCCGCGTTTCGTACATCACTTTGGCGTTGTGGCTTTCGGCCAGCAGTATATCACCACGGTAGATCGCGATCCGTCCCTGCAGCGGCTCAACTGATATCCCATAGCCTTTGACATTCGGTGTGGCATGGACGTTCATCTGCAACCTCCCTTGGCCAAGCCCTTATATCATGGGTCTTGAGGGCGAGAATTCCAAGATGCGCACGTAGATTTTACCGCAATGGCATCCTCAGACCATTTGAATAACGTCTTTCTCAATCGACAGCATATAGCCCTTCTTGGCGATGTTCTTCACCAGCAGCTCACTGACCATCTGATTTCCCAAGGCGTCGCGCAGGCGTTTGATCCGGGTTGCCCCGGCGGCCTCATCGCAATCTGCAGCGTTTCTGCCCGAGATCATCGCTTCGATCTGGGCACCCGACAGGACCTCGTCATCCAGCCGGGATTCAGCCAGAACCGAAAGCGTTTCCATCGCGGCGGGGGTCAACTTAAAATCCATGTTGTTGAGATAAACGGTATTCTCTTCACGGCTGATCAGCAGGGATGTTACCTGGATCCCCGTCCGTTCAATCTGGGCCATGCGGCGGTTCAGCAGAACCAGCATGACCAGAAAAACAAGCGCGGTGATCAGCATGGCGCTGGCAAAGACCAACAGCACGAAGATGACCATTCGATAGCTGGATAGCGTATCGGCAAAGGCGGTGCCCGATTGCGCCAGAATCTCGAGCAGACGGATTTCCGATTGCGAGGTCAGGTCAGCCTCGACAAACAGCCGTTCAACCCGCGCGTTGAAGGCATTTGCGTCCGGTAGCGTCCAGAACAGGAAAACCGCTGCAGTCACCAGGATCGCGACGATTGCCGCAATCCCCAGACCAACCAGCCGAACCCCCGAACGACGCGCCTCAGTAACGGAGATAGTATTTTCCGGCATTGGCCTTCCTTTGATCCAATCCACCCGCCTCGAAAACGGTCATCACGTTCAGCAGGGTCCAGCCGTTTGATTTCAGCCGCTTGGCGACTTCTTTCCGGGCCGAGCCTTTATCGCAGTTTGAGACCTGCATGACGCCATAGTGCAGGCGTAAGGGATTGTCCTGCTTGGCCTTGTAGTCGGCATAGCAATCTGCCGCGATGGCTTGCGACCCAACCGATATCAGGGCCGTCAGAGCCAGAGAAGAGAGGATCTGTTTCATGGGCTGCATCCTGCGCATGGGTTGGGTGGATATTCAATAACCTCAGGGGGTTTGTGGTGCTGATATTGAATAACAGTATGCCGTTATTGCTTGTCTGAACGGGGTGGTCGCAGTGTCAGGTTATCAAATTCGCGGTCGGTAACCGGCCTGCCCATTATCCGAAAGGACACGCATCATGCACCGGAAATTTATCGCTCTGATCATAGCAACCGCCGTCGCCATTACGGGGATCTCAGCGTCGCAGGCACGGGCGGCAGATACCCGAGATATTCTCGGCGGATTGGCTGCGATCGCGCTCATAGGTGCTGCGGTCAACCACTATCATCAGGAGAAAAAGCGCGACGAAGAGGCAGAGCGCCGCAAGCGTCACAAGCAGGCTGAAGCCAAGGCGAAGAAGGCCAAGAAAAAACATGCTGTACGCCCGTTGCCAAAGCGCGTGGCCCGTTATGACCTACCACAGCGTTGCCTGCGCACGTTCAATGCCTATTCGAACAAGCGTCCGCTGCTTGGGCCGAATTGCCTGAAGAAGTACTATAAACATGCCGATAGCCTGCCACACCAATGCAAGGTTGGTTTCTGGAATGGTAAAAAGGTAAAACGGGCATACGAACCCGCCTGCCTGCGCCAGAAAGGATACCGTGTCGTTTACCAGTAACAGGTTTCGAGCAGGAGTGGCGCCATAGAAGCGCCGCGCGGGAGAGGGTGGCGCAAGCTGCCCTCTCTTTTTTCTTGCGAAGCGCTACGAAACGCGATTTGCCAAGGATATGACGACACCTGATTATGAACTCGAACGGGCTTTGCTGGCACGCGGATATACCCGAATTGCCGGGGTGGATGAGGTTGGGCGCGGTCCGCTGGCCGGCCCGGTTGTAGCCGCAGCGGTTATTTTGAACCCGGATGACATTCCCGCTGGGTTGAACGATTCAAAAAAACTGACGGCCAAGCGTCGCGGCGGTTTGGATGAGATATTGCGCGACCGGGCAGAGGTCGCGGTGGCCGAAGCCACGGTTGCAGAGATCGATGAGCATAACATCCTGCGCGCCTCGCATCTGGCGATGGTACGCGCGGTAGCTGCGCTGGACCCGGCTCCGGATTTCTTGCTGATTGATGGCAACATGATCCCGCGCGGTATGAAATTGCCCTCGCAGGCGGTGGTGAAGGGCGACGCACGGTCGGTGTCGATTTCGGCAGCATCGATCATTGCAAAAATCTGGCGTGATCAGCTGATGGTGGATTTGGCGCAACAGCATCCCGGCTATGGGTGGGAGGCGAATGCCGGATATCCGACAAAACAGCACCGCGAGGCGTTGCAAAATCTTGGCGTGACCCCACACCATAGACGTTCGTTCAAACCGGTCCACAATATCTTGTATCAAGAGTAAATCGTAAGTCGCTGATTCAAAAAAGAAATTGACGGCGAATCATCTTTGACTCATCCTTGTCTCAACCAAATGAGCGCAAAAGCGCCGTGGAACTGAGGCAGTGATATGACCACAATCAAGACAAAGGGCGCAGCCGCGCTCCCTTTAAACACGATTCTATCCGGTGACTGCATCGAGGCGATGAACAGTCTGCCCGAGGCGTCGATTGACCTGATTTTTGCGGACCCCCCGTATAATTTACAGTTGAAAGGTCAATTGCACCGGCCCGATAATTCTCAGGTCGATGCGGTCGATGATCACTGGGATCAGTTCAGCAGCTTTGGGGCTTATGACCAGTTCACGCGGGAATGGTTGAAGGCTGCGCATCGTCTGCTGAAGCCCAATGGTGCGATCTGGGTGATTGGGTCTTATCACAACATTTTCCGCGTGGGTTCCGCCCTGCAGGATGCGGGCTATTGGATTTTAAACGACGTTGTGTGGCGCAAGTCGAACCCGATGCCGAACTTCCGTGGCAAGCGGTTTACCAATGCGCATGAAACAATGATCTGGGCGTCCAAGCGCGAAGGGGCCAAATACACGTTTAACTACGAAGCACTGAAAGCGCTGAACGAAGGCGTGCAGATGCGCAGCGATTGGGTACTGCCGATCTGCACCGGGCATGAACGGCTCAAGGACGAAAACGGCGACAAGGCGCATCCGACACAGAAACCGGAATCACTGCTGCATCGTGTCCTGATTGGCTCGACCAATCCCGGTGACGTGGTGCTGGATCCGTTCTTTGGCACGGGCACCACAGGTGCTGTAGCGAAAATGCTGGGGCGTGAGTTCATTGGAATCGAGCGCGAAGAAAGTTATCGCAAGGTGGCTGAAAAGCGTATCTCAAAGGTCCGTAAGTTTGACCGCGAAGCGTTGGAAGTCAGCGCTAGCAAGCGCGCTGAGCCGCGCGTGCCCTTCGGCCAATTGGTCGAACGCGGCATGCTGCGCCCGGGTGAGGAACTGTATTCGATGAACCAACGCCACAAGGCCAAGGTCCGCGCCGACGGGACTCTGGTAGGGCAGAACGTCAAAGGTTCGATCCATCAGGTTGGCGCGCATCTGGAAAATGCTCCGTCTTGTAATGGCTGGACCTATTGGTGCTTCAAACGCGATGGCAAAACCGTGCCCATCGACGTGTTGCGTCAGCAGATCAGGGCCGAATTGCATAACTGAATACCGCCGGTGCCTGTGGCCTGACACAAGGCACTACGCCTTGCCCCGCCGTTACCGGCGGGGTCTTTTGTTTTTGCCTGTGAGATGGTTGCATAGGGCAGCCCCTGACAGCCCTTTTGGGAGATAAAGGCAATGACCGAGACCACCGCCAGTCAATCCCGCCTTAGCCGGTTCTTTGTTACGCAACCCGACAACTTCGATCTGGACAACAAATATACCGAGGCAGCACTGGAACGACACAAGCGAGAGGGGCTTGAACTGGCCGTTCGTGCACGTTGGATCGCGATGGCGTTGACCGGGCTTTTGCTGATCTATCTGAATCCCCAGTGGGAGGTCCTATGGTACCATTTCATCCTACTTCTGATCTGCGCCAATGGTTGGCTGATCCAACGCGCGGGTCGTGTGGGGCAATCCCGGACCGAGTTGCTTTTGATCTTCGTCGATCTGCTGATCATGACGCTGGGGATGATTGTGCCCAACCCGTTCAGCGACGATGTGCGACCACTGGCGATGCAGTATCGGTTCGACAATTTTCAGTATTTCTTCATTATCCTGGCAGCAGGGACGCTTGCCTATTCCTGGCGCACTGTCATTGCGATCGGTTCGTGGACGGCGATGATGTGGACGGCTGGATGGGTGATCGCTTGGTGGGTCGCCACCCCGATCCCCGGGATTAGCGAGCGTGTGGCCGAGGCTTTGTCAGGCTACCCGGATGTGGCCGAGTTCATGGATCCCAACAGTTTCATGCCAACCCTACGTATCCAGCAGGTGATCGTTTTTGTCATGGTCGCAGTGACGCTTGGGGTGTCGATGCGCCGCCTCAATCGCTTGCTGATGTCCAATGCTGGGCTTGAACGTGAACGTGCTAATCTGTCTCGATACTTTTCGCCGAATGTGGTGGATGAGCTGAGCCAGAACGACGAACCTCTGAAGCAGGTCCGCAAAGAGGATATCGCGGTTCTATTTATCGACATCGTTGGCTTCACCAAGTTCTCGGCTGGCCGTGATCCATATGAGGTTATTGAAGTTTTGCGTGGTTTCCACGCCCGAATGGAGACCGAGGTGTTTCGCCATCACGGAACACTCGACAAATACTTGGGCGATGGGCTGATGGCCACGTTTGGAACCCCCGTACCTGGAGAGCTGGATGCAAGCAATGCGCTGGCATGCGCGCGGTCCATGGTCGAGATGATCGACCGTTGGAATTTGGAGCGCAAGCGCGCGGGTGAGCCAGAGATTCGGATCGGGGTCGGGGTTCATTATGGCTCGGTCGTACTGGGGGATATCGGTGCAAACCGGCTGGAATTTGCAGTGATCGGCGATGCGGTGAATGTTGCTGCGAAGCTAGAGGCCCTGACGCGCGATTTTCAAGCGCGCATCATTGTCAGCGATGCATTGCGGTCTCAGGCTCTAAGCGAGACGCCAAATGCGCAAGACATGATGACCGGGTTTGCACAGCACTCGGACCAGCCTGTTCGCGGTGTTACAGCCCCGATGGATGTCTGGGTGCTGTAGCAACCAGGGCTCCCGCCTGTCAGCACCGGATCAAAGATGTGATCCTTCCCGTTGGGCCGGGCAGCGCGCTGGTGCGCGCTGCAGTCAGGTGCGAGGGGCAGGGTTGTGCGCTTTGTTGTAAGGCTTCCAGTTGGTGATTTCGGGATAGTATTGACGCCGCCAAGCGCGGACCCTCGGATTCATGATACGCCGCCACAAGGGCGGGATCATCGCGGCAAGGGTCATGACCGGATATCCATGAGGCAGTTGCGGCGCTGCGTCCTGCGTATGGTGTTGCAGCAATGGAAAGCGCCGGTTTGGCTTGTAGTGGTGGTCCGAGTGGCGTTGCAAGTTTATCAACAACCAATTCGAGGCCTTTTGTGACGCGTTCCAGGAATGGCGCGGGTGCACATGCTCATATTTGCCATCGCCCAGATATTTGCGCGTCAGCCCGTAGTGCTCGACATAGTTAACAAGTTCAAGCTGCCAGATCGCGGTGCCGGCCTGTACCAAAAACAGGCCTAGCCCTGCCCATCCGCCGATCAGAAATGCTAGCAGCAGCATGGCTCCTTGCAGGCTCCAATAGCGCCAGAACGGGTTTGCCGGGTCGGTCCACGGGCGGTCTTTGCGGGCCAGTTTTTCCCGCTCAGCCCGGAAAGCTGAAATCAGGCTTTGGCGCAGAACGCGCGGATAGAACCGGTGGAAACCTTCGTTGTAGCGAGCGGTTACCGGATCACGCGGGGTTCCGACGTAGCGGTGGTGAACCAGCAGGTGCTCGGACCGGAAATGGGAATAAAGGACCATCGACAACAGTAAATCGCCAAGCCAGCGTTCCAGTTTGCCTTTCTGATGCATCAGCTCGTGGCTGTAGTTGATCCCGATCGTTCCGGAAAGGACGCCCATGCCGAAGAACACGCCGATTTTTTCGACCGAGCTCATATTTACGGCTCGGGTAGTGTACCAGATCAGCCCATAGAGCGTGAGGAATTGCACCGGCGCCCAGGCTTTGGTCAGCCAGATATACCATTGCAGCCCCGCATCTGGCGTATCCGGGTCGGCGTTTTCAAGGTTTAGGCCGGTCAGCCGGTCTAGCACCGCAAAGACCCACCATGTCGAAAGCGGTACCAGCAGGACCCACCATCCGCCTGCCGTAGTGGTCATCCAGATCAGTGGGATCAGGAGGTATGAGACCCAAAAGGGAAGGGCGGATTGCCATCGGGACAGGGTGTCAGATGCGATCATGTTGAGGCTCCGAAACGTTGGCGGCACCGTAGACCGCGCACTGGGCTTTGCCCAGCGGTCTATTGGCCGCGCCAGAGGTCAAAAGCCTTGCGCATAACCGTGGGCAGATCGCTGGGCCTGAATTGGTGTTTGTCCATGACTGTCAGACCGTTCGGATTGCAACCGTCTGGCAATTCGGTTGTCCAAATACGCAGGATCAGGTGAAAGTGGGTGAAGGTGTGTCTCACTTCACCGGGGATTTCGTGCCATCGCGCCGGGAACGGAGGGCTTTCCAGCGGTGTTTCGGACCAGTCCGAGCCGGGCCAGCCCAACATTCCGCCCAGCAGGCCCTTATCGGGGCGGCGTTCCAACAGCAGGGCACCATCGCCGCGTTGGGCGATGTAGATGTGGCCCAGCCGGGTGGGTTTGGGTTTCCTGGGCGTTTTTTGCGGCAGTTCCACCTGCGTCCTCGCCTTCCGCGCCAGACAGGCCGCATGCAGGGGGCAAATACCGCAAGTCGGAGATTTTGGAGTACAGATAGTTGCACCCAAATCCATGACAGCCTGCGCGTAATCTCCAGGCCGGTGCTGCGGGGTCAATGCCGCGGCTTTTTTCTTTAACAGGGGTTTTGAGGCGGGCAGGGGTTCGTGAATATCATAGAGCCTTGCTATGACCCGTTCGACATTGCCGTCCAGGACAGTTTCGGGCCGATCAAATGCGATGGCTGCGATGGCCGCCGCCGTGTAGGGGCCAACGCCCGGCAGTTTCAGTAACGCGTCGTAGCTGTCCGGGAATTGCCCGTCATGCGCGGACGCAACCACCCGCGCGCATTTCAGAAGATTGCGGGCGCGGGCGTAGTAGCCCAGGCCAGCCCATTCCCCCATGACTTGATCATCTTGCGCATTGGCAAGGGCCTCGACGGTTGGCCAGCGCGTGGTGAAACGAACAAAATAGTCGCGAACGGCGGCAACGGTCGTTTGTTGCAGCATCACTTCGGATAGCCAGACGCGGTAGGGGTCTGGTGCTACGCCTGCGGCACGCGCTGCCGGGCCGATACGCCAAGGCATTTCACGTGCGTGGCGGTCGTACCAATCCAGCAGCGTATTGCTCAGGTCAGATTCGGTGCAGTCACGCAAGTTTTATGTAACTCTCTGTCGGGTTTCGCTGGCGTCCGGGTATCAGCCTATTACAATAGCGACGCAGGAGTTGGAAACCAGATGCAACGCAGACGTTCCTCGACCCGCGGGTTCAAGCGCACCGCCACTTTGCTGAACGACCGGATCAGGCAGGCCGGGGAAAGCCGGGGATTTGCCGTCTCGCGCCTTTTGACCCATTGGGCCGAGATTGTGGGCCAGGACATCGCGTCGATCGCCCGGCCGGTGAATGTGGGATACGCCAAGGGTGGCTTTGGCGCGACACTGACGGTGCTGACAACCGGGCCGCAGGCGCCAATGCTAGAGATGCAGAAAGAACAGCTGCGCGACAAAGTGAATGCGGTCTATGGTTACAACGCGATCAATCGGGTGCGTATCACCCAGACCGCGCCTACCGGATTTGCTGAGGGGCAGGCGAGTTTCGATCACAAACCGAAACAGACGAAACCGGTTGTTTCACCAGAAATCGCAGCTGAGGCCGACAATGTGTCGCGCGCCGTTGATGATGAAGATTTGCGCGCGGCCCTTGAACGTTTGGGCCGCAACGTTTTATCCAGACAGAAACGCTAAGAAAGGGCTGATGAATGAGCCGGATTGCAACCGTAATATGTGCGGCTGTCGCCGTGGCCGCTGGCGGCTATTGGCTGACAACGTCGAGTAACACGATCCCTTCGAACCCGCTTGTTGGTGCTGCTGAGGCGCAAGAGGCGGATTTGGACACCTCGACCATCGTCGAGATGGTGCAGGGGGCCGAAGACGCGCCAGTCGAGATCATCGAATATGCATCGTACACCTGCCCGCATTGCGCGAATTTCCATCAGGGCACGTACAAGCAGCTCAAAAAGGACTTCATCGATACCGGCAAGGTAAAGTTCACTTACCGTGAGGTGTATTTCGACCGCTATGGCCTGTGGGCCTCGATGGTCGCGCGCTGTGCAGGACCTGAAAAGTTCTTTGGCATCACCGACCTGCTGTATGAAGGCCAGTCGGAATGGACTCGGGCCGGAGGTCCTGCCGAGATCGTTGATGAACTGCGCAAGATCGGGCGTCTCGCTGGCATAGACAATGATCAGCTTGAGGCTTGCCTGCAGGACGGTACCCGCGCGCAGACACTGGTGGCCTGGTATCAGGAAAATGCCGAACGCGATGGAATTCAGGCGACGCCTACTTTCGTCGTGAATGGGAAGAAGGTTGAAAATCAGCCTTATGACGACTTCAAGACGCTGATCGAAGCCGAGCTTGGCAGCTAAATCCTGAATGGTCAGCCTGTTTTGGGCTGGCCATCTGCCTAAGGTGAAGGCGCGGCCTTCGCCAACAACTCTTTGACTTTGTCATCCTGATTGATTTGCAACCGAACCGGTAGGGTCAGAACTTTGCTGCGGAATGTGGCGGGCAGGCGCACGGCGTCTTTCTCGGTTGTCACCAGTTGCGCGCCCAGTGCTTTGGCCTCGTTCTCAAGCCGCGTCATCAGCGCTGAAGTCAGTGGTTGGTGATCATCCAGTGCCTCGGCCCGCAGCAGTTTAGCGCCTTGCTGTCGCAGAGTTCCAAAGAACTTGTCCGGATAGCCTATGCCCGCAAAGGCCAGAACGGGTGTATTGTTCCAGTCCATTCCGGTTTGGAGCGGACACACCTCGCCGGTGGCGTGTGGGACCGTCAGGGCAGGTTCCCATCTTTCTGAAAATGTTGACTGCGCTGCGGCGTCCCCTAGCGACAACACGAGATCGGCACGTTTCAATCCAACGGCCACAGGCTCTCGCAGTGGACCAGCAGGAAGGCAAAGGCCATTGCCAAATCCGCGCTGCGCATCCACCACGATGATGGAAAAATCCTTGGCAACTGCGGGGTTCTGAAAACCGTCGTCCAGCACGATCGCGGTTGCCCCTGCCGCTGCGGCTGCCTGCGCGCCCGCTGCACGATCTTTGGCGACCCAGACCTCGGCAAACGCGGCGAGCAACAGGGGTTCGTCCCCGACCTGAGCCGCTGTGTGTTTGCGCGGGTCGACCTGCACCGGGCCTTCCAGCGAGCCACCATGGCCTTTGGTCACGACATGAGGTTGATGCCAGGTATCCCTCAAATATTCCAAAACCCAGATCACCGTCGGTGTCTTCCCTGTGCCACCGGCATTCAGGTTTCCAACGCAGATAACCGGTACGCCCGGCGAGATGCCTTGCCCGCTCGCCACGCGACGGGCGGTTGCAGCGGCATAGAGGCGACCAAGTGGCGCCAACAGCCTGGCGCGCAGATCCAACCGATCAGGGGCTGAGTTCCAGAAGTCAGGTGCCCGCATCGTCACGCCCTCGCCGGTCCAGTGTATCCTGTACCATATCGATCAGTTGGTCCGCCTGTGGAGCCCCTTCGGTGACAATCCGCCATCCGGCCAATGCCATGTCTGCTGTGCGGTCAGGTGCCAACAATTCGACAACGCCATCGCCCAACTCTGTTGCGGTTCGTATCTTCAACGCGGCTTTTGCCTGCCCCAATCTGTCATAGAGACTGCGATGCTTGCTGACATGAGGCCCATGGATTACCGCAGATCCCAAGGCGACTGCGGTCAGAGGGTCGTGCCCCCGCGCCCCGCGTTCCAGTGAACTTCCCATGAAGGTAACTGCGGATACACGATGCCAAAGGCCCAGATCCTCGGGCTCGGCTGTTAGAATCACTTGTGTGGTGTCTTCGATTGGATGGCCTTCATCCCAGTTGGCGCATCGAAGGTCCATCGCTTCGAGGCGTTTAAACAGGGGCGATGCCTCGGACATATCCGCCACATGCAGGACCAAAGCCAGACGTGGCAGCATCCGCAAGGCCTGACGATGGGCCGTCAGAACCGAGATGAATTCCTTGTCCTGAACCCATGCGGCCAGCCAAACTGGGCGCCCGGCCATTGTGTGAGTGGTCTCGATCAATTCATCTTCGGGCCAGGGCTCTGGGTTGGGGCTGATATGAAGTGGTGGCGCGACCGAGATTTTTGCCGAGTTCACTCCCAGGCGTCGGATTTGGCGTGCGCTGTCATCATTGGGCGCAAGTATCGCTGTAAAGCAATCCAGCGTGTATCGCGTGATATCAGGTAGCCAACGTCCACCCCTTGCGGTTTTCACGTCGACCACAGCCTCAAGCAAAATTAGCGGAATGCCCCGCTCCTGTGCGCGTGTTATGACATTGGGCATCAGCCCACCGCCAAACCACAGCCCCATATCAGGGCGCCAGTGATCCAAGAACGTGCGCGCCGCGCCGGTATGCTCGGCGGGCAGCATTGTGATCGGGGTATCGCAATCTTCCCAGTCCTTCAGATCAACATCGGGTGGGGCGGTCAGCAACAGCGAAAGTTCTGGTCGCACAGACAGCAGCCGACGGCAAATATTGTCGACGGCCCGCAACCGATCGGGTGTACTGACATGGACCCACAGAAGTTCACCTTCCGGGCGCGCAATCTCGGGGTGACCCGTGCTTTGCGGGACGCCCCAGGACAGGACTCGATAGGCCGCAAGGCTCAGAGATCGCGGCTTGCTCATGCCGGAATTCCGGCCCCATTCGGGTTAAGTCGGGTCTGAAGGTCCGAATGCACCGCTGAACCTGCCGCCACCACGCCGTTCAGGCGCGGGTGGGTATTGTTGAAGCGCAGAGGTTGCCCCAAACGATCGGTACAGAGCCCGCCTGCCTCGCGCAGGATCAGATCTCCGGCGGCGATATCCCATTCCCAACTGGGTCGCAACGTCAGCATCCCGTCAAACCGTCCCTGCGCAACCAGCGCCATCCGATAGGCCAGAGACGGGCGGTATACACGGCGAAAGTCAGGTGCAGCACCGGATTGCCAGTGGCGCGGATCTAGATTGGGTTTTGCCGCCAAAATCTCGGCTTCGGGCAGGTGCGCTTGCCCTGACACTTGGATGGCAGTGCCATTCAACGTTGCACCTTGCCCTTTTGCAGCCGCATACAGCAGATCACGTAAGGGCAGGTAGATGACGGCTGCCGTGACCTCACCGTTCTCGGTTACGGCCAGCGAATGGGCCCATGTGCGCGACCCCTCGGCAAAACTGCGGGTGCCGTCGATGGGATCGATGACGAAGACCCGATCACGGGCCAGACGATCGGGTGAATCCTCGGTTTCTTCGCTCAGCCAGCCATAATCCGGGCGGGCCGCCTGCAGATCACGTTCTAGCATCGCGTTGACGGCCAGATCGGCCTCGGTCACCGGGCCTGCGCCTTCGGGTTTATCCCAGCGCTGGGCATCAGGACCCGAATAGCGCGTGGCGATCTTTCCGGCCTCAAGCGCAGCGTCGATCAGCAGGGGCAGGTCAGTTGCCGGCAAGTGTCATCCCTTCGATCAACAGCGAGGGTACAACGCGCGATAGGTAAGGCCGCGCATCGTTTGCCGGAATGATTCGCATCAGCATGTCGCGAAGATTGCCAGCGATGGTACACTCGTTGACGGGATGGGTGATCTCTCCGTTCTCAACCCAAAATCCCGAAGCGCCGCGTGAATAGTCGCCGGTATTCGGATTGATGGTCGATCCGATCATCGAAGTGACCAAAAGCCCGGTACCCATGTCGCGCAACAACTCTGCGCGGGTCTTCTCGCCTTGCGTCAGGCTCAGGTTCCAGTTGCTAGGCGACGGCGGCCCGGACACGCCGCGCGCTGCGTTGCCGGTCGAGGTCATTCCCAATTTGCGGGCGCTGGACAGGTCTAACGTCCAACCGGTCAGAACGCCATCTTCAACGATCGCCCTGCGCCGTGTTGCCAGCCCTTCGGCATCGAACGGGCGCGAGCCTGAAATGCGCGGGCGATGCGGGTCTTCAATCAAAGACAAATGTGCCGGTAGAACCTGTTGCCCAAGGCTTTCCTTCAGCCACGAGGCCCCGCGGGCTATCGCCGCGCCATTGCTGGCGGCCAGCAGATGGCCGATCAGGGATGATGAAATCCGTTCGTCGAACACCACCGGAAAACTGCCGGTCTGGGGCTTGCGTGCTCCCACGATCTGAACCGCACGTTCACCAGCCGTGCGACCAATCTCGGCGGGGCTGCGCAGGTCAGACTGAAAAGTCCGGCTGTCACCGTCATAGTCACGCTCCATTCCCGTCCCTTCGCCGGAAATGGCGACGCATGAGGTTGAACGGCTGCTGCGCATGTAGCCATCCGAAAAGCCGTTTGTTGCGGCAAGATGGACCCGGTGGGTACCATAGGCGGCCGCAGCGTCGGACACCTGTGAGACTCCCGCAACGTCCAGCGCTGCTGCCTCTGCCGCCAGCGCATCCTGCATCAGAGCTTCAGCGCTGGGTTCAGGGGCTGGGTCAAACAGCTCCAGCGCGTCGAAATTACAGTCGGCGACCAATTGGTCAGGCGCGGCCAAGCCGGTGAACGGATCTTCGGGCGCTTCCCGTGCCATGGCCACGGCGCGCTCGGCCATCGCGGTAAGCGTATCGGGGCGACTATCCGAACTGGATACGATTGCCTGCTGTTTGCCAAGGAAGACCCGCAGCCCTAGATCGGTCGCCTCCGAGCGTTCGGCATGTTCCAATGCGCCACTACGTACTTCCACAGAAACGGATGAGCCATCAATTACTATGGCATCCGCTGCCTCGGCGCCTGCCTTGCGGGCTGCATTCAGCAGCTCTTCACTGATTGTTTGAGGTGTTCGCGTCATGAGGCCTCCGGTCTTGTTGTTCTGGACCTAGCCTCGGATAGTCTGTCCCGCAAGGCCTGCAGCCCACTGGCTTTATGTGCCTCGGGCGGGAAAGGCCAGCACAGCGGCCTTTCCCGATTTGTTTGTCACTTGATACGCTGACCGTTCGCCAGGATCTGTCCATCCTCGGTAAACTCGATTTTCGAGTTCAACGTGTCCGGTTCTTCGCCCGGAACAGCCATCAGACCCATCATCATACGCGCGCCCAGCGCGTCGTTTTCCGACACAAAGCCCATGCCGATCAGCTTGTCCAGCAGAGCGTTGGCCCCAACAAGTTTCAAGTTGGCGACACCCGACGGGGCAGGCAGGCCATCAAACTCTTCCGTGTTGGAGTTGTCGAACGCAAAGTCGCCATCACCGCTCAATTGGGCTCCGACTAATGATACGAGAAGCTTGTTGATCTTCAGCGAATGCAGCTCGCCCGGAACGATATCAGATGTCTCAAGCTCTTCGACGGCTTCCGGGTCCATGAAATCGACCAGAACTTTGGCGGTGCCGGTTGCATCCAACGCGATGGTCGCCGGATCGCGCGGCAGCGCACTAGCAGGGTCGAACATGCTCCACAACACGTCGGACATGGTGAAATCCGTCAGGTTCATGCCAAATCCAAATGGCTGGATTTCTTCCGAGGCCTGCACCGGAAGCTCGAATTTCAGCCCTGCATTTGCCATCGCGATTTCGATTGGAAAAGGCAGATCCGACGTGGTGACGGCTAGTTTGGTGCTGTTCTGCGCAAGATCGTAGACAAGGCGTTGTGCATCGATGCTGCCGGTAAAGCTGCCTCCTTCGGAACTGCTGCTGAGCGAGAATGGCTCACCCTCGGCAGTGCCTGCCATTTCGGTGCTGCCCGCGGCGTACGTGAATGTACCTGAAGCGGCAAATCCGGCCTTGTAGATGTCTTCAATGTTGGCGACATCCATACCGGGTGGGATGATTGTATCGCCATCAAATTTCAAACCATCTAATTTACCGCTGATCCGGCCCGTGTCTTCACTTTCGGGCTCGTTGAAGGCCACATCATAGGACAGGCTGCTGGCCGTGAACTGCTGCGCGATATCGCGCATCTCGCCGATCTGCATCTGCGATGTGCCTGCGATTTCGTCCATCTGAACGTTCAAGGCAAACATGTCGCTGGATACGGTTTCGCCATCAAACTCCATCGAGTCCATCGACAGAGTCAGGCTGTTCGCCGTATAGTCATATGTCATGTTTTCGGGGGTACCCGAAACGACCATTTCCAAGGCGTCGTGAGCGTACATCAGATCAGCCGAAAATGTCTCGCCCTCGGCTTCACCCGAAATTGTCATCGGGAAGCTGGCAGGAAAGCCGATATTGACTGTACCGTCGCCATTTTCGGTCAACGTCATCTCGGGGATGACCATGTCGAAGGTGCCTTCGGTGTCCGGAATGGCCATGGCCATCGTCATGTTCGCGATGGTGGTGACGTTGCCGGAAACGCTCTGATCGCCAGTGACGTCATAGCCCATGCCGCCCAGATAAGCCTGCCAATCGGCCCAGACATCATTGGCGGTAACATCTGCAAACGCGCCGTTGGTTGCAACAGCATAGGCCAAAGCTGCACCGCAGCTACGGCGAAGGAAAACAGTCATAAGAGAACCCTTCTTGATCAATTTGCCGGCATGGTCGTGCCTGTAGCGGCCAGCGTCAAGGGGGAAGGGGTGGACCAATTCCCCATTTGCAGGGTACGAGTTAAGACAATTTCAAATGCAGGGATTTAAACGATGCATATGCAAGGGAAAACGGTTCTGATCACAGGGGCAAGCCGAGGCATTGGAGCGGAAGCCGGGCGCGTTTTTGCCGCAGCTGGGGCCAATGTGGCCTTGGTCGCACGCAGCCGCGATCAGATTGACGCTCTGGCTGCGGCATTGGGTGAAAATGCAATGGCGCTGGCCTGCGACGTCAGCGATTTTTCCCAGGTCGAACAGACAGTTGCCGATTGCATCGACCGGTTCGGCAAGCTGGATGTGCTAATCGGGAACGCGGGCGTCATTGATCCGATCTTTCATCTTTCGAATGCCGACACCCGGGCCTGGAGCCAAGCAATCGACATCAACTTGAAGGGTGTCTTTTATGGAATGCGTGCCGTCCTGCCCATCATGCGGGCAGCAGGCGGCGGGACCGTTCTGACAGTCTCGTCCGGTGCCGCGTCGAACCCGGTCGAAGCCTGGAGCCACTATTGCGCATCAAAAGCCGGGGCCAAGATGCTGACCGAATGCCTGCATCTGGAAGAGGCGCATCACGGTATTCGCGCAATGGGCCTGTCCCCGGGAACTGTGGCCACAGATATGCAGCGGGTGATCAAGGCCAGCGGAATCAATCCAGTAAGTCAGCTGGATTGGGACGATCACATCCCCGCAGACTGGCCCGCGCGGGCGTTGATGTGGATGTGCTCGGCAGATGCGGATGAGTTCTTGGGGACCGAGATATCGCTGCGCAACGAAGACATCCGAAAAAGGGTCGGGCTGACGTGATCGAACTGACACAGGATGATGGGTTGTGGACCGTCAGGTTGAACAATCCGGATAAGGCCAATGCGCTGACCTCAGCGATGCTTAGCGAATTGGTACGCATCGCAGAGGCGGCGACCGAGGCACGTGCATTGATCCTGACGGGGGCGGGCCGGGTCTTCAGTGCGGGCGCCGATCTTGAAGAAGCGCGGGCGGGCCTTGCGACCTCCGATCTTTGGGAGAGGTTGTCGGGTGCCATTGCCGCCTTGCCCTGTCTGACGGTGGCCGCACTCAACGGCACTTTGGCCGGTGGAGCCAACGGTATGGTGCTGGCCTGTGACCTGCGTATCGCAGTGCCCTCGGCCAAGTTCTTTTACCCGGTCATGAAGCTGGGATTCTTGCCGCAGCCCTCGGATCCCAAGCGGATGGCAGAGTTGATCGGTCCGGCCAGAACCCGACTCATACTGATGGCGGGACAGAAGATTTCTGCAGAAGAAGCTTATAGCTTTGGGCTGGTTGATCGGGTGGTTGAGCCCGAACATTTGATACCAACTGCACAAGAACTTGTAGCCGACAGCCTGTCCGCAGATCCGTCGGTTGCTGCGGGCATAGCCGGATTGTGCCCATGAGGTTGGCCGCGCTCCGATTGCGGGTGGCGGACCCGGATGCGTTGGCAGCGTTTTATCGTGATGTGCTTGGCATGTCTGTCAGGGTTGAAGGCGCCAATCGTGGTCTTGGGTATCCGGGTCAGGATGCCGATCTGTTGCTTATGCCGGGCGGCGGGGGCTACCGCCATGACCCGGGGCAACGGTATTGGAAGATCGGGATCACGCTGCCGGATGTTGATCTTGCTGCAGAACACCTGCGCCAGAAGGGCATCCTGGTCAGCGCGCCGCGGCAGTTTCTGGATATCGGCTATATGTGCCATCTGAATGACCTCGAAGGTTTTGCCATCGAGCTGTTGCAGCAGGATTTCGAGGGCAACCGACCGGTTGATGCTACAAGCCCAGACGCACCCTTCGCCAAGGCCTGTATCGGCCAGATCACCCTGCGAACTGGCGATATTGCTGCCGAAGATGCGTTCTGCCGATCCATGGGAATGTCATTGCTGTCTCTGCAGGATGTCGAACCTCACGGGTTCGATCTGCATTTCTACGCGTTCACCGCAGAGGAGCCTCCCAACCCCAATCTCTGGGCGGTTGAAAATCGCGAATGGCTGTGGAAACGCCCATATACCACGTTGGAATACCAGCATATTCCGAATGCTCGGTTTGCACCGGTGCCGGATTATCTTGGGATCGAGGTTGAAGGGCTGACCGACCCGAAAAAGGATGCATTCGGTGATCCCTGGCTTCCGGCCTGATCAACGTCTGCGCCGTTTGCCCGGCACTTTTGAGCGAAACCCCGGTGGGCGTTTGCGCACCCAAATCAGGAACTTCTCAAGCCTCGGGTGGGTGCGGAGCGCATCGACAGTGTGGAAGTCGCGCGCCAGTTCGGACTCGGTCAACGTCGCGTGGACCTCTTTGTGGCATATCTGATGCAACAAAACGGTGGGCCCGCCCTTGCCTCCCTTAAGCTTTGGGATCAGATGGTGCAGGCTTCCACCACCTTCGGGGATCGGACGGTTGCAGAGCGGGCAGATCGGATCGGAATTTGCCATGACCTAACTTCGCGCTGATGCGTGTACAGGGCAAGAGGGACACAATGGCGCAAACCATGGTCATCGGAGCAGGGCCAGCGGGGCTAATGGCCGCCGAACAGCTTGCCGCCGCCGGGCACGAGGTTGTAGTGGCCGAAGCCATGCCGTCTGTCGCGCGTAAATTCCTGATGGCGGGGAAGTCCGGCCTGAACCTGACCAAGGATGAGCCTTTTGACATGCTTATGGGCGCATACGGGGATGCAAAGGATTGGTTGCATCCGATGATACAAGCGTTTGACGCACAGGCGGTGAAGGCTTGGGCCGGTGATCTTGGGCAAGAGATGTTCACGGGCTCCACCGGGCGGGTGTTTCCGAAAGTCATGAAGGCCTCACCCTTGCTGCGGGCCTGGCTGGCCAGATTGGATCAGGCCGGTGTTCAGATCAGGACACGCTGGCGCTGGCAGGGATGGCAAGGTGGCGCGTTGGTTTTTGAGACGCCAGATGGCATGCAGTTTTGCTCGCCCGGCGCGACGGTTTTGGCATTAGGGGGTGCCAGCTGGGCGCGGTTGGGTTCGGATGGGGCTTGGGCCCAATGGCTTGCGGACAGCGGAGTTGATCTAACACCGTTTGCACCGGCTAACGCCGCTCTGTCAGTCGATTGGAGCCCCTATATGCAGCCACATTTTGGCGCGGCGCTCAAATCGGTGCGGTGGATGGCGGGCGATCTGGATAGCCGTGGTGAGGCCACTATTTCCGCAAAAGGCCTGGAAGGTGGCGGTATGTATGCCCTGACCCCTGCGCTGCGGACGGGGGCGCCGCTGTTTGTTGATCTGGTCCCGGATGTGACGGTTGAAGGGATGCAGGCGCGATTGGACGCGAAGAAATCAAAGGCAACGCTTTCGCATTGGTTGAAGAATGGTCTGCGTCTGTCTCCGCAAAAGATCGCTTTGTTCCACGAAATGACTAAGGGCCGCGCATTGAAGCAAACGCAATGGATCGGTGCGCTGAAAAACCTGCCCATCCGTTACGCTGGACTACGTCCGATGGATGAGGCGATTTCGACCGCTGGCGGGGTAGCATCGGGTGCCGTGGACAGCGGTTTGATGCTGACTGCATGTCCGGGCGTTTTTTGCGCGGGCGAGATGCTGGATTGGGAAGCCCCAACCGGTGGTTATCTTCTGACCGCCTGTCTGGCGACGGGACGTTGGGCCGGTCAGTCGGCGGCAACGTGGTTGGCGCGCTAGGCCTTAACCCGATCGGGCCAGCATCGCCAGACGGATCATGGCACGCTCTACCAGTGCCATTGCAGGTGCGGTTTGACCTGCCGAGCGCAAGGATAGGTCCGTATCTGTAAGGACGGTTAAAGCGGTCTGCAGCTTGGGCGCCCCCCATCCCTGAGCTTGCCTCAGGATCCGGTCACGTCGTTTGCCATAGACCGGAGGGCGCAGCTTGCCGATTCCCTGCGCCGCGCCTCCAGGGTCGGATGCGCAGGCATAGAGCGTTCGGAAATGCCGCGTCGCCCCAATACACAAGGTGACCCCGTTGGTGCCCTGCGCCTGCAGGCGTCGGATCAGGGGGCCGATTTCCTGTGCCCGGCCCTCGGCAACGACGTTCAATACATCATCCAGCGCCGCCTCGGTCGACCGCGGCGCACAGGCTTCAATGTCTTCAATCGTCAGTTCACCGGCGTCACCGCGTTTGTAAAGCGACAGTTTCTCAACTGATTGAGTGAAATCACCAGGGCTGAGCGCCATTGCAAGTTCGCTAAGCGCCGACATCGAATCGTGCGGAATATTCTTCAATCCGGCTTGCGCCAGAATGCGCTCCACCTCGGCACGCGAGGGCGGGTCATCGTAGATGCCAACAGCGTATGCGGCAGGGTTCGCTTCGAATGCTTTACGGATTTTCGAGCTGGGTTTGAGCTGCCCGGCCGTCACGATGATCTGTGCATCGCCATGATCCCAGTCTTCAAGGGCTGTGAGAATCGCAGGCGCTGCGACATCGGTGGCGTCTTCAACAAACACCGCGCGGGGACCGGGGAAAAATCCGACAGCCTTGACCGCGTCCAGCAACAGGGCCGGATCGCTGCGTAGATCGCTTCCGGGAATGCGGGTCAGGCGCATTTCCTCTTCGGCGCCAGGTCCCAGCAAAGCCGCCAGCACCTGTTGACGCTTCAACGCAACGCGCATCGCGTCCGCCCCGTAGATCAGCAATCCGGCTTTGTCCGCGTCCGGCTTGGAAAAATACCCTTCAGCCTCACGCGGGCTCAACTTCATGTGGACAGGCCCGGCGTGGCGTAAAGGCGGTTCACGATCTGATCGGCTAGAATCACCATCAGCCGCTCGGTCGCATCACGCTCATCGGCCAGCGTCGACACAGTTGAGCCCGCAGCAGAATAACCGACAAATTCGGTAACGTTGCCCGAGGCGATGATTTGCCCGGTCGCATTGGATTTCAGCGCGTAAGTCGCATTCCCGTCGATCGTATAGCGATTAGTTTCATTCGCTGTGGTAATCGAGGCCCTGCGGGTGACCGTCGATACCCCGACATCCAGCTTGTATTCGTTGCCCGAGGTCGCGCTTCGACCTAATTTACGTTCCAGGTTTTGGACCAGCAGAAAGCTTTCGACCGTATTTGGTGCGGACACCTCGACCTTGCCATCCAAGGCCGAGCCTGATCCTCCGGGCGCATAAACCGGCTCGAACCCGCAAGCGGCGAGCGCCAGCGGCATCAATAACAGGGTTCTACGATCAAACGACGACATTAACGATCCGGCCCGGAACAACGATCACTTTCTTCGGTGCAGCGCCATCCAGCGCCTTTTGCACAGCTTCGGTGCTGAGGGCGATTTTTTCAACCTCTGCTTTATCCAGATCTTTGGCTACGCTGATCTCGGCCCGACGCTTGCCGTTGATCTGAATCGGCAGGGTTATGGTGTCATCGATCAGCATCGTCTCATCCGCGATGGGCCAAGGCGCGGTTGCAACCAGGCCTTCGCCGCCCAGCATCTGCCAAAGTTCTTCGGACAAGTGTGGCGTCATCGGCGACATCAGCTGCGCTAGTGTCTTGGCTGCCTCGCGCTTGACTGCAGAGCCCGCTTTGGATTTGGCAAGCGTGTTAGTGAATGCATAAAGCTTTGCGATAGATGCGTTAAAGCCAAAGGATTCGACCCCGCCCGATACGTCATGAATGGCTTTGTGCATCTCACGTAGCAGCGTTTCGTCATCTGCTGTGGCCGGCAAGTCCGATTCTGCGATTTCTGCGGCGATGCGGTGCACGCGGCTGAGATGTTTGAACGCGGCTTCGGCGCCCGACGCGGTCCATTCCACGTCGCGCTCAGGTGGGGAGTCGGATAGAACAAACCAGCGCGCAGTATCCGCACCAAAGGCCGAGATGATGCTGACCGGATCGACGACGTTCTTTTTCGACTTGGACATTTTGGCTGAGGGGATGATTTCAACCTCGGTGCCGTCGGTCAGCTTGCCGTCGGTCACGTCTTCGGGCAGGTGATAGACCGGGCGACCGTTGGCGTCGCGTGTTTGATAAATTTCATGAGTCACCATGCCTTGAGTGAACAGCGCGTTGAACGGCTCAATCGCTTTCTTCGGCAAATGACCAGTGATGTTCATCGCCCGCGCGAAGAAGCGCGAATAGAGCAGGTGCAGAATCGCATGCTCAATCCCACCGATATATTGGTCGACATTCATCCAATACTCGGCTTCGGCAAGATCGGTGGGCGTTTCCGCGCGTGGAGCGGTGAAACGGGCGAAGTACCACGACGAATCGACAAACGTGTCCATCGTGTCAGTTTCCCGCTTGGCTGGAGCGCCGCAGGAAGGGCAAGGGGTGTCGCGCCAGCTGGGGTGGCGGTCCAGCGGGTTGCCGGGGATCGAAAAATCTATGGGTTTGCCGTTGCCATCATCATAAGGCAGCTCGATCGGCAGATTATCTTTCTTCTCGGAGACCGTGCCGCATTGATCACAATGCACAACAGGAATCGGGCAGCCCCAATAGCGTTGGCGGCTGAGCCCCCAATCGCGCAGGCGGTATTTGGTAACACCTTCACCCCAACCGGCCTTTTCGGCGAAATCAACGGTGGCATTGATGGCCTCGTCACCCGTTGCCTCGGTGAGACCCGCAAAATGATTCACCCAGCGGACTTTTTCGGTTTTCGGTGGAACAAACGCGATTTTGTCGACTGGAGTGTCATCATCCAGTGCAAAGAATGTATCGACCACAGGCAGGCCGTATTTGCGACAGAAATCGAGGTCGCGTTGATCATGAGCTGGGCAGGCAAAGATGGCGCCGGTGCCATAGTCCATCAGGATAAAGTTGGCGATCCAGACCGGCAGCTCCCAGCTGGGGTCGAGTGGATGTTTTACACGTATGCCGGTGTCATAACCCAGCTTTTCGGCGGTTTCGATCGCCTCTTCGGTGGTGCCGCCCTTGCGGCATTCGGCAACGAATTCAGCGACTTTCGGGTTTTCTGCCTCAAGCTGCTTGGCAATCGGATGATCGGGCGAGATGCCAACAAACGACGCGCCCATCAGCGTATCGGGCCGTGTCGTGTAGACGGTGATCGGCTCACCTCCATCGGTGCGTTCGAACCCGAATTGCAGGCCACGGGACTTGCCGATCCAGTTCTCTTGCATCAGGCGTACCTTGGCGGGCCAGTTATCCAGCGTATCCAGCGCGTCGAGCAGTTCCTCGGAATAATCGGAAATCTTGAAAAACCACTGAGTCAACTCGCGACGCTCAACCAAGGCGCCTGAACGCCAGCCACGGCCGTTTTCTACCTGTTCATTGGCCAAAACGGTCATATCGACCGGGTCCCAGTTCACCACGGCGTTCTTGCGATAGACCAGACCGGCCTCGAGCATATCCAGGAACAAAGCCTGCTGCTGGCCGTAGTATTCCGGATCACAGGTGGCGAATTCACGAGACCAGTCGATCGACAGGCCCAGCGGCTTCATCTGTCCGCGCATGTCGGCGATATTGCCGTAGGTCCAATCTTTGGGGTGGCCACCACTGGCCATTGCGGCGTTTTCCGCAGGCATCCCGAACGCGTCCCAGCCCATCGGGTGCAGCACGTTATGACCGGTTGCGAGCTTGTGGCGGGCGATCACATCACCCATCGTGTAGTTGCGTACATGCCCCATGTGGATACGGCCAGACGGGTAGGGGAACATCTCAAGCACATAGTATTTCGGCTTGTTCGCCTTGTGATTGGCGGTGAAGATTCCGGCCTTGTCCCAGGCCTCCTGCCATTTTGCTTCGATTTCGTTGGCCGAGTAGCGCGACATCATGCGGTCCTTCGTGAATGAAAACGCCGGGTAGGAACCCGGCGTGGTAATAGTGTGATTTTTGTCGGGTTTCTAGAACTTGTTGTCCGCAATGCGTAGCTGACGCGCGCGAGACAGGATCGCATCTTCGACGGCGCGCGACGTTGCAGCGCTGACCGGAGAACCGCCACTGGTCTGAAGAGCTACGGACAAAGAACGCGCTTCCAAAGCGGGATCACTGATGTGAACTGTCGCGCGATAGGAACGCCCGCCGCCGGGCGGTGTGCCATAACCCGTTACGATCACTCCGGTAAACGGATCGACCTCTTGGATCGGCAAGAAATTCAGTACATCCAGCGATGCGGCCCACAGATAGCGATTTACCTGAGTGACCTGCTCTGAGGTGTTCGGGCCGAATACGTCCCAGATCGTCGAACGATTCGGGTCATTCAGTTCGCGTTCCTCTGTCGAGCTGCCATCAGCGGTCAACACACTTGCATCGCCAGGCGGTGGCCCTCCGCAGGCTGATAAGGCAGCCGTTACCATGATCAAACCTGGAATCGTAATACGGCGCATCGTTGGAAGGTCCCGTGTCACTTGTTTTGCTCTGTCGAGTGATACTCCTAGACAAGGACCCGTACAGCAACAACCCTATTCTTTTATGATCGACTCGCGCGAACCGCACGATCCGTTGAATTCGACTGTGGCATCCTTGCACCAATTTGGGCCGAATGACGTCTTTGCGTTTATGCCAAGCTTGCGCAACGGGGGCAAAAAAAGCGAAACGGTGTCCGTGCTGAGACGCGTGCTTTGCATGTGTCGAGTAGAAAATCTTTGAAACCGAGGGAAACAAGATGAAAAAAGTTCTCTTCGCAACGACCGCACTGATTGCAACCGCAAGTGTTGCAGCGGCCGAAGTAAAGTTCAGCGGTTACGGCCGCTTTGGTCTGGGATACCTGGAAGACCGTACAGGTACCGTTGACGCAATTGGTGGTGGTGAAGCGACCGGCGTAGAAACCGACGAAACCATCCTGGTCTCGCGCTTCCGTCTGAACATCGACGGAATCGTTGAAACTGACGGTGGCGTTCGCTTTGAAGGCCGTGTTCGTCTGCAGGCAGACGAAGATGCCGGCAACGGCGAAGCAAACTCCGCTGGCCTGAACGGCGCACGCTTCTCGGTCATCTTCGGTGGTCTGCGTGTTGACGCCGGTAACGTAGCCGGTTCGTTCGACAACTTGGCAAACTACTACGGTAACGAGCCTGGCCTGGAAAGCTTCATTGGTCAGTACTCGGGCGTCGACTATGACTTCCTGGCGTACTCGTCGACCGGTTCGGGCGCAAACGCTGTGTTCTTCCAGTACGCAGTTGGCGACTTCGCCTTTGGCGCGTCGTATGACCAGCGCACATTTGCTGACGAAGCTGTTGCGGGTGCGGACACTGATGATGCAGACCGCTGGGACATCAGCGCGACCTACACCTTCGGTAACGTAACTGCCGCTCTGGCCTACGGTCAGACCAGCGGTCTGGGCGACGCCGACAAGCAGAGCCTGACCGTTCTGACCCTGGGTGCAGAATTCGGTGACTTCTCCGGTACTCTGTTCGTCGCAGACGATGACGTTGCAAACGATGACCGCAACGGCACCGCATACGGTCTGTCGGCAGCCTACAACCTGGGCGCGGCAACCACTCTGACCTTCGCTTACGGTGACGGTTCGGCAGACGACGATCTGCAGCAGTACGGCATCGGTGCCATCTACGACCTGGGTGGCGGTGCATCGCTGCGCGGTGGTATCGGCAACCAGAAGCGTGGCGACGGCGACAGCCAGCTGCGTGCCGACTTTGGTGCTCAGTTCAACTTCTAAGTTGATCTGAACCACAAGGTTCAAGGGCAGGTCTTCGGACCTGCCCTTTTCTTTTGCCGCAACATGGTGTTTTGCTGCTGCAAACGCAGAATGAGGAACCCATGTCGCTGCAAGAAATCACCGATCGAATAGCCAAAGCTGAATCTGCGGCAGGACGCGCCGAAGGCTCGGTGCAATTAATCGCGGTTTCCAAGGTGCAACCTAACGACCGGGTCGAAGCCGTATTGAAGCAGGGCCACCGGTGTTTCGGAGAAAACCGTGTGCAGGAAGCCGCTGGCAAATGGCCTGCATTTCGCGAGAGTTTTCCGGACATCGATCTGCATCTGATCGGTCCATTGCAAACAAACAAGGCACGGCAGGCGATTGAGCTTTGCAATGCCATCCATTCAGTTGATCGACCAAAGCTCGCCAAAATATTGGCGCGATTGGCGCAAGAGATGGGTAAGTGCCCTGATCTTTTTATACAGATCAACACAGGCGAAGAGGATCAGAAAGCCGGTACTCTTCCACAAGATGCTGATGCGTTCATTGCAGAATGCCGCGGCATGGACCTGCCCGTCCGAGGTTTGATGTGCATTCCACCGGTTGAAGAGGAGCCCGCGCTGCACTTCGCGCTATTAGCAAAAATCGCAGAGCGGAATGGGCTGGAGGGTTTGTCGATGGGAATGAGCAGTGATTTTGAATCGGCAATCGCCTTGGGTGCCACACACGTCCGTATTGGGTCTGCCATATTCGGGGCGCGGGTTAAGCCTCAGGGATGATCAGCCGTGTGCCCGGCGTGATTTTTTGGGCAATCCAACGTAGGTGGTCGCGCCTGAATGCGATGCAGCCTTCGGTCGGAAACCGTGGGCGTCGCCATTGATGCAGGAAGATGGCCGATCCCCGGCTGGGTTCTGAATTGGGATAGTTCCAATCGGTTATCAAGATCAGGTCATAAAGCGGATCTGGGCGACGCAGTTTTTCGTGACTGAAATCATGAGGCGCCCGCACCAAATGGTTATACGCATCGTCCTCTACGTCGTCTGACCATAAATCGCGCGGTCCGATCGGTCGTGCCCAATGCGCCGGCCGTGGCATTCGGTCTGCGCGATAGAGCATACCCACAATGTGATGCACACCTGTTGGTGTTGTTCCGTCACCTTCCTGCTTGGTTGGGCTCAAGCCCCCTTTGCCTATAGCGCAGGGGAACAGGTGCCCGAGAAACCGAATGCCACGTGGTGTAAGAACCAGATCGCTTGGTGTCACAGCAGGTGGCCTGACTTTGCCGCTTTGGTCGCCAGATACGCGCGGTTGAAATCTGTTTCACCTACTTTCAACGGAACCCGTTCGGTGACGGCGATACCTGTGCGTTCCATCATCGCGATTTTTGCAGGGTTGTTGGTCAGCAGACGGACCGAATTGAAGCCCAGCGATTTCAGGATATCCGAGCCGAGCCTGAAATCCCGTTCATCGTCTTCGAATCCAAGCCGGTGATTGGCCTCGACTGTGTCAAATCCCTGATCCTGAAGAAAATAGGCGCGCATTTTGTTGGCGAGCCCGATCCCACGCCCTTCCTGATTCAGATAGAGCAGGACACCCGCACCCTCGTCCCCCATCTGGGCCAAGGCCCCGCGCAGTTGCGGGCCACAGTCACATTTCAGGCTGCCCATGAGATCGCCAGTGAAACAGGCCGAATGCAGCCGCGCGAGGACGGGCTTGTCGCGGTCGGGGCGACCGATTTCAACCGCATAGTGTTCCTCTCCACCATCTTCGGGGCGGAATACATGCAGGCGCCCGGCCTCCGACACTTCCATCGGCAGGCGTGCGGCGACGACAGGGTGCAGAGCACTGCGATCTGTCAGATGTGGCGCGGCCCGGGCATGGTCAATGCAGGTCAGACCATGATCTGCCGCAAATTCGCGCCCGTCTTGAATAGGGGCGACGACGGCGGCCGGAAGCAAGTGCGCCGACTTGGCCAACGCAATAGCGATCCGGTGCAGATTTGCGCTGCCTTGCCGTTCGGTCATCAGCGGGCCCTTCATCGGGGCGTTTAGATCATCGGACGGGTCGGCCACCGCCTGCACCCAGCTCAGCCCAGCATCCGCCGGGATCATGACGCGAGCAAGATCGCCGTCATATGCGCGCGCTTTAAGTGTTTCAGCGCGCCGAACCGTTATGGCGACAACGGGGTCCCCGCCCAAGCCGCGCAAATCGGCCAACCTTTGCGGGCTCAGGGTCTCGGTGGCGAATGCGAGTACTCCAAATCCCAGTTCGTCGGTCAGAACAACGGGAACACCCATACGCAGGTCAGCCCGCGCCCGTGCCAGCAATTCGGTGATGTCGGGAGTGAGACTCATGCAGTTTACCTTGAAACGATCAGACCCTGTCCTACCCCGATCACTGGAAAATGTGAAACATTTCCTCGGCGTCAGACACGAGGGCGTGAGACGACTGCAGTAAATCTTGCTGATTGCATTCTTCATACGCAAGTGATGGAAAAGGCTTAGGAGGACCGTACATGGCTCAGCTCAAGAAAATCCTGCTGGTGGATGACGACGAAGACCTGCGCGAAGCGCTCAGCGAGCAACTTGTCATGACCGAAGACTTTGACGTGTTCGAGGCGTCCGATGGCGCGTCGGCAATGGAACGCGCGCGCGAAGCAATATACGATCTGGTGATTCTGGATGTCGGCCTGCCGGATACCGATGGCCGTGAGCTGTGTCGCCTGATGCGCAAGCAGGGCGTCAAAAGCCCGGTGCTGATGCTGACTGGGCACGACAGCGATGCTGACACGATCCTGGGCCTTGATGCTGGCGCTAATGATTATGTCAGCAAGCCTTTTAAATTTCCGGTTCTTCTGGCCCGGATTCGGGCCCAACTGCGCCAGCATGAACAATCCGAGGATGCGGTCTTTGTTCTGGGGCCCTACACCTTCAAACCGGCCATGAAGATGCTGATGACCGAAGATGATCGCAAGATCCGCCTGACCGAGAAAGAGACCAACATTCTCAAGTTCCTCTATCGATCAACTGACGGCGTCGTTGCACGTGATGTTTTGTTGCACGAAGTCTGGGGTTACAACGCGGGCGTTACAACACACACCCTTGAAACCCATATCTATCGTCTGCGTCAGAAGATTGAACCCGACCCGTCGAATGCACGCCTTTTGGTCACAGAATCGGGCGGATATCGCCTTGTTGCTTGACTAATGGTGGATTGACTTGGATCAAAGTGATACTCTGTAGGCATCTTTAGATTACTCCCAACCCGCGCATGTCCGGGTTATGACATGCACCTCCCTGTTGGACTGCCGGGCCTGATGGCCCGGCTTTTTTCGTAGGGTGCAACTGTATCGTGCAGGGCGATATCGGCACCGGGCATCCGATTTCATTCAATGAAATCGGACCGGAAACTTTGCAAGTTTCCGTAACCGCCGGGTCAGGCAACATTGCTTTGTTTTTCGATGGCACCTCGCTTGGCGCCGCGCTAACCTGCGGCAACTTCGACAAAGGAACCCCCGGATATGCCCTTCACCCTTGCCACATGGAACATCAATTCGGTCCGCCTGCGCGAGCCTATCGTTCTGAAATTGCTGCAGGAAGAGGCACCGGATGTGCTGTGTCTACAGGAATGCAAATCGCCGGTCGACAAAATCCCGACCGAAGGGTTCGCCGAGCTGGGCTATACGCATATGATTGCGCGGGGCCAGAAGGGGTATAACGGCGTCGCCATACTGTCGCGCCTTCCGCTTAAGGAAGTAGGGGATAAGGATTTCGCGGGTCTGGGTCATGCGCGACACATTGCGGGGCGGTTGGAGAATGGCGTGACCATTCATAATTTCTATGTCCCCGCTGGGGGCGACGTGCCGGATCGCGAAGTGAACGAGAAGTTTGGCCAAAAGCTGGATTACCTCGCTGACATGCGCGATTGGTTCCGTGCGGAAAAGCCGAAAAAGTCCATTCTGGTAGGCGATCTGAATATTGCGCCCCGCGAAGATGATGTCTGGTCGCACAAGCAGTTGCTGAAGGTGGTTTCACATACGCCGATCGAGGTTGAAACGCTGGCCGAGACTCAGGATGCAGGTGGCTGGGTCGATATCACCCGGCAGGATATTCCCGAGGGCCAGCTATACAGCTGGTGGTCTTATCGGGCACGAGATTGGGATGCCGCCGACAAGGGACGCAGGCTGGATCATGTCTGGGCTACGCCCGATATCTCGAACGCGGGTCATTCCAGCCGCATTCTGCGCGACGCGCGCGGATGGGAAAAACCCAGTGATCATGCCCCGGTATTTGCCACGTTTGACGTCTGACCGAAGCAAATTCGCCGAACTCTCCCCTTGGTTTCTGCCGCATTGGACTGCATATAGGGCGCAAGTTCGAACCAGAGAGTATAAGCCATGGACCTTCTGAACGGCGCAGGCAGCCCCCAAGCCACTGATCTGATTAAAGACGGGACCGAGGCCACCTTCATGGCCGATGTGGTCGAAGCCTCACAAGAGACGCCGATCATCGTTGACTTCTGGGCGCCTTGGTGCGGCCCCTGCAAAACGCTGGGCCCGGCGTTGGAAGAGGCCGTGACCGCTGCCAAGGGTGCGGTCAAGATGGTCAAGATCAACGTGGACGAAGCGCAGATGATTGCAGGACAACTGCGCATCCAGTCGATTCCGATGGTCTATGTATTTCACAAAGGCCAACCGATCGACGGGTTTCAGGGCGCTTTGCCAGGGTCCGAGATCAAGGCCTTCATAGATCGTGTGATCGAAGCCGCGGGCGGTGAAAGCCCGGGTGGTCAACTAGATGATGCTGTGCAAGCTGCCGAAGAAATGTTGACCGAGGGGGCCGCTGTAGACGCGGCACAGACTTTTGCCGCCATACTGGGTGAAGACCCCAATCACGCTGCCGCTTATGGCGGGTTGGTGCGCGCGCATATCGCATCGGGGGATCTGGATCAGGCTGAGGCGATCCTCAATGGCGCTCCTGCCGAGATTTCCACTTCACCCGAGGTTGAAGCGGCCCATGCGCAACTGGAATTGGCCAAGCAGGCTGCAGATGCTGGTCCGGTAGGTGAGTTGACTGCAACAGTTGAGGCCGAGCCAGACAACCATCAAGCCCGTTTCGATCTGGCGCAGGCCCTGCATGCCAATGGCGATGTCGAAGAGGCAGTGGCTCAACTGTTGGAATTGTTCCGCCGCGATCGCGAGTGGAATGATGGGGCGGCAAAGGCGCAGCTCTTCACAATTTTCGATGCGCTCAAGCCCAATGACCCGATTGTTCTGAACGGGCGGCGCAAGCTCAGCTCGATGATATTTGCCTAATCCCCGATCAGAACTAAACTCGGGTACATGATGCATCCTGCCGATTTGCCGGAAACGGTATCCGTTTTCCCTTTGCCCGGAGCGCTGCTGCTGCCACGGTCTCGCCTGCCGCTGCATATTTTTGAGCCGCGCTACCTACAGATGCTGGACGACGCGCTGAAAACGCAAGAACGCCTGATCGGGATGGTGCAACCGAATACCTGTCAGGGCGACGAAACCAAGCTGCACCAGATCGGCTGCGCTGGACGGGTCACCCAGTTTTCCGAGACCGAAGATGGCAGGTATCTGATTACGCTGACGGGAATCTCTCGGTTCAGGGTCAAATCAGAGTTGGACAGTTTCACCCCGTATCGCCGGGTTTCGGTGTCCTGGGACGGGTTTGACCGAGATCTCGGCAAGGCCGAGGTGGATGATGGTTTTGATCGGAACAGGTTCCTGCGGCTGTTGGAACGGTTTTTTTCGTCCCGTCAGTTGTCCACCGATTGGGACACAATGAAAGATGCCGATGATGAGCTTTTGGTCAATTCCCTGTCCATGATGCTGGAATTTGACCCGGAGGAAAAGCAGGCTTTGCTTGAGGCCCCTTGCTTACGCACCCGGCGCGAGACATTGGTGACGTTGATTGAATTCGCCATGCGCGGCGGATCGAATGAGGAAAAACTGCAATGAGCGATACCGAACACGCCTTTGACCGCCATATGCTTGAGGCGTTGATTTGTCCGCAGACCCACACGACGCTGCACTATGATGCCGAACGGCAAGAGCTGGTGTCAAAAGCCGCCGCTCTGGCCTTTCCAATCCGCAACGGTATTCCAGTGATGCTAGTGGATGAGGCCCGAGAGCTGGACTAGATCGGGTGTCCCTGCAGCAGTTTCGGCAGGTCTCCGGTCAGACCTGCAGCCTCGCGCACGAAACCTCGGCGCAGCCCGGGCAGCGATCCGACGATACCCATTCCAATATCCCGACCTATGCGGAGCAGGGGATTGTCGTTCGAAAACAGCTTGTTGAACACATCAGTCGCCATCGCAAGCGAGGCGGTGTCGAACCGGCGCCACTCCTGATAGCGCTCCAGCACAAGCGTTGATCCGATATCCTCGCCACGTCGTCCCGCAAGGGTCAGAACCTCGGCCAATGCACCGACATCACGCAGACCTGCGTTCAGGCCTTGCCCGGCGATGGGGTGCATGCCATGGGCGGCGTCTCCGACCAAAGCCAACCGGTCCGAGATGAAGGAATTGGCGATGGTCAGGTTCAACGGGTATGTGAACCGGTCACCCTGCAGGCGGATATCCCCCAGGAAATCGCCAAAGCGCGGGCGCAGAACTTGTAGGTAATCTGCCTCGGGCAGCGCATTGATCTGCGCGGACGTATCATTGCGTTCGCTCCAGACGATGGAACTGCGGTTCCCGGTCAGCGGCAGAATCGCCAACGGGCCGGGGGGCATGAAGAACTGATGGGCGATACCGTGATGCGGTAGCTCGTGTTCAATGGCGCAGACCAGAGCGGTCTGGCCATAGTCCCAGCCGGTTCGCTTGATTCCGGCGCGCATAGCGGTCCCGCTGCGGCGGCCATCGCAACCCACCAGTAGGCTGCCAGATAGGGCGGCCCCGTCATCCAGCGTCAGCGTTGCCCCGAGCGCTGAGATGTCCTGAGACACGACCGTTTTTCCGCTGATTTCGGTAATCCCGTCTTGTTCGGTCATGGCCTCCAGAAAAGCCCGCCGCAGGTGGCGATCTTCAACCATATAGCCCATCGGGCCTTCTTCGATCTCGGCATGATCAAAATGCATGAAGAACGGGGAAGGTCCGGCACCGGCATGGCCATCCGTTACCTTGATCTCCAGCATCGGCTGGGCGTGCTCTTCCACCTTTTCCCAAACGCCTATTGCGTCGAGCAGACGTTGCGACGCCAATGCCAGCGCATAAGCGCGCCCGTCGAAGGCCGCATTCTTGCGCACTTTCTCTGCCAGAGCGTCAACAACCACGACTGAATGCCCGGTCTGCGCCAGCGCCAGCGCAAGGGCAGGGCCGTTCAGGCCACCACCAACGATCAGGATATCGGATCTGTGTTCCATGTGCTGCAATATGCGCGCCCTTTCGGGATTGTCCATGTGCGGTCCTGTCGCTACCGTCCGATCACGGAATTACTCGGGAGGGGACCGGATGCAAGACTGGCTGACCATGACGGCATGTGATTTGGGCCGTGGTATCGGAATGGGGCAGATCGATCCGGTTGAACTGACAGAAACTTATCTCAGCGCGATTGACGCCCATCCACATCGCGATCGGATCTATGCCCGGGTGACCCACGATCGCGCCCGCGCCGAGGCCCTTGCGGCGCAAGAGCGGGCCAAGCTTGGCCTGCGGCGGTCTTTGTTGGATGGCGTCCCGATCAGCTGGAAAGACCTGTTTGACACGGCAGGCGTAGGGACCGAGGCCGGTTCGGCCCTGTTGGAAGGCCGCGTGCCCGAATCCGATGCGCAGGTGGTGCGGAACGCGACCGCGATGGGTACGGTCTGTCTGGGTAAAACGCATATGAGCGAATTGGCGTTCTCGGGTTTGGGTCTAAACCCTGTGACGGCTACGCCTCCATGCGTGAATGACGAAGACGCAGTGCCGGGCGGCTCATCTTCAGGTGCAGGAGCTTCGGTGGCTTGGGGGCTTGCTGCAGGCGGCGTTGGCTCGGACACGGGTGGATCGGTGCGGATTCCCTCGGCCTGGAACGATCTGGTGGGGCTGAAAACCACGGCGGGGCGCGTTAGCCTTGAGGGCGTCGTGCCGCTGTGTCTTAAATTCGATACCGTTGGGCCTCTGGCGCGATCAATTGAGGACGCCGCACATATGCTTGCCGCGCTTGAGGGCACCGCCCCGGCTGACCTGCGCGGGGCGTCATTGATCGGTCGCCGCTTTGCTGATTTACAGAACGTCGCCAAGGACGATCTGCGCGAAGCACCCGCTAAGGCCTATGATGAGGCGCTGGCGCGCCTGAAAGAGGCCGGGGCCGAGATCGTTCCGCTTGACGTGCCTGAGCTGAACGAAGCGATGAGCCTGTCGGGCGTGCTTTATACAACCGAAGCCTACGGCTTGTGGCGAGATGTGATAGAAGCGAACCCCGAAGCGATGTATCCCGAAATCCTTGAACGGTTCCGAATGGGCAAGGCCTATTCCGGCCCCGATTACGTGGCCGCTTGGTCGAAACTAACCGCTTGTCGACAGGCTTGGGATGCGGCCACTGCGGGCTTTGACGCCGTGCTTGCGCCGACGGCCCCGATCCTACCGCCCAATCTCGACCGGTTGATGAATGATCATGACTACTATGTTACCGAAAATCTCTTGGCTCTCCGCAACACCCGGATCGGCAATCTGATGGGGCTTGCGGCACTGACTTTGCCCACGGGAACACCCGGTTGCGGGCTGATGATGTTGGGCTATCCGGGGTCGGAAGAGGCCTTGTTACGGCTCGGGTCAGCAGCCGAAAGCGCTTTGACCTGAATGCCACAATCCCCTGATTCGGCACCTCTTTGTCTGGACGAAGCCCGGGTCGATCTGTAATCTGCCATAAAACGGGGCGCAAAATGACCCCGAAATTGAGGCAGTATCATGAATTTCCCCGAGCGGTTTTCGAACCTACCGGAATACGCATTTCCGCGTCTACGCGCCCTGTTGGATCATCATCAGCCGGGTGGTGAAGTCGTTCACATGACCATTGGCGAGCCCAAGCATGATTTCCCATCTTGGGTGACCGACGTGATCATGGAAAACGCCGCCGGGTTTCAGGGCTATCCCCCGAACGAAGGCTCACCTGAATTGCGAGCAGCGATCACGGGTTGGATCAACCGCCGCTATGGTGTGTCGATGGATGCAGATGCCAATGTGATGGCACTGAACGGTACGCGCGAGGGTCTTTATAACGCTGCAATGGCGCTCTGCCCCGAACAGAAAAATGGGCAGCAACCGATCATTCTGTGCCCGAACCCCTTCTATCAGGTCTACATGGTTGCCTCGATTTCGGTCGGTGCGCAGCCATATTTCGTGCCGGCAACCGCTGCCACTGGCCATTTGCCAGACTATGCAGGCCTGCCCGAAGAGGTTCTGAACCGTACTGCTGTAGCCTATATCTGCTCGCCCGCGAACCCTCAGGGGGCGGTCGCCTCGCGCGATTACTGGGTTGAGCTGATTCAATTGGCTGAAAAGTACGATTTCCGCATCTTTGCCGATGAATGCTATTCCGAAATCTACCGCGACGCCGCGCCGGTTGGCGCGCTGACCGTTGCGCAGGAACTGGGTGCTGACCCCGAACGTGTCACGCTGTTCAACTCTCTGTCCAAGCGGTCGAACTTGGCCGGGCTGCGGTCGGGGCTGATCGCAGGTGGACCTGAAACAATCAGCCGTGTCAAACTGTTGCGCAGCTATGCGGGTGCCCCTTTGCCCGCCCCGCTGCAGGCCGCCGCCGCCAAGGTTTGGGCGGATGAAGCGCATGTGCAGGAAAACCGCGCGCTGTATCAGGAGAAATACGCCGTCGCGGATGAGGTTTTCGCAGGCGTACAAGGCTACATGCCGCCCGAGGCCGGGTTCTTCCTGTGGCTGCCGGTCGAAAACGGTGAAGAAACCGCATTGAAGCTTTGGCAGGAAACCGGTGTTCGGGTTCTGCCGGGCGCATATCTTTCTCAAGGTGATCCGGGGCAAAACCCGGGCGAGCAATTTATCCGGGTCGCGATGGTGGCCCCAAAAACAGAGATGAAGCGCGGGCTGATTACACTCCGCGACTGCATCTATTCGTGAGGTACGAGGGCAAAATGGCATCATATAACGCGCGAAACCGTGACCCGCTGCTGGACAGCAACACGCAAGCCGCCATTGAACGGCGTAGCAAAGAACTGATCGGGATCGCTTTGATCCTGTTGGGGTTGGCCGCTGCAGCGATGATCTGGTCCTATACGCCCGATGATCCAAACTGGATGGTTTCGACTGATGCGCCCGTGCAAAACTGGATGGGGCGCATTGGGGCCTCGATTGCCGCGCCGTTGTTTATGATCGTGGGTTGGGGCAGCTTGGGTGTCGCCTTGGTGCTGATCACTTGGGGCGTTCGATTTGCAGGTCATTTAGGTGAAGACCGTGCCATTGCCCGCCTGATTTTTGCGCCGATCTGGATCGCCGTTCTGGCTGTCTATGCAGCGACTCTGGTGCCGGGTGCCGAATGGCGGACGACGCACAGCTATGGCTTGGGTGGTCTATTCGGCGATACAGTGATGGGCGCGATTTTGACTTTGTTGCCGATCTCATCGCATTTCCTGGTCAAGCTGATGTCGCTGGCGATGGCGGTCGGTATGCTGGCTCTGGGTGTATTTGTGTTGGGTTTCGGCAAAGCGGACGTTCGCAATGGCTTCCGGGCGTTTCTGTTGGGACTGGTCATGGCCTATGATCTGTTGATGAACGCGCTGGGACGCGGGGCATCGGCGACAGCGCGGGCAGCACGGGACCGGAAGGCCCAATGGGCCGAGCGCAAGGCCGAACGTGCAATTCCGGTTCAAGCGGATTTTGACGACGACCTGGCCTACGCTGATCCGGTCTTTGAAGACCCTGAGATTGAAGCGCAGGAACCTGTCGCCAAGACAGGCCTTCTGGCTCGAATGCCTTCCCTGATCCGTCGTCCTGACCCAATGCCCGAGCCTGAGTTGGTCGAAAACGTTGCGGTCGAAGGGTATTACGACATGCCGGGTGAGGATCGCATCAGGTCCAAGATATCCGCCGCTGTGCGCAATCGTAAAGTGGCCGCTGGTGTGCTAACGCCCGAACCCGATCCCAACTTGCCATTGACCAAAGGGCGGGGCAGGGGACCGGACCCGTTGATTTTGAACTCTGGCGCGGCAGACGAGTTGCCGCCCGAACCCCCGATGACCTCTGCAGGTTTGCCACCCGAACCACCGCTGACAGCAGGATCTGATGTTGAGACGCTGGCGGCTGACTCCGAGGCTGATAATTGGATGCAGCAGGACTATGTTTCCGAACCGGACTATGATGATGAGGCCGTGTTTGATGATGCCTCCGAACCCGCGCTCCAAGCGAGACAGGCTGTCAAGATTCCTGTCGCTGAGCCGCGTAAACCTGTCGTAGCTCAACCGGTCCGACGCACTCCTCCACCTTCGCGCAGGGCGCAAGCCGAAGCACAGCCGACACTTTCTTTCGAGGAACGGCATTCTGATTTCGAACTGCCACCGCTGGGCCTTCTGTCCAACCCTGCAAGCATCCAACGCCATCACCTAAGCGATGAGGCGCTCGAGGAAAATGCGCGGATGCTGGAAAACGTGCTGGATGACTACGGCGTCAAGGGTGAGATCGTCAGCGTCCGCCCCGGTCCGGTTGTGACCATGTACGAATTGGAGCCTGCACCGGGTTTAAAAGCCAGCCGTGTGATCGGTTTGGCCGACGATATCGCGCGCTCAATGTCGGCTTTGTCCGCGCGGGTTTCAACTCTACCGGGGCGCTCGGTTATTGGCATTGAACTGCCCAATGAAAACCGTGAGATGGTGGTGCTGCGCGAAATCCTCGCCAGTCGCGATTTCGGCGATGGTAACCATGCGCTGCCCTTGGCGTTAGGCAAGGATATCGGCGGTGAGTCCGTGGTGGCGAACTTGGCAAAAATGCCTCACCTCTTGATCGCTGGTACGACCGGTTCCGGTAAGTCGGTGGCAATCAATACGATGATCCTGTCGCTGCTTTATAAGCTAACGCCGGATGAGTGCCGCCTGATCATGATCGACCCCAAGATGCTGGAACTGTCGGTCTATGATGGTATCCCGCACCTGCTTTCGCCCGTTGTGACCGACCCGAAAAAGGCGGTTGTGGCCCTGAAATGGGTCGTGGGCGAGATGGAGGATCGCTATCGCAAAATGTCCAAAATGGGCGTGCGCAATATCGCGGGCTACAATGGCCGCGTGAAGGATGCGCTGTCCAAGGGCGAGATGTTCAGCCGCACGGTCCAGACCGGCTTTGACGATGAAACCGGCGAGCCAATGTTCGAGACCGAAGAATTCGCGCCCGAAGCAATGCCTTATATCGTTGTGATCGTCGACGAAATGGCCGACCTGATGATGGTCGCGGGCAAGGAAATCGAAGCCTGCATCCAACGTCTGGCACAGATGGCGCGGGCTTCGGGCATTCACTTGATCATGGCCACTCAGCGCCCTTCTGTTGACGTGATCACCGGGACGATCAAGGCGAACTTCCCAACGCGGATTTCGTTCCAAGTGACCTCGAAAGTCGACAGCCGCACGATCCTGGGCGAGATGGGTGCCGAGCAACTGCTTGGGCAGGGCGACATGCTGTATATGGCGGGCGGGGCGAAGATCACCCGTTGCCACGGTCCGTTTGTCTCGGATGAAGAGGTCGAAGAAATCGTCAACCACCTGAAACAGTTCGGTCCGCCGGCCTACATGAGTGGCGTGGTCGATGGCCCGGCTGAGGAAAAGGCTGACAATATCGACGCTGTTCTGGGCCTGAACACGGGTGGCAACACGAACGGAGAAGACGCCCTTTACGATCAGGCAGTGGCGATTGTGATCAAAGATCGCAAATGCTCGACGTCCTACATTCAGCGAAAACTTGCCATTGGCTACAACAAAGCTGCGCGGCTTGTTGAGCAGATGGAGGACGAAGGCGTTGTTTCCGGGGCAAATCACGTTGGAAAACGCGAAATCCTCGTCCCCGAGCAGTAAGATATTTAATAACAAGGGCAGAACGCCTATCTGGGTCCTATGAAACAGATTGCTTTTGCCCTTGCTCTGACACTGGCTGCGCCCGCCGCGTGGGCGGCTGAAAAGCTGCCACTGTCGCAAATCTCTAACTACCTGAACCAGATGAAGACGGTTCAGACCACATTCACGCAGGTGAATGATGACGGATCGCTTAGCACCGGTAAGCTGTGGCTCGAGCGGCCCGGAAAAATGCGGTTCGAATATGATCCGCCCAACAGCGCGGTAGTTTTGGCGCGGTCAGGGACGGTGCAGATCTTTGACCCGAAATCCAATCAGCCGCCCGAACAGTACCCGCTGAAACGCACACCGCTGTCACTGGTGTTGGCGCGGAATGTCAATCTGGGGCAAGCCAATATGGTTGTTGGGCACGATTTTGACGGGACCGCCACGGTTGTGACGGCTCAGGACCCCAAGAACCCGGAAAGCGGGCGGATCGAGTTAATGTTTACATCCAATCCGGTTGAGCTGCGCAAATGGGTGATCCACGACAACGCTGGAAGTCAAACGACCGTACTGCTGGGGCCGTTGACTGAAGGCGGAAACCTCGATTCCAGCGTGTTTTCAAGCAAAACCCGTATCAGGTCAGACGATCGCTGACCTGACAGGGTTTGTTTAGTAACGGCAGTTCGCCAGCTGCGCCTGATACAGTTGCGCTCGGGCGTCTACATCATTCGCAACGTTCAACAGCCAAGATTTGCTGTTGTAGCTGCCGCGCGCGTAGCCGGTTTGCCCTTCGTGATAGGCCAGGTATTGGTTACGCGCGTCGGTGGGATGAATCCCGTTCCGCTCATAGCTTTTGTTCATGTACCAGCCAATGAAATCCGACGCATCACGGATGCGATCCCGCTTGGCGCGGCGTTTGCCGGTTTCGCGTTGATACTGCTCCCACGTGCCATCAAGTGCCTGACCATAGCCGTAAGCACTGCTTTGGCGACCCATCGGGATGACGCCCAGCACGTATTTGTGCGGTGTGCGCGCATCTGCGCGATAACGGCTTTCTTGGTAAATCGTGGCCATCTGAACGTGAACGGGGACACCCCATTTGCGTTCGGTGCTTTTGAAGGCCTTGATATAATCGGGTTTTTCGCGCGCAATGCTGCACGCGTCATTCAGTCTGCTCGGTGGCTGTTTGGACCCACCACCACAGGATGCCAAAAGCAGCACCCCGAAGAGTACGAAAAGAAATCTGCTCATGTGCCTCGTGCCTTTTTTTCTTTATTCTAGCGCAGATTGAGCTCTGAGGAAATCACAATCGTTACAGAATAATAGCGAGAATTATAGGCAGTGCGGCAACCGATAGCACGGTCGAGACCATGACCATGCCTGCAACCGCATCTGAATCCGCCTCAAACCGCTCTGCCAGCAGGTATGAGGTGACAGCGACTGGGGTACACATCTGCAAAACTAAAACTCCGAAAGCCACAGGGCCCAGTTCAAAACTGATGGCAAGAACCCAGCCCAACCCGAAGCACACCGCGAGTTTCAGCAAGGACAACCATATAGCCTGTTGCAGCTTCTGTGTTGTCAGGCGTGCAATCGCGACCCCAAGGGTGATCAGCATCATAGGCACCGCCATCTGGCCCAACAGTTCCAGCGTGTTGGTTAGAAACAGTGGCGTCTGCCATCCACGCCACAGAAACAATGCCCCCAGCAGCGTGGCCCAGACCATCGGCTCGCGCAGAACCTTGCCAAAGGCGCCGCGCCCCGCGACCAGATAGATACCGTAGGTAAAAGAAAACAGAGCGGTTACGGCCAAAAAGATCACCGCGAAACCCAACCCAGCCTGCCCAAACGCAAAGATGCACAAAGGCAGGCCCAGATTCCCAGTGTTACCGAAGATAAGAGGTGACAGATAGGTCCGCTGCTCAAGCCCTGAGGCACGTACAAAGACCCAGAAAACCACCGCCAAAGCAACATGTGATGCAATCGCAGCGAGCGTGAAAACGGTCAATTCACTGCCAGGAATGTCGGTTTGCATCAAAGCTACGAAGATCAGGCTGGGCACTGCAAGCGTCACCGCAAACCGCGTGACAAATTGCAGCCGATACTCGAACCCGAGCTTGACCCATGCAAATCCGATCCCGGCCAGAAGGAACACCGGGGCAACGATTTCGAACACTGTTAGGAGTAGGTTCACAGACTGTTTCCCCGAATTTCAGCTCATTGGTTGGCTTTTCTGCCCGAAAAGATGTACTAAATGCTTTGGGGGCCGAAACAATGCTAAAGACACAAGCCAAGTACCGCCTGGGACAGGTGGTTCGACACCGTAGACACCCTTTTCGAGGGGTTATTTTTGATGTCGATCCGAAATTCTCGAACTCGGAGGAATGGTATCAGGCCATTCCTGAAGACAGTCGCCCGCTGAAGGATCAGCCGTTCTATCATTTGCTGGCTGAGAATGATCAATCCTTCTATGTCGCTTATGTTTCAGAACAAAATCTGGTTGAGGATCAATCGGGTGAGCCGGTAGACCATCCAGATATCCCCAACATGTTCGGCCCGTTTCAGGATGGATCTTATCCGCTGCACTTTCAGTTGAACTGAATGTGTCCGTCATATTGGCGTGTGTCAGTAGCCTAATGCGCAACCATCTTTACGGGGATCGCTAGCACCTTCCAGAACTCCGTTTGAACAGATTCGAATGGCTTGCGCGCCACCCAGAGGTGTTTCCGGTATTTGGACAGTGTGCCCCATATCGGACAATTGTTGCAAAACGGCATCGGAATAGCCGCGCTCAACTTTCAGAACGCCCCCAACTGCAAATGCCCGAGGCGCATCTATAGCTTCCTGCAGCTCTATGTTGAAATCCGTGAGATTTGACACTAGCCTGGCGTGTCCGGTTGGTTGATAGGCACCTCCCATGACACCAAAGGGCATCGCGATGCGGCCTTGGGCGCGCAACATTCCCGGTATGATTGAGTGCATTGGTCGCTTTCCACCGGCAAGCTCATTTGGATGACCGGGTTCGAGGTTGAAACCAGCACCCCGATTCTGCAGCAAAATGCCGAACTTTTCCGAAGCGATACCCGACCCGAACCCGTGGTAGATCGAATAAATAAGTGAAACGGCCATGCGATCCCGGTCAACCACGGTGATATAGACGGTGTCTTTGTGAACAGACTCGGTCAGTGGAGCGGCGGCAGCCATGGCGCGTTTCGGATTGATCAGCGCGGCAAGTTGGGCGGCTGTCTCAGGTGCAAGAAAATGAGCCATCCGCGTGCTGTGGTCGGGATCGGCGATGAAACGATTGCGAGCGTCGTAGGCCAGTTTGCTGGCCTCGGCTTCGATATGCACACGTTCAGCCCCCCAAGGGTCCATTGCGGCCAGATCGAAGTGCTTCAAGATATTCAGCAACAGGATTGCCGTCGCGCCTTGGCCGTTCGGTGGGTGCTCGACCAGTTCGACACCGCCATAATCTCCGCTGACGGGCACAGTTTCATCGCTTTGCACGGCCGCGAAATCCTGCGCAGTCTGTACTCCACCCAGATCGGACAGGGCCGCAAGCACGTCATCGGCAATCTCACCAGAATAAAATGCCTTTTGACCGTGTTGGGCCACGCGCCGAAGAACTTCTGCCTGACCGGGGGCGCGAAAAACCTGCCCGGTTTGCAAGGGTTTGCCGTCAATCAGATAATGATCACGAGCCGCGCCTTGCAGGGTGGACGCGCTGTTCATCCAATCAAAGGCAACGCGTGGAGCCACCGGGACACCTGACTCGGCATAATGGATTGCGGGTTGCAGGATTGCTTCCAGGCCCAGCCGACCTTCGGTTTTTGCCAGACGGCAGAATGCCTCAACCGCTCCGGGAATTGTCACGGCATCCGGGCTGGTCTCGGGAACCGAATTTAAACCGCGATCCCGCAATGCCTGTGCATCCGCTGCTGCCGCGGCCCGACCCGAACCGTTTAGTGCGCGAACAGTCTGCTCGCCTGCGCGATTGTACAGAACAAAGCAATCTCCGCCCAAGCCGGTCATTTGCGGCTCGCAAATTCCCAGAAGCACCGCGCCTGCAATGGCTGCGTCCATGGCATTGCCGCCCTGCTGCAGAATATCTAGCGCGATTTTGGCGGCCAACGGATGGGACGTTGCGCACATCCCTTCGGTTGCCAAAACTTCAGAACGTCCTGTCTTGTGAAAATCGCGCATGGGTCTTTCCTTCTGCAAACACGCAGACACTAAGCCGCAGCTGGGAATTGTCCAATGCTATCAGAGGAAGGAGGTCCTCGGCGCCGCTCACTGGGTGGGGGCTGTGACGCTAGGCGCCGAGGGAAGCTATCTGAGCTACCCCTTACTTATGACCTTTGTTTGCGGCGCGACAATGGTTCGATCTAGGCCTTATTGTGGCCATTTGATGCCTGCTAGGGCATCTCGTCAAAGTCGAACCGCAAGCAGAGCAGGTTCCCGCCGCTTTTGCGTTCATATTGTATGTCGCTGGCAAGTTGATGAATCAGGTGCCAGCCAAAGCCGCCCTCGGGCAGGTCCTGCAAAGCAGTGTCGACAGATGGTGGAGTGCCGCTCGGTATCCGCAATTCAGGCATCGGGTCGCCGGTATCGGTGATCTGAATCACCAGCTTCATTGCACATAATGAGCAATCGATTTGAACGTCAGCGGCGGCCACCCCGGCATAGGCATGTTCGACCACGTTGTTGATCGCTTCCGTCAGCGCGATTCTTACGTCATCTGCTTTGCTTTCCGGCAATCCCTGCGCCGCCAGCCGTGCGCTTAACGCCGCGATCCCTGCGCTGGCCTGCACTTGTGTCGCGGGAAAGCTCACCTCCAGGCAGTTTTGTTTGCAATTCGAGCACACGCTGTTCCACCTCTGCCGATCGTCAGTCTGCACCAGCGCCGATCGCCTCATCCAGCGATTTGAACAGTCTGAACACGGTGTCCATGCGGGTCAGGCGGAACACTTTTTCAACGATCGGGCGCAAGCCGGCCAGATCCAATCTGCGCCCTTTTTCCAATTGTTTCATCGAGGCGACAATGGCGCCCAGACCGCTGGAATCGATGAATTCAACAGAAGACAAATCCAACACCACCCGTTTGGCATGGGTTTGGGTTTCCGCGCGCATATCTTCCTTGAATTGAATCGCCATTGCGGCATCAATTCGATCACAATGAACGGATATTATCTGTGTCTCGCCGGTGATCTCGCTGCTGAGCCCCATGTTCGTCCGCCTTTGGCAATGCAAAATGATAGTAGAAATACGCTAGACGGTAATTCTTACCATTCGGTATCCATAGGCTGGAAAGTTCAAGGAGATTTCGGATGAACGAGGTTGTGATAGCAGGTGCCGCGCGTACACCAATGGGCGGCTTTCAGGGCATGTTTGACGGCGTCGCCGCTGCTGATCTGGGCGGTGCTGCTATCCGCGCAGCGCTGGAGGGTGCAGGCATTCGGGCCGTGGATGAGTTGCTGATGGGCTGCGTCTTGCCTGCCGGCCAGGGACAGGCCCCGGCGCGTCAGGCTGGGTTTGCCGCCGGTCTGGGAGAAGATGTACCTGCCACAACGCTCAACAAAATGTGCGGTTCAGGCATGAAGGCCGCAATGATCGCGTTTGATCAGATCGCTTTGGGCCATACTCAGACCATGGTCGCTGGCGGGATGGAGAGCATGACCAACGCGCCCTATCTGCTGCCCAAGATGCGCGGTGGCGCCCGGATCGGACATGGGCAGGTCGTCGATCACATGTTTCTGGACGGGCTCGAAGACGCCTATGACAAAGGTCGGCTTATGGGCACGTTTGCCGAGGACTGTGCCGAATCCTATCAGTTCACGCGCGAGGCGCAGGACGAATACGCCCTGCGGTCGCTCTCCAACGCGCTGTCCGCGCAGGAAAATAATGCGTTCGACCAGGAAATTACACAGATCAAGATTCAGACTCGTAAAGGCGAGGTTGTGCTGGACGCGGATGAGCAACCAAAATCGGCGCGGCCCGAGAAGATACCCACACTGAAACCAGCCTTTCGCAAGGATGGAACGGTAACGGCAGCCAATTCTTCTTCGATCTCGGATGGCGCAGCCGCCCTTGTGCTTGCCTCGGCAGAGGCGGCAGAACAGCAGGGCCTGACCGTGCGCGCACGGATTCTTGGCCACGCCAGTCACGCGCAGGCACCGGGGTTGTTCACAACTGCTCCGGTTCCGGCGGCGCAGAAATTGTTGGGCCATATCGGTTGGAAAAAAGAGGATGTCGATCTGTGGGAGGTTAACGAAGCCTTCGCCGTTGTACCCATGGCTTTCATGCACGAAATGGGCTTGTCCCGTGAGATCGTGAATGTGAATGGCGGCGCATGTGCGCTTGGCCACCCGATAGGTGCCTCGGGGGCCCGGATCATGGTCACGCTGCTCAATGCGCTAGAAAAGCGAAATCTCAAGCGCGGTGTCGCTGCAATCTGCATTGGCGGCGGAGAAGGGACGGCCATTGCAATAGAACGCATTTGACGCTTTGCCTTTTTGCAAATACTCGGGGAATTGGCGGCAGCGCCCGCAGTTCCCCGGATGCAAGGTCTACCAACATGAAAGCCGACTACGACACACTCTCCAAAACCATAGCCGCCTTGACCGACAGTGAAACCGACGAGGTTGCACTGATGGCTACGGTGGCATGCGAAGTGCATCACTCGGACGACCGATTCGACTGGACGGGATTTTACCGCGTAACTGAGCCCGAGGTGCTAAAGATCGGGCCTTATCAGGGGGGGCATGGCTGCCTTGTGATCCCTTTCGAACGCGGTGTGTGTGGTGCGGCTGCCCGTACAGGGCAAGTGCAATTGGTTTCGGATGTAGATGCTTTCCCCGGCCATATCGCTTGTGCGTCATCCACTCGGTCCGAGTTGGTTCTACCAGTGCGGGATGCGAATGGTAACGTGATCGCTGTCTTTGATATCGACAGCGACCAGCCCGACGCGTTTACCAAAGATGATGCGACCGCACTTGGTGCTATTCTAACGGATGTATTTGCGCGTTAGAGGGTTCCGAGCTATCGCAAAAATGCGCCAAGATCTCGGGACATAATCAGATAGCAAAGCCCGGCCTGAAACGCTGTGATCGTGTATAGCCAAGCCGAGAAACCGCGCTTGCGGGTCTTGTGCCCGAAGATCCAGCGCCCCAGTAGCGCGGCCAAGCTGCCACCTAGTGCCGCCAACCATAACAAGCGCCGCTCGGGGATGCGTCGCCTTCTACGGCGCGCGCGCAGCTTATCCCAGCCAAACGCCATCAAAGTCAGGGTATTAATGGCCCAAAGATAGATTACGGCAATCCACATGGACCGTGCATAGCCAACTAAATTTGCAGACCCAAGTGAAAAAATGCTTGGAAATTTCACCGATTCGAGGCACCGTGAAAAAGTAACAGAAAATTTCACGCAGACTCGGAGCGCAACTTGAATTCGCAAGCCCCTCATAGCGCATCCCTCGGTGCCGATCTGCGCGCACTGCGCAAGGCGCGCGGGCTGACTCTGACCGAGATCGCCAACCGATTGGATCGGTCCGTTGGCTGGCTCAGCCAAGTCGAACGTGACATGTCCGAGCCGTCGATTTCGGATCTACGCCAGATTGCCGAATGTCTGGGTGTGCCGATGTCGATGCTGTTTGCCCATTCCGCTGCGCCGGCGGATGAGCAAGGGTATATTGTGCGGGCAGGGTCCCGTCGCCCGATGGGCTCTGGCGAAGAAGGGTTGATCGAAGAACTGCTTTCGCCTGACCTGACCGATGATTTCGAGATGGTGCATTCGACCTTTGAGCCGCATTCGCAGATGCAGACCCCGGCAAACCGGCCGACGCAGGAAGTCGGCTATATGGTTTCAGGCCGTCTGGAACTGACGATCGGCTCGCGCAGCTTCCAGGTCGGCCCCGGCGATAGCTTCCGGATCAAGCACGAGCCCTACACTTGGTCCAACCCCTTTGATGAGCCCGCTGTGGCCATCTGGGTTATCGCCCCACCGGTGTACTGATGAGTTTCGAGGCCTGGACCATATTCGCCCTGTTCTGGGTGGTGTTCGTTACCACCCCGGGGCCTAATGCGGTCAATTGCATCTCAAATGGGATGAGCCTGCCGTTCTCCAAGGCTATGTTGGGTGTCTTGGCTATTTTGACTCAGGCGTGTGTGTTCCTGATCCTCTCGGCTGTGGGAATCACAGCGTTGATTGCCGCGTCGCCAACAGGTTTCTTTGTCGCCAAGCTGATCGGGGCCGGGTTTCTGATCTGGATGGGCATTCGCGGTTGGATGAACGCAGCGAAACCCGCTCCGGCGTCAGAGCGTCCGGCGCGACATGTTTACTTTCACGCGTTGGCTGTTGCCACGATCAACCCCAAAAGCGTCGCCGGATACCTTGCGGCGTTTTCGCAATTTGTGCAGCCGAATGTACCCATCTGGCAGCAGATGGCGGTGATCATGCCGACGGCACTGGTCATCACGACGCTCAGCTATACCGGGTTCACCTCGCTGGGGGCGCTGATGGGCAAGGCTGCGTTGGGGGCGGTGTTTAATATCTGGGTACGCCGCGTGATGGCGACCTGTTTCATCATTTATGGCGTTTTGCTGGGTGCCAGTTCGACGCCGACAGCGAGGGGGTAAGGATATGCATACCGGTTCCTGCCTGTGCGGCGCGGTCGCTTTTGTTGTTGACGGAGACCTCACGCCACCAAATGCCTGCCATTGCGGGCAGTGTCGCAAACAGTCGGGTCACCTGTGGGCCTCGACCGTTACGCAACAGGACAATCTCAGCTTTACCACCAGCGAAACGCTGGGCTGGTATCGCGCCTCTGACATTGCCAAGCGCGGATTTTGCCGCGCTTGTGGCTCGTTCCTCTTCTGGCAGCACAATGACGAGGACACGATCGCAATTTCCGTGGGCTCATTGGATGAGCCGACCGGGTTGAAACTCGCCCAGCACATCTTCGTTGCGGACAAGGGCGATTACTATGACATCAAAGACGACCTGCCCCAGCGGGCACACTAATAGGGAACCAAACACATGAGTGATTTTCCAACCAAGGCCCGTGTGGTCATCATCGGCGGCGGCGTTGTGGGCTGTTCATCGCTGTATCATCTGGCCAAGAAGGGCTGGACGGATTGTGTTCTGCTGGAAAAGAACGAACTGACCGCAGGCTCGACATGGCACGCGGCGGGTAACGTTCCGACGTTTTCGACCTCGTGGGCGATCATGAACATGCAGCGCTATTCGACCGAACTGTATTCGCGCCTCGCGGACGAGGTCGACTATCCGATGAACTACCACGTTTCCGGGTCAATTCGTCTGGCGCACAGCAAGGAGCGGATGCAGGAATTCGAACGGGCCATGTCTATGGGCCGCTATCAAGGCATCCCGATGGAGATGTGGACTCCGGAAGAGGCCAAGGAACGCTATCCTTTCCTGGAGACCCATGATATTGAAGGCGTTCTGTATGACCCGACCGATGGTGACATTGACCCGGCGCAGCTGACTCAGGCTCTGGCCAAGGGAGCGCGGGATATGGGGCAAAAGATTATCCGATTCTGCCCGGCAACCGGTGTGACACAGCAGGACGACGGCACATGGACCGTGCATACCGAAAAGGGTGATATTGCCTGCGATTATGTGGTGAACGCCGCCGGTTACTATGCGCAGCGCGTAGGGGAATGGTTCAAACCCTTTGGCGGCCGAACCGTCCCGGCAATGGTCATGAGCCATCAGTATCTGTTGACCGACGAAGTTCCTGAAATCGAAGCGTGGTCGAAAGAAAACGGTGGCAAGAAGCTACCGCTGCTGCGCGATGTCGATATCTCGTACTATCTGCGGCAAGAGAAGAATGGCTTCAACCTTGGCCCTTATGAGCCCAATTGCAAGGGCCACTGGATGACCAAGGATGACCCGATGCCCGAGGATTTCAGCTTCCAACTGTGGAATGATGATCTGGACCGGATCGAGGATATCGTCACCGATGCAATGGAACGGGTTCCGCTGATGGCAACCTCGGGCGTTGGTCGCGTCATCAATGGCCCGATCCCCTATGCGCCAGATGGTCTGCCGTTGATTGGCCCGATGCCGGGTGTGACAAACGCGTTCGAGGCTCATACCTTCACTTTCGGTATCGCCCAAGGTGGTGGTGCAGGCAAAGTTCTGGCCGAATGGATCGTCGATGGTCACACCGAATGGGATATGTGGGCGGTCGATCCGCGTCGTTACACCGACTACACCGATCAGGATTATTGCAATCAGAAAGGGATGGAGGTCTACGGCAACGAATACGCCATGCATTTCCCACATCACGAATGGCCTGCCGCACGCGACAAGAAGGTCTCGCCTGTGCACGCCAAGGTCAAGGAATTGGGCGGTGTCATGGGCGCGTACAACGGCTGGGAACGCGCAAACTGGTTTGCGCAAACCGGCGATGACACGTCACTGGAAGCCACCCATACCTGGGGACGTTCGGGCCCTTGGGAGCAACGGGTCAAAGAAGAATGCGAAGCCGTGCGCGATCACTGCGGGGTGCTGGATCTGCCGGGCTTCTCGCGGTTCTGGATACAAGGCGAGGGGGCGGATGACTGGCTGCGTGGCTTCTGTACCGGAGGTATCCCTAAAGCAGGGCGCATGAATCTGATCTATGTCTCGGATGAAAGAGGGCGCATTCTGACCGAGCTGTCCTGTATCCGTCTGGCTGAGAACAATTTCGTCCTAATCACTGCTGCCACGGCACAGTGGCACGATGGTGATTTGATCCGCAATTCGGTGCCCGAAGGTGTGACCGTTCGGGAAACCACAACCGAGCGCGACACACTGATCGTGACAGGACCGATGACGCGGAACGTATTGTCCGGCATCACCGATGCAGATTTGCAGCAAGGGTGGCTGACCCACCAATTCGCCAAAGTGGCCGGGCAGGATGCCTTCTTGATCCGTGTATCTTTCGCGGGTGAGTTGGGTTGGGAAATCCATGCTGAAAATGATGCGATGCCCGCCATCTACGAAGCTGTGCTGGCCGCTGGAGCGAAACCCTTTGGCATGTATGCGTTGAATTCGCTGCGGATCGAGAAAGGCTATCGCGCGTGGAAAGGCGACCTAAGCACGGATTACTCTCTGCTGGAAGGTGGTTTGGGGCGCTTTGTCAAGCTCGATAAACCGCAGGATTTTGTTGGCAAAGCAGCCATTCAGAACGAAAAACAGCAAGGCGTTAAAAAGTCCTTTGTCACTCTGATCGTGGACGCAGGTGAGGTCGATGCGCCTTACATGTCCTGCATCTGGAGCGGTGATGAGATCGTGGGTGAAACCACATCGGGTGCGTGGGGGTATCGCATTGGTGCCTCGGTCGCGCTGGGCATGGTGCGCGCAGATCTGGCTGTCCCGGGAACTGAGCTAGAGGTTGAAATCTACGGACAGAAATGTCGTGCTGTTGTTCAGGAGGATCAGCCGCTCTGGGATCCTGCAAATGAACGGTTGAGGGCCTGACCCCTACGACAGAAAGGCGCTGATATGACCCGGCAGATGGAAGGCGTATATCTGACTGGCCATGGAGGTCCTGAGGTGTTGGAATGGCGGGAAGACGTCCCCGTTCCGACCCCCGGTCCAGGGCAGGTTCTGGTGCGCGTCGCCGCTGCCGGGGTCAACAACACCGACATCAACACGCGGATCGGCTGGTACTCGTCGGATGTTACAGAAGCGACGGATGCGGTAGATCAGCAGGTTGAGGCCGGCGGGTGGGGAGGTGCGCTGCACTTTCCCCGCATCCAAGGCGGTGATCTGTGTGGGATTGTTGAAGAGATTGGACCGGGGGCAGCGTTCAAGCCCGGCCAACGCGTGACCTGTCCTATCAACTTGCCACGCCCGGGGCCGGGTAGACCGCATGGTTTTATCGCGCTTGGTTCAGAAATCGACGGAGCGTTTGCCCAATACTGTCTGGTCGATAGCAATGATCTCTATGATGTGACCGCCTCGCCCCTATCAGACGTGGAAATCGCCGCTATTCCCTGCGCGTTTGGGACCGCAGAAAACCTGCTGACTCGCGCTGGTGTGTCGGCAGGCCACACAGTGCTGATTACAGGGGCTTCAGGCGGTGTGGGCCTCGCCGCGGTCCAGCTCGCGGCGCTACGAGGAGCGACGGTCTGGGGGGTGACAAGCGCTGCCAAGGCGGATGTGGTCAAAGCGCAGGGGGCGTCGGCAACCTTTGAACGGGATGCGCAGCTGCCGAAGGATATGTTCGATGTCGTCATCGATGTGGTGGGCGGCTCGGCTTGGCCCGATCTCATACTGGCGCTGAAACCCGGCGGGCACTATGCGGTGTCAGGTGCAATCGCTGGCCCCATCGTCAGCGCCGATTTGCGAGACATCTATCTGCGCGACATCACAATCCATGGCTGCACCCATCAGCCTCCCGAAGTCTTTGGCCGACTTGTTGTGCTGATGAATGCAGGTCGGATCAGGCCTTTGGTCTCAAAAACCTACCCGTTGCGTGACATTGTTCAGGCGCAAGAGGATTTTATGTCCAAGACCTTGCCCGGGAAACTGGTATTAATACCGTGAAAGGGGGGTAGATGGCTGACATTACGCTTTTAGATGGTTCGATCGGGCAGGAACTGGTGAAACGCAGCGGTGACCAGCCCACGCCTTTGTGGTCAACGCGGGTGATGATCGACAAACCTGACTTGCTGACCGAAGTTCACGCGGCCTATTTCCGCAGTGGCGCGACGATTGCCACCACGAATACCTATGCCATTCACCGCTCGCGGCTGGTGCGTGAGGGGATCGAAGACCAGATGCCACTTCTGATCGAGGCTGCTCTTTCGCGGGCCGAGCAGGCTTGCGCGGGAACTGACGGTCGTATCGCTGGTGCGCTTGGTCCGCTTTTGGCCAGCTACCGGCCCGATCTGAACCCCGACCCAGACGATGCGGCTGAAAAATTTGCCGAGCTGGCTCAACTGATGGCAGACCGGGTTGATCTATTCCTGATCGAAACCGTGTCCTCGGTTCTGGAAGCCGAAGGTGCGCTTCGCGGTACCGAGAATTGCGGCAAACCCGTCTGGCTGGCAATGTCGGTTATGGATGATGACGGCACGCGATTGCGGTCAGGCGAAGCGCTGGAGGACATCGCCCCGCTTGTTGCGCGTTACGCCCCCGAGGCCGTTTTGATCAACTGCGCGCGCCCGGAAGCGATTCCGGCTGCACTGGAGATCATCGCAAAGCTGGGTCGCCCGTTCGGCGCTTATGCCAATGGCTTTACTGGTATCAAAGACGGTTTTTTGAAGGATGCCCCGACGGTTGACTCTCTGGAAAGCCGTCATGACCTAGACCCTGACGCCTATGCACAGCATGCCATGGGCTGGGTGGCGCAGGGCGCGACGATTGTTGGCGGTTGCTGCGAAGTTGGGCCAGATCATATCGAAACCCTTGCCGACAGTTTACGTGCGGCCGGGCACACAATTGTTTGAGTGTGCCTCATGTCGATCCGCAACAAATCTGAACGGCGAAAAGATCGGGATCAGCAGCATTTCGATATTCTGGTTGCACCCGGTTTCGTGTTGCTTGAATTGGCCTCGTTGGTCGAAGTGTTGCGCCTGGCTAACCGGGTTTGCGCGCATCCTCCGTTCACATTCACTTACCGGTCCCGAAAGGGGGGGCCTGTTGAAAGCAGCAGTTGCGCGACGGTGTCGACCGAAACCATACCTGCGCAGCCCGATGCGGATTATCTGTTTGTGATCGGAAACTCGGATCCGGATCAGCCAGAGCTTTCTTTAGGTCGCGTCGTGCCCGACTATACGTACCGGGGAGCCCAGGTCTTTTTGCTGGCCGAAGCGGCAAGCAGGTACATCGATGAAAACGGCGCTGATCATATGGCAACCCATTGGGAAAACGCCTCTTTCTTACGCGAACGTGGCGCGCGGTTTGAGGCCAAGCTTTCAATTGCGACCGAACAGGGTTCGGTGGTCACCTGCGCGGGAATGGAGGCAACGACGGATGTGGCACTGGCGGTGATTGGGCGGCACATTTCGGGTGCCGCCAAGATGACAGTTGCGGATATCATGCTGCACGAGAACATCCGCGATTTCTCATCCATGCAGCCGTTTTCGGGCGCTCGGAATACAGCCACAGGTGACGCAAAGCTGGATCAGTGTATCAAGCTGATGCAGGCAAATATTGAAGAACCGCTACCGATCAATCAGATCGTTGACATGTTACACGTGTCGAACAGATCGCTTGAGCGCAAGTTCAAGGCAACTTTCGCAACCACTCCAAACGGATTCTACCGAGAAATGCGCTTGGCCAAAGCCAACAACCTGCTTTTGAACACAACGATGAGCGTGCGGGAAATCGGCTTGGTGTGCGGCTTTCCAAACGGATTCTCATCCGTTTACAAAAGCGTCTTTGGCGTCACTCCGTTTGTTCTGAGACGTCAAAAAAGACGTGCAGAATATAGGTGATTTTCGCGATTGAGATGACGTTTTTGACGCTTTTTTTGTCGATCCTTCATGGCATTTTGCAAAAAACCTGAGACAGCGGAGACATCAGGATGGTTGATCTTCCCACCAAGGCCCGTGTGGTCATCATCGGCGGCGGCGTCATCGGATGCTCGGTCGCGTATCACCTTACCAAGAAAGGGTGGACCGATGTTGTGTTGCTTGAGCGCAAGCAACTGACCAGCGGCACCACATGGCATGCTGCAGGTCTGATTGCGCAGCTGCGCGCGACCGCAAACATGACCAAGCTGGCCAAGTACAGTCAGGAACTCTATGGCGCACTTGAGGAAGAAACTGGCGTAGCCACAGGGTTCAAGCGTTGCGGATCCATCACGGTGGCCCTGACTGAAGAGCGCAAGGAAGAGATCTATCGTCAGGCCGCCATGGCCCGCGCCTTCGGGGTTGAGGTCGAAGAGATCGACAATGATCGTGTGCAGGAGCTGTATCCCCATCTGAACCTCGAAGGGGTCAAGGGGGCGGTTTATTTGCCTTTGGACGGGCAGGGTGATCCAGCGAATATCGCTCTGGCTTTGGCTAAAGGTGCGCGTCAGCGCGGTGGCGTCGTCAAAGAACGTGTGAAAGTCACCGACATCGTCAAGCAGGGTCGTAAAGTCACCGGCGTGGACTGGATTGCGGACGATGGCAGTTCCTCGGGCCATATCGAATGCGACATGGTGGTGAACTGTGCGGGCATGTGGGGCCACGAGGTTGGTAAGATGGCAGGTGTGAACGTGCCGCTTCACGCCTGCGAACATTTCTATATCGTGACCGAAGGGATCGACGGGCTGACCCAACTGCCGGTGCTGCGCGTACCGGATGAATGTGCCTACTACAAAGAGGATGCCGGAAAAATCCTGCTGGGCGCGTTTGAGCCAAATGCAAAACCCTGGGCGATGAACGGCATCCCCGACAGTTTCGAATTCGACCAGTTGCCAGAGGATTTCGATCACTTTGAACCAATACTCGAAGCGGCCTGCAATCGGATGCCGATGTTGGCCGAGGCGGGGATTCACACCTTCTTTAACGGCCCCGAGTCCTTTACGCCGGATGATGCATATCACTTGGGACTCGCCCCCGAGATGGATAACGTTTGGGTCGCTGCAGGGTTCAATTCGATTGGTATTCAGTCGGCGGGTGGTGCTGGTATGGCACTGGCCGAGTGGATGGACTCGGGCGAGAAACCGTTCGATCTGGGCGATGTTGACATCAGTCGCATGCAGCCGTTTCAGGGCAACAAGCAGTACCTCTTTGAGCGTTCGAAAGAGACGCTCGGCCTGCTTTATGCCGACCACTATCCCTATCGCCAAAAGACCACCGCGCGCGGTGTGCGCCGGACACCGTTTCACCATCACCTGATCGAACAGGGTGCCGTGATGGGCGAATTGGCTGGGTGGGAGCGCGCCAATTGGTTTGCCAACGAAGGGCAGGAACGAGAATATCAATACAGCTGGAAACGGCAGAACTGGTTCGAGAATTCGGCTGCCGAACACCGTGCCGTGCGCGAAAATGTAGGCATGTATGACATGTCGTCCTTCGGCAAAATCCGCGTCGAAGGGCCGGATGCCGAGAAATTCATGAACTATATCGGCGGCGGCGATTATTCAGTGCCCAATGGCAAGATCGTCTACACCCAATTCCTAAACCGTAGCGGTGGGATCGAAGCAGATGTCACGGTCACACGGTTGACTGAGACCGCCTACCTGGTCGTCACCCCCGCGGCGACCCGATTGGCGGATCAGACCTGGTTGATGCGTCATGCAGGCGGCTTCAATGTGGTTATCACCGATGTCACCGCTGGCGAGGGCGTTTTGGCCGTCATGGGGCCGAATGCGCGTGCATTGCTTGAAAGGGTTTCGCCCGCTGATTTCTCGAACAGGACTAACCCATTTGGCACGGCACAGCAGATTGAGATCGGTATGGGTCTCGCTCGCGCCCACAGGGTGACCTATGTGGGTGAGCTTGGGTGGGAGATCTATGTGTCGTCCGACATGGCAGGTCATGTTTTTGAGTCACTGTACGAAGCCGGACAAGATATGGGCCTGAAACTCTGCGGCATGCACATGATGGACAGTTGCCGGATCGAGAAGGGTTTTCGCCATTTCGGTCATGACATCACCTGCGAGGATCACGTGGTCGACGCGGGATTGGGATTTGCCGTCAAAGTGGACAAAGGCAGCGATTTCATCGGTCGCGAGGCGGTGATGGCCCGAAAGGAAAGCGGGCCTAAGAACCGGCTTGTCCAGTTTAGACTGACTGATCCCGAACCACTGTTGTTCCACAACGAACCAATCGTGCGCGATGGTGAATATGTAGGTTACCTTAGCTCGGGCAATTATGGTCACACGCTGGGTGGTGCCATTGGTCTGGGCTATGTGCCCTGCGAGGGCGAAAAGCCTGCAGACTTGCTGGCCTCGACCTATGAGATCGATGTCTGTGGTGTGAAAGTCCAGGCAGAGGCGTCGTTGAAACCGATGTATGATGCGAAATCCGAGCGGGTCAAAGTCTAGAAAATATCGACAGGGGTAGGCTCTGCCCCACCGTCCGTACCAGGCGACGCTCGCGAGAGTATTTGTGGCCAGATCAACAAGGGATCACCTGCTCATCTGGCCAACAATATCCATGGGCGTGAGACAGCGCTTCGCACGTAGGTTGGCTGCAGAACGCGCGACCTATCAGAAACTTTGATGCCCTGCTTCACAGTTTTGATAGTTCCCAAGCCCATCTGATTTGCCGTAGAGAAACACGGTATCAGTCGGAGACTCTCTGTGGCAGACACCCGCGTACCACCAAACAATACCGATACGCCCAAAGGGCTGGCGTTGGCTGTGATGGCCTATGTGCTTTGGGGCTTCCTGCCACTTTACATGAAAGCAATGGAGCATATCGGCCCGATCGAGGTAGTTGCGCATCGGGTGATCTGGTCGGTGCCGGTGGCCGGGCTGCTGCTGATAGCGCTCGGGCGGACCGGCGATCTGAAAACTGCACTTCGCAATCCCAAAATGTTGGGTATGGCGGCAATTACAGCGGCGTTGATCTCTGTCAACTGGGCGATTTATGTCTGGGCGATTTCATCGGGGCATGCGCTGGACGCGGCTTTGGGCTATTACATCAACCCTTTGTTCAGCATTGCGTTGGGTGCGATATTGCTGCGTGAACCTCTGAACCGAACACAGTTGGTTGCGGTCGGGTTGGCCGCTTTGGGGGTGTTGGTACTGGTGTTTCAGGCGGGAAGCTTACCCTGGGCGGCTTTGGGCTTAATGTTCAGCTGGGGGTTTTATGCGTTCTTCAAGCGCTCACTCCCAATTGGGCCCAACCAAGGATTTTTGTTGGAAGTCCTGATTCTACTGATACCCGCCCTGGCCTACGTCACCTGGCTTGGAACAAGTGGTGCCGGGCATTTTGGAGCAGCCGTGTCAGACACTGCGCTGCTTGCAGGCGCGGGGCTGGTGACTGCAATTCCGTTGCTGCTTTATGCCAATGGGGCCAAACTGGTGCGTCTGTCGACGATGGGTATCCTGCAGTACATCGCGCCCACGATGATTTTTATCACCGCGATCACGTTGTTCGGAGAGCGTATTGATCAGGCAAGATTGATCGCGTTCCCTCTGATCTGGGCCGGGTTGATTGTATATTCGATCCCGATGATCCGGCAAATACGGTCTCAGGCCTAGCGAATGAGCTGGGCAAGCTGCTCCGCCCAGATTGCATAGGCCTTGGGACTTGGATGGTATCCGTCCGGCGCGGCGAGCGCCGGGTCATCGGGCAGGTTCAGCGCCAGATGTGAAACTTGCGGATATGCTGCAGCCACCGTCTGCAAGCCGTGATCCAGCCTTGCAGCCTGTTGCCCCAAAAACCAGGCCAGAGGCTGAGGCAGAGCGGGAAAACGCACCATCTGAGGAACCGCAGACACGATCACCTGCCGGGCTTTCATCGGCCCGGTCAGAAGGTCCAATAGGCGTGCTTGGTGGTCCTCAAAGCTCTGTCTACTTACCGCTCGGGTCACGTCGTTCACACCCAGCGCCGTTATGGCCACATCAAACTGTTCGGAAAGCCCTTGCAGCTGTTCAATTGTGTTTTGAGTGGTATGCCCGGTGGCCGCCTCAAGCCGCCATTCCACGGTATAACGCTTTGCCAATTGGCCGACCAGTTGCCCGGATAGCGCCTGGCCCAGTGTGCCCGCCCCAACGCCAGCGGCCGAGCTGTCCCCGGTGATCAACAAGCGCAGTCTGGGCCCGCGCCCTGCACGCCCTTGGCGGGGACCAGTCGGTTCTGGCAGAAATTGCGCATTGCGTCTTACCGCGAACCCCTGAATTGCCAGAACAGGCAAAAGCGGAATTCTGAGAATCTGATCGGCGGCAACAGGCAAAGGAACCGTTAGCTCAGCGCATCTTTGAACTTTAGAAAGCGCGTATCTTTCATGACTCGTGCCATCATGGCTTCGCGCAAGGCTCCGACGGTCTTGTAGGGACGCATGACGACCTCAAATTCCTGAATAAGTCCGTCTGCGTTCAGCGTGATCAAGTCTACACCCACGGCGTCCAAGGCACCGACTTTGCATTGAAACTCCAATGCCCAATCGTCGCCGTCGCCCATGATCCGACGATACTGAAATTCGGAAAACACCTGACCCACATGACCCAGAACCGCTGCAACAGGTTCACGCCCGGTCCAGGTGCTGTAGTAAGTGGGTGGTGAAAACCGAACATCTTCGGCCAGCAACTCTTGGATCAGGCCTTCATCGCCCTTGGCCACCACTTCTTGCATTCGTTTGATCGTCGGGTGCATACCGTCTTCCCTCTTGTTGACCAAAGAGTTGCTGAACCTTTTCACTCACGCAAGGACGACGTTGCGGGAGGGGGCCGCCTGAGATAGGCAAGCGCGCATGAGCGAAACCTATGATCCCCCAAACTCCCCTCTGGATGTGCTGTTTGAAGACACGCAATTGATCGTGGTGAACAAGCCGGCGGGTTTGTTATCGGTGCCGGGGCGGGGCGCGCATCTTGCTGATTGTCTACTAACCCGCGTGCAAGTTGCGTTTCCACAAGCGTTGCTGGTGCATCGGTTGGATCGGGATACATCCGGTGTAATGGTGTTTGCACAGACGCCGCATGCCCAGCGGCATCTGGGGCTACAGTTCGAAAATCGCCAGACCCGCAAAACTTATGTCGCGCGCGTATGGGGGCGGGTAGAATCAAAAACGGGAACGGTTGATCTGCCGCTGATCGTCGATTGGCCCAATCGCCCCCGTCAGATGGTCTGTCACGACACCGGCAAGCCTGCTGTTACGGATTGGCGCGTGGTTAAATACGAGGGCGAGACAACGCGTGTTCGCCTGTCTCCCAAGACCGGACGATCGCACCAGTTACGGGTTCATATGCAGGCGCTGGGGCATCCTATCTTGGGTGATCCGTTTTATGCCGATGGCGCGGCGCGCGACTTCCCGCGGTTGATGCTTCATTCGGAAGAACTGCGCCTCAAAAATCCCGAAGGCGGGGTGTCGATGAAATTTCGCGCGCCAGCCGAATTCTGATTCTAGGCGGTACTGGTCCAAAGCATCTTCAGGTTTCCCAGCGAAAACCGCCGGGTGCGTTTGACCGGGCGTATAACTTGGCGTTCCCGTGCGGCAGCAATTTCACGTTCGATTTCGAATCCGCGCAAAACGTGATCTTGGGACCAGCGATCCAGTTTCAAGGTCATCATGACGTGATTGTCGAGGTAGGGCATGGTCACTCTCATGAATTGCAATTGCCCAATCTTCGCCCAACACTCCTGACACCACCTTGTCAGGGGGGTGTGCTAAGTTGTCAGCAGATCTTTAGGAGACCCGGATGCGCCGATCGACACGTCTGTTCGAAATCATTCAGATCTTGCGTGCTGCTGAAGCGCCCGTGACGGCCGATGCGTTGGCCTCCAAGCTCGAGGTTTCGGTGCGCACCGTCTACCGCGATATTGCCGCGTTGCAGGCCCAGCGTACGCCAATCGAAGGCGAAGCGGGTGTTGGCTACTTGATGCGGCGCGGCTATGATCTGCCGCCATTGAATTTCGATGCGGAAGAGGTTGAGGCCCTGTGGGTGGGCCTGTCGATGCTGGCCCGCACTGGTGACAGTACCCTGCAACAGGCCGCTGACCGGGTGTGTCGTAAGATCGAAGCCCTGCGCGCGCCAGCTGACTGGCTTCAGGTTGCGCCTTGGGGCGCGCCGATGGATGATCCGGAAAAGGGCTGTGTGCCGGTCGTAAACTACCGCGAAGCGATCCGGGCTGAACGCAAAATACGCATCACCTACGTGAATTCGGAAGGCGAACGTACCGAACGCACGGTGCGGCCCGTCGCCCTGATCTACCACATAGAATGCACTATGCTGGCCGCGTGGTGCGAGCTGCGAAACGGGTTTCGCCATTTCCGCACAGATCGGATCTGGGCATGCGAACTGACCGAGGATCATTTCTGCGGGCAAGGGGAACTACTGCGTGCAATCTGGCAAGAGCAGAACACCTGGGATAACTCCGCAGGGGTGGCCTGAATGGCGGGTATTCGCCTATTTCACTCAATTGTTGCTTGAGGCCCATTGTTCTCACTGTGTTATACTAAGCGTAACGAAACAAACCCGGTGAACGGGTACGTGAGCAGAAGGTGATTCAATGACGATTTCCAAATGTGTACTGACGGTTGGACTGTGTTCAGCCCTGTTTTTGGGGGCGTGTACCGACCCGGGCACTCTCAGCGTGCAGAACGATCCCAACCAGAATGCCAAGCAAGGCGCGTTGCTGGGTGGTCTGATCGGCGCTGGTGTGGGCGCAATTGCCAATGACTCTGACCCACTGTTGGGGGCGTTGGCCGGTGGGGCCATCGGTGCTGCAGGCGGTGGCGTGATCGGCAACCAGCTTGACCGGCAGGCGGCAGAGCTGCGGCAGCAACTGGCCAATGACGGCATAACGATCGTCAACGCCGGGGATCGCCTGATCGTCACGGTTCCGAATGACATCACTTTTGACACCGACAGTTCCACCGTGCGCCCGGCCTTGCGTGCCGATTTGGTGAAGGTGGGGCAGAATTTGGTTAACTACCCGAATTCGAATGTCCAGATTATCGGTCATACTGACAGTGACGGAGAGGCGTCCTACAACCTCGGACTGTCTGAACGCCGCGCCAATGCGGTGGCTGATATTCTGCAGGCCAATGGTGTCAGCTACGCCCGTATCACTACTGTCGGGCAAGGTGAAAACAACCCGATCGCATCGAACCTGACACCCGAGGGGAAAGCCCAGAACCGGCGGGTCGAGATTGTGGTGGTTCCCAGCGACAACACCTGATCACGCGTCTCGCGCACAATGACTGCGCGTCATCGGGCCTTTGGTTCGATGGTGTCTCGGGATAACTAAGGGGAAACACCAAAGCGGAGTTTCCCCATGTCCCAACCGATCCTTCTTGGCCTTTCCGGCTCGCTACGGCAGGATGCGACCAACCGTAAATTGCTGCGCGAAGCTGCACGCCTGTTCGAACCCGGCACGTTCATTGAGGCTGATCTCAATCTGCCGCTTTATGACGGCGATCTCGAAGTTGGCGAAGGCATACCTGAAACCGTGCAGGTTTTGGCCGATCAGATTGCCCAGGCCCACGCGGTGATCATATCAACGCCGGAATACAACAAAGGGCCGTCGGGTGTTCTAAAAAACGCGCTGGACTGGGTCAGTCGGACGAAAGGCAAGCCATGGATGGATAAACCGCTCGCCGTCATGTCTGCGGCTGCGGGCCGGGCCGGGGGGGAGCGGGCGCAAATGATCTTGCGGTCCTTCATGGTCCCCTTTCAGCCACGCATTCTGCAAGGTCCCGAGCTTCACTTGGCGGACAGCTCGAATGAATTTGATGCAGGCGGGCGGCTGTCTAACGACCGCTACGAGCATACGCTGCATAACCTGATGCAAAAGCTGCGGGCAGAGGCCGGGTTTTAATCACCTTTGCTTGCCGGTCTGCACCGCAACTTCTAGGTTATGCGGATGAAGGATCAAGACCAGATAGAGACTCAGGCCGATGTCGTAGATCCTGCCCGAGCGGCTGCACTGCAGGTAGCATTGGGGCGGGAACCGACGATTGAGGCAGGCTCAGTACTACCTCCCTTCTTTCATCAGCTCTATTTCTGGTCGCCGCATGTGCCGAGCGATCTGGGGCGTGATGGACATCCTCGGGTAGGCCAAGGTCTGATCCCCGATATGGGACTACCAAGGCGCATGTGGGCAGGTGGGCGACTGCAGTTTCATCAGCCCTTTGTGGCAGGGGTCGCAGCCGAGCGTCGGACGGTCAGAGAAAGCGCCGTGGCAAAGACAGGACGTAGCGGACCGTTGGCATTTGTCACACTGCGTCACGAGATTTGGCAAAAGGGCGCGCTGAGCGTGACCGAATGGCAGGATCTGGTTTATCGTGAAGATCCCTCATCAGACGCACCGGCTCCAAAAGTTCCGATGGCTCGAACGGATGAGTTGGATCACCGCATTGTTGAATTTGATACAACCCTGTTGTTCCGCTATTCGGCGCTGACGTTTAACGGACACCGGATCCATTACGATCTTGACTATGCACGCGACGTGGAAGGCTATGCCGGGCTGGTTGTCCATGGGCCTCTGCTGGCCCAATTCCTCATGTTGTTCGCAACCGATCTGATGGGGCCTCTGGCGGAGTTTACGTTTCGCGCATCGTCGCCGCTGATGCATTTCGAATCGGCGACCCTGTGTCGGGATGGTCAGGAGTTTTGGGTGCGTGGACCCGGAGGCCGACAATGCATGTCAGCCAAGGCAATACCGCAATCAGAGTGAAGCTTCGGGCAGAAAATCCAGCGGGATTCTATCGCGTCCTTCCAGCATCAAGTCGGCCATGACCTCGGCCACCTTCGGTGCCATACCAAAACCGATCTTGAATCCCCCATTGGCGATAAACTGCCCTTTGTGCAGGGGATGCGCGCCCAGCATCGGCGCGCGGCTTTTGCTGCGGGGGCGGACACCGGCCCAGCGTTCGATTACTTCCGCCCCGTGCAGGACCGGCACGGCACGCATGGCGCGGTCCAGTACATCGTCCAGAGCGGCATCTGTGCTAGTCGGATCGTCGTATTCGCGTTCTGATGTCGAGCCAATGGCCAGCGTACCATCGGCATGAGGCACGATGTGAACGGCATCGGCAAACAACTGTGGTACGTCACCCGCATCAAATCGCAGCAACGCCGCCTGTCCTTTCACGCCGTTACCGATTGTTTTGCCAAACGCCTTACTGAGCTCTTGCAGACCCGCAAGTCCAGTGGCGTGTACGACTTGTCCCTTGTCGGGCGCTTCGGCGGTAACTTCTACTCCCATTACGGCAAGCGCGGCCACCAGCGCCACGCAGGCACGCCTTGGGTGCATGCGCGCGCTTAGTGTATCGTGGACGACATATCCCGTCGGGCTGGGTGGGCACCAGGCACCAATCTGATCTACCAACCGGACGCGCCAATCAGCCTGACCCTGCCAGAGTGTTGCAGCGGTTTGTTCACGCGCTTGGGCCAGCTCCAAACCGCGTGCGTCTGGTATGGGTTGCAGACGCCCAAGACGTGCGTAGCCGGGCGACACACCACCGGTGGCCTCGACCTGTTTCCAGAACGGTTCAGCCATGATTAAACTTTCAAACTGGAACGCCTTTTTGGTGTTCCAGTTTTCGGGCACATGTGGGGCCAGCGCGCCAACAAGCCCTCCACTGGACCCCGCGCCCGGACCAAATGGATCGACGATCTGAACCTTCGCGCCGCGCCGTGCGCAGGTCCAGGCGATGGAGAGGCCAAATATTCCTGCGCCCCGCACCGTCACATCGACCATTGCCAATCCCCTTTTCGTTGTTCAGTGTCGCGCCGCTTAGCTACAGGATTCCCCGATGGCAGACCAGCGTGCCGAACTTACTTGGACGGAAGACCAGATCCCGGTCTCGAATCGGTTCGATGACCCCTATTACTCGTTGCAGAACGGGTTAGAGGAAACGCGTCATGTGTTTCTGGCAGGCAACGATCTGCCAACGCGCTTTGTACCGGGGTTTCACATCGCTGAACTAGGCTTTGGCACCGGCCTGAATCTGTTGACCGCGTGGTCGGCGTGGGAAGCAGCAGGGCAGACTACACCTTTACGGTTCACCAGCTTCGAGGCCTTTCCGATGGCGCCTGACGATATGGCGCGTGCTTTAGCCGCCTTCCCCGAGATGACACCGTGGGCCGATCGCTTTCTGAAAACATGGAATGGGCAGAAATGCGTGCTGGACACGTTGCATCTTGAGGTCAACGTCGGAGACGCGCGCCAGACCTTGCCCACATGGGCAGGTGAGGCAGATGCGTGGTTTCTGGATGGCTTCTCACCCGCAAAAAACCCCGAGCTGTGGGAGGCTGACCTGATGCAGCAGGTGGCGGAGCACACGATTCAAGGCGGTACAGCGGCAACCTATACTGCCGCGGGTTTCGTGCGTCGGGGCCTATCCGACGCAGGTTTTGATGTTACCCGCAGCCCCGGCTTTGGCCGTAAACGGCACATGACCCGGGCGGTGAAGCAATGAGCCAGAAGAACAACGTCAACGCCGGTATAGCGCTTATGGTCAGCGCGACGATCGTGTTTGCTTTGCAGGATGGGATTTCGCGCCATCTGGCCGGTACCTACAATACGTATATGGTGGTGATGATCCGGTACTGGTTCTTTGCCGCATTCGTGATTGCTCTGGCTGCGAGATCCAGCGGAGGTTTGCGGGCGGCGGCGCAAACCAGCCAGTTGGGACTCCAGATATTCCGGGGTGTGTTACTGGCCGCAGAAATTTGTGTCGCCGTTTTCAGCTTTACCATTCTGGGCTTGATTGAAAGCCAGGCCGTTTTCATCAGCTATCCGCTGTTGATCGCTGCTCTCAGCGGCCCGGTTCTGGGTGAGAAAGTCGGCTGGCGTCGCTGGGCCGCCATCGGGGTCGGCTGCATCGGGGTATTGATCATCCTGCAGCCCGGTGCCGGTGTGTTCAACCCTTGGGCTGTGATCCCGCTGATCTCGGCGTTTATGTTCGCGATTTATGGCCTGCTGACACGGTATGCGGCTCGGCGGGACAGTACCGCGACCAGTTTTTTCTGGACTGGGGTGGCTGGTGCAGTCGCAATGACTGCTGTCGGTGTCTGGTTTTGGGAACCCATGGCCAGCAGCGATTGGTTTTGGATGGGGTTGCTTTGCATCGCAGGCGCTCTGGGACACTGGCTATTGATTAAGTGCTACGAAATGGCCGAGGCCAGCGCCGTGCAACCCTTTGCCTATTTCCATCTGATGTGGAGCGCAATTCTCGGCATCACGATCTTCCACGAGACCCTGCGCCCCGAGGTTGTTCTGGGCGCGGCTTTGGTGATCGCGGCGGGCCTGTTCACCTTATGGCGCGAACGACGAAAGGGTTGAACCGGTTAGTTCCTTTGAGAATGGCACTGGTAAAGCTGGCTGCCCAAGCCGAGCGCGATAGACCGGCAGGCTTTCGGCGACACGCATGACATAGTTGCGCGTCTCCTTGAAAGGAATGGTCTCGATCCAGTCGATCACGTCCACCTGGCCCCGGCGCGGGTCGCCATAGCGTTCCATCCACGAAATCGGCCGTCTTGGCCCCGCGTTATATCCAGCGGCCATCATCACGACATTGCCGTTGAAGTCCTCTGCAAGCGTTGCAAGATAATTCGCCCCCAACTTTGCGTTATATTGCCAGTCCGAGGTTAGGCGCGCGGTTTTATGGCCACCCAGAATACCCAAATCCTGAGCCACAAGTTTGGCGGTAGCGGGCATGACCTGCATCAAACCGCGCGCGCCTGCGCCACTGATGACTACCGGATCGAACTCACTTTCGCGTCGGGCAATTGCAAGCGTCATTTCCTTCGCCATGGGAAGTCCCATATCTGCGACCGGGTGCACTGGGTAATAAGCGGCAGGCAAAACAACACCGGTTGTTGCCGCGCGCTTGGCGATCATGACGGCCAGATGCGGTTCGTTCAGTTCGATCACCAGGTCACCCAGCTGAGCGGCCTGGGTTTGATCGAGACCTTCCACCAAATGGGTAAGAAACCGTTCTGAAAGGTTTCCCTCTCCTGCGCGCTGCAACAGCAATCCAGCCTCCAACACGCTTGAGTCAGCGAATGCGGCTTGTTTCCAATGCGGCGCGCGGCGTGGGTTGGCCAATTCGCTGTCAAACGGACGGCCGATTTGTTCCGCCGCCAGCAACCCGTAGAACGAGGTCTGATAGTTCGCGCCTTCGGCATAAGCCTCGTGCGCCTTGTCAGCATCCCCCTGCGCCGCATAGGCGCGGCCCAGCCAATATCCACCGCGACCCTTCGAAATCGGCGATTGCACCGCCTCCGAGAAATTCTGGAAATGCCGCACCGCCGTGGCCGGATCATTCAGCTTGCGCAGCGCCAGAAATCCCGAGAGCCACTCTAAATCAGCATAGCCATAGCCCATTTCGGGGGTCATGTGGTGATTGGCGGCAATCGCATAGGCGCGTTCGGCATCTCCCGTGCGCATCTCAAGACGTGCCAGTCTGCGTCGCCCTTCCGCCCATTTGTCGGGTTCACCCAGCGATTTTGGTCCGGTCGAGCGTGCCAACATCAGATCAATGGCGCTGTCGTCCAGTTCTTTGCGATCCCGCCACACGAAACGATCAAATGCCAGGCCAGGGCCTTTGGCCAGTGATTCCGGCACTGCGGCGACTTTGCCGTCCACTCCGTTTTCGCGCTTTTGCAGGGCAATGCGCGCCTCGGCCAGTTTGCGCTGATCAGAGTTGACCAGGGGCAGCATCCGCCCGGCGCTGACCAGATGCCCATCCCACAACATCCGATCCAACCTGGCCTCGTGATGTGGTCTCAGAAGTTTCCCGAAGTTCTCAAGATAATCCTTTTGCAGGCCCGACCCCATCGGCATGGTCCGCCAAGCGGTTACGACGTCGGCTTCTGCTTCACCATTGCGGCCTTGGCTTTTCAAAGCCACGGCATAATTCAAAGCACCTTCTGCTGTTTGCGGAGGCATCCCTTCGTAGAATTTCAGAACTCGATTCGGATCGGCCCCGGTGAATGATGGCTCGCTTTTACGGCGCAGCCAGGCCAAACCGGGCCAATCCGGGCGCCGCTCAAGAAACACCAGCACATCGCCCGAGCTGCCAAAACCTTCGCGTAGCCAATGCCAGACAATAATGTCACGCGCCACCGATCCACGCTGGCCTGCAACGCGCAGCGCGGCATTCCAATCGCCCTTGCGCATCTCATAGAGCCCCGCGCGCAAATCCTGCGTCGCATCCGCACGAGTGGCATGCGGCTGTAGCATCAGCGCCAGAATCATCGCTATTCCAAGCGACAGAATACGTCTCATCCCTTGCATTCCCCAACAAACCAAGGATACAGCCATGCAGGATAAACCTTGCGCCGCCGGGATCAACTCACAAACCCTTAATCGTGACAGACCGGTGCGCAAAAAACACCTAAGGAGCGTTCCATGTTTAAAGGCTCAATGCCAGCCCTGGTCACCCCGTTCAGCAACGGCGCGTTGGACCTGGAAACGCTCAAACACCTGGTGGAATGGCAAATACAGCAAGGTTCGACCGGTCTGGTTCCGGTTGGTACGACCGGCGAAAGCCCTACCCTCAGCCATGAAGAACATGAAACGGTTATCGCCGAAGTGGTGAAGGCTGCAGCAGGTCGCGTGCCTGTCATCGCAGGCGCGGGCTCCAACAATACTGTCGAGGCAATTCGGTTTGTTCAGTTTGCGCAAAAAATCGGTGCGGATGCGGCGCTGGTCGTAACCCCCTATTACAACAAGCCGACCCAGAAGGGGCTGCTGGCGCATTTCCAAACTCTGCATGACAGTGCCGATATCCCGATCATCATCTACAATATCCCGGGTCGTTCGGTCATCGACATGACTCCTGCAACGATGGGTGAGCTGGCGAAACTGCCGCGCATCATCGGAGTCAAGGACGCGACCGGAGATCTGGCGCGCGTCAGCCAGCAGCGTGCAAGCTGTGGTGCGGATTTCTGCCAGCTGTCCGGGGAAGACGCGACTGCACTGGGCTTCAATGCTCATGGCGGAGTGGGCTGCATCTCGGTCACCGCAAACGTGGCTCCGAAGCTCTGTGCTGAATTCCAGCAGGCAACGCTGAATGGCGACTACAAAATGGCGCTGGAGTATCAGGACCGCCTGATGCCCCTGCACGAAGCGATCTTCATCGAGCCCGGTCTGGTTGGCGCAAAATACGCGCTCAGAAAACTTGGCCTGTGTAGCACCGAAGTGCGCTCGCCTCTGACCGAGCTGGAAGACAGCACCAAAGCCGCTATCGAAGCAGCAATGGCGCATGCTGGATTAATCTGAAATCAATATACGGACTCGTAAGGGCGGCCTCGAAGATCGAGCGCCGCCCTTTTTTAATTCGGGATCCAAGTTTCATCTGGCTAGAAATACCTCGGGGGAGGCGCGGCTTGCCGCGACGGGGGCAGAGCCCCCATCAACGCTTGCCGTAGTACAACCCAACCACATGCTCTGCTTGCGCGAAGAACAACCAGCGTGAAACAGCAACGCCGGTGACATGCGACAACACCGCCACAAGCGCAAAGACATGCTTGATCAGTACGCCGCCAAAGGGGATCAGAAGCAGCAGTAAAGGCAGCACAAAAGCCAGACCAAAAGATATCATCCGTAGTTTCTGCGCATGCTTCCGACCGACCACATGCACAAACTCACGCAGCAGATAGTTTGTACCTGTATGAGGTGGTTCGAATGCGCGGACAGCGCCTCGCTCACCAAGCCCTGTCGCGGTTGCCAGCGTGGTTCCCGATCGGGACAACGCACCGTCGCCCTTGGCCCAATAGGCAAGCTGTACAGCACCGGCAATGGCCAGCAACCAAGGGGCAAGCGCTTCAGCTCCGGCCAACAAAGCACCGCCTGCAAGGCTGAACGACAAGAACATGGCCGGTGTCAGGTTCATGTTCCAGCGAGGGATGGTCTTGAGCTGCGTGTAGATCATCGATGTGGTGAAGACCGTGGCCAGCGAGAATGCCGCCCCGATCCAGCCCAGCACACCCCAGCGTTGGCCTAGAAAGACCGCACCAATTGCATAGAGCCCCATGACGAGCAGCGCGATGACCGCGCACCAGCCCTCGCGGCTGAGCCAGCTTGAGCGCCACTGGGTGAAGGCTTTCCTGGCGCGCTCTGGGTGGCCGAGGTGGAATGTCGACGCGAGCAAACCGCCGACGGACAAGCCATAGGCAATTGCAAAAAACACAAACGCGACCCAGCCCGAGACGTCAGGTATGCCGAGCCCCAGGAAGAACAAGAGTCCAAATCCGAGGCCGGACAGGGTGGTAAAGATGATAACGGAAGGTGCCGGGTGCATCAGAGCTTCTCCAGGGTCTTGTCGAGCCAGCCGAGGAAACCCTTGGGCTCTTCGGCGACCGGGGCCAGCAGAGGGGCCAGGATGTCAATCTGCTCCTCAATTTTGTCCTTGGGTCGGGGCGGCAGGTACTTGTTGACGGGTTTGGTGCCCTGTTCAGGCATCAGGTCCATGCCGCCACGTTCGACGACCAGCTTGCTGACATCACTGCCAGGGTCGCCGAGATCGCCAAAATGCCGAGCACCCGCCGGGCAGGTGCGCACACAAGAAGGCACACGATCCACCTCGGGTAGGTTCTCGTTGTAAATCCGATCGACGCAAAGCGTGCATTTCTTCATTACGCCTTCGGCCTGATCCAGCTCGCGCGCGCCATAGGGACAGGACCATGCGCACAGGCCGCAGCCGATACAGTCACTTTCGTTGACCAGAACGATGCCGTCCTCGACCCGCTTGTAGCTGGCACCGGTGGGGCAGACGGTCACGCAGGGTGCGTCTTCACAATGCAGGCAGGATTTTGGGAAGTGGATCAATTGGGCATGCCCTTCGGCGGGTTGCACCTCGTAAGAGTGCACCCGGTTCAGGAAGGTGCCTGAAGGGTCAGCACCATAAGCATCCTGATCCGACAGTGGCGCGCCGTAGTTTTCGGTGTTCCAGCCTTTGCATGAAATGACGCAGGCATGGCAGCCAACGCAGGTGTCCAGATCAATGACCAGACCCATCTTGCGTTCGGTTGATTGGGGGAGCTGGGTCATGACTGCCTTGCCTCTGCGATTGTGGTCAGGGCGGGCTGGGGCTCTGCCCCAGACCCCGAGATATTTATAGCCAGATGAAGAACGGATCGGGTCATTTGCCCACCTTCCAGGCCAAATCCTTTGGCCCTTGCCCGACCGGCGATTTGATTGGAGCGAATTCTGGCTGGCTTTCAGCATCGCTTGGAGCGGCGGCCTTTTCGATTTTTACCTTCAGATCGAACCAGGCGGCCTGACCGGTGATCGGATCAGAGTTTGCCCAGCGCAGGCCGTCACCTTTGGGGGGCAGCAGCTCGTGGATCAGGTGGTTGAGCAGGAAACCCTTGGTGGCCTCGGGGGCGTCTTTCTGCAAGGCCCAGGCCCCTTTGCGCTTTCCGATGGCATTCCAAGTCCATACGGTATTGTTGTTCAGCGCAGCCATCTCCATGACGGGTACCGTGATCTCGCCATGTGGAGAGCTGACTTTGGCCCAATCGCCGTCTTGCAGCCCGTGTTCACGCATCAGCTTGGTCGGGACGTATAGCGGGTTGCGCCCATGCAGCTGACGCAACCAGGCGTTTTGTGTGCCCCAACTATGATACATCGCCATTGGCCGCTGGGTCAGAGCGTTGACGGTGAAGCCTTCATTGCCGGTCTGATCGGTTTCGTACCAAATGGGCAGGGGGTCCATTGTATCTTGGATCTGCGCGCGCAGGTGATCTGGGGGCTGGCGTTCCCCGTAGCCTTCGGCGGCCAGTTGGAATTTACGCATCGGCTCGGAATAGAGCTGGAATAGATAGGGCTGTGGGCTGTCATAGATACCCATGCCCACAGCCCAGTCTTGATAGGCAGTGTTCCAAGGTTTGTAGTAATCCGCACCTTCGGGAATATGCGCGACATAGAAGCCACCATTCTCGATGTATTGGTTCAATTGGTCGGGGTTAACCTCGCCACGACCTTCCTTGTCGCCGTTTTCGCCCCGGAAACCGGCAAGCGGTCCAATCCCCGGCTTGCGTTCGTGGTTGACGATATAGTCGGCGTAATCCGTCCACTTGGCGCTGCCATCATCGTTGGTAAAGCCGGGCAGGCCCATGCGGTTGGCCAGATCGATCAGAACCGACTGGAAGCCGCGTACGTCGCGGTCGGGTTCAATCACCGGCCAGCGGATCGCGTCTGCCGCTGCCTCGGCCTCGCAGATCGGGCGGTCCAGTAGCGAGATACAGTCATGTCGTTCCAGATAGGTTGTATCGGGCAGGATAAGGTCGGCATAGGCCACCATTTCCGAGGAATAAGCATCGGAATAGATGATATGCGGGATCACGTAGTCGCCGTTCTCATCCTTGTCCGTCAGCATCTCCATGACACCCTTGGTGTTCATGGTCGAGTTCCAGGACATGTTCGCCATGTACATGAACAACGTGTCGATCTTGTAGGGATCGCCCGCATGTGCGTTCGAGATCACCATATGCATCAGCCCGTGGCTGGACATCGGGTTTTCCCATGTAAACGCTTTGTCGATCCGCGCCGGGCTGCCGTCTTCTTTCAGCGCCAGATGCTCGGGGCCGCGAACAAACCCCAGATGCGGCCCGTCCAGCGGTGTATTCGGCGTCACCTTACAATGCGGAGTCGGATGCGCCTCAACTGGCTTGGGATAGGGCGGCTTGAAGCGGAAGCCGCCGGGGACTTCGACCGTTCCAAGCAGGATCTGCAACACATGCAGGGCGCGGCAGGTCTGGAAACCGTTCGCGTGGGCCGAAACGCCGCGCATCGAGTGCATCGCGACGGGGCGACCAATCATCTTCGAGTGTTTCTCGCCCCGGAAATCGGTCCATTCATGGTCCAGTTCGAACGCTTCATCAAAGGCCACACGGGCCAGCTCGCCAGCAATCGCGCGAATGCGGGTCGCTGGTACGCCGCATTTTTCTGCGATTGCCTCGGGGGCGTATTCATCCGCCAGATACCGTTCTGCCATGTGGTGGAAGACGGGGCGGTGGGTGACACCGTCCTTTTCGTAGGTCGCTGATAGGTCAGGGCGGACGCCGGGGGTGTCGAAAGCAGTCAGCTTGCCGGTATTGCGGTCGATGACCAATGGCTTGCCGTCATCGTCTTTCAGGAACAGACCCTTTTCCGGACCGTCGGATGCGTTGATCAGGACCGGCGCGTTGGTGTAGCGACTTAGGTAATCCAGATCGATTTTGCCTGCCTTCATCAGCACATGGATCATCGACAAGATGAACAGGCCATCGGTACCGGGGGTGATGCCGACCCAATCATCTGCCACGGCGTTATAGCCCGAGCGGATCGGATTTACCCCAATCACCCGGGCACCGCGCGCCTTGATCTTGCCGATGCCCATTTTAATCGGGTTGCTGTCGTGGTCTTCTGCAACGCCGAACAGCATGAACAGCTTGGTGTGATCCCAGTCGGGCTGACCGAACTCCCAGAATGCACCGCCCATCGTGTAGATGCCACCGGCTGCCATGTTGACCGAACAGAACCCGCCATGGGCCGCATAGTTACAGGTGCCGAAATTCTGTGCCCAGAAACTGGTGAAGCTCTGGCTCTGATCACGGCCGGTGAAAAAGGCCAGTTTCTCAGGGTTGTCTTCGCGGATCGGTTTTAGCCAACCGACAGCGATCTCGAGCGCCTCGTCCCAACTGATCTCTTCGAACTCGCCAGACCCACGCGGGCCGACGCGTTTGAGCGGTGCGCGTAGGCGCGACGGGGCGTTCACCTGCATAATCCCCGCGCTGCCTTTGGCGCAGAGAACGCCCTTGTTTACCGGATGATCCCGATTGCCTTCGATATAAGCGACCTTCCCATCCTTCATGTGCACGTTGATACCGCAGCGGCAGGCACACATGTAGCATGTAGTCCGGCGGATCTCGTCTGACACGGGTGGGGATAGGTTGAGGTTCGGTTGTTGATTCACGCTGTCTCTCCCTGTGGCGGATCGCCTTGGTACCTGTACGTGTTGAACACACTGGAGCGTAAGCACACCGGGCTCAACCATATAGAGGAAGAGAGTGCAGGCACCCCCTTCCTCTGCTTTTCTTTAAGCGGACCGGTCGAACCCGGTCCGACTTATGTTTTTGACAGCAATCAAACCTGCTGCAGACGCATGTCGCTTGCGTCGATACCTGCAACCTCAACCGGCTTCTTCATCGCGTCGCGACGGAAGGGTTCACCCAGTTCCTGGTTGATCATTGCTTCGATCAGGGTGGTGATGCCGTTCTTCTGATCCTCGATCGCCTGGCTCAACGCCGCTGTCAGTTCATCCTGAGTGCGCGCGATGACGCCTTTCAGGCCACAGGCGTTGGCGATGCCGGCATAGGACACTTTTGTGTCCAACTCGGTGCCGACGAAGTTGTCATCGAACCACAGGGTCGAGTTGCGCTTTTCCGCACCCCACTGGTAGTTGCGGAACACAACCTGAGTGATGGCTGGCCATTCTTCGCGACCGATGGCGGTCAGTTCGGTGACTGCAATGCCGAAGGCACCATCGCCAGAGAAGCCGACAACTGGTACATCCGGGCAGCCGATCTTCGCGCCAATGACCGAAGGCAGACCATAGCCACAGGGGCCGAACAGGCCGGGGGCCAGATACTTGCGGCCTTCTTCAAACGAAGGATAGGCGTTGCCGATGGCGCAGTTGTTGCCGATGTCGGACGAGATGATCGCCTCTTTCGGCAGCGCGGACTGGATCGCGCGCCATGCTTTGCGCGGGCTCAGCCAGTCCGGCTTGGCAGCGCGAGCGCGCTCGTTCCAGGTGGTGCCCGGATCGTCCTGCTCGTGATCCATCGAGGTCAGTTCTTGCGCCCAACGCGATTTGGTTTCGGCGATTTTCGCCTTGCGCGCGTCGCGGCCTTCGTCACCGGCTGTGTCGGACAGTTGGTTCAGGATGCTGGTGGCAACGGTCGCCGCATCGCCCACGATACCAACCGAGACCTTCTTGGTCAGGCCAATGCGGTCGGGGTTGATGTCGACCTGAATGATCTTTGCATCTGCAGGCCAGTACTCCATGCCGTAACCTGGAAGGGTCGAGAACGGGTTCAGGCGCGTACCGAGGCATAGAACAACGTCTGCTTCCTTGATCAGCTGCATACCGGCTTTCGAGCCGTTATAGCCCAGCGGGCCAGCGAACAGTGGGTGCGAGCCGGGGAAGGCGTCGTTGTGCTGGTAGCCAACGCAGACCGGAGCGTCCAGACGCTCGGCCAGTGCTTTCGACGCTTCGATGCCGCCTTTCGACAGAACGGTGCCTGCACCGTTCAGGATAACGGGGTTCTTTGCGTTCGACAGCAGAGCGGCAGCTTCGGACACGGCCGTTGCACCACCCGAAGGCAGTTCAAACTCAACAACAGCAGGCAGCTCGATGTCGATCACCTGAGTGAAGAAGTCGCGCGGAACGTTGATCTGCGCAGGTGCCGAAGCTCGCTTGGCGTTCATGATCACGCGGCTCAGAACCTCTGCCATACGGCTGGGGTCACGCACCTCTTCCTGGTAGCAAACGCAGTCTGCGAACATGCGCATCTGCTCCATTTCCTGGAAACCACCTTGACCCATGGTCTTGTTTGCGGCCTGCGGAGTGACCAGCAGCAGCGGAGTGTGGTTCCAATAGGCAGTTTTGACGGCGGTCACAAAGTTGGTGATGCCGGGGCCGTTCTGGGCGATCATCATCGACATCTTGCCGGTTGCGCGGGTGTAGCCGTCAGCCATCATGCCGCCGGATCCTTCGTGGGCACAATCCCAGAAAGTGATGCCTGCTTTGCCAAAGATGTCGGAGATCGGCATCATGGCCGAGCCGATGATACCGAACGCATGTTCGATGCCATGCATCTGCAGGGTTTTTACAAAGGCTTCTTCGGTGGTCATCTTCATCTGCGTAATCTCCGATCATAGAAGGATGGAACGGGGGTTTTGCACCCAGTTTTCTGATCGGTTTTGGCGTACGGGTGTCTGTGGCGTTAGGGCCAGAACCGGTAGCGGTTTAAGTCCAGAGTGCTTAAGAACGCCGGATCGCTTCAGCAATCTGTTGGATTCCCGGTTCGATACGATCCGACGAGATTGAAGAGTAGCCCAGCCGATAAAAGTTCTTTGGCCTGTTCTGGCTTGAAAAAAATGCCTCACCCGGTTCGATATGGACGCTTTGGCGCTGCAGGTCTCGGGCCAGTTTGCTGGTGTCTACATGCAGCGGCGCTTGCATCCAGATCGATGATCCGCCCAACATCCCGCGCCCAGCAACAGTCAGACCATATTGTCCAATTGCCTCCTCAATCGCTTCGCGACGGCGTTGCAGCGTTTTAGACATGCGCCGGATCTGAGCATCATAGTGGCCGAGCGATAGGAAGTAGGCTGCAGTTCGCTGCATGTGGCCAGGAGGGTGACGCAAGACCAGAGATCGCAGGGCGCGCGCTTCACGGATAAAGGGTTCGGACCCGACCATGTAGCCCAATCGAAGCCCCGGAAACAGCGACTTGGAAAAGCTGCCCACGTAGATCACCCGCCCATCACGATCCATTGACCTGAGCGCCGGTGACGGGGCCCCGAGAAATGACATTTCGAATTCATAGTCATCCTCGACGATCATGGCGTCAAGTTCACGTGCACGACGCAGCAGTGCATGTCGGCGGTCCACCGGCATGGTCGCGGTTGTCGGGCTCTGGTGGCTGGGGGTGGTGAATATGACGTCGGTATCATCTGGGATCGTTTCCGGGGGCAACCCGTCCCGGTCGACCTTCAGATAAGACAGCTTGCATTCCGAGTGAATCAGAAGATCGCGCAGGGCGTAATAGCAGGGGTCCTCGATCGCTGCCCTACGGTTCCGGTTCAGCAATATGCGAGACGCCAGCCAAAGGGCGTTCTGAGCGCCCAGGGTGATCAAGATTTCTTCGGGCCGGGCTACAATTCCACGGCGGGGAAGAGTATGCCGGGCGATGAATTCAAGCAGCAGCGGGTCATCTTGATCGACATAGTCCCCGGTCAGAGAATCAAAGTCCTTATGTCCCAACGCCCGAACTGCGCAGAGACGCCAGTTTGCATGATCGAACAGCTTTCTGTCGACTTGGCCATAAATGAAGGGATAGCGGTAGTCACGCCAGTTGCTGGGTTTTGTCAGCACATCACCGCCCGAGAAACGGCGGGCAAACGCCTGATCCCAGTCAACCACTTCGGTGTCGCGCCGCACTGGCGTGTAGGTCGGCGGCACTGGCGCATTTTCTGAAACATAGTATCCCGACCGGCCTTTGGCGGTCAGGTAATCATTGGCCAGCAGTTCAGTATAGGCAAGCGTGACCGTAATCCGGCTGACACCCAAATGGGCAGCAAGTTTACGGGACGAGGGCAGCTTTTCCCCGACGTGGAAGCGTCCTGACAGAATGCCTTCGGCAATCAGCTGTTGCAGCTGCGCCTGTAAGGTGCCTTGCCCATTGCGTTCCAAAAAGAATGTGTCGACCGAAATACCCATTGCATCGTTATAGTTTGGACCTAAGGCGGTGGCAATCTGGACTTATGGCCCTGCGAACCATGTTGGGAGTTTTACGCACACGTGTGGTTGACGCAGGATACGAATTAAACTAAATAACCAGAAATCTAGTTTAATGGAGATAAAAGATGTGGGAAGAAGCTGCCGCAGGTTTCTCTGCCATGGGCTCGGAAGCCCGATTGAAGGTTCTTAAGACCTTGGTTCGTGCTGGGGAAGCAGGCCTGACCGTTGGAGAAATTCAGACGAGGACAGGAATCGCGCCCTCGACTCTGGCGCATCATCTGCGGTTTCTGGCTGCTGGCGGAGTAGTTGAGCAAGAGAAGATCGGGCGTAGCACGATCAACCGCGCGTGCTTTGACGAATTGAGAAACCTGGCGCAGTTCATTCTTAGTGAATGCTGCGCAGACGAAATCGGAAAGGCCGCAAACGATGGCTGAACTAACACAAAACCCCAAGCCACTTGCCAGAAACCTGATCGACCTGATCAAAACGCCCTGGGCTCTGATCGTGATCATACTGGCGCTGGTGGCCGTTCTTGATCCGGGCAACTGGACCGAGGTTGTGAGTTTTGCCGCCAAAGCGCTTGCGCATACGGGCCAGTACATCCTGTTTGCTGTTCTGCTGCTATCATACTTGAAGGCAACCGGGGCCGAAGTCATGGTCGCCCGTGCATTTGAGGGTCGCGAGACACGGATGATCTTTCTGGCTGCGTTGTTTGGCGGGCTGGCCCCATTTTGTTCCTGCGAAGTGATCCCGTTCATCGCGGGATTGCTGGCTCTGGGTGCGCCATTGTCGGCCGTGATGGCATTCTGGCTCAGTTCACCGTTGATCGACCCCCCGACGTTGCTGATTACTGCGGGTGCGCTGGGTTGGCCGTTTGCAATTGGTAAAGCGGTTGCCGCTGTCGCGTTGGGTTTGTTCGGCGGGTTTGCGGTGCGCACCCTGATGCGGGGAGGTGCTTTTGCGCAGCCGTTGCGTGAATACAAACCCGCTGGTTGCTGCGGTTGCGGACCAAAGCAAGATGACAAACCCGTCTGGAAGTTCTGGCAAGACCCTGACCGTCGGACGCGCTTTCGGGCCGAATTCGTTCATAACGGTCTGTTCTTGCTCAAATGGCTAGCGTTCGCCTACGTGCTCGAGGCGCTGCTGGTCAGCTATGTTCCGGCAGACCTGATCGCCCGGGTTGTTGGTGGTGAGGGTGTTGTACCAATCGTCATCGCAGCCTTGGTCGGAATGCCTGCCTATCTGAACTCTTACGTCGCACCACCGCTTCTTGCGGGTCTGATGGAACAGGGTATGAGTGCGGGTGCTGCGATGTCGTTCATGGTGGCCGGCGCCGTCAGTTCGATACCTGCGATGGCGGCCGTGTGGTCACTGGTGAAACCGCGCGTCTTTGCCACCTATCTGGGGTTGGGCATCAGCGGTGCCATCGTAGCAGGCATCCTGTTTCAGATGATCTGAACAAAAAAACCGCCCGGTTGAGCCATCGGGCGGTTTTGCTTTTCTAGCTCGCTTCGCAATATCGTGGCAGTTTGAACCGATACCTTGGCTCTCCACTTTCAATGAAAACCCGTTTCTCGATACAGGCTTGGTTTCCAACTGTCTGAGCAATCGGCCCATCGGTCGACGTGATTGATGCTGCTGAGCCATCCGGCAAGCGCACCGAAGCAATGACCCCGTTCTTGAGATCGCCATTGATCGGTGTCGCCGACAAAACCGCGACGGTGAGAAACGCCTCGTGCTCGTGCTTGCCGTCGTCATTCAGCAACAGCAAGCCAGCGACTATCGCAATCATCACTACGGCACCTGTAATGGCCAACCACCAGGATTTCAGGAACACATAGATTGAAACGGCACGATGCGCGTCGAAGAATAAGGATAGAACCTTTAGCATCAAATCACCCAAAAAATCGGGTCCCGGCTATTCGAGGCCGGGACCATGCGCATCTCAGGGGCGCAGATCGTCTTCGTCTTCTTCATCACCACCACCCTTGGGTAGGTTGAAGAAGCTATCCGCATCGACGATGGGCTCTTCGTCTTCCTTCTCGTTGGTGTCCTCGGACAACGAGAATGTCTCGAGACCTTCGATCGCGGTCGGGATCTTGGGCGCTGAATCCATCTCAAGCGACTGTTCGGTCGAGACCAGTTTGCGACGCTCATCATCGCTCATCACGCCACCTTCAGCTGCTTTCTTGGCCGCAGCCTTTTGCACGATGGCATCCAGTTCGGACTGTTTGCACAGTCCCAGGGCAACCGGATCGATCGGCTGCATGTTCGAGATGTTCCAGTGCGTCCGCTCGCGGATCGACTGGATGGTCGGCTTGGTGGTGCCGACCAGCTTGGCAATCTGGCCGTCGCTGAGTTCCGGGTGGAACTTGACCAGCCACAGGATCGAGTTCGGACGGTCCTGACGCTTGGACAGCGGGGTGTAGCGCGGACCACGGCGTTTCTCTTCGCCTGATGCCGCCGGATTGAATTTCAGCTTCAGCTTGTGCAGCGGGTTGTTTTGCGCGGTGTCAATTTCTTCCTGAGTCAGCTGGTTGTTGGCAATCGGGTCAAACCCTTTGACACCTGCAGCCACATCACCATCCGCAATACCCTGCACTTCCAGCTCGTGCATGCCTACGAAATCCGCGATCTGCTTGAAGCTGATCGTGGTGTTGTCCACCAGCCATACGGCGGTTGCCTTGGCCATAAGCGGTTTTGCCATCAGCCCGTCTCCTATAAATACATCTGTCCCGTCGCCGGAATTCGGCGGCCCCGAAGCTATGGGGCAGGTTTCCGTTGTCGGGGAACTTGGGGCCTATATAGTCGCGACAGCTAAAGAAGGGAAGAGGCGAATGCGCTGGGCGATTTTGTGGGTGCTGAGTGCCATGGCTGCGATGGCCGAGGGCGAAAAGGCGGGCGATTTTGACTACTACGTCCTGTCGCTCAGCTGGTCTCCCAATTGGTGCGCCCGCGAAGGCGATGCGCGCGGATCGGATCAGTGCAACGCACGACACGATCACGGATGGATATTGCATGGTCTCTGGCCGCAATTCCATCAGGGCTGGCCTTCGTATTGTCGCACGTCCGAAGCGCCACCCACACGCCGCATGACGCGGGAAATGGAGGATATTCAGGGCTCATCCGGGTTGGCCTGGCATCAATGGAAAAAGCACGGCACCTGTTCGGGCCTCAGTGCACCCGACTATTTCGCCCTGTCGCGGCAGGCTTATGCAGGAGTTGCGCGCCCCGAAGTGTTCCGCAAGCTGGACGCGACGGTCAAACTGCCCGCTTCGGTGGTGGAAGAGGCCTTTCTCAAGGCCAATCCCACGCTCGAGCCTGACATGATCACCATCACTTGTAAGCAAGGCTATATCGAAGAAGTCCGCCTGTGCCTGTCCCGCAATCTTGACCCGGTGCCCTGTGGCCGCGACGTGATCCGTGATTGCACCGCTAAAGACGCGGTGTTTGATCCGATTCGTTAGAGCTTTTTGTTCTGGCAGTCGCGCGCATAATCCAGCGCTTTGGCGGTGCCTTTCAGATCAATCGCCATGACGGTCTGACCTTCTGGATTGTAGACGGTCATGGTCTTGTTCTGCGCAATCGAGGTGACGAAACTCCGGTCCGTAAAGAACACCGTCGCGCCGGGCACGCGATCCTGCTTGAACCCGATGGCGGTGGCATCAAAGCTCTTGCCGTCCAGCTCAAACCGGATTGGGTATTGTTCCCCCGGTTTAATGTCGCCCCAAGCCTTGTTGTAAACGGTGAAATACCCGCGATTATCCAACGCGTCATAGCCTAGCCGCACCACCGAGAGGTCCTGATACACCGTCTGGATCAGGCATCCATTTCCGAGATTGGGATCCATCATGATGTTCCAGCCTTCGACAAAGCCCTTGTCGATGAGTTCTTGGGACAGTGCGGCGGTGGCAGTGAAGGTGGCTAGGGTGAGGGCGAGAAGGCGGGGCATATTTGAAATCCACAGAGTTACGTTGTGAAACTGTGCCCAAGTTACAAGTTTCGACAGCCCAGCCAAGAGCATTCTTTTATTGCGCCCCAGATACTAGGTCCTATTCAGCCAATCTGAATTTTAAGATCACCTAGCTTGTGGAGCGTTCGTCGTGAAGTAATAAAGCTACTAAGAAACTTATAGGCAGGACCCGCCGAAATTAGGCTTCAACTCGACTATGGTGTCATTCTGGGCTTCCCAAAAAACGAGCCAACGAAGCATGCAGGGAAAAGACTGTTTTTCAAAATACGCATAGCTTTTTCCTTTTGAAATAGAAAATCCATCTTGCTCTAGAAATCGGACCAGCTCTTGCTCTTTCAGCGGCAATGGGTATTCAGCGATTATCCTTCGAGCAAACTCTTTGTCAGCTTCGGCAAAACTGTCGGGCAGATTTCGCCTGATTTTTGGAGGTAGCGGAAACGACGGGGACAGCAACAAGTGAATACCAATCACGACAATCAGCGCAGATGCACAAAAAACTATAATAAACTTTCGCATCAAATGCTTAACCTCCCAGAAATCCTAAGAAAGTGCTTGGTTTCTACAAGGCACGCAAGGAGCAGGCGACTACAAATCTAGATCTCCTTCCGCGCCCGCAACGCCGCCGTAATCGTCCCGTCGTCTAGATAGTCCAACTCTCCCCCAATCGGTACACCTTGCGCAAGGGATGTCAGACGAACCTGCCCCTCCAACTGATCAGCGATGTAGTGGGCAGTGGTCTGGCCATCGACGGTGGCGTTCAGGGCGAGGATGATCTCGGTGATACTCTCGGCCACAACCCGGTCCTTCAACCGGGGGATACGCAATTCATCCGGGCCGACCCCGTCCAAAGCCGACAACGTGCCGCCCAAAACGTGATAGCGGCCCTTGAAGACCCCGGCGCGCTCCATCGCCCAAAGGTCGGCGACGTCTTCGACTACGCACAGTTCTCCGGTTGCGCGGGCCTCATCATTGCAGATGTCGCAGATATCGGTGGTGCCCACATTGCCGCAGTTCAGACATTCACGGGCGGTGACGGCCACCTGCTGCATCGCGTCTGAAAGCGGCGTCAGCAGCAGGGCGCGTTTGCGGATCAGGTGCAGGACTGCGCGGCGGGCCGAGCGAGGGCCGAGGCCGGGCAGCTTGGCCATAAGGTCAATCAGATTGTCGATGTCGCTATTCGAACTCACCGTGAGACCCTCGCAATTGGGCCAGGGAAACACGCCCCGGCCATAGATCCGTCAGGAGGGTGTATCAGAACGGCAGCTTGATGTCTGCGGGCAGGCCCATGCTTTCGGTCAGCTTGGCCATTTCTGCCTGCGAACGTTCCTGCGCCTTGGTTTGGGCGTCCTTGATCGCGGCGAGGATGAGGTCTTCGACTACTTCCTTATCGTCACCGTTAAAGATCGACGGGTCGATATCCAGACCTTTCAACTCGCCCTTGGCGGTCGCGGTGGCCTTGACCAGCCCGGCACCGGATTCGCCGACAACCATGATGGTGTTCAGCTCTTCCTGCATGTCAGTCATCTTGGTCTGCAGATCCTGCGCGGATTTCATCATCTTGGCCATGTCACCCAGGCCGCCTAAACCTTTTAGCATCGGTAATCTCCTGTCACTCGATTTGTGGCCTAGATACGAAGCGTAACCGCGCGGCACAAGAGGTCAGGATACTCCCGCCCGTCGTCAAGGTCTTTGGCAAGACCTTTCCTCCCGTTAGGCCCGGCAGTGCGTAAGGCGCGCTGCAGGGCCCATAGCCGCTCAGGTCGGCGCCAGCCGATGGCCCGTGGCGGGTGCGGGAGCATTTGGTTGAGGTGCGCTTATGCTCGAAGCTTAGTCTTCTTCGAACGGGTCCCATTCGTCTTCGACCTCGGGCAGGGCTTCGGTTTCGACTTGAGCGGCGCGTTGTTCTGCGGTTTCGATGCTCTTGATCCGCGCTTTCGGGAAATGAGTCAGCACTGCTTGCACCAGAGGATGCTGTTCAGCCTCGGCCTTCAGTGCCAAGTCTGCAGCGTCCCGTACCTCGGCAATGGTCGGTGCGTTGCCCTCAGCGACAATAGAAACGGCCCACCGGTTGCCCGTCCAACGCTGCAGCGACGCGCCCAATCGTTGTGACAGGTCGGTCGGGGCGTTGTCGGTTGGGGCGAACTCGATCCTGCCTGGTTGGTAGGATACCAGACGCACGCCGTTTTCAACCTCGACCAACAACTTCACGTCCCGGTTGGCTCGGATCAGTTCGACCACATGTTCAAATGTTGGATAGCGTGCCAGAGCTGCCTGCACATCTTGGGCTAGCGCGGCTGTTGGCCCGCCTGCGTTGCCGCCGATTCCCGATGCGGCATAGGCCGGTCGGGCCACAGCCTGTGGCGCGGCAGGAGCATGTCCCGGCGCACCGATTCCCTTGCCGGGGCCACCATTGGGCGGCGGAGGCGTATCTTGCAGACGCTTGATCAGCTCCTCCGGGCTAGGCAAGTCGGCCACATGGGTCAGGCGGATCACGGCCATTTCCGCAGCCATCATTGCGTTGGGTGCGGCGGGAACTTCCTCAAGCGCTTTCAGCAGCATTTGCCACATGCGTGTAAGGACTCGCATGGGCAGAGCCTCGGCCATTTGTTGACCTCGGGCGCGTTCGTCGGGGGAAACGGTGGGATCTTCGGCGGCATCCGGGGTGATCTTGACCACCGATACCCAATGCGTGATTTCAGCCAGATCGCGTAAGACGGCGAGTGGATCAGCCCCTTCGGCATATTGCCCGCTCAGCTCGGTCAACGCGCCTGCAGCATCGCCGCGCAGGATCATATCCATCAGATCCAGCACCCGGCCCCGATCAGCCAGCCCGAGCATGGCGCGCACCTGATCCGCGCTGGTTTCACCGGCCCCGTGCGAGATCGCCTGATCCAGCAGTGAGGTCGCATCCCGCGCTGATCCCTCGGCGGCCCGGGTGATCAACGATAACGCATCCTCGGCAATCTGCGCCCCTTCGGCATCTGCAATCTTGCGCAGCAGACCGATCATATCCTCCGGCTCGATCCGGCGCAGATCAAAGCGCTGGCAACGGGACAGGACGGTCACCGGGACCTTGCGAATCTCGGTGGTGGCAAAGATGAACTTCACGTGTTCGGGGGGTTCTTCCAGCGTCTTGAGCAGCGCGTTGAAAGCGCTGGTCGACAGCATGTGAACCTCGTCGATGATATAGATCTTGTAGCGCGCGGACGCAGCGCGATAGCGTACGCTGTCGATGATCTCGCGGATGTCATTGACACCGGTGCGGCTGGCGGCGTCCATCTCCATCACATCGACATGGCGGCCCTCCATGATGGCTACGCAGTGTTCACATTGACCGCAGGGTTCGGTGGTAGGGCCGCCGCTGCCATCGGGACCGATGCAGTTCATACCCTTGGCTATGATCCGAGCGGTCGTCGTCTTGCCGGTACCGCGGATACCGGTCATGATGAAGGCCTGCGCGATCCGGTCCGCCTCGAAGGCGTTTTTCAGAGTGCGCACCATGGCGTCCTGACCGACCAGATCGGCAAAGGTTTCGGGGCGGTATTTACGGGCAAGAACCTGGTAGGCGGGGCTGGGCGTCTCGGTCATGTCTGCTCTGTCGGATTCGCGTTACGCCGCAGCGTAGAGGCCCCCGCCGCCCGCGTCCACAGCCAGCCGGGACGATTTTCATTTTGGAATGCGTGGGTATGCGGCTAAAATCCACTCTATTCTATTTACTGGACCAGTATGTTGTTGGGTGAAGTTTGTTTGGGGGGAGATTATGTCGCAACTGGTGGTTTATGCGTTGCAGGTTGGCGGAGGCACCTTGGCCTTGTCCTCGATGCCTGGGCGTGGAGGAACGTATACAGAAGACCTTGATCTTATCGCAGACTGGAAGCCCGGGCTTGTGATCTCGATGACGACTGAGGTTGAGATGATTCAAGATGGCGCGCGGAATTTTGGCGCTGATATTCAGGGGCGTGCCAGCAGATGGGTGCATTTGCCGATCGAAGATTTTGGCACGCCACCCAAAGAGATTTTGGACCGCTGGCCTCGCGTTGGCGCGACCGCACGTCAGGCGTTGTCAGGTGGTGGCCGTGTGCTAGTGCATTGCCGTGGTGGCTGTGGCCGATCCGGGATGGTGGTTCTGCGTCTGATGGTTGAATGCGGTGAACGGCCTGAGGCGGCATTGAAGCGATTGCGTACGGTGCGTCCTTGCGCAGTCGAGACAAATGCCCAGATGCTTTGGGCCGTTGAACCGGCCCGTGTTCAAGCCGTTTGACGGCTTAGACACCAACATGTGGCGAGATTTCGCCACCGTTGTGCTGCACCAGAAGCGAAGCCTCAAGCATGGCGCAAGGAGGATTCCTTAGCAGGTCTGCAGGTAGGCTGTGGTACTCGGTTCCGAACATCATGTCTGCGTAGTCATCCAGCCGGCCGGTATCGATTTCAGGATCGGTTCCGCAGAATACACGTATCTGGTCGCATTGGGCGCGAAAGCGGGCGGTGCATCCTTCCGGGCAGTGCGACAGATCTATGGTGCCTTCAATCACAAACTCAGTTTTCGTGACCGGTTTTGTGGCGGACATGGCCTGCGTCAGAGCCCGCGCCATCTGTGCCAATGCGGGGCAGGGTGCGCCAGTACGTTGGCACACGGTCGCCGCGAATTCGTGTGTTTTGGTCTTCCAGATCATCAATGCGCCCTCCGCGCGCAAGGCGAGGGCGTGGCACAGGTTGGTCGTTGCGGAGCACGATCAAACCCGTCCCGGACACCCCTCCCGAGTTTCGGTTCTACATCCGATGGCAGGTCTCCTGACTTGCGGGTCATCGCTTTGCCGACCTTCCCAGCCTTCAAGGCCAGTGGTATCTCGGCATTGCTCTCCGCTTACAGTTGCGGGGGCAGCCTCGGACTAGGTTCTTTCCGGATTTATCCGGGCAGAACCGCACCGTGTTCCCTTTTCATCCCGGCCCGATTGGGCGCGAGAACCATCGCGACATGGCTAGCGGCTGCGCCGTGCCCGAGTCAAGAAGATTGCGTCAGGCAAGTGACGTACGGTCCAGCCACGTCAACCTTGACTTGAGGCGCTTCGGGTGAACTGATCAGTTCAGTCGGTATTGGAGGGCACCATGTTGGACACACAGCAGGCGGTTGTGACCGAGGATTTTCAGATCCCGTCCGACCCGGCAATGTTGTCGGCGCGGCTTTACCGTCCGGTTGCCGACCCCGAAAAGGTGGTCGTCATAAACGGTGCGACTGGGGTGCCGAGGGATTACTATCAGTACTTCGCCCGATGGCTCGCCGAAGAACAGGGCATGGCCTGCCTGACTTACGATTACCGGGATTTTGGTCACTCTTTGGTGGGTTCGCAAAAGCGGTCAAATGTCACCATGGCCGATTGGGCGTTGATCGACATTCCATCCGCCCGGGCCGAGATGCGCCGACGGTTTCCGCAGGCCAAGCTATGGAGCATCGGTCATTCCTTGGGCGGAATGTTTGGCCCGATCCAACCCGATATCGATCAGATCGACAGGATGATCTGTGTCTGTTCGGGTCTGGTAACGCTGGCGGATCACCCTTGGCCTTATCGCGCTTTGGCGGCGTTGTTCTGGTATGGTCACGCGCCGCTGGTGGTCAAGGCGCTTGGCTACCTGCCCGGGCGGTTGGTCGGGTTTGGATCGGACCTGCCTGCCCAAGTCTATTGGCAATGGCGCAAATGGTGCACCGCCCCCAAAAGCTATGTGCCAGAGATCGGCACGACACTGCCCGCCGCCCGCTGGAAAGACTTGGGCAAACGTGTCGATCTGTTTACCTTCGCAGATGATGAAATGGTGCCGCCGGATGCTGTCTGGCGTCTTGCCGATCTCTATGGACCCAAAGCCGGGCGCCATCTGCTTGCACCAAGCGAATTCGGAGTGTCCAAGATCGGCCATATCGGTGCACTCGCAAGACGGAATGCGGCAGTCTGGCCTAGACTGATCGCCTGATAGCGCTGGGCACCGGTAGGTCGGTGCCCAGCTTCGTTATAGCCCTTTACGGGATTTTTTCTCGTGCATCACGCTGCGCACCATCTTGCCGAACGCCTTGTCGCGGGCGCGGGCCTGCGCCACCGAAGCGGAATTGTGTTGGTCTTCGCGCCGCAGCTTGCGCCAGCGGTCCAGCCGCGCGGGATCAAGCGTACCAGCGTCGATTGCCGCCTGCACCGCACATCCGGGCTCAGTCTCGTGCTGACAATCCGAGAAGCGGCAATCCAGGCTGAGGTCTGAGATGTCCGAAAATACCTCATCCAACCCCTCCTGCGCATCCAGCAGACGCAACGCGCGCATGCCGGGCGTATCGATCAGCCAGCCGCCATTGCGCATGCGATGCAAGGCGCGTGCAGTTGTTGTGTGCCTGCCGCGCGCATCATCTTCACGGATACCTGCGGTGGCCTGATCCTGCCCCGTCATCCCGTTGGCGAGCGTCGTTTTCCCAACGCCGGATGATCCAAGCAAGGCGCTGGTTTGTCCTTTCGGACACCACGACAGAACTTGTTCGAGATCGCCGTGATCCAGCGCGTTGACCGCAAGTACCGTCAGAAACGGGGCGAGCGATTGGGCTTGATCTACATAAAGGCTCGGATCATCGCACATGTCCGATTTGGTCAGAACGACCACCGGATAGCAGCCTGACTGATGCGCCAGCGCAAGATACCGCTCCAATCGTGGCAGATTAAAATCGGCGTTGCAGGAACTGACGATGAACAGCACGTCTACATTTGCAGCGATCAACTGCGCTGCAGCTCCGGTACCTGCCGCTCGGCGTTGAAGCAGGCTTCGCCGGTCCAGCATACGGCGTATTCGTTTGTTTTCATCCACCAGAACCCAATCTCCGACGGCATATGCACCGGTTGATTGATCCAGAGATAACAAAGGCGATTCACCTTCAGGGCTCAGCCCGATCAGTCGATCCCGGTGTACGGCCGAGATGCGATACGGAAGAAGTGACGGATCAGCCGTATGCTGAGCCGCGAAATGAGAGGACCATCCGAGGTCCGATAAGGAAAGTAACATTGGTCTGCCTGTGATCAGAAACAGCAATCCCGTCGAATGGCAATCGCGCATCCGCCGGTGACGTGTTCAGGCAGTCAATTGATCGGAAAGGATCAGAACCGGTCTGCCCGAAGGGTTTTTGTTACAATCATAAACGCCCTCCTGCGGCTGATAGGTTCTAAGTGAGAGGTTGGACATCGACCCAAGCGGGGCTCGTTGTGGCTGCTTCCTTCCGGACCTGACCAGGTTGGCGAGGCGCTCGCCCGCGCCAACCTCTCAAAGCCGATATAGGTGCATCCCCTGAAAATGGCAACCCGTCAGAAGGTCAGATGAATACGCATGAAACCATCCGCATCGTCGGGCAGAATGCGTGGATGATACTCAGCAAGTTCTGCAACATGGTGTAGCGCGCGCGGCCCCGTTGTCAGGATCGCGCCCTGCCTTTGGTTTGGTACAAAAGAAAAGGGGCGCGGTGCATGCGCGAGTGGGTCGGCGGGCAATGTGCCCGCGACGTATTTGCATAGAGTATCCTGTATGCTGATCTGAGGCAGGTCAATCATACGGGCTTGTCGCGCAATTGGAAAATGACCACCGCCATTGGCGCGGTAGTTATTGGTGGCGACAAGGAAACTCTGGTCAGGCGCAATCGGCTGCCCATCGAATTCCAGGTTGCGTATGCGGGAAAATGCCGGATCAATCACTCGACCGAGCGTATCGAACCGCGCCGGTTGCGAAAGATCGATCTGGTAGGTGACGCCATGCAGGACATCGAAGTTGAAGCCCGTGCGCTGAGGATCGGCAAGATCGATCGGGGCGTCTGAGCCAAGTTGATGGAACAGCCCGGCTGACATCTCAAGCCAGTCCCGAATCTGAGAACCTGAGGCCAGCACCGCGCGCAATTCATTAGGAAAGACACTGAGATCGGCGATATGTCGAACTGAAATCTCGCCTGAGGGGATATCCGTGTAGTACTTGCTTCCTGCGCGCCCGCCGAACTTTGCCGGGGCGGCTGACGATATGATAGGCAAATCTGCCCAGTCGGTATCGACCAAATGCGGGCGTAGGGCAGCGGCCTGAGCCGCCGCAACCAAGGCCAGACCGCGATCCGGTACGCAATATGTGAAGTAGCTGTGCAGCGTGTGTGGGATTGTGCCCACTGGCCTGGTCACCCTTTTGCGCGTCGCAGCGTGGCCGGTCGCAAACAGCTCTGTGATCCTTTGGCATTCGGGTATTTCGGTGCCCGATTGAGCGATTGCCCGCGCTTCGACATGGCTGCCTGTAATGCGCCAATCGCCGGTGGTATCTTTTTGCAGTGTCAGATCAATGATCCCAAGATGAGACCCGGCCCAACCCTGCATGACAACCGGCGTTCCATGGACAAGCCCCCGCGTACTGTCGACGAATGGATAACCATCATGCGCCTTTCCGGGCAGTGTCAGATGGGTGTGGCCTGCGACGACGGCATCAATCAGCGGCATCTCGGCCAGCGGGATGATCGCGTTTTCCATATCCGGCTCGGCCATTGCCGATCCCAGTCCGGTATGCGCAAGGGCGACAATCAGGTCGCAACCTTGCACGCTGAGATCTTCAGCAGCGCGCCGCGCAGCGGCCAGAATGTCTGTTACCACGACCCGGTCCGTTAGCAGATGTGCTTCCCACTGTGCGGTTTGAGAGGGCAAAACAGAAAGAACCCCGATGCGGATTGCGGTGTCCTGTCCATTTAGTCTGACAACCCGATGCAGAATCGTGTGTGCATCCCAACCTTGTTCGGTCTGAGTGGTTTGCATATTGCTGCAAATCATTGGGCAGGCGGTTTGGCGAGCGATGCGATTGACGAGTTCCAGCCCAAATCCGAAATCGTGATTGCCCAATCCGATCGCGTCATAGTTCAACGTGTTGAACGCGCGTGGCAGGGGATGGGCGTCTGACACGTTTTCAGCTGCCCAATTGCCAAATGGCGTTCCCTGCAGGCTATCACCATTGTCAAACAACAGCACAAGGGCGTCATCGCGTTCAGCCTGTCTGCGCGCCTCGTGAATCAGGCTGGCGGTACGGGTCAAACCAATCGCGGGTTCGGGGCGATCCGAATAGTAATCATATGACGTCAGGTGCATGTGTAGATCGGATGTTGCAAGGATTCGAATCCGTGCGCCATCATCTGCATCTCTTCGTTGTCGCATTAAATGCTTTGATTTCAATATCTTCAACTTCTAGCTGTCAGTGTGTCAACGTTTCCACCATGAGGTCGATTTAATGCAATTTCCGGGGCGATGCTGCGGTCATTCCGCGGCAGGGTCGAAAAATGTTTGGTCGATACCCGTTGCACGATCAGGTAAGACGTGGCAGCCCTTTGCGCGGCAGTCAGGAACGGCAGGCATGAAACGCGCAGAACAGGTGACATTTGGCGGCTCGGCACTGGATCGGGCGGGTTTGCTGCGCGGCGACGCGGACAAACTGGCACAGGTTTATAGTGACCCTTTGGCAACATGTGTGTTGCTGTGGCGCGGCAAACTGTTGGTTGAGGGTGAGGCACTGGACCGGCTCGTCCGGCTTCCGATGACGCACAAGATTCTCGAACAGGGCCCGGGCGGTGTGATCGAGCAACCGATTTTCCTTGGAAAATCCGAGGATGGATCGCCGCTTTTTGCCATGGACATCTCGGGCTGGGCGGCTGAAGGGCTGGATTTATCCGGTGTCGGAGATTTTGTCGACCGCAGCGAACAGCAGCACCCTGATCTGCCCGAGGGGTGTGTCTTTGCCGAGCTGCGCCGCATCATGACACGCCTCAACCCACGAGACGCAGAGATTGCGGCAACCGCCAAGGCGGTGATCGGCTGGCACGAAACGCATCAATTCTGTGCCCGATGTGGTGCCCGCAGCGAGATGTCTCAGGGTGGATGGCAGCGCAGTTGCCCGGCCTGCGGCGGCCAGCATTTCCCGCGCACCGATCCTGTGGTCATCATGTTGATTACCCATGGCAATTCGGTGCTGATGGGGCGCTCTCCGGGCTGGCCTGAAGGCATGTATTCGCTTTTGGCTGGTTTTGTTGAGCCCGGTGAAACGCTGGAAGCCGCTGTGCGGCGCGAAGTGATGGAAGAGGCGGGCGTGCCCGTGGGTGCGGTGAGCTATCTCGCAAGCCAACCCTGGCCCTTTCCCGCATCCCTGATGTTTGGATGCGCAGGCGAGGCGTTATCGCGCGATATCCAGATCGATCCGGTCGAGATCGAGGATGCGATCTGGGTCACACGGACCGAGATGATGCAGGCCTTCGCTGGGGATCACCCTAAGCTGTTGCCTGCCCGAAAAGGTGCGATTGCGCACTTTTTGTTGCAACACTGGCTTGCAGACACGTTGGACTGACGAGAAACTGAACCCAATCTAGGGCAGAGAAAAGCAAACATGCAGTTTTCAGCGCAGGAAGATATCGATGTCCCGATCGAGACGGTCTTCAACATGGTCTCGGATTTTGAACGCTTTGAACGCAAAGCCTTGCGGCGCGGGGTCGATGTGCGTCGGGTCACGGGGTCGGTTGTGCCGCAGGCCGGAATAACCTGGGAGACCGAATTCAAGATACGTGGCAAGCCACGTCATATCATTATCGAGATGACTGAATGCGACCGCCCGTCCTTGATGCGGTTCCAGTCCAGCAGCAAGGGAATGAACGGCGACACGGTGATCGAGCTTCTGGCGCTTTCCCAACGTCGGACACGGCTGCGCGTTGAAACTTCGCTGGGTGCGAAAACGCTGCCCGCCCGCCTATTGCTTCAATCCCTGAAGTTAGGGCAATCCCGATTCAGGCGGCAGTTCCAGACCCGTCTCAGCGAATTCGCGCGCGATATGGAGGAACGACACCTCCATGGTGTCTGACAACCGAGAAGTAGATGAGCACTTTAACGAGACCGATCATACGCGACGCTGTCGAAGCCGATGCGGATGGCTTGTCCGGTGTGCTAACAGCGCTTGTAGCGGCCGGAAAGCGGACCAAGCCCGCCGACAGCGCCTTTGCACTGACGCATTACATCTTCGACCCTGAGCGGATTCAGTGTAGCCTTGCCGTTGCGCCGGACGGACAGATACTGGGTTTCCAGTCGTTGAAGCTTGCCACCCGAAACAACCCGTATGGCGTTGCGGTCGGGTGGGGCATCATTGGGACGCATATCAAACCGTCCGCAGCGCGATGTGGTATCGGTCGGGCGTTGTTCAAACGTTCTCTTCAAGCCGCTAGGCAGCAGGGATTGCCCGCTATCGATGCTACGATCGGGGCCAACAATTCCGACGGCCTTGGCTATTATGAGGCGATGGGATTCAGAGAGTACCGGCAGATGGATGGCGCGATTTGCAAGGTCTATCGCATGGGAACGGAGTGACCAACCCGTAATCCGCCGCACTTTCAGGATGTCGCACCCAAGGACTCAAGATATCGTTCTAAGCTGCAAGCGTAGTTGCCCCGCCTATCCAGGCCGTTCCTTTGAAGGGGCGAGCCGATTGCCTGCACTATCCACGAGGTTGCGCCGCCGGATAAACGCCGAGGACTTCTACGTTGGTGGTAAAATGCTCAAGCTCATCCATCGCCAGTTGCACATTTCGATCGCCCGGATGGCCCACGATATCGGCATAGAACTGGGTCGCGGTGAAGGACCCGTCGACCATATAGCTTTCCAGCTTGGTCATGTTGATTCCGTTGGTGGCAAATCCGCCCATCGCTTTGTACAGCGCCGCCGGGATGTTACGCACCTGAAAGACAAAACTTGTGATCATGCCGTGATCACCACGGCGCGATTCGTCGGCCTCACGAGACATCACCAGAAAACGGGTCGTGTTGTCGCCCTGATCTTCAATGTGACGGGCCAAAACGTTAAGGCCGTAAATCTCACCTGCCAGCTCACTGGCTAACGCTGCGGAGTGTTTGTCGCCGATCTCGGCGACCTCGCGTGCGGCACGAGCATTATCCGGGCTGACCCTGCCACGAATTCCGTGTTGCTTCAGGAAACCTGCGCATTGTGGTAGCAAGACGAGGTGGGAATGCGCCTCAGTGATATCCTCCAGAGTCGCGCCCGGTACGCCCAACAGGTTGATGTGCACGCGCACAAATGCTTCGTCGATGATGTGCAGCCCGCTATGCGGAAGCAGGCGGTGAATATCGGCCACACGACCATAGGTGGTATTTTCCACCGGTAGCATGGCCAGATCAGCCTCACCTGAGCGCACTGATTCGATCACATCTTCGAAAGTGCGGCAGGGCAGGGCGTCCATATCCGGTCGCGCGTTCCGGCAGGCTTCGTGACTGTATGCGCCGGGTTCTCCCTGAAATGCTATGCGATTGGTCATTTGGTCGTTTCCGTGCAACAAGTTCTTGAATTGGGCGTTTAGTCGCGGTGTCTATACCTTGCGTCTTCTCAGGGGAAGCCTTAGACACCCCGCAGACAGCTGAAATGGACACGCGATCAAAATGTTCGACACGATGACAGTTACCAAAGCCGCAGCCGGCTTGTTTGGCACCTTCCTGGTGTTGCTTCTGGCAAAATGGGGGGCGGATGTCCTCTATAGCTCTGACAGCCATCTTGCCGAAGCTGCTTACATTATCGAAACCGAAAGCTCGGGCGAAAGCGCGGACGGCGAAGAAGTGGTCTTCGAAGATATGTTGGCTGCAGCCGACCCTGAAAAGGGCGCACGTGTATTCCGCAAGTGCACCGCCTGCCACAAGTTGGAAGACGGCGCCAATGGTACAGGTCCTTACCTTTACGGTGTCGTAGATCGCCCGGTTGCCTCAGCTAAAGGCTTTACCGGTTATTCGGCCTCGATGCAGGCGCATGGTGGCAACTGGACACCCGAAGCCCTGGACGCGTTCCTGGAACGCCCAAGCGCCTATATCTCGGGCACTTCGATGAGCTTTGCTGGCCTGAAAAAACCACAAGAACGCGCCGATCTGATTGCGTATCTGCAGACCATCGGCAACTGATCTGTTGATCAGATTTGCAGGATTTAAAGCCGCTGCCTTGCGCAGCGGCTTTATTTTTTGTCTGAGAAGAACTTCACAAAGCGTTCACGCATTCTAAACTTGCAACTGACAGTGCTGGACCTTTAGCTGGCGGGCACGACAATGAAGATGACAGAAATTCAGAGGACGAGCCTGATGAAACCCCTTCTGCCCCAGATGCGCTTTACCGGAATTCACGCTTGGGCTGCGGCTTTGGGGATTTCGGCGACACTGGTTCTGGGCAGCAGCGATCCTGCCCGTGCCAATGAAGAGGGCGTCACGCGCAGCCACGGGTATTCCTATTTCGGAAATCTGGATTATCCGGCCGACTATCCGTACTTGAACTACGTCAACCCAGACGCACCAAAGGGCGGAGAGCTGTCTTTATCGGGCTCAGGTACGTTTGATTCCCTGAACCCTTATTCGCGCAAGGGGCGGGCAGGCGCTTTGACCACGCTTCAATATGACCCGCTGATCGAAAGTACCGCGGACAGTGTCGGGCAGTATTATGGGGTTGTTGCGGAAAGTATGGAATATGACGAAGGGCGCAATTATGTGATCTTCAATCTGCGCCCCGAAGCTATGTTCTGGGATGGCACCCCGGTGACTGCCGAAGACGTCGTCTATAGTCATCGTTTGTTCATTGAGCAGGGTTTGCCGTCTTATGCGCAAGCCGTCGGGCGCATGGTTACAGGGGCTGAAGCTCTGGACGACCACACTGTAAAATTTACTTTTAGTCCGGATGTCACCCGGCGCGGGTTGATCGAAACCGTCGGGTCGACCCCGGTATTTTCAAAAGCCTGGTTCGAGGCCGATGAAAGCCGTCGTCTGGACGAACCGCGGCTGGAGGTCGCCGTTGGTTCAGGTCCTTACAAACTGGACAGCTATGACATCAACCGTCGTATCGTCTACAAGCGTCGCGACGATTATTGGGGCAAGGATCTGCCGATCAACATAGGCCGCAACAATTACGACACTATCCGGATCGAGTATTTCGCGGATCAAACCGCCGCCTTCGAAGGGTTCAAGGCGGGCGAATACACGATGCGTATCGAAAGTGACCCCAAGCTCTGGGCCTCTAGTTACGATTTCCCGAAACTCAGCGAAGGGTTTGTCGTGCAGGACGAGATCGTGGATGGTAGCCCACCAACGCCGTCGGGTTTCGTTTTCAATCTGGGCAAGCCTCAATTTGCCGACAAGAATGTGCGTAAAGCGCTGGCGCTGGCGTTCAATTTCGAATGGGCAAATGAATCGCTGATGTTCGGTCTGAACGCACCGCGCAGTTCATTTGTGCAGGGGACACATCTTGAAGCGACAGGCGTGCCGGAGGGTGCCGAACTGGCGTTTCTGGAAACGCTGGGTGACGTGGTTCCGGCCGAGGTGTTCAGCGAGCCTGCGCTTGTCGTCCACGAATCCAATCCAGCTCGGTTGAACGACCGTCGCAATTTGCGGCAAGCCTCGAAACTGCTGGACGAGGCTGGTTGGCCCGTCGGCGACGGCAATCTGCGCCGCAATGCCGATGGGCAGACGCTGAAGGTCAATATTCCGTATGCGTCGAGCATTCCAACCTCGACCGCCACCATGATCGAGACCTATGTGCAGAACCTGCAGTCGATCGGTGTGGATGCTTCGGCCGAGAAAGTAGATCCTTCTCAATTCACCCTGCGGCGGCGTGAGCGTGATTATGATATGGTATATTCGAACCGCTATGGCTCGTTCCTGTCGACCGGTGGTGGTCTCAGTCAGATGTACGGTTCGGAAGAAGCCGCGTTTAGCTTGTTCAACCCTGCCGGTCTTGCCAGCCCGCTTGTTGACGCTGTGATCGAAGCGTCATTCGACACGACAAATCAGGCAGAACAGGATGCTGCGCTGATGGCGTTGGATCGTGTCTTGCGTTATGAGTTCTTCGTCATTCCCGATGGGTATGTGGCGGATTACTGGACGGCTTATTACGACATGTACGAATACCCTGAAAACCTGCCTCCATTCTCGCTTGGGTATCTCGATCTGTGGTGGATCAACCCCGAGAAAGAGGCTGACCTGAAAGCCAAAGGCGCACTGCGATAACATGGGCGCCTATATCCTAAGACGCCTGTTGCTGGTCATTCCGACTCTTCTGGGCATCATGATCGTCAACTTCACGCTGGTGCAGTTCGTGCCCGGTGGTCCCATTGAACAGATCATCGCGCAGATCGAAGGGCAGGGCGACGTCTTTGCTGGGTTCGCCGGTGGTGGCGACGCCGGAGCCGGGGCCGAGCCCGCAGGTGGTGCCTTTGATGACAAATACGTCGGTGCGCGTGGCCTTCCGCCCGAATTCATCGCTGAACTGGAAAAAGAGTTTGGCTTCGACAAACCGCCACTGGAACGCTTTCTGGGCATGATGGGCAACTACCTGACGCTGGATTTTGGCGAGAGCTATTTCCGCTCGATCAGTGTGATTGATCTGGTTCTGGAAAAGATGCCGGTGTCTATTTCGCTGGGTCTGTGGTCGACGCTGATCGCCTATCTGGTCTCGATCCCGCTAGGTATCCGCAAGGCGATCAAGGACGGGTCGAGCTTTGATACTTGGACCAGCGGTGCGATCATCGTGGCCTATGCTATCCCCGGTTTCCTGTTTGCCATTCTGCTGCTGGTGTTGTTCGCCGGTGGCTCTTACTGGCAGATTTTCCCGCTACGGGGTTTGACTTCGGACAACTGGGACAGCCTCAGCCTGTTTGGAAAGATTACTGACTATTTCTGGCACATCGCTTTGCCGATAATCGCGCTGACCATCTCGGCCTTTGCGACGCTGACGCTGCTGACCAAGAACTCGTTTCTGGATGAGATCAAGAAGCAGTACGTGATGACCGCTCGCGCCAAGGGTTTGAGTGAAAGCAAGGTGCTGTATGGTCATGTCTTCCGCAACGCGATGCTGATCGTGATTGCAGGTTTCCCTGCTGTATTCATTGGTGTGTTCTTCGGTGGATCGATCATCATCGAAACCATTTTCTCGCTCGATGGTCTTGGGCGTCTGGGCTTTGAGGCGGCAGTGGCGCGCGACTATCCGGTGATTTTTGGTACGCTTTTCATATTTGGCCTGATGGGGCTGGTCGTCGGCATTATCAGCGATCTGATGTATGTGCTCGTTGACCCGCGTATCGATTTCGAAAAGCGGGAGGGGTAAATGGCACTCTCCCCTCTCAATCAGCGCCGTTGGCGCAATTTCCGGCGCAATGGCAGGGCGTTCTGGTCGCTGATCATCTTCTCGGTGTTGTTCGGCCTATCGCTGTTTGCCGAGTTCATCGCCAACGACAAACCGATCCTGGTAAAGTACCGGGGTGAAATCTACACGCCTGTCTTCAACTTTTACGCTGAAACGGAATTCGGAGGCGATTTCCAGACCGAGGCGATCTATCGCGACCCCGAGGTCATGTGCCTGATCGATAGCGGCGGATTGGATCAGTGCTTCGACGACCCCGAAGGTATCATCGACGAAATCAAGGCGGGCACGTTCGAAGCGGATGGGTTTGAGCGAGGCTGGGCCATCTGGCCTCCAATCCCGTATTCCTTCAACACCAGCGTGGACCGCCCGGGCGCTGCACCGCTGCCGCCTAATGGTCAGAATCTGCTCGGCACTGACGACACCAAGCGAGATGTGCTAGCTCGTGTCATCTATGGCTTCCGCCTGTCGATCCTGTTCACTTTACTCGTCACCGGCGTGGCCAGTCTGATCGGCATTTTTGCTGGGGCCATTCAGGGGTTCTTTGGCGGTTGGCTGGATCTGATCTTCCAACGTATTATCGAGATCTGGTCGGCGACACCCTCGCTTTATGTCATTATCATCATGTTCGCGATTCTTGGGCGAAGTTTCTGGCTCTTGGTGATTCTGATGATCCTGTTCAGTTGGACCGGACTGGTGGGCGTCGTGCGCGCTGAATTCCTGCGGGCACGAAATTTGGAGTATGTCCGTGCCGCGCGGGCGCTGGGCGTGGGTAACATGACGATCATGTTTCGCCACATGCTGCCTAATGCGATGGTCGCCACGCTGACCTTCATGCCGTTCATCGTGACCGGAACCATCGGTGGGCTGGCTTCGCTGGACTTCCTTGGCTTCGGTTTGCCGTCTTCAGCCCCGTCGCTTGGAGAGTTGACTTTGCAGGCGAAACAGAACCTTCAGGCACCGTGGCTGGCCTTCACTGCCTTCTTCACCTTTGCCATCATGCTGTCGCTGTTGGTCTTCATTTTTGAAGGCGTCCGCGATGCGTTTGATCCCAGAAAGACCTTCTCATGAGCCTTTTGGATGTGAACAACCTCAAGGTCTCGTTCCGGCAGGACGGGCAGGTGAGTGCGGCAGTCAAAGGCGTGTCCTTTACCGTCGACCGGGGTGAAACGGTGGCTTTGGTGGGCGAATCCGGTTCGGGCAAATCCGTGACGGCGTTGAGCACTGTGTCGCTGCTGGGTGATAGCGCAATTGTCGAAGGCTCAGTCACCTATGGCGGTCAAGAGATGATTGGCGCGTCCGAAGACAGGTTGATGGACGTGCGCGGCAACGACATTAGTTTCATCTTTCAGGAGCCGATGACCTCGCTCAATCCATTGCACACGATCCAGAAACAGATGGCGGAATCGCTGGCTCTGCATCAGGGCGTTACCGGCGATGAGGCGCGGGAACGGATTGTAGAACTGCTGACCAAGGTCGGCATCCGAGACCCCGAGGAACGGCTGGACAGCTATCCGCACCAGTTGTCCGGCGGGCAGCGTCAACGCGTGATGATCGCGATGGCGTTGGCGAACAAGCCGGACATTTTGATCGCGGATGAGCCGACAACGGCGCTGGACGTCACCATCCAGGCGCAGATTCTGGAGTTGCTGGCCGAACTGCAAAAGTCCGAGAACATGGGGATGTTGTTCATCACCCATGACCTTGGCATCGTCCGCCGCATCGCCGACCGGGTTTGCGTGATGAAGGACGGTGAAATTGTCGAAGCCGGAGTGACAACGGAGATTTTCGACAACCCGCAACACCCCTATACTCGCAAGCTTCTGGAGGCCGAGCCGTCCGGGCACCCTGACCCGGTGGCCCCGGATGCCGAAGAGGTAGCCCGCACTGATCACCTGAAAGTCTGGTTCCCGATCCAGCGCGGTTTCCTGAAACGGACCGTAGGCTATGTGAAGGCCGTCAACGACGCGACCCTCAGCGTTCGTGCCGGGGAAACGCTTGGGATCGTGGGGGAGAGCGGTTCGGGCAAGACGACGCTTGCGTTGGCCATCATGCGTCTGATCGCGTCCGAGGGCGGGATCACTTTCCGCGACCAGAATGTGCGCCGCTGGTCAACGCGCGAGTTGCGGCGGTTGCGCAAGGATATGCAGATCGTATTTCAGGATCCGTTCGGCAGCCTCAGCCCGCGGATGACCTGCATGCAGATCATCGCCGAGGGGCTGGCCATCCATAAGGTCGATCCTCATCGCGCCCCGCGCGATCTGGTGGCCGAAGTGATGAACGAGGTCGGATTGGACCCCTCTGCGATGGACCGTTATCCGCATGAGTTTTCCGGCGGGCAACGCCAGCGGATCGCCATCGCCCGCGCCATGGTGTTGCGGCCCAAGCTGCTGGTTCTGGACGAGCCTACAAGTGCGCTGGACATGACCGTGCAGGTGCAGATCGTTGACCTGCTGCGTGACCTGCAAAGGAAATACGGGCTGGCCTACCTGTTCATCAGTCACGATCTGAAGGTCGTGCGCGCGATGTCCCACAACGTGATCGTCATGCGAAACGGCGATGTGGTCGAGATGGGCGCTGCCGAAGATTTGTTCGAACACGCCCAGACCGACTATACCCGCGAGCTGATCGCGGCGGCGGGCTGACACGCAGCCCGCGCCTTTGATGTCAGGCTATTTCCTTATTTTTGGCTGACGCGGGAACGGGGCCGCGCAGCTCTTCATAGTGATCGAATTGTAGTTTGACCCAACCGGTCCCGCGGGTAGCACTGGCAAGTGTGCGGTGCAGTTCATCCTCGGCCACGGCGGGGAGTGTCGCATTGAAGATTTCCCAGCCTGAGGCGTTGGGATTGCCTTCGAAACCTAGCACCTGACCCTGCAAGGAACTGATCGTGGGGACCAGGTCACCGACGAAGGTTGAAGGCAGATGGATCTCGGCATTCAGGATCGGTTGCAAGACGACGGGTTTCGCCTCGGGCAGCGCTTCACGTACCGCGTTCTTGCCAGCGGTGCGGAAGGCATAATCCGAACTGTCCACGTTATGGTGCTTGCCGTCGCTGAGCGTCACCTTGACGTCCACCACAGGGAAACCTTCAGGCCCCTCAACCAGTGCGTCCTTGGCCCCATGTTCAACCGAAGGAATGTAGTTCCGGGGTACGGCCCCGCCTTTGACCACTTCTTCGAACTGAAACCCCGAGCCGCGCGGCAGCGGCGCGATTGAGATCACCACATCAGCGAATTGACCTGCACCGCCGGATTGCTTGCGGTGGCGGTGGCGATGATCGACCTTCGTGCGGATGGTCTCGCGATAGGCGGTTCCGGCGGCTTCGGCCTCAATCTCGATGCCGAAATCTTCGGCGAGTTTGGCGGTCACGCGGCGCATGTGCTGCGGGCCTTGTGAGCCCAGAATAGAATGACCGCTCAACTCGTCTTGCTCCAGGTGCAGGCCGGGGTCGATCTCAACCAACCGGGTCAATGCGTTCGACAGGCGCACGTCGTCTCGCTCATGCGCGGGCGATACGACCTGACGATGCGCGGCTGGATGGGATGAGGCCCATTCCGGCAACGGCGTTGCCGCCGCGCTGTCATAGATAAAGCCAGGATTAAGGTGGTCGGATTTGACAGCAAGGCCGATCTGCCCGGCCTCAAGCGCGCTGATTTGGGTCTTGGCGTCCAGGGTTGTCAGGTTTCCCACAGTTTCGCCACCAAGGGATTCATGTGCTTTCACACCGTCGCCCAGACCACGCAATACGGTGATCTTACCGATATGCTTCTTCACATCTGCAAAGCCTGCGATGGCACGTGCGTTTTCTTCGGCCTCATCCCGATCAGCTGCAATGTTGAATTCCGGTGCCTCATGGCGCAGCGCCTTCATCAAGCGGGTCAGACCGTTGCCATGGCTCGCGGCACCCAGACAAGCCGGGATCAGCTGATGGTTCTGCAAGACCTGTGCAGCCAGCTCGTAGACCTCCTCGCTGGGGGGCTGTTTGTCCTCGATCAGTTGCTCCAGCAGATTGTCATCGAAATCCGATAGGGTCTCCAACAACTCGGTGCGTGCTTCCTGTTCGCGGTCTTCCACTGATTGCGGTAGCTCGATCAGGGCCGAGGGCTGCCCCTCCTGATACTTCCAGGCGCGTTCCGAGATCAGATCGACTGCGCCGATAATGGTGTCTCCGTCGCGGATCGGCACCTGCCGCAGAGCGATGTGGTGGGTGCAATAGGTCTGCAGTGCAGCAACGATGTCGCGGATGCGACCGTTGGGGCTGTCCATGCGGTTGATGAATAAAAAACAGGGAATGCCTGCTTCTTCGACCAACCTCAGATACGGGGCACACAGAACGGCAGCATCGGGGTCAGGTGGGACAACCACAACTGCTGCGTCCGAGATCGCCATGGCCGGGCCGACATAGGCCAGCGCATCGCCGCCTCCGTCTACGTCCACCGCGCACCACGGTTCGTTTAAATAAGAAAAACCGTGCAGATGCACGGTTCCGGCAACATCGAATGTGTTGGGCCGCCCGTCGAGGCGGCTGATCGCTTCGACCAAGGTGGATTTGCCCGATTGGCTGGGGCCGAGGACGGTGAAAACGCGCATGAGTGCTGTCCCTCTTTCAGGTTGCAGTATGGCTGCACGAAAAGGGCTGTCGAACGCATGCGCGTCGGCAAGAACTGTCTGCGTTTGCCTGCCTCAGGCTGTGAAGAGGTGGGTCTCTCCACCCCTTGAGTGTGGAGAAAACCGAAGGCATGCGTCAAGCCCCCGTGCCGGTTTGTAAGGGAAGGTCGCGAAAAACGACCTGCCGAAGAGTGTTCAGATCGCGGAACTATGCCCAGCCTTACTCAGATCATACGTGTCAAAGCTGCGCGCGATCATGCGGGTCAGCGCACGTGCTTCGGGCGGTATGAACAATCCGTTTTCATCCACGCGTAGCAACCCGTCGAAGGCCGCGTTTGCCGTTGCGTACATTTGCTGCAGTTCCGCAGTTGAAATGTCATAATCGCGCAGAATCTCGGCCGAGTTGATCTGAAAATCGCACATCAATGCTTCGATCAGACGAGACCGTAGAACATCCTGACCTTTGAACAAATGCCCGCGCGACGTCGAGAACCGCCCTTCGCGTATGGCCTTCGTATGAGCCGAGGTTGCTGGTGCGTTTTGCGCATATCCTTGCGGGAAGCGTGAGATCGAGCTGGCACCCAAGCCAATCAGAATAGGAGCTTGATCGTCTGTATAGCCCTGGAAATTCCGTTTCAATCGACCAGCGCGCAGCGCATGGGTCAGCCCATCGTCCTGCGTCGCGAAGTGGTCAATCCCGATCTCGGCATAATTGTCCCATAGGAACAGTCGCCGGGCGGTTTCAAAAAGTTCCAGTCGCTGTTCCGGTGTGGGCAGGGCATCTGATGGAATCAACTGCTGGCGCTTGGCCATCCACGGCACATGCGCGTAGCCATAGAGTGCGACCCGGTCAGGGTTCAGCGACAACAGCTTTTGCACACTTTCGGTCATGCGCGCCTTGGTCTGGTGGGGCAGGCCATAAAGGATGTCCGCATTCAGGCTGGATATACCACGCGCTCGGATCATCTCGGCTGCTTCGCGGGTGGTGTCATAGCTTTGAATGCGACCGATGGTTTTCTGGATTTCGTCGTCAAAATCCTGAACACCGATCGATGCGCGGTTCATCCCGGCTTCGGCCAGTGCATCCAGCCGGGCTTCGTCGATCTCATTCGGATCGATCTCGACGGAAAACTCGGCGTCTGGGCCTAAAGGCACAATCTCAAGGATTCGCGCGGCCAGATCCCGCATCAGGTCTGCATTCAACAGCGTCGGCGTGCCGCCGCCCCAGTGCAGCCGCGACAATGTAACACCCTCTGGCAGGCGTGCCGCCAGCAAATCCAGCTCGGCCTTTAGCACGTCGACATAGGCGATGACCGGGTTATCCGTCTGGGTGCCTTGTGTCCGGCAGGCGCAAAACCAGCACAGCCGACGGCAGAAGGGTACGTGGATGTAAAGCGAGATTGAACTGCCCGGAGCAATCCCGGAAATCCAGTCGCTAAACAGATCAGCCCCGACGTCATTGCTGAAGTGGGGTGCGGTGGGATAGCTTGTGTAACGCGGTACTTTCGCGTCAAAAAGTCCAAGCCGTGCCAGTTGAGGTTTCAGTGTCATAAAGATATGACTATAGCTGGAGGGCCCAGGGTACTTTGACCGAAATCAAATGGAAGCGCGAATGACACTCAAGGCCCAATTCGACCACACCAATTGCGCAGAATGCCCGATCCGGCATCGTGCGGTGTGCGCGCATTGCGAAAAGGACGAGCTGGAAGAGCTTGAGAACATCAAGTACTACCGCAGCTTTGAGGCGGGGCAGACGATCATCTGGTCCGGCGATCCGATGAATTTTGTCGGCTCGGTCGTGTCGGGAATCGCGTCTTTGACACAGACGATGGAGGATGGGCGCAGGCAAATGGTCGGCCTGCTGCTGCCCAGCGATTTCGTGGGTCGCCCTGGACGAGACAACGCGCCATACGACGTGGTGGCGACCACCGATCTGATGATGTGTTGTTTCCGCAAAAAGCCGTTCGAGGACATGATGATCACGACGCCGCACATCTCGCAGCGCCTGCTGGAAATGACGTTGGACGAATTGGATGCGGCCCGTGAGTGGATGCTGGTACTTGGGCGCAAGACGGCGCGGGAAAAGATTGCCAGCCTGCTTTCGATCATCGCGCGCCGGGACGCATCGATTCATCAAGCCGGAATGGTAGCTCCGATTGTCTTTGACCTGCCACTGACGCGCGAGGCGATGGCCGACTATCTTGGGCTGACCCTGGAAACTGTCAGCCGGCAGATTTCCGCCTTGAAGAAAGATCAGGTCATTACTCTGGAAGGTAAACGCCATGTAACAATCCCCGATATGGGGCGCCTAATGGAAGAGGCGGGCGACGATACCGATGGCGGATTTCTGGTCTGATGCCTCAGCCCGCCGCCCTCGAACAATTGGGAGTCCCTTATGGAATTTAGCGGTTTACTCGCCATGCTGTTCATCGGCGCGATTGCTGGCTGGCTTTCGGGAAAAATCATGGAAGGGCGTGGGTTCGGCCTGATCGGGAATGTTATAGTCGGGATTGTCGGTGCGTTTCTGGCAGGCACGATCTTTCCAGCCCTGGGCTTTGCGGTTGGCGGAGGGCTCATCTCTTCGATCTTCTTTGCCACTATCGGCGCGGTGATCCTGCTGTTCCTGATCGGCCTGATCCGCAAGACATAAAGCCGCACCAGACACGGGCGGCTTTTGCGTTTGTTGGCGTCGTCAGTGGGCCAGAAACACGGGGATTTCTGATTGCTCCAGCATATTGCGGGTCGCACCGCCCAAAATGGCCTCGCGAAAGCGCGAATGGCCATAGGCCCCCATAACGATCATATCGGCCTCGGTATCGGCAGCGTGGCGATTGAGGATGTCCGAGACGCGCGTCATGGTCTTGCTGAGCACGTCGATTTCGCACTTCACCCCATGTCGCGCCAGCATCTGAGATAGCAGACCGCCCGGATCCGATCGATCCGGCCCATGACGCGGTGGATCAATCACAACAATCCGTGTGAGTTCGGCCTGCTTCAAGAATGGCAACGCGCGACGGATGGCGCGCATCGCTTCGACGCTTTCGTTCCAGCCCACCATGACGGTATTTGGGGTCGAAATCGGTTTGTTATCATCGGGCACTAACAGCACCGGCGAATGGCCTTCGAACATGGCGGCCTCGACGATGGGTTCAGCTTCTGCGTCGCGGTCTTTTCCATAAGGTCGCGGCAATACCACGAGATCCGAAAAGCGCGCGCGACGTGCGACATGTCGCCCGAGATCAGCGATCTGAGCTACCCCGTTTTCAGCGGACCAGCGCACGCCCGACTTACCCAGATAATCCTGAGCGTAGGCGAGTATCTCGTCCGCCTCGGCATTGGCACGGCTCAGGGTCTCCTGCAGGATCAAAGCGTTTGCACCGGCATAATAATAACCGGTCTGACTGCGATCGACGCCAAGACACAACGCTTCGACATGGGCGTCCTGCCCTTCTGCCAATGCCACCATTTGTGCCAGTGCGTTCTGAGAAAGCTTGGTTTCCGTCATGACCGTAAGAAGAGATTTAAATGCCATGTCGACCTCATGTTTCCGGCGCTGTCCGTTGCCAGCGCGTGTCTGTTTCTGCAAAATACCTCTCACAGAAAACAGAGGCTTGTCTTGATGCAGATCAAAGCGTCAAAGGCGACCTCGCTGCATTACAGCATGCAGTCAAAAAGGTTTCGCGTGACACGAAGAATCGCGCGAGGCATGGCAAAGGGACGCAATATGTCAAATTACATCAAGCTGATCGTGCTTGGGCTGGTGGTGCTGTTCGCAGCCATCGGCTCTAACTACGCACGGGATTTGGCGTATCAGGTGCACGCAATTCTGGTGATGTTGGTCGCCGGCGGTCTGTTCATCTGGACGCTTAGAAACACGGAAGAGCCAGATATCCTCGTCGACCGCTCTGGTGAGTATATGGATGATGTGATCCGCTACGGCGTGATCGCAACCGCATTCTGGGGGGTAGTCGGGTTCCTGGCAGGGACTTTTATTGCGTTCCAGCTAGCCTTTCCGGCGCTGAACTTCGAATGGGCGCAGGGCTATCTTAATTTCGGGCGTCTGCGGCCTTTGCATACATCGGCGGTTATCTTTGCCTTTGGCGGTAACGCGTTGATCGCAACTTCGTTCTATGTCGTACAGCGCACCAGCGCTGCGCGACTTTGGGGTGGAAACCTGGCATGGTTCGTATTCTGGGGCTATCAGCTGTTCATCGTGCTTGCGGCAACCGGTTATATACTTGGTGGAACGCAGTCGAAAGAATATGCCGAACCTGAATGGTACGTTGACCTGTGGCTGACCGTTGTCTGGGTTGCCTATCTGGCTGTTTATCTGGGCACGATCATCAAGCGGAAAGAGCCGCACATCTACGTGGCAAACTGGTTCTATCTGGCCTTTATCGTGACTGTCGCCATGCTGCACCTGGTCAACAACATGACCATCCCGGTCAGCATCTGGGGATCGAAATCGGTCATCGTCTGGTCTGGTGTTCAGGATGCCATGATCCAGTGGTGGTATGGCCACAACGCCGTGGGCTTCTTCCTGACTGCCGGTTTCCTGGGTATGATGTACTACTTCATCCCGAAACAGGCTGAGCGTCCGGTATTCAGCTACAAGCTGTCGATCATCCACTTCTGGGCGCTGATCTTCCTGTATATCTGGGCTGGTCCGCACCACCTGCATTATACTGCGCTGCCTGATTGGGCCTCGACCCTTGGCATGGTGTTCTCGGTGATCCTATGGATGCCTTCGTGGGGTGGTATGATCAACGGTCTGATGACCCTGTCGGGTGCATGGGACAAACTACGCACTGACCCAGTGATCCGGATGATGGTGATTTCGGTCGGCTTCTACGGCATGTCCACGTTCGAGGGTCCGATGATGTCGATCCGCGCTGTGAACAGCCTCAGCCACTATACCGACTGGACTATCGGTCACGTACATTCGGGCGCGCTGGGCTGGAACGGTATGATCACCTTTGGTGCTCTTTACTTCCTGGTCCCTGTTCTGTGGAAGCGTGAGCGTCTTTACTCGCTGCAGCTGGTCAGCTGGCACTTCTGGCTCGCCACCATTGGCATCGTTCTCTACGCGGCGTCGATGTGGGTCACCGGTATCATGGAAGGCCTGATGTGGCGTGAAGTGGACGCCAATGGCTTCTTGGTGAATTCGTTCGCTGACACCGTTGCCGCGAAGTTCCCGATGTATGTGGTGCGTGCGCTGGGTGGCGTGATGTTCGTCGCTGGCTCGCTGATCATGTGCTACAACCTGTGGATGACTGTACGGAAAGCGCCGGCCAAAGAGGCCAGCCTGACCGTCGCGGTCCCGGCTGAATAAGGAGGGCCGGAGCAATGGCAATTCTCGACAAACACAAGATCCTCGAGACCAACGCGACCCTCCTGCTGATCTTCAGCTTTCTGGTCGTGACCATCGGTGGCATCGTACAGATCGCGCCCCTGTTCTATCTTGAGAACACCATCGAGAAGGTGGAGGGTATGCGCCCTTACACCCCTCTCGAACTGGCGGGGCGTGAGGTTTATCTGCGCGAAGGTTGCTATGTTTGCCACAGCCAGATGATCCGCCCGATGCGTGATGAGGTTGAACGCTATGGCCACTACTCGCTGGCGGCTGAATCCATGTATGATCATCCGTTCCAATGGGGGTCCAAACGCACCGGGCCGGATATTGCCCGCGTCGGTGGCCGGTATTCGGATCAATGGCAGGTGGACCACCTGCGCGATCCACAATCGGTGGTGCCGGAATCGGTGATGCCGAAATACGGCTTCCTTGAGGATCGTAAGCTAGACGGCAAGTATATCGGTGACATCATGGCGGCAAATGCCGTGGTCGGCACCCCGTATACCGACGAGATGCTTGAACAGGCGCAGGCCGATTTTCGGGCGCAGGCCGATCCGGACAGCGATTATGATGGATTGTTGGAACGCTATGGCGACAAGGTCAATGTGCGTAACTTTGACGGTCAGCCCGAGCTGACTGAAATGGATGCGTTGGTTGCTTACCTCCAGATGCTGGGCACGCTGGTCGATTTCTCGACCTTCACCCCGGACGCAAGCCGTTAAAGGAGGGTGTGATGGAACTATACACAATTCTAAGGCAGTTCGCGGATAGCTGGATGTTGCTGCTCCTGTTCTCGTTTTTTATTGGCATCATCATCTGGGTTTTCCGCCCTGGTGCCAGCAAGGAATACAAGGACACCGCCAACATCCCGTTCCGGCACGCTGATGCCCCAGCGCCCCGTCGGGGCGACGACAAACCCGCCACATCCAAGGAGGCGCGGCAATGAGTAAGACACCTGAAAAACAGCCGGGCGATCCTAACACCACGGGTCACAGCTGGGACGGAATCGAGGAATTCGATAATCCGATGCCACGCTGGTGGCTTTGGACCTTTTACGCGACCATCATTTGGGGCGTGATCTACACGATCATGTACCCCGCATGGCCCTTGGTTCAATCGGCAACCGCCGGTGTGCTGGGTTGGTCCTCGCGCGAGCTGGTGCAGCAGGAAATGGTCGCGTTCGAAGAAGCGAATGCGCCGTGGAATGCCAAGTTGGTGGAAACGCCGCTGGAAGAAATCTCGGCCGACGCGGAGCTGCAACAATACGCAGTTAACTCTGGTGGCGCTGTGTTCCGAACCTGGTGCGCGCAGTGCCACGGATCGGGCGCGCAGGGTGCGCCGGGTTTCCCGAACCTGCTGGATGACGCCTGGCTGTGGGGCGGCTCGCTTGAGGATATCGAGTACACCATCGCCTATGGCATCCGGAACGAGGAAAGCGACGACGCGCGCTATTCCGAGATGCCGGCCTTTGGTGAGATCCTCGAAAAGGATGAGATCACTCAAGTGGTTCAATACGTCATGTCCCTGACCAACGCCCAGACCGATGACGCGGCGGCGCAGGCAGGCAAGGTTGTGTTCGAAGACAACTGCGCGGCTTGCCACGGTGATGACGGCAAAGGCGACGTTTCCCAGGGTGCGCCGAATCTGACCGATGCGATCTGGCTTTACGGCGGCAGCCAAGAGGCCCTGACCGAGACGGTCACCTACAGCCGCTTTGGTGTGATGCCCCCGTGGGAGAATCGCCTGACCGACGCGCAGATTCGCGCTGTCACGTCCTATGTCCACCAGTTGGGTGGCGGTCAGTAAGGGTTAAAAGAACACCTCCGGGCGGTCTCCCGCCCGAAGGTCTAGGCACCGGCTGTTCCATCTGTTCGCGCGTTTCCAGAACAGCCGGTGCCGATTTTCAAACAATAGGGCTGCAATCTCTGCCGGTCCAGATACGGCATTCAAACCAGTATCAAAGATCGTTCAGATTTACATCGCGCGGGTTTTCTCTCCACCAATGATGTTCGGGCAGCCAGCACCGCTTGCGACGGCCCGGCTTTGGCGCATCGTAGATGTGAGGCGTATTGATGCGTGTCGCGTTCAAAAAAGATCTGGCGAATACGGTCAGCATGGTTTCCCTCCTGTGCAGAGTTGTTTCTGAGCTTTAAGATTGACCTTTCGCACGCCGAATGCGACTCAATTACCATTTCAATGTGTAAGTAGGGTTTACATATGGACTGGCTATCACTGCCGCCGTTGGCCTCTCTCAGGGCCTTTGCAGCCTTCGCTGAGAAGCGAAGTGTTGTCGAGGCCGGTGCTGCGCTCAATGTTAGCCACGCTGCAATCAGCCAGCAGCTTCGCGCGCTCGAGAAACAACTGGGCGCGGCTCTGCTGGACCGAACGGGCAAAGCGCTGACACTTACCGCGGAAGGTGAGCATCTGGCCCGTGCCCTGCAGCTTGGATTTGGTGCGATCGAGGCTGCTGTGGGTGATCTGGCTCGCTCGGCTCAGGACCGCCCGGTTCATGTGTCGCTGACTTCTTCCTTCGCTGCATCTTGGCTGATGCCGCGACTGCCGAGTTTCCGCGCGACTCATCCCGACGTAAACCTGATCCTCGATCCAACCTTTGAGGTGGTCGAGCTGCAACCGGGTGGGGTGGATGTGGCAATCCGTTATGGCGCTGGCGGTTGGCCAGGGGTGGAGTGTGAGATGTTGTTGCAGACGCCGATGGTCATCGTCGCCTCACCCACACTATTGGGTAACAAGACCGATTGGTCCCCGGCAGAACTTGCGCAATTGCCGTGGCTTGAGGAAATTGGCACGACTGAGGGGACAAAATGGCTGACTGAGCGAGGTGTCGGACCCGAACGCGGCGCGGGGCGTACGCAGCTTCCCGGTAACCTGCTGCTGGATGGTTTGCGGTCTGGGCAAGGGGTCACCGTCACTGTGCGACAATTCGTCGAAGCGGACATCAAAGCGGGCCGCATCGTCGAACTGTTCGCCGAGCCGGATACGCGCGGGTATCATATAGTTACGCAAAAACAAGCTCTTAGGCGATCCGTGAAAATCTTCATCAACTGGCTGAGGCGCGAAGCGCGAAGCCAGCAGTAATTCACGCGTCTAAAGGTGTCTGCTCGATGCGCGTTTTGACCCATGTCAAAGTCCCTTGCCTCGTGATCTGGAAGAACACACACTCAGAATAGCCAGTTGCGGAGCCAGCCTGTGAGCGATTCCAATCCCACCCCCAGTCTCTACGCTGCCAGAGAGCCGATTTTCCCGAGACGTGTGTCCGGCCCGTTTCGCAATTTGAAATGGATCATCATGGCGGTGACGCTGGGCATTTACTATGTGACGCCTTGGATCAGGTGGGATCGCGGTCCAAGCCTTCCGGATCAGGCCGTTCTTCTGGATCTGGCGAACCGCCGCTTCTATTTCTTCTGGATCGAGATTTGGCCGCACGAGTTCTATTTTGTCGCTGGGCTGCTGATCATGGCAGGATTGGGTCTGTTCCTGTTCACCTCGGCGCTTGGGCGGGTCTGGTGCGGATATGCCTGCCCGCAGACGGTTTGGACGGACCTGTATATCCTTGTCGAGCGCTGGATCGAGGGCGACCGTAATGCGCGCCTGCGTCTGCACAGGCAGAAAAAGCTGGATTTCCGCAAGGCGCGGCTGCGCCTGACCAAGTGGGTCGCTTGGTTCTTCATCGGGCTCGCGACCGGTGGCGCCTGGGTTTTCTATTTTGCGGATGCACCAACTCTGGCGCGTGATCTGGTCACCGGAAACGCGCATCCAGTGGCCTATACGACGATGCTGATTCTGACCGGCACCACGTTTTTCTTCGGTGGCTTTGCACGCGAACAAATCTGCATCTATGCCTGCCCATGGCCGCGCATACAGGCCGCGATGATGGACGAGGATACCCTGGTCGTCGGATATCGCGAATGGCGGGGTGAACCACGCGGCAAAGGCAAACGTACGGCTGACAGCGAGCTGGGCGATTGCATCGATTGTATGGCTTGCGTCAATGTCTGCCCGGTAGGGATCGACATCCGAGACGGTCAGCAACTGGAATGCATTACCTGTGCACTTTGCATCGACGCCTGCGATGACATGATGGCCAAGATAGGCAAGCCCCGTGGTCTGATCGATTACATGGCGCTGAGTGATGAGGCCCGCGAACGCGAAGGTCAGCCACCCAAAAACGTTTGGAAACACATCCTGCGTCCGCGCACGATCCTGTACACGGCGCTATGGTCACTGGTCGGATTTGCATTGCTCTTTGCGCTGTTCATTCGTTCGGATATCGATTTGACGGTTGCGCCGGTGCGGAACCCGACTTTCGTTACCCTCTCAGATGGCACGATCCGTAACACCTATGATGTACGCCTGCGCAACAAACATGGCGAGGATCGGCCATTCAAACTGACGATTGCTGGCGATCCTTCGCTGCAGATTGAAATCGAAGGTGTTGAAGGCGAGACTGTTAATGTCACTGCAGATACGGCACAATTGACCCGCGTCTATATCACCGCTCCGCAGGGTACTGCCCCTGCAGCGGCTGACAGCACATCGGTTCGCATCTGGGTCGAAGATCTGGAAAGTGGTGAGCGGGCCTACAAGGATACCAGTTTCAACGGACGAGGAAGCTGAGAATGGCAGAACGTCAATTCACAGGCAAACACGCATTGGCGGTATTTGTCGCGGCCTTTGGCGTGATCATCACGGTGAACCTCGTCTTGGCTTATAGTGCAATCAAGACCTTTCCGGGGCTTGAGGTGAAGAACTCCTATGTAGCCAGCCAGGAGTTCAATGAACGTTTGAAGGAACAGCAGGCCCTGGGTTGGAACATCAAGGCCGAGCTGACCGGAGGGCTGCTGGTGCTATACATAACCGATCAGACCGGTTCCCCTGTTGAAGTGGCAGATCTGCAGGCCGTGGTGGGGCGCGCCACCCATGTGAAGGAAGACTTCTCGCCGGACTTTACTTTTGATGGCATCGCCTATGCCGCTCCGGCTGCCCTGGGCGAAGGGAACTGGAACATTCGCCTTGTGGCCAAAGCAAAAGATGGTGCCGAGTTCGCGCAACGTGTGCCCCTGTATGTGAAAGGTTAGAGATGGTTGCGCAAGCCACTCCATCTCGGGCAGCCTGTCCTGGCTGCATCGCAGCCCCGGCGGAAGCGGCGCGGCCAATCCCAGAGGATGTGCAGATCGCGCTGTCGCTGCCGGGCATCCACTGCTCGGCCTGCATCTCTACGGTCGAGCGTGAGTTGAATGCCCATCCCGGCGTTGAAGACGCGCGGGTCAATCTCACGCTGAAACGCGCGATGATCAAGGCGGCACCGGATACGCGCGCCGATGATCTGATCCCGGTGTTGGAGCGCGCTGGCTTTGAAGCCCACGAACTGGATCCGGGTGCGCTTTCGGCTACGCAAACCGATAAGGCCGGGCGCGATCTGCTGATGCGGTTGGCAGTGGCGGGTTTTGCTTCGATGAACGTGATGCTGTTATCGGTGTCGGTCTGGTCCGGCGCCACCGATGCGACGCGCGACATGTTCCATTGGATATCGGCGGCGATTGCGCTGCCTGCAATCGCATTCTCGGCCCAGCCTTTCTTTTCCAACGCCTGGAGCGCGCTACGCGTACGCCGGTTGAATATGGATGTGCCGATTGTTTTGGCGATACTGCTGGCTCTGGTCACGTCGCTTTGGGAAACTGCACTCAGCGGTGAACATGCTTATTTCGACGCGGCTTTGACCCTGACATTCTTCCTGCTAGCGGGCAGGTATTTGGACTATCGCACCCGTGCCGCGGCACGTTCGGCTGCCGAAGAACTAACCGCGCTGGAGGTCCCGCGCGCCATCCGGCTAGTGGATGGGACCGAAGCGGAAGTGGCGGTGGCGAGCCTTAACGTGGGTGATCTGATTCTGGTGCGCCCCGGAGGGCGTATGCCAGTGGATGGCGAAATCATCTCGGGCCAGTCCGAGTTGGACCGGTCGCTGCTGACCGGGGAAACCCTCCCGGTCTTTGCCGAGGCCGGGCTGAACGTCAGTGCTGGTGAGGTTAACCTGACCGGCCCTCTGACCATCCGTGCGACGGCAGTCGGGGAAGATACCTCGCTGCACCGTATGGCGGATCTGGTAGCCATCGCTGAATCGGGCCGATCACGGTATACCTCGCTGGCAGACAAGGCGGCCAAGCTTTATGCGCCGGGGGTGCATATACTGTCCGCGCTCAGCTTCTTAGGATGGTATATTTATTCGGGCGATATCCGGACGGCGCTGAATATCGCTGCGGCGGTTTTGATCATCACATGTCCCTGCGCGCTGGGCTTGGCAGTGCCGGCGGTAACCACTGCAGCATCAGGCCGTTTGTTCCGCAGTGGCATGCTGATCAAACACGCGACCGCGTTAGAACGGTTGGCCGAAGTGGATACTGTGGTGTTCGACAAGACCGGAACCCTCACATCCGGTGCGCCTGAGTTGACCAACCTTGGTGATCATTCGCGTAGCGATTTGCAAGTGGCTCTGGCATTAGCCGAAGCGTCTTCGCACCCGTTGTCGCTTGCCCTTGCAAAGGCTGCGCGTGAGGCCGGGATCAAGCCTGCCGCATTGCGCGACGTGGTTGAGGTGCCGGGCTATGGCACCGAAGGCGTTTACCGTGATCAGCAGGTCCGGCTGGGTCGAGCGGCCTGGGTCGGCGGCGAATATGGTGAGCAGACCGCAGCCTGGCTCGCAATCGGATCGCGGACGCCATCGCGCTTTACTTTTACCGACAGTCTGCGCGCAGGCGCTGCCGAGGCGGTCGCGGCTTTCCGTGCGGCAGGCAAAGACGTCATCCTGATTTCCGGCGATACGGAAGGCGCGGTTCAGGCCTTGGCGGGCAAGCTTGGCATTGAGAACTGGATCGCCCAGGCCTTGCCTCAAGACAAAGCTGCCAAAGTGCAGGAACTAAGCGATCAGGGTCGGCACGTTCTGATGGTCGGCGATGGGCTGAACGATACGGCGGCATTGGCGGCGGCGCATGTCTCGATTTCTCCGGCCAGCGCCTTGGATGCCGCGCGGGTGGCGTCGGATATCGTGCTACTGGGCAATGATCTGTCCCCAATCGCTGAGGCTTGCGATACAGCCGTCAGGGCGACGCGTCGGATTCGCGAGAATTTCCGGATCGCCACTGTCTATAACATCATCGCGGTCCCGCTGGCCGTTGCCGGGTTGGCGACACCCCTTATTGCGGCATTGGCGATGTCGACCTCGTCGATTACTGTTTCGCTGAACGCCTTGCGGCTGAGGTAACTCTGATGGAAGTGCTTGCCTATCTGATCCCGATTTCCCTGCTTTTGGGCGGGGTTGGCTTGGTTGCGTTTATCTACACGGTCCGCTCGAACCAGTATGAGGATCCGGAAGGCGATGCGCGCCGTATCCTAAGCGACGAATGGGATGACAAGCCCAAGCCCTGACAGAGGCGTCAACAGCCCTTGAAATTGCCGCAATGCCCGGCTATGTCCGGCCCATCCGCTAGAAGAGAGATTGTAGCCTCATGGCAACCTTAAACCCGATCCAGTTCATTCAGCAGGTCCGCGCCGAAGTCGCAAAGGTCGTCTGGCCGACCCGTCGTGAGGTGCTGTTGACCACGGTCATGGTGTTCATCATGGCTGCGCTGACGGCTGTGTTCTTTGCGCTGGTTGATCTGGGCATTCGCGGCGGTCTGCAACTGGTACTCGGCGCGTTTAGCTAAGCCGGTTTGGGCAAGCTGAAACGCGACTGCCCCCTTGCACAGCTTGCGATGTCAGAGTAGGTGACATGACTATTCGGAATGGGCGTGCGGCGAATCGGGCTGCGCGCCGCTTTTTATTCCGGGTGACGCAATAGGATTTCAACGAAGGGCGCGATGCGTCGCAGCCCAAAGGCAAACAAGGACGACAGGTTCATGGCGAAACGGTGGTATTCGGTCAGCGTTCTTTCGAATTTCGAAAAGAAGATCGCAGAGCAGATCCGCACGTCGGTGGCTGAGCAGGGCCTTGAAGACGATATCGACGAGGTTCTGGTGCCCACCGAAGAGGTGATCGAAGTGCGCCGGGGCAAGAAGGTCACCACCGAACGCCGCTTTATGCCGGGTTACGTGCTGGTACACATGGAAATGTCGGATCAGGGCTATCACCTGATCAACTCGATCAATCGCGTTACCGGCTTCCTGGGCCCTCAGGGCCGCCCGATGCCGATGCGCGACGCCGAGGTGAACCAGATCCTCAACCGCGTTCAGGAAGGTGAAGAAGCGCCCAAGCTGATGATCAGCTTCGAGGTCGGCGAGAAGGTCAAGGTCAACGACGGCCCGTTCGAGGATTTCGACGGCATGGTCGAAGGTGTGGACGACGAGAACCAGAAACTGAAAGTTTCGGTTTCGATCTTTGGCCGCGAAACACCGGTCGAGTTGGACTTTACGCAGGTCACCAAGCAGAGCTGATTGGTTTCCATCGAACCATCGTTTGGGGTGCCTTATGGGCACCCTTTTTACGTTTGGGGCGTGCTCATCTGCCAGACAGTTTGATCCTCACCAAAACCTTTAAGTGATACAGTTCCGACCGGTTCGCAGAGTGTCGGGAGAAATGCTGCGGCTGTATCCGAAAGGACATGGTCGCAATCCAAGTCTGTGGCCGCCGCTACAAGTCTAGCCGCCAAATTGACGTCGGGACCGATGGCCGTGAAATCCAGCCGATCCCCACCACCTACATTTCCATAGTGGAAGCGACCATGATGGATCGCAGTCCGTACGCCTAGCTTGTGCTGGAAATCGGCCTCGGCCAGCGACGCCACACCCTCGCGCACCGCTGCGATGGCGGCCTGAATCTGCACCTTTGGCGGAAGATCCGTGCTGGTTGGGAAGATGGCAAAAAAGCCGTCGCCCATGAACTTCAGAATCTCTCCGCCGTGGTCCATGACCGACGGGACAAGGCAATCAAACGTGTCATTCAGCAGCCGGACCAGCGTATCGCCGGAAACCGAATTCGAAAGGCGGGTAAATCCCTTGAGATCCGCAAACAGGATAACGGCCTCGATTTTGCTGCCATCACCGCGATGTACTTTACCGTCCAGAATGTGGGCGCCACTGTTACGGCCGACATAGGTCGACAGAAGGTAGGTCGCGTCGAGCCGCAGCATATAGGTCTCGGTCAGGCGGGCGAGCGGACCGCGAACCCGGCTCAGGATCGCCAGATCACTCTCTGAAAACCCACCGGGCGTGGCACTTGACCAAGTGCAGACATGGGTATCGCCGTTGAGATAGATCAGCGGTTGCGCCAGATAATCGGTGAAGCCCTGCTCGCGCAATTCGCCGACAATGATGTAATCCTCGGGGCAGCTGGGGTCTTCCAGATGGCGGCGGATGGGTTGCTGACGCTCGATCACATGCGGCAGGGGGTTATCGGTGTAGATCGCCTCGGTGAACAATTGAGACGGCGCGTCGACCCGATCAACGCCAGCGTCCGCTTTCCACAGGAAACGTCGACCCATCAGATTGGGATGCAGCGTCCAGATGAACAAACCGAACCGGTCGATGGCGACACCGGCATCCAGCAGACGGGTACAGATACCTTCGATGATATCGACCGCATTTCCAGCTGGACGGGCACCGTCAACCATCCACTCGATCAAAGCGTCGATCTTGTCCTGTTTTGGGATCGGTTCCGGTGGGGTCGGCATAGTGGCACCCTCAAGATAGAACGCCGCGATGCAAACAGACACCGCGGCGTTATTTGTATCAGCCTCGCAGTGGCTGAAACGACTGAGTGCGCGACTTACTGCGCTTGAACCATAGCCGCACGCAACAGTTGCGGGCGGTCGGTCTGGGACGGCAGGAAGACGGCTTGCGAACCGGCATCCAGTGCCGAAAGGCTCGCATCGTACCACTGCATCGCAAGATCGCGACGCTGTTGCACACCAAAGCCTTCGCGCAGGTGGTGGCCGATCAACTCTCCATAGGCAGGCTCACCCATCGCGACTAGCATCAATGCGGAACCGACTGCCGTGTCCATGTTGTCCTGACGGTAGCCCATCGACAGACAGACCTTGCTTGTCGCGGCAAGATCAGCGGGGCTGAGGCCCGAGTCCAGCGCAAGCTTGCGTACCTGGGTTTCAGCTTCTGCCTTCGAGCTGATCGACAGCGCATCAACTTGCGGTGCCAACATTTCACCGTACGAGTCGCATTGTGCGCTTACCTGATCTGGCGTCAGCCCCTGGATATCCGCCATCAGATCTTCGCCACGCGCCATCGCATAGCTGCGAGCAAGGCAGAACTGTTCGCTGAGGGCAAAATCGGCATCCGTCATATTTGACAGCGTCGTGTAGCCCCCGTTTGTCGAGGTCTGCAGCATCACCCCGCTACACCGATTGGCCAGCGATGGGCCGCCGGTCCCGCCGGAAAACAGGCTTGGCAGGCTGGCAGAGGCGGTTTCAGTTGTATTGGCCTCGGGCTCTGGTTCCTGAGCTTGAGGAACCACAACCGGAATCGTGGTTGCTGGGGCTTGTGCTGGTGCCTGAGGGGCAGCAGCCAGGGCAGAGCCGGTTTGTATCTGCCGACGGTATTCCATCAAAAGCGGTTGGCCTGCGAGTTGGGTTGTCGTCTGACCGCCGCTTGTCGCCCAGTAATAGGCCTGCATCAGGAAGTCGCGCTGATAGGGCTGGAAGTCATAGCCATTCACGGGGTAGCCCATCGAGACCTGATAGCGTTCGATCGCAGACCGCGTGCCACGACCGACCTGACCATCAACGCGACCGGCGTTGTAGCCGAAATAGTTGAGCGCGGTCTGGGTTTGCGCCCCTTGTGTGGTCGACGGAATTCCGGGGCGATAGGTGCGTGTTGTTGTTGACCTCGTCCGGGCCTGCTGTTTTCTCTGCTGATCCCGGCCGATAGCGTAGCCGATGACGCCACCAACCACAGCACCGCCCAGTATCTCGCCAGCATCGGCCCGCGCGGTCTGAGGAGAAGACGCCGCAAATGACAGCGCGATGCCAACTGTTATTAATAAACGAATGATCATAATTAACCTCCACCAAAAATACTAATTTCGTCGAGTATAGCACAGCTGCGAGTATTGAGGTGAGGGGGGGGGCGGAAACCCGACCATCCCGCAACCACTGCGCAGATTCTGCATTGATATTAATTTCTTAAGAGTTGTCAGTCGCACCTTGTTAGTAACGATCTGTACGCCGTGAGCGTATAAGACCCACTTGGGGGCTTGATTCGATGTGTGAGAGCAGGGCAAGCCACTTGCCAACCCCGCCGTTCCGCTGTAAGTGCCGCCCCTATCGTCTTCGGGCGAGATTCTCTCGTGGGAGGTTGCTGGGATCGCGATCCCGGATCGGACCACGCAACATAGTCTGGGTGAAACGCGTTTCACCTAAGTTGAAAGGAAAACCAAATGGCCAAGAAGCTTGCTGGTACAATGAAGCTGCAGGTTCCTGCAGGTCAGGCGAACCCGTCGCCGCCAGTTGGTCCGGCGCTGGGTCAGCGCGGCATCAACATCATGGAATTCTGCAAGGCGTTCAACGCCAAGACCGCAGACATGGAGCCCGGCGCCCCGTGCCCGACCGTGATCACCTACTATCAGGACAAGTCCTTCACCATGGACATCAAGACGCCGCCCGCGTCTTACTACCTGAAAAAAGCGGCTGGTCTGAAGCCGGTCGGCAAGCGGAACCGCCCTCGTGGTGCGGAAAACCCAGGTCGTGAGACCGTGGCAACCGTAACCTCGAAGCAGGTTCGTGAAATCGCCGAAGCCAAAATGAAAGATCTGAACGCCAACGACGTCGAAGGCGCAATGCAGATCATCCTGGGCTCGGCCCGCTCAATGGGCATCGAGGTGAAGTAAGATGGCAAAACTCGGTAAACGTACCCGCGCTGCGCGCGAAGCTGTCGCTGGCAAGGAAAACCTGTCGGTCGAAGAAGCTGTTTCCCTGGTCAAAGGCAACGCAACCTCAAAATTCGACGAGACCATCGAGATCGCTCTGAACCTCGGCGTTGACACCCGTCACGCGGACCAGATGGTTCGCGGCGTTGTTGGCCTGCCGAACGGTACCGGCAAAGCGATGCGCGTCGCTGTATTTGCTCGTGGCCCCAAGGCAGACGAAGCGAAAGAAGCGGGCGCAGATATCGTTGGCGCGGAAGACCTGATGGAAACCATTCAGGGCGGCACCATCGAATTTGATCGCTGCATTGCAACCCCGGACATGATGCCGATCGTCGGTCGTCTGGGTAAAGTGCTCGGCCCCCGCAACCTGATGCCGAACCCCAAAGTTGGCACCGTGACCATGGACGTGAAAGCGGCTGTGGAAGCAGCAAAAGGTGGTGAAGTTCAGTTCAAAGCGGAAAAAGGCGGCGTTGTGCACGCCGGTGTTGGCAAAGCGTCCTTCGACGAAGCCAAGCTGGTCGAAAACGTCCGTGCCTTCATCTCGGCTGTGGCCAAGGCCAAGCCGTCGGGTGCCAAAGGCACCTATATGAAGAAAATCGCGCTGAGCTCGACCATGGGCCCGGGTGTGACTCTGGACGTGGCGGCTGCTGCGGGCGAATAAGCCTTAGCGTTAAGCTGTGAGAACTTGATCCCGGGTAGTGAGAACTGCCCGGGATTTTTATTGCGTGCCACATGAGAAACAGGCTGTAGCTGTGTGATAGCGTGGTTGCTTGCACCTCAATTGAAATCTTGAAGTTTTGCCAATTTCAAACCCGGTTACAGCTACGCTGACTAAAAAGCAGCGATACGCACAAACATAGATTCAATGCCTCAGCAGCGGTGGCTAAAGAAGCGATTGAACTAGGGGGTGCGGTCTGACACAGTTCCCCCATTGTCGTGTAGTAGCTGTTCGAGAATACCCATCAATGAACCAAAATATTCGTCAGAAATCACTTCCAGAAGATCGACGCGCCTTTTGGGACCAGTTTTATGCGAAATCGGCAGGGTCATGGGAGCTTACCTTGCCGTCGCAATTCGCAGCGTTTGTGGCAAATGAGATTGATCGGCAGTCACATGTCATCGACGTAGGGTGTGGGAATGCCCGTGACAGTTTTTTCTTTTCACGACACGGGTTCAAAGTGACCGGCATGGATGCGTCTGAGGCAGCGATTGCGTCAGCGCAAAAGCATGCACAAAAGCAGGGCGGGGACGATCTTGAATTTGTTCAGACCAATCTCGAAGATGGATTGGTTGAGCGTGTGTTGTCCGAGCGACGATCTGAAATCGTTTGCGTTTATGCTCGGTTCTTTTTGCATGCGATCACAGATGATGAAGAAGATGCTCTGATCCGGGCGCTGCGGAGCGGGTGCAGGCCTGGCGATGTCGTAGCGTTCGAATATCGAACGTTGGCGGACCGAGCCACAACGAAAATTGCGGCGCCGCATTTCCGGCGATACGTAAGTGCGACGGATCTGGATTCAAAAATGGAAGCCTCAGAATTCCGAAAGTGTTATGGCGTCGAAGGCAGTGGTTTCGCAAAATATAAAACAGAAGATGCGATCGTCGCCCGCGCGATCTATGAAAAAACACAATGACAGAAGAAGAGTTAATCAAGGAGCTTGCCTCACTTCGAGAGCATGTTTTCACCCATGCTGCGGCACAAACTGCACTACCACGGCCTCGTAAAACGCGCTTGGCTGTCAATTCGCTAAAGGAACCAATAAAGCGCTTGGAAAACCAGGCGCTATTTGATGACTGGGAAGAGACCTATATCCTTCTTTGCTGCCATGGGAGAACAAAGCCTGCCCGGACGCACGGTAGGCTAAAGCATATGGAGACTCGCTATGCGGATCAGGGCAAAGAGGCGCGCTTTGCCTCATTTTTTGAGCGCGTGAAGCAGACGCTACACCCCGATTTCATTACACCGCATGGCTATAACAGAACATTCGGGGAAAAGGCTGGCGATGAAATCTTTTCAAAACTTGACGCCGAGCTTGAACCCGTAATTCGTTTGGGGAAGCCAATCATTCTGTACGCTGGCGCTTTGTTGGGTCATGTTCGCGAGGGTGGATTGATTGGTCACGACGACGATGTCGATTTTGCAGTGTATCTGGGTGAGTCAACGCTTGAAGGTGTTGCAGGAAAATGGGCCGAATATCAGCGAGAATTGCTGGAAAGCGATTGCTTGGATGCCAATTCGCTAAAAAACAGCATACCTATATTCAAAGTTAAAAATAACTTGGGTATTGATATCGATCTGTTTCCGGCTTGGACGGAAAACGGGCGCTTTAGCGTGTATCCGTACTCACTTTATGATCTGCCGGAAAGCGCGATTTTCCCGCTTAAATCTCTTAACGGTGGGGAAATCATGCTACCGCAGGACGCGCCCGCATTGCTGGCGCAGAGTTACGGTGAAAATTGGCGGATACCGGACCCGCTGTTTCATTTCGCTTGGCGAAGGGCGCGCCGCAAGTTTGCACCTTTGCTTCAGCACGACTTTAGTATCGGTTGAAAGCACCGCATCATCGTGTCCTCAAGCAACAGTCGCATTTGCCTCACGGGATAAACTGGAGAAATACTTGTCCAGATCAATATGCGGATAGGCGCTATGTCGTGGCTGGGGCGAAGCTATGGTGCGCGCAGCGAAATCCGCAAGCCTTAGTGTCGGCTCGTTTTCTGGAAACCGAGATGCCTCAGAACAGTTTCAACTATGTCGCAGCCCCTGCGCGGGCGGTGCAAGTCGCCTAAATTTACCTCTTGGAAACCCGGCCTATCTGTCCTAAGTAGACCTGCGGAATAAAGCGTGCGATTCGTCGTGCGCTTTATTTTGTTTCGTCCAAGACGGTGGGTGGGTTCATCTGGCCCCTTAATTCCCTGCCTGAGACGGGTAAGACCAAAGAATTCTGAGGGTCACGATCCTCGGGCGCATTTTGGCCAATCCCGTAACAACGGACCTGAACGCCGGAGCGAAAGCTGCGGCAAATATGAGCCGGGGTGAGATATCGCCCCTAACTTGGAGAGAACTGTGGATAGAGCCCAGAAAGAGAAAGTGGTCGAGGAACTCGGCCAAATCTTCGAAAGCTCTGGCGTCGTAGTGGTTTCGCACTACGCCGGTCTGACAGTTGCCGAGATGCAGGACCTTCGCGCACGTGCTCGTGACGCGGGTGGTGCCGTGCGTGTTGCCAAGAACAGGCTCGCCAAAATCGCCCTTGAGGGTAAGCCGTGTGAAAGCATGGCCGACCTGCTGACAGGGATGACCGTTCTGACCTATTCCGAGGACCCCGTGGCAGCTGCCAAGGTGGCCGAGGACTTCGCCAAGGATAACAAGAATTTTGAGATCCTCGGCGGTGCAATGGGCGAGAACGCTCTGGACCGCAAAGGCGTTGAAGCCGTTTCGAAAATGCCGTCTCGTGAAGAGCTTATTGCTTCGATCGTGGGCTGCATTGGCGCACCTGCTTCGAACATCGCCGGCGCGATTGGCGCACCTGCAAGCAACATCGCAAGCATCCTTTCCACCATCGAAGAGAAGGCGGAAGCTGCGTAAGCGGTTGGCACTGAATGATCTGCGTAGGGGAACCACCCTGACGTTGGAACACACACTGTAAAACGGAAAGAGCTAATACAATGGCTGATCTGAAAGCACTCGCAGAAAGCATCGTGGGTCTGACCCTGCTGGAAGCACAAGAACTGAAAACCATCCTCAAAGACGAATACGGCATCGAGCCCGCAGCTGGCGGCGCCGTAATGGTTGCAGCTGGTGGCGACGCCGGTGGCGCAGCTGAGGAAGAAAAAACCGAATTCGACGTCGTTCTGAAGAACGCCGGCGCTTCGAAAATCAACGTGATCAAAGAAGTTCGCGGCATCACCGGTCTGGGCCTGAAAGAAGCCAAAGAGCTGGTCGAAGCTGGCGGCAAGATCAAAGAAGGCGTGTCGAAAGACGAAGCCGAGGAAGTCAAAGGCAAGCTGGAAGCAGCTGGCGCCGAAGTCGAGCTGGCCTAAGCCAACCGACAGGTGCATCGCTGATGCGCCGCAAAATTTGGCTGGGTCCGGAGAAATCCGGGTCCAGCCGAACCTGTCTTAGAAAGGGCCTCATTGTCTGGGGCGTTTTCTAAGACACGGTTTTCGGATCGGGAGGCCACCTTCGGGACGGTGGTCACGAATTGATCCGGACGTGTCGTCTCGATTGTGCAAGATGCCGGGGCCCGACGGTGTCTTTGCCCGCTGAGAACATCGAAAGGTGACATCTGACATGGCTCAAACGTTCCTTGGCCAGAAACGTCTTCGTAAATATTACGGCAAAATCCGCGAAGTTTTGGAAATGCCGAACCTCATTGAGGTGCAGAAATCTTCTTATGATCTTTTCCTGCGCTCCGGCGATGCAGAACAGCCCACAGACGGCGAAGGCATCAAAGGCGTGTTCCAGTCGGTTTTCCCGATCAAGGATTTCAACGAAACCTCCGTTCTGGAGTTCGTGAAATACGATCTGGAAAAACCCAAATACGACGTTGAAGAGTGCATGCAGCGCGACATGACCTACAGCGCGCCGCTGAAGGTCACGCTGCGTCTGATCGTGTTTGATGTCGATGAGGACACCGGCGCCAAATCGGTCAAGGATATCAAAGAACAGGACGTGTTCATGGGCGATATGCCCCTGATGACACCGAACGGCACCTTCATCGTGAACGGTACCGAGCGTGTGATCGTCAGCCAGATGCACCGTTCGCCCGGTGTGTTCTTTGATCACGACAAGGGCAAGACCCATTCCTCGGGCAAGCTGCTGTTTGCCTGCCGCATCATCCCGTATCGCGGCAGCTGGCTGGACTTTGAGTTCGACGCCAAGGACATCGTCTTCGCCCGTATCGACCGTCGGCGTAAGCTGCCTGTGACAACCCTGCTGTACGCGCTGGGTCTGGATCAGGAAGCGATCATGGACGCCTATTACAACACCGTGTCCTACAAGCTGGACAAGAAGAAAGGCTGGGTCACGCCCTTCTTCCCCGAGCGTGTGCGCGGTACCCGTCCGACATATGATCTGATCGACGCGAAATCGGGCGAAGTGATTGCCGAAGCGGGCAAGAAAGTCACCCCGCGCGCGGTCAAGAAGCTGATCGACGAAGGTGCCGTTACCGACCTGCTGGTGCCCTTCGACAACATCGTCGGCAAGTATGTCGCCAAGGACATCATCAACGAAGAAAACGGCGCGATCTATGTCGAAGCCGGTGATGAGCTGACCCTGGAGTATGATAAAGACGGCGACCTGATCGGCGGCACCGTCAAGGACCTGATGGATGCGGGCATCACCGACATCCCGGTTCTGGACATCGACAACGTCAACGTTGGCCCCTACATGCGCAACACCATGGCTCAGGACAAGAACCTGAACCGTGAAAGCGCGCTGATGGACATCTACCGCGTCATGCGTCCGGGCGAGCCTCCCACCGTCGAAGCTGCGTCGGCCCTGTTCGACACTTTGTTCTTCGACAGCGAGCGCTATGACCTGTCCGCCGTTGGCCGCGTGAAGATGAACATGCGTCTGGCTCTGGACGCGCCGGACACCCTGCGCACCCTGCGTCGCGAAGACATCGTGGCCTGCATCAAGGCGCTGGTTGAGCTGCGTGATGGCAAAGGCGACGTGGACGATATTGACCACCTCGGCAACCGTCGTGTGCGTTCGGTCGGTGAACTGATGGAAAACCAGTACCGCGTCGGTCTGCTGCGCATGGAGCGCGCGATCAAAGAGCGTATGTCGTCGGTTGAAATCGACACCGTCATGCCGCAGGACTTGATCAACGCGAAACCGGCTGCGGCTGCTGTTCGTGAATTCTTCGGCTCGTCGCAGCTGTCGCAGTTCATGGACCAGACCAACCCGCTGTCCGAAGTCACCCACAAACGCCGTCTCTCGGCGCTTGGCCCGGGTGGTCTGACGCGTGAGCGTGCGGGCTTTGAGGTGCGCGACGTACACCCGACCCACTATGGCCGGATGTGCCCGATTGAAACGCCAGAAGGTCCGAACATCGGTCTGATCAACTCGCTGGCCACCTTTGCCCGCGTGAACAAGTATGGCTTCATCGAAACACCCTACCGCGTCGTCAAAGACGCCGAGGTGACCGATGAGGTACACTACATGTCCGCGACCGAGGAAATGCGTCACACCGTGGCGCAGGCGAACGCGACCTTGGATGCCGATGGCAAGTTCATCAACGACCTGGTTTCGACCCGTCAGGCCGGTGACTACACCCTCGCCCCGCGCGAGAATGTGGACCTGATCGACGTGTCGCCGAAACAGCTGGTCTCGGTTGCTGCATCGCTGATCCCGTTCCTTGAAAATGACGACGCTAACCGCGCTCTGATGGGCTCGAACATGCAACGTCAGGCGGTTCCGCTGCTGCGGGCCGAGGCGCCGCTGGTCGGTACCGGCATCGAGGAAAAGGTTGCGATCGACTCGGGTGCTGCGATTCAAGCGAAACGCGCCGGTATCATCGACCAGGTCGATGCCCAGCGTATCGTTATCCGCGCCACCGAAGACCTGGAATTGGGCGACGCTGGCGTTGACATCTATCGTCTGCGCAAGTTCCAGCGTTCGAACCAGAACACCTGCATCAACCAGCGTCCGCTGATCAAGGTGGGTGACACCGTCCAGAAGGGCGAGGTCATTGCCGACGGTCCGTCGACCGATATGGGCGAACTGGCGCTTGGTAAGAACGTGGTCGTCGCGTTCATGCCGTGGAACGGTTACAACTACGAAGACTCGATCCTGATCTCGGAACGTATCGCGCGTGATGACGTCTTTACCTCGGTCCATATCGAGGAGTTTGAAGTCGCCGCCCGTGACACCAAGCTGGGTCCGGAAGAAATCACCCGCGACATCCCCAACGTTGGTGAAGAAGCGCTGCGCAACCTCGATGAGGCTGGCATCGTTTACATCGGTGCGGATGTTGAGCCGGGCGATATTCTGGTCGGCAAGATCACTCCGAAGGGCGAAAGCCCGATGACCCCGGAAGAAAAGCTGCTGCGCGCCATCTTTGGTGAGAAAGCATCTGACGTGCGCGACACCTCGCTGCGCGTGAAGCCGGGCGATTACGGTACGGTTGTTGAGGTTCGCGTCTTCAACCGTCACGGCGTCGAGAAAGACGAGCGTGCGCTGCAGATCGAGCGTGAGGAAGTCGAACGTCTGGCCCGTGACCGGGACGACGAGCTGGCGATCCTCGACCGCAACATCTATGCGCGTCTGCAGGGCCTGATCCTGGGTAAAACCGCTGTCAAAGGCCCGAAAGGCGTCAAGGCAGGGTCGGTGATCACCGAGGATCTGCTGGAAACCCTGACCCGTGGTCAGTGGTGGCAGCTGGCGCTGGAAGGTGAGCAGGACGCACAGATCGTTGAGGCTCTGAACGAGCAGTACGAAGTGCAAAAGCGTGCTCTGGACGCCCGTTTTGAAGACAAGGTCGAGAAAGTCCGTCGTGGCGACGACCTGCCGCCGGGTGTGATGAAGATGGTCAAAGTCTTCATCGCCGTTAAGCGTAAGCTGCAGCCGGGCGACAAGATGGCCGGTCGTCACGGGAACAAGGGTGTGATTTCCAAGGTCGTTCCGATGGAAGACATGCCGTTCCTGGCCGATGGTACTCCGGTTGACTTCTGTCTGAACCCGCTGGGTGTGCCGTCGCGTATGAACGTTGGCCAGATCCTTGAAACCCACATGGGTTGGGCCGCACGCGGTCTGGGTCTGAACATCGATGAGGCTCTGGGTGAATACCGCCGTTCCGGCGATCTGACCCCGGTGCGCGAAGCGATGAAGCTGGCTTATGGCGAAGATGTCTACGAAGAAGGCATCACCGGTCTGGACGAGGATGGTCTGATCGAGGCTGCGGGCAATGTGACCCGCGGTGTTCCGATCGCAACCCCGGTCTTCGACGGTGCCAAAGAGGCTGACGTCAACGACGCGCTGGTGCGTGCTGGCTTCTCGGAAAGCGGTCAGTCGGTTCTGTTCGACGGTCGCACCGGTGAGCAATTCGCGCGCCCGGTCACCGTGGGCATCAAGTACCTGCTGAAACTGCATCACCTGGTGGATGATAAAATCCACGCGCGTTCGACCGGGCCGTACAGCCTGGTCACCCAGCAGCCGCTGGGTGGTAAGGCGCAGTTCGGTGGTCAGCGCTTTGGTGAGATGGAGGTCTGGGCTCTGGAAGCTTACGGCGCCGCCTACACCCTGCAGGAGATGCTCACCGTTAAATCGGATGACGTCGCCGGCCGGACCAAGGTCTATGAGTCGATCGTCAAGGGCGAGGATAACTTTGAAGCGGGCGTACCGGAATCGTTCAACGTTCTGGTTAAAGAAGTCCGTGGCCTCGGCCTGAATATGGAACTCCTGGATGCGGAGGTTGAGGAATAAGAATTTTGAAAAAATTCTTGGGCGGAAACTTTTTAAGTTTCCGCTCACCTCTCCCCCCTTCCGCAAGATTTGAGGTAACAAATGAACCAGGAAATCACCAACAACCCGTTCAACCCGCTGACGCCCCCGAAGGTTTTCGACGAGATCAAGGTCTCGCTGGCGAGCCCTGAGCGGATTCTGTCTTGGTCCTATGGCGAGATCAAGAAACCCGAAACCATCAACTACCGGACGTTCAAGCCTGAGCGTGACGGTCTGTTCTGCGCGCGTATCTTTGGCCCGATCAAAGATTACGAATGTCTATGCGGCAAATATAAGCGGATGAAATATCGCGGCGTTGTCTGCGAGAAATGCGGTGTGGAAGTCACCCTGCAGAAAGTCCGCCGTGAGCGTATGGGCCATATCGAACTGGCCGCGCCCGTCGCACACATCTGGTTCCTGAAATCGCTGCCGTCTCGCATCGGTCTGATGCTGGACATGACGCTGCGTGATCTGGAACGCGTTCTGTACTTTGAAAACTATGTCGTCATCGAGCCCGGTCTGACTGACTTGACCTACGGCCAGATGCTGACCGAAGAAGAGTACATGGACGCGCAGGATGCCTATGGCATGGACGCGTTCACCGCCAATATCGGCGCTGAAGCCATCCGTGAGATGCTGGCCCAGATCGATCTGGAAGCTGAAGCCGAGCAGCTGCGCGCTGATCTGGCCGAAGCAACCGGCGAGTTGAAGCCCAAGAAGATCATCAAGCGCCTGAAGGTTGTTGAATCCTTCCTCGAGTCGGGCAACCGGCCCGAGTGGATGGTGATGACCGTGATCCCGGTCATTCCGCCGGAACTGCGTCCGCTGGTTCCGCTGGATGGTGGCCGTTTCGCGACTTCGGATCTGAACGATCTGTATCGCCGCGTCATCAACCGGAACAACCGTCTGAAGCGGCTGATCGAGCTGCGCGCGCCTGACATCATCGTCCGCAACGAAAAGCGGATGCTGCAGGAATCCGTGGATGCTCTGTTCGACAACGGCCGTCGTGGTCGCGTGATCACCGGCGCCAACAAGCGTCCGCTGAAATCGCTGTCGGACATGCTGAAAGGCAAGCAGGGTCGCTTCCGTCAGAACCTTCTGGGTAAACGCGTCGACTTCTCGGGTCGTTCGGTCATTGTGACCGGTCCGGAACTCAAGCTGCACCAGTGTGGTCTGCCCAAGAAGATGGCGCTGGAGCTGTTCAAGCCGTTCATCTACTCGCGCCTTGAAGCCAAGGGTCTTTCTTCGACCGTGAAACAGGCGAAGAAACTGGTCGAGAAAGAGCGTCCCGAAGTGTGGGATATTCTCGACGAGGTGATCCGCGAACACCCTGTCATGCTGAACCGTGCGCCAACGCTGCACCGTCTTGGTATTCAGGCGTTCGAGCCGGTCCTGATCGAAGGTAAAGCCATCCAGCTGCACCCGCTGGTCTGTTCGGCCTTTAACGCCGACTTCGACGGGGACCAGATGGCTGTTCACGTCCCGCTGAGCCTTGAGGCGCAGCTGGAAGCGCGCGTTCTGATGATGTCGACGAACAACGTTCTGTCGCCTGCAAACGGCGCGCCGATCATCGTTCCGTCGCAGGATATGATCCTGGGTCTGTACTATGTGACCCTCGAACGCGAAGGCATGCCGGGCGAAGGCAAGGTCTTCGGTTCGATCGAAGAAGTTCAGCACGCGTTGGACGCGGGTGAGGTGCATCTGCACTCGAAAATCACCGCGCGGATCACGCAGATCGACGACGAAGGCAACGAAGTTCAGAAGCGCTATGAAACCACTCCGGGCCGTCTGCGTCTGGGTGCATTGCTGCCGATGAACAACAAAGCCCCGTTCGAGCTGGTCAACCGCCTGCTGCGGAAGAAAGAAGTGCAGCAGGTGATCGACACCGTCTACCGTTACTGCGGTCAGAAAGAGTCGGTTATCTTCTGTGACCAGATCATGTCGATGGGCTTCAAAGAAGCGTTCAAGGCGGGCATCTCGTTCGGCAAGGACGACATGGTCATCCCGGATGACAAGTGGGGCATCGTTGATGACACCCGCGGTCAGGTGAAGGACTTTGAACAGCAGTACATGGACGGCCTGATCACTCAGGGCGAAAAGTACAACAAAGTTGTTGATGCCTGGTCGAAGTGTAACGACCGCGTCACCGAAGCGATGATGAGCACCATCTCTGACGTTGCCAAGGCCGAAGACGGGTCGGATCAGGAGCCGAACTCGGTCTACATGATGGCCCACTCGGGTGCGCGTGGCTCGGTCACTCAGATGAAACAGCTGGGCGGTATGCGCGGCCTGATGGCCAAGCCGAACGGTGACATCATCGAGACGCCGATTATCTCGAACTTTAAAGAAGGTCTGACCGTGCTCGAGTACTTCAACTCGACCCACGGTGCCCGTAAGGGTCTGTCGGATACCGCTCTGAAGACGGCGAACTCGGGTTACCTGACCCGTCGTCTGGTAGACGTCGCACAGGACTGCATCGTTCGCGAGATCGACTGTGGTACTGAGCGTGCGATCACAGCCGAAGCCGCCGTGAATGACGGTGAGGTTGTTGCCTCGCTGGCCGAACGTGTGCTGGGTCGTGTGGCGGCTGACGATGTTCTGCGTCCGGGCACGGATGAGGTGATCGTGGCCGCTGGTCAGTTGATCGACGAACGCATGGCGGACACCATTGACGAAGCTGGTGTTGCGTCGATGCGCATCCGCTCGCCTCTGACCTGTGAGTCCGAGGAAGGCGTCTGCGCCACCTGCTACGGTCGTGACCTTGCACGCGGCACCATGGTGAACACAGGTGAGGCTGTCGGCATCATCGCCGCGCAGTCCATTGGTGAACCCGGTACGCAGCTGACGATGCGTACTTTCCACATCGGCGGTGTTGCGCAAGGTGGTCAGCAGTCGTTCCAGGAAGCCAGCCAGGAAGGCGTCGTTTCCTTCGAGAACCCGCAGATTCTGGTCAATGCCGCAGGCGAAAGCCTCGTTATGGGCCGGAACATGAAGCTGGTGATCAGCGACGAACACGGCGAAGAGCGTGCCAGCCACAAGCTGGGCTATGGCTCCAAGCTGTTCGTCAAGGACGGCACCAAGGTTGCTCGTGGCGACAAGCTGTTCGAATGGGATCCCTACACCCTGCCGATCATCGCCGAGAAAGCCGGTACCGCGAAATATGTCGACCTTGTTTCGGGCCTTGCGGTCCGGGATGAGACCGACGATGCAACCGGCATGACCCAGAAGATCGTGATCGACTGGCGTGCGGCCCCCAAAGGCAGCGACCTCAAGCCCGAGATCATTCTGGTCGGTGAAGATGGCGAGCCGGTCCGCAACGATGCGGGCAACCCGGTTCACTATCCGATGTCGGTGGATGCGATCCTGTCCGTCGAGGATGGTCAGACCATCGAAGCCGGTGACGTTGTTGCGCGTATCCCGCGTGAAGGCGCCAAGACCAAGGACATCACCGGTGGTCTGCCACGTGTGGCCGAACTGTTCGAAGCCCGTCGTCCGAAAGATCACGCGATCATCGCAGAAGCCGATGGTTACGTGCGCTTTGGCCGCGACTACAAGAACAAGCGCCGCATCAGCATCGAACCGGCTGACGAGTCCATGGAGACCATCGAATACATGGTACCCAAGGGCAAGCACATCCCGGTCGCCGAAGGGGACTTCATCCAGAAGGGTGAATACCTGATGGACGGTAACCCGGCTCCGCATGACATCCTGTCCATCATGGGTGTCGAAGCGCTGGCGGATTACATGATCGACGAAGTGCAGGACGTCTATCGCTTGCAGGGCGTGAAGATCAATGACAAGCACATCGAAGTCATCGTGCGCCAGATGCTGCAGAAGTGGGAGATCCTGGATTCAGGCGACACCACCCTGTTGAAAGGCGAACATGTCGACAAGCAGGAGTTCGACGCAGCCAACGAGAAGACCATCTCGCGTGGCGGTCGTCCGGCTCAGGGTGAGCCGATCCTTCTGGGGATCACCAAAGCTTCGCTGCAGACGCGTTCGTTCATCTCGGCGGCGTCGTTCCAGGAAACCACCCGCGTGCTGACCGAAGCCTCGGTTCAGGGCAAGAAAGACAAGCTGGTTGGCCTGAAAGAGAACGTCATCGTTGGTCGCCTGATCCCTGCCGGTACCGGTGGGGCCACTCAGGCCGTCCGCCACATCGCGCAATCGCGTGACAACGTGGTCATCGAAGCCCGCCGGGAAGAGGCCGAAGCGGCTGCTGCTCTGGCCGCTCCGACCTTCGACGACGACATGGTCGGTGATGAGCTGGACGTTCTTGTGGAAACACCGGAAAGCCGCGAATAGGCACCCTCAATAACTAAGAAAGGCCCCGCGATTTCGCGGGGCCTTTCTTGTTGTGAGCGCTCCGAGGCGAACTCTCACAAAGATAGTTACTAATGTGACCCGGTTTGTGGCATGCTTTCGTCAACAGAGGAGGGGGCCGCAATGACAACTCGTCAAACGCATGGGCGAAAGCGCCTGTATGACAGTATTTTGGACACCGTCGGAGACACGCCAAGCATACGAATAAACAGGATTACCCCCTCAAACGTGACGGTTTACGTAAAATTCGAAGCGTTTAACCCGGCCAGTTCTGTCAAAGATCGCCTTGCCCTCAACATCATCGAAGCGGCAGAACGCGACGGTAGCTTAAAACCCGGTCAGACAGTAGTTGAGGCGACCTCGGGGAATACCGGTATCGGGCTGGCGATGGTCTGCGCGGCCAAAGGCTATCCCTTGGTTGTGACAATGGCCGACAGCTTCTCGGTCGAACGACGCAAGCTGATGCGGTTTTTGGGGGCAAAAGTTGTCCTGACACCGCGCGCGCAAAAGGGGTTCGGCATGTATACAAAAGCTAAGGAACTGGCCGAGCAGAACGGTTGGTTCCTGGCCAGCCAGTTTGAAACCGCAGCCAATGCCGATATTCACGAAAATACCACCGCGCAGGAAATCTTGGGTGACTTTGATGGGCAGAATCTCGACTATTGGGTTACGGGCTATGGCACTGGCGGGACCGTCTCGGGCGTGGCCCGGGCTCTTAGAAAAGCGCGCCCTGAGACCAAGATCATCCTGACAGAGCCTGCCAACGCAGCCATTGTGTCGTCAGGATATGTGAACACGCGCAATGAAATACACCAGCCGACCGAGAGCCATCCGAACTTCGAGCCGCATCCGATCCAAGGCTGGACGCCTGATTTTATTCCGTGGGTTCTGCAGGAGGCCATTGATAACTCGTACTATGATGAGTTGATTCCCGTTCCCGGTAGCGACGGTATTGCATGGTCGCGCCGTTTGGCCGCGGAAGAGGGGATTTTTACCGGTATTTCTGGTGGCTCGACCTTTGCGGTCGCGATGAAACTGGCGGAGACTGCTCCGGAAGGTTCCGTCATGTTGGTAATGTTGCCAGATACGGGCGAGCGTTACCTTTCGACGCCATTGTTTGATGGCGTAGAAGAGGAGATGACGGATGATGAGATCGAGATCTCGAAATCTACGCCTTCCGCCCAGATGACAGATTGAAACGACTGAAAAGTCGACAGTTTGTGTAGCTCGTCGGAACTATTACTGTAGGATTGTCAGGCGCAAATTGAATTCGTGATCAATTGAACAGTGAATACGACAATATATTGAAGACCGGGTGTTGATTAAATGAGTCCTAACGTTAAAGGCGCGCTGCTGATGATGGGCAGTATGGCGGCCTTTACCGTCAATGATGCGTTGGTGAAAGTGGTGGGGCAAGATCTGCCTCTGTTCCAACTTGTGGCCATGCGCGGAGTTTTGGCGACAGTTCTTGTGTTGATAATGGCCCGTTATCTTGGGGCGCTCCACCTGAATTTTCCCCTCCATGACAAATGGCTTATCGCATTACGTTGCCTGGCAGAGTTGGCGGCGACCATCTTCTTTTTGACGGCTCTGATGCACATGCCGCTTGCCAACGTTACGGCAGTTCTACAGGCGTTGCCGCTGACCGTGACTTTGGGTGCTGCCTTATTCTTCGGTGAAGTAATTGGATGGAGACGTATTGCTGCAATTGCGCTTGGGTTCGTCGGTATGTTGTTGATCGTTCGGCCCGGTCCTGAAGGGTTCAGCATCTATGCGATTTACGCATTGATTGCGGTTGCTTCCGTTACAGTTCGCGATTTGATCACCCGCCGAATGTCAGCTGAAGTACCTTCTATGGTGGTAACACTGGCGACATCCCTGACTATCACATTGGCAGCGATCATCGTCTCCACGTTTGAAGGATGGGTGCCGGTCTCGACCGCATCTGGAGCGATGATCGCCAGCGCTGCGGTCTTTGTTCTGATAGGCTATCTGTTCAGTGTCATGGTGATGCGCGTGGGCGAGGTCGGTTTTGTTGCGCCATTTCGCTATTCCAGCCTGCTTTGGGCACTGGGACTGGGGTGGGCTGTGTTTGGTGACTGGCCGGACGCGATCACAATGCTGGGTGGTGCATTGGTAGTTGGGGCAGGGATGTTCACTCTGTTTCGCGAACGGTCGCGTCAGGCGGAGAAGTGAGGCAAACGTACGAAACCGGGGTTTAGCGCGAAACGCGTGGCAAAATCGGTCTCGATTTCGGGCGTGATCGGCGCAAGCTGCGCCTTCTGCTTTTCAGCGCGCGGCGAGTCGTTGGAGTTGTTCAATGTCCTGATCCACATCGGGCGATCAGGATAACTGACCACTGGCATGAAACGCCCGATCCGGTTGTGGGTAAAACTTATGATCGTGTGGGCGCACCCGCCCGCGATAAGCATGCCCAAGCCCACCCCAAGCAGAGATTTGTAGACTTGTGCCGCCCGAACCCCATTCGGCCCAAAGCTGGCCTGGTATCCGTTGTTGAAATCGAGGCCTATGGCCTGATTTTTTCCAATCAGCCCGGCAACATCATCGGCGGACTCGCGCAGTCTTTCGATGAAATCAATCGAAATGCTGTCGTCGTCATCATGGCGAAATTGAAGACAGGGCCGGTCCGGGTTTGAACGCGCTTCCTGAAGGATTCGTTTCATGACCTGCCGGTGTTTATGGCTTGGTTCGACGGGTCTTTGGACAATTCGTACCTGCTTGATGTCAGCGGTGAGGTCCTTAAGCCGGTCGAGCGCCTTTCGCGGCAGACAGTCCCCAACAACGACCAGAAGCTGATAGTGCCCATCTGTCTGCGCGCGAAAGCTGGGCAACGTTACAGATTCGAACAAGCGGAACCGCTCTTCCAGACGAGCAGGGTTGTAGAGATGGGCGCGCCGATCTGCGACCGTGTCATGTTCGATCTGGAAATCGCCCAGAGCAGGGAATGAAAATCGACACAGGCCAAAGACTTGCATGGGGCATCCAATGGTTTGCAGGGCATGCTCACTATGCATCCGGTGCCGAAGTGCTGCAATGCGTCGACGCAGTGGGAATCTCCATTAGTTCCTGATAGACGGCCGGAGCTCTTATGTACAATACGCCTTTCCCGCTGGGCTGTTGACACTTGGGCCGACTCCCCTTAATACGCGCGACATCTCGGTACCGGGGGCCGCCCCATAACCGATTTCAGTAATGAACTGGTCAAGGCCCGGACACTTTTATCGTTCGCGCCCTCTGATAACAAACCGCGACGTTCACCTCGGAATGGGAACGCTCGCGGGTTTTGCGCTTGTGGACGCATGAGTGCAGCGAATTTAACCGCACGCAACGCGCGTGCATGTCATGTGTGTTGCAAAACGGGGAAGAAACCGGAATGCCAACTATTCAACAGCTGATCCGCAAACCGCGGCAGCCCAAAGTAAAACGCTCGAAGTCCATGCACCTGGAGCAGTGCCCGCAGAAGCGCGGCGTTTGCACCCGCGTGTACACCACCACACCTAAGAAGCCGAACTCGGCTATGCGTAAGGTTGCCAAGGTGCGCTTGACCAACGGGTTCGAGGTCATCTCGTACATCCCGGGTGAAAGCCACAACCTGCAGGAACACTCGGTTGTTCTGATCCGTGGCGGCCGTGTAAAAGACCTTCCCGGTGTGCGTTACCACATCCTGCGCGGTGTTCTGGATACTCAGGGCGTCAAAGATCGTAAGCAACGTCGTTCGAAATACGGCGCGAAGCGTCCCAAGTAAGAAGGAGAGGCTGATATGTCACGTCGTCACGCCGCCGAAAAACGCGAAGTCCTGCCAGACGCCAAATTTGGCGACAAGGTACTGACCAAATTCATGAACAACCTGATGATCGACGGCAAGAAGTCGGTCGCAGAGCGCATCGTTTACAACGCGTTTGACCGCGTTGAGAACAAGGTAAAGCGCGCTCCTGTCGAAGTGTTCCACGAAGCGCTCGACAACATCAAACCGTCGGTCGAGGTTCGCTCGCGCCGGGTTGGTGGTGCAACCTATCAGGTTCCGGTCGAAGTGCGCCCTGAGCGCCGCGAAGCACTGGCCATCCGCTGGCTGATCACTGCTGCGCGCGGCCGCAACGAAAACACCATGGAAGAGCGCCTTGCAGGCGAGCTGCTGGACGCCGTTCAGTCCCGCGGTACTGCCGTCAAGAAACGCGAAGACACCCACAAGATGGCCGAGGCGAACAAAGCCTTCAGCCATTATCGTTGGTAATCCGAGAGGCTTAGACCAATGGCACGCGAATATCCGCTCGAACTGTACCGTAACTTCGGTATCATGGCGCACATCGACGCAGGTAAGACCACCTGCTCGGAGCGTATCCTGTATTACACTGGTAAATCCCACAACATCGGTGAGGTGCACGATGGTGCAGCCACCATGGACTGGATGGAGCAGGAGCAGGAACGCGGCATCACCATCACTTCGGCTGCGACCACCACTTTCTGGGAACGCACCGAGGACGGTCAGACCGCAGAAACTCCTAAGCACCGCCTGAACATCATCGACACCCCCGGCCACGTTGACTTCACCATCGAAGTTGAGCGTTCGCTGGCGGTTCTCGACGGTGCTGTCTGCGTTCTGGACGCAAACGCCGGTGTTGAGCCCCAGACCGAAACCGTGTGGCGTCAGGCTGACCGCTACAAGGTTCCGCGTATGGTTTTCGTCAACAAGATGGACAAGATCGGCGCTGACTTCTTCAACTGCGTCAACATGATCGAAGACCGCACCGGCGCACGCGCTGTTCCGGTTGGTATTCCGATCGGTGCCGAGTCCGAGCTGGAAGGCCTGATCGACCTGGTCACCATGGAAGAGTGGCTGTGGCAGGGCGAAGATCTGGGCGCAAGCTGGATCAAAGCTCCTATCCGCGACAGCCTGAAAGACATGGCTGACGAATGGCGCGGCAAGATGATCGAAGCGGCCGTCGAAATGGACGACGACGCGATGATGGAATACCTGGAAGGCAATGAGCCCGACGTTCCGACCCTGCGCGCCCTGCTGCGCAAAGGTACTCTGGAAATCGCGTTCGTTCCGGTTCTGGGTGGTTCGGCGTTCAAGAACAAAGGCGTTCAGCCGCTCCTCAACGCTGTGATCGACTATCTGCCCAGCCCGCTGGACGTTGTTGATTACATGGGCTTCAAACCCGGCGACGAGGAAGAAGTTCGTGACATCGCCCGTCGTGCAGACGACGACATGGCCTTCTCGGGTCTGGCGTTCAAAATCATGAACGACCCCTTCGTTGGCTCGCTGACCTTCACCCGGATCTACTCGGGCACCATGAACAAGGGTGACTCGATCCTGAACTCGACCAAAGGTAAGAAAGAGCGCATCGGTCGTATGATGATGATGCACTCGAACAACCGGGAAGAGATCGAAGAAGCGTTTGCAGGCGACATCATCGCGCTGGCGGGTCTGAAAGACACCACCACCGGTGACACCCTGTGTGACGCGAAGGATCCGGTGGTTCTGGAAACCATGACCTTCCCCGATCCGGTTATCGAGATCGCGGTTGAACCCAAAACCAAGGGCGACCAAGAGAAGATGTCTCAGGGTCTGGCCCGTCTGGCCGCCGAAGACCCGTCCTTCCGTGTGGAAACTGATCTGGAATCCGGTCAGACCATCATGAAGGGCATGGGCGAACTTCACCTGGACATCCTGGTTGACCGTCTGAAGCGCGAGTTCAAGGTTGAAGCGAACATCGGTGCACCTCAGGTGGCCTATCGTGAAACCATCTCGATGCCGGTTGAGCACACCTACACCCACAAGAAACAGTCGGGTGGTTCGGGTCAGTTCGCGGAAGTCAAGCTGGAGATCCAGCCGACCGAGGCAGGCGAAGGCTATTCGTTCGAAAGTCGCATCGTTGGCGGCGCCGTTCCGAAGGAATACATCCCGGGTGTTGAAAAAGGCATCAACTCGGTCATGGATAGCGGCCCGCTGGCTGGCTTCCCCGTGATCGACTTCAAGGTTGCCCTGCTGGACGGTAAGTTCCACGACGTTGACTCGAGCGTTCTGGCGTTCGAAATCGCATCGCGGATGTGTATGCGTGAAGGCATGCGCAAAGCTGGCGCGAAACTGCTTGAACCGATCATGAAGGTCGAAGTGATCACCCCGGAAGAATACACCGGCGGTATCATCGGCGACCTGACCTCGCGTCGTGGCCAGGTGTCTGGTCAGGAACCGCGCGGCAACGCAATCGCGATCGACGCGTTCGTTCCGCTGGCGAACATGTTCGGCTACATCAACACTCTGCGTTCGATGTCGTCGGGCCGTGCCCAGTTCACAATGCAGTTCGATCACTACGATCCGGTTCCGCAGAACATCTCGGACGAGATTCAGGCGAAATACGCATAAGCGAAGATTTGAGGGAGCGCGGCTAACGCGCTCCCTTCATTACCGAAAAAGGAGGCCATCATGGCAAAGGAAAAGTTTGAGCGTAATAAGCCGCACGTCAACATCGGCACGATTGGCCACGTTGACCACGGCAAGACCACGCTGACCGCAG
>NZ_JBQGAV010000009.1:0-170930 GCF_056543005.1 Ruegeria sp. A5
ACGGATACTGAACAGGCATCTCCCAACCCGCAAAATCAACCAACTTACCCCCCAACTCAACATGCAAAGCGTGAAGAGGCGTGCGTTTTAAGGATGAAGTCATGGTGGCCACCTGCTTTGTATCAGTTACCCAGAAACGTTCCTGTCAGTCTGACCCAAGCTGCACAGATTGCAACGATTCAGCCCAGGATTTCAGCGGATCGCCTCGATTACGGCAGAACAGTATACGGGTGCATGCATCAATAATGTTCCTATAGGAAACTTTTTTCCGTTAGGCAACACTCCTTGTTCGGAGTCAGTAAAACTGTGCCGAGCACCCGCCCATAGCTGGTGGACATCCCCGATAGTAACTTGGTTTCGCGTGGAAAATCATGAAATGGTCTTCAACTTACCTTCATTCCTCAAGGGAATGAACTGCGCGATCAAGCACCCTGAGACCCGCAATCAAATCCTCTTCGGCTGTGTCTTCGGCAAAATCGTGGCTGATTCCGTCAATCGACGGGACAAAGAGCATCGCAACCGGCATCAGGCGCGAGACATTGGTGGCATCGTGGAGCGCTCCGGATGGCATATTGCGCCAACGCCCAGGCGCAATGGCCTGCGCGCCGCTTTCCAGCGCACCGCGCAAAACCGGGTCCATGCTGACGGGCTCTAACCCCAGCATCGGGCCGTAGGTTAGTGTTACGCCCTGCTCTTCGGCAATCTGCTGTGCGGTCGCGCGAATGATGTCTTCCATACGCACCAGACGCTCAGGATCGCCGTCGCGCCATTGCATCGAAAACCGCACCCGTCCCGGCACGATAGAGGACGCATTGGGGTGAACATCAACACGCCCGATGGTCCAGACGGTTTGCGGCGTGACCACATTACGGAACCGGTCATTGAGGCGCGTGTTGAACAGCGACAGGGCCTGAAACGCGTCACGTCGCAAATGCATTGGCGTGGTTCCAGCATGGTTTTGCTGGCCTTGGAAGGTGATGACCATATCGCGGATGCCGACGATATCGGTGACAACGCCGATCTGTTCACCGGCTGCATCCAGTGCTGGGCCCTGTTCGATGTGCATTTCGATGAAACCGCTGAACCGAGCAGGATCAACAAAGCCTTGCGACTTCTTTGCCATTTCAGCCCGCGCGCTGCCAAAGGTGACGCCTGAGCCATCAATCAGCACGTCCGCCTGTTCCAAAGATAATCCACCTGACCAGACCGCCGATCCGGTGGTGACGCCGAACCGCCCCTCTTCGTCCTGAAAACTGACGACCGAGATGGGTCGGTCACTGGAACGCGCGATTTCCAGTGCCGCAATGACGCCCAGGGCTCCGTCCAGCCAACCGCCCTCGGGCTGGCTGTCGGAATGCGAGCCCATCAGCAGCGAGGGTCCATCAGCCAACCCGAACAGGTTTCCAACCGGGTCGACATGCGGAGTCAGGCCAGCCTCGGCCATGCGCGCGGCGAGCCACTGGCGCGCGGCGATATCAGCTTTGGAATAGGCGGGGCGGACGACGCCCTTGCCGACGCCCGAAGCCCCGAATGAACGCAGCGTGTGCAGATCGGTCAGAAATCGTGTGTGATCGACAGCCATGGGTCCTCCTTGTCGGGGTGACCATAGCGGTAAACTGCGCCTGATATAGGAGTTTTTTCGGGCCCGCGTGAAAGCCCTCTGGTCCCGGCCCCGAACCTGCCCTAAGACGTCAACGCAAGAGGGATCATCATGTCACATATCACATTAGTGCGCCACGGGCAGGCCAACACAACCGCACGGGATGAGCTGAGCTATGACCGGCTGAGCGAACTGGGTCACCAACAGGCCCGTTGGCTGGGCGCGCATCTGCGCGATACCCGCCTGCATTACCCTCGGGTTTATTGCGGCACACTCAACCGGCACGTGGAAACTGCGGCCAGCATGGGGCTGCCGCAGCCAACTCGGGATGCGCGGCTGAATGAGATCGAGTATTTCACCCTTGCCCAGTTGTTCCAACAGCAGCACGGGGTTGAAATACCAACCGACCGCGAAGGCTTTGTCGAGCACTTGCCCCGCACCTTTGCCGCCTGGTCCCGGGGCGAGATCGAAGATACGCCGGAAACCTTCGAAGAGTTCGAGACTCGCGTTCGCGATGCTCTGCGTGAGATAGGCACCGAAGGCGGTCCGGCAATTGTCGTGACCTCGGGCGGGCTGATCTCGATGGTGGTGCGGCAGGCGATGGGCTTGGATATCCCATCGATGGCGCGGGTGGCGCTTGCCATCATGAACACGTCGATGCATCGTCTGCACCCGATTGGCGCGCAGTTGAGTCCGGTTCTGTTCAACGCAGTGCCCCATCTGGAAGCGCCAGACCGTCAGTTCGCGCAGACCCATCTGTAAGGAGGCTACAATGCAACTTTATTATGCCCCCCGCACAATCTCGGTCGCCGTGGCAATTGCGCTGGAAGAGGCCGGGCTTGAGTATGAGGCCATCCAACTGGACTTTGCCGGAGGTGAGCAAACCAAACCCGCCTATAAGCAGATCAATCCAAAAGGTCGGGTCCCGGCACTGGTTGTGGATGGCGGCATTCTGACCGAAACCGGAGCGTTGCTGGAATACACTGCCGCTAAAGCGCCCGAGGCGGGATTGGTGCCATCAGATCCGGTTATGGCGGCGCGGATGCGAGAGGTGATGTTTTATCTCGCCTCGACCATGCATGTGAACCATGCCCACAAGATGCGCGGGCCCCGTTGGGCAGACAAGAAATCCAGCTGGAAAGACATGAAGGACAAAGTCGCGCAAAACATGACTGAGTCCTGCGCATATATCTCGTCGAACGGGTTGCGTGGGCCGTTTGTTTTGGGCGAGGCGTTCTCGCTGGCCGACGCGTACCTGTACGTGGTTTGCAGCTGGCTGGAGGGCGACGGTGTTGACGTCTCGGCCTTTCCAAAGATCATCGCCTTCCGCGAAGCGATGGAGGCGCGTCCCTCGGTACAGGCGGTACGCACTGCCGGTATGCTCTGACAAAAGGAATTGGAATGACACATCTCTGGGTCCGGGCAGAACAGCGCCCGAACGAGGAACGGGTCGGGCTGACCCCCGAAGGCACTGCCGCGTTGATCGCGGCAGGCATCCGCGTGACGGTCGAGGAAAGTTCCGTCCGCGCCATCGCAATTGATGGCTACAAGGACGCGGGCTGTGAAATCGCGGCTGAGAATTCCTGGCCCAATGCCCCGCTGGACGCGATCATCTTTGGCCTCAAGGAGCTGCCCGAGGACGGCACGCCCCTGCCCCACCGCCATATCATGTTCGGCCATGCCTATAAGGGGCAACATTCAGGACGCGCGCTTTTGCAGCGGTTCAAGGCTGGCGGCGGCACACTTTATGATCTGGAGTATCTGGTCGAGGAAAACGGCCGCCGGGTTGCCGCTTTCGGCTATTGGGCTGGGTACGCGGGGGCTGCCGTGACGCTCAAGACATGGGCGGCCCAGCAACGAAATGAAGAATGCCCGCCGGTTGGTGTTTATAAGAACAAAGACACGTTGAACGCCGAATTGCTGGCCGAGCTGGACTCCACCGGCGCCGACCGTCCCCGCGCCATCGTCATCGGTGCGTTGGGCCGTGTTGGCACAGGCGCGGCTGATCTCTGCGAGGCAATGGGCGTCAGCGTTACCAAGTGGGACATGGCCGAAACCGCCCGCGGCGGACCATTCCCAGAAATCCTCGATCACGACCTGTTCCTGAACTGTATCTTCGCTCGTCCCGGCACACCTGTCTTTGTCCCACGGTCAGCGCTGACCACCTCGCGGAACCTTACAGCTATCGGCGATGTGGCCTGCGACCCGGATAGCGATTACAACCCGGTGCCGGTCTATGACCGCGCGACCACATGGAATGCCCCCGCCTTGCGCGTGGCCACCGATCCGGTGATGGATGTTATGGCGATCGACAACCTGCCGTCGATGCTGCCTGTCGAAAGTTCCGAGGACTACGCGGCGCAACTACTTCCGTCGTTGTTGACCCTCACCGATCTGGATAGCGGCGTCTGGGGCCGGGCAAAAGCAACTTACAAAACTCATATTGAAGGGATCTGAGCGATGACGATTCACTGGTGCGGCACCGGCCTGTCGGCCATCCCCGGCCTGCGCCGTCTTATTGAAGGCGGGCACAAAGTCACTGTCTGGAACCGGACCATTGAGAAGGCCAAGACAGAGGTCGGTGACCTCACCGACGACATCCGCGCCTTCGACATCGACGCATTGGGTGCGGTGCTGGAAAAAGGTGACGCCATCGTATCGATGCTGCCTGGTGACTGGCATGTACCTTTGGCAGAATTGGCAATCTCGAAAGAAGCCAACTTTGTCTCTTCCTCATATATCGCACCTGAGATGCGCGCGCTGGACAGCAAGGCCCGCGAGGCCGGAGTAGCGCTGGTTAACGAAGTTGGGTTGGACCCGGGCATCGACCATCTGATGGCGCATGCGCTGGTTGCCGATTACCGCGCCTCGGACGCGTTTGATCCGCAAAACCACCTGAGCTTTATCTCTTATTGCGGAGGCGTTCCCAAGAATCTCAACCCGTTCCGCTACAAATTCAGCTGGTCACCTCTGGGTGTGCTCAAAGCGCTGCGCTCTCCTTCCAAGTCAATCCGGGACTACGCGCCGCTGGATGTCGCCCGACCTTGGGACGCGATCACCAGCTACATCGCACCGCTGCCCACTCCGGAAAGCTTCGAAGTCTACCCGAACCGCGACTCGATCCCCTTCAAGGCCGAGTACCAGTTCGAGGATCACTGGCCGGTCAAGGAATTTGTCCGTGGCACCTTGCGCCTGAACGGCTGGGCTGAGGCTTGGTCGGATGTGTTCACCGAAATCGAAACGCTGTCCGGCCCCGAAGGCGATGCGCGCTTGAAAGAGATGTCGGATCAGTTCTGGGCCGAGAACGCCTATGACGAGGGCGAGCCTGACCGCGTGGTTTTATGTGTGGGCCTGAAGGCGGAAAAGGACGGCGTTGAAGTTTGGCACAAAACCTATGTCATGGATGCCTGGGGCGACGCGCGCGGGACGGCGATGGCGCGGCTGGTTTCGATCCCGGTTTCACTGGCCGTCGAGGCCGTGCTGAACCGCGCTATTCCCGCAGGAGTTCACGCTGCACCCAGCGACCCGAAGCTGGTGCAGGACTGGATGCGCGAGATCGACACGCTGGCACAGCACCTGCAGATCGTGGACCACACGGCCTAAATCACAAACAGCCGCTCCGGTACCTTCGGAGCGGCTGCGTTCTTAATGCGGCTTAACCCGCTATCGTCAGATGTATTGCGCAATCACCGCTTCAACATCACAGCGATTGATGCCCAGTTCTGACAGATCGGAATCAGAAAGCCGGTTCAGTTCCTGGGCGGCACAAACGATATCCGCCCTGATCGCGTGTATTCTCATTGCCCGGTCAAACAGCATCAATGCGCTTTTTGAAGGGGGTTGTTTCGGGATTGGGTTGGCATCCAGCATACTTGTTACCTCAGCAAAATTTAAAATGGACCGATTTCCGTTCAGCGCCGGAAAGGCTTAAACGCCGTTCAGATAGGGTATGTTCTGATAGACGTTCCGATATACGCGCCGCCTGATCTCACCACGCGGAATGCCGATATCAAAAAGCTGACGATCGCTGAGTTCTTCAAGCGCCCGGATCGTGTTCTTGTAGACCTTGCGGCGCTGCCATCCTGACTTTGGCACTGTTTGGTTCACAAGTTGGCCAAAAAGCAGATCCCGATGATCTGCTCCGGTTGCATTGACATGTGCCATGACGGTTCCTCCTAGATTCATCGCTGTGTTTGATGAACCTGATCAAAGAACTCGACATTAACCCCGACGGAAGGCCGCATTAATTTTGCTTCATACGCTAGGATAAGCTGACCCGTCGCCAGATCACCGACTACATCAGATCGTTTTCAACGTCCTCGGCTGAAATACCCAGCGCATCCAACCCGTTTTCCAGATGGTCCGACAAATGCGGTGTTCCGATCAGATAATCCGCGCAAGGCGTCGAGGCTTCGGACTTAGCCGTCGCGATCGCTTCGGCCAAATCCTCGGCAAAAAAGCTTTCTCGGCCGATCCACATGACGGCTACCAGCTCTGCTTGCTCATCCTCACCCATACGGTCGATGAATGCGCGCAATTCGCCCTCGGCCCGGTCCAGTTCACGCCCCATCATGGCGACCTGGGCGATCTTTCTTGCCGAGATTTCCAACATCTGTCTCAACTCCTCGTGTTCGCGGTCCAGGCATTTCTGCACGATCCCGCAGGTGACCGTCTTTGATCTTGCGCAAAGCGGAGGGCTTTAGTGCCGCGACCGGGATACAGGCTGATCGGGAACCGGCGCGGTACGAAACGGGCTGAACCGCGCCCGTTTGAACCACAGCTTCACCGCCTGCCAGTGGATCAGAAACACCGCCCGACGCGCGCCGAACGGACGCCGCCAGAGAGACTTTAGAATGATCCGGTTGCTGTACGGCTGGCGCGGACCGGTCAGCGTGGCAATCAAACCGCCTCGGGCACGCCCATAATCGATCCAGACACCAACACGTTCGTCCTGATAGTCAAAGCGGAAGGTATAGGTGCCCTCGATCTTCTGAAACGGAGAGACATGCATCAGCTTGTCCGCAAGTATCCGATCGGTAGGTGCAATCGGTGAAAGATCGGGTTTGTGGCACAAGTAGCTATGGCGTGTGCCATAAGTGTTGGTCACCTCGGCCACCACAGCATAAAGCTGGTTATCTTTATCAAAACAGAACCAGAAACTGACCGGATTGAACACATGCCCTAACACACGGGGTTGTGTCAGCAAGGTCATCCTGTCCGGTTGTGGAATATCTTGCGCCTCAAAGCATTCACGCAGCCAGATCGCCCCGCGACCCTGACCAGGTTCACCCCCATGATCGCATTCTCGCCAGCTTGTCAGGTTCGCGCCATTGATCGAAAACAGGGATGGGGTCTTGGGGTGGGCCTCGGGGTCTAGCAAGATGTAATCGACGGAATAGCGAAACGCATTCTCGACCGCACCTTTGCGCCCGTGAAAGGTATGGCCCGCGATATAATCAATTCTGTTCATGAAACAGATTTTCCGTCCTGCCCGCAAATCATTCAATTGACATGCATTTCCGCATATCTGGTATCTCACAATACGATATTCAGCCGGTTTTGGATGAAATTTATCCAACCGACTGATCCACCTTGGGTGTCCCCACGTATTGTGGTTATGTTTACCGAGACTGACACCGCGACATTGGACGAACCGGCGGCAGAAGCTGCTGGAAGAATTGTTTGGCGCGGACTTAAGCGTTTTAAGGGCAACTCGGTGAACGGACAGAATAATACTTGTGGCGCCAGAAAGGATTGGGTGGAACACGTCCGTCGAATCCGAGACGCTCAGGATCAGGCGGCCTTCGCCGAACTTTTTCAGCATTTCGCGCCTCGTATCAAGGCGTTCCTGATCAAGTCCGGTTCGGATGCCGCCCTGGCTGAAGAATGCGCGCAGGAGGTCATGGCGACCTTGTGGCACAAGGCGCATCTGTTTGACCCGACAAGGGCAACGGTTGCGACCTGGGTGTTCACGATCGCAAGGAACAAGCGCATTGACGTATTGCGCAAGCAACGCCGCCCCGAACCCGAAGACCTCGGGTGGGGGCCGGAGGCGGAGCCGGAACAGGAAGACGTTCTAGCGCTGCAACAGGAAACCGCGCAGCTGCGTGATGCCATGGCGGCATTACCTGAGGCGCAAAGACAGCTGATCGAGAAGGCCTACTTCGGAGATCTGAGCCATCGAGAAATCGCATCTCAGACCGGGTTGCCCTTGGGAACGATCAAATCACGGATACGGCTGGCGCTGGACCGCTTGCGCCACGCGATGAACTGAGATGACGAGCATGAAAAACGAGATTAAACATCACCTGACAGACGACCTGCTGATGGCCTATGCCGCAGGCAATCTGCCCGAAGCGTTCGACCTGATGGTCGCAACGCATCTTTCTCTGTGCGACCACTGCCGCGCCCGCGCTGAAAGCTTTGACGCAGTTGGCGGATGCGTTTTGCAGGAACAAGATGCGTCAGCAAGCATGAGTGACGGTTCACTGGCGGCAACAATGGCATTGATTGCTCAGGGCGCACCAAAGGTGAAACCCGCGCACCCGTCTTGTGCAGTTCTTCCGACACCGCTGCAGGACTATGTCGGCGGCGACGTGAACGCGATCAAATGGAAGCCCGTCGGCATGGGTGTCAAACAGGCAATCCTGCCCACGACCAGCGAAGCCACCGCCCGGTTGTTGTTTATCCCCGCCGGGGCAGCGGTGCCGGATCACAGCCATAAAGGCATAGAACTGACGATGGTCCTGCAGGGTGCATTCTCTGACGAGATCGACCGCTTCGACCGCGGCGATGTCGAAATCGCTGACCAGTCTATCCATCATACCCCTACGGCAGATATTTCTGAAGACTGCATTTGCCTGGCCGTCACTGATGCTCCACTGAAGTTCCGCAAGCTGATGCCGCGCCTGTTCCAACCATTCCTTCGAATCTGATCCGTTGTGGTAGGGTTGTTTATCGACGCTAACTAAATCGGGGTTATAAATGTTCTTAAGGATGGCAGTCACAGCGCTTTTGCTGACTTTTGGAGCCAGCGTTTCCGCACAGATGTCCGCAGACGTTAAATTCCAACCGGGCAATTTCGGCACGATGGTGAATGGGACTGTCACCGGCGACGAATATTTCGACTATAAACTCGGAGCCAAGGCTGGGCAGGAGATGTTCGCCGACCTTAAGGTCAGTGACACCAATGGCAACGGCGTGATCTATTTCAACATCTTGCCGCCGGATAGCGACGGCGTCGCAATTTACAACGGCTCAATCGATGGAAATACCGCCCGGATCGAGCTTCCCGATGATGGCGACTACACCATACGTGTTTATCTGATGGGTAACGATCGCGACACAGGCAAGACGGTTGGTTACAATTTGGACCTGTCGATCCAATAACGCTTACCCTTCGGTTTTGCCCAGCGGCACGACGTTTGTTTGGTCATCCGGCGCAAGCTCTTCGAAATCGAAATTATCCAACCGTTGCGCCCGGCGACCCGCCTTTTCCGCGCTGATCTTGATTTCCGAGATATCCTTTGCAGCCTGCCCGAAATGACGGTCGAGGTTCGACACCCGGTCGCCTAAACGTTCCACATCCTTATGCAGCAGCCCCAATTCCTTGCGGATCGCACCGGCCTGTTCGCGCATGCGCGCATCTTTAAGGATCGCCCGCATGGTGTTCAGCGTCGCCATGCAAGTTGTGGGTGAAACGATCCAAACGCGTTTCGAGAAACTCTCTTGCACCAATTCAGGGAACTTGGCGTGCAGCTCGGCATAGACTGCCTCAGAGGGTAGAAACATCAGCGCACCATCTGCAGTTTCACCGTCCAGAATGTACTTCTCGGCAATATCGTTGATGTGCTTGCGCACGGTACTGCGGAACATCTGTACCGCTGCTTTCAGTTCCATGTCGTTGGTCGATCCGATCAGCGCCTCATAGGCTTCCAGCGGGAACTTACTGTCGATCACGATCGGTCCGGGAGGGTTCGGCAGGTTGATCAGGCAATCAGCGCGCCGTCCGTTCGATAACGTGGCCTGCAGCTGAAAACTATCTGATGGCAGCGCCTTTGAAACGATATCGTTCAGCTGGATTTCCCCGAATGCCCCGCGCGTCTGCTTGTTCGACAGAATATCCTGCAATGACAGCACGTCGCCTGAAAGCTTGGTGATATTGTCCTGCGCCTTGTCGATGGCTGCCAGACGTTCCTGCAATTGCGTCAGCGAGGTCGCCGTCTGTTTCGACGAACCATGCAGCGATTCCTTCATCCGCTCCTGCATCTCAGCCAGAGCGCGCGCCGATTTCATCGCGTTATCGGCCAGCCGGTCATTCATCTGCTGTTGCACCGATGACAGGCGGGATTCAACGGTCTGGATCACCTGCACCTGCGCGTTGGCTTGCGTGTCCGAGACATGCTGTAGGCCACCCCGCAGTTGTTCCTGCCCCTGGCCCAGTTGCTGCACATGCTGCCCAAGGTGCGCCATCTGCCGGGCCAGCGGCTCCGCCATCCGAGCTGAACGCTGTGACGCTCGAAGTGACAGAAACAGAAGCAGCAGAATCAACACCACCACCCCGCCTGCAATCAGGATGATAGGGTCATTCAATGCATATTGGGTGCCAGCAATCTCGATCATATCGCCTCAGATGTTCTTGTTTTATTCTTCATAGCCCGAGCGGGCCAGCGGATCAACTGCGGCCGAACAGGCGTTCGATATCGCTCAGCTTCAGTTCCACATAAGTTGGCCGCCCGTGGTTGCACTGCCCGGAATGGGGCGTCGCCTCCATCTCACGCAGCAGGGCATTCATCTCTTCGGCCCGCATCCGACGGCCAGACCGAACCGAGCCATGGCAGGCCACGCGGCTCAGGATCGCCTCGATCCGCGCTTGCACCATCTGGCTTTCGCCCTGATCGGAGAGCTCATCAAGGATATCGAGGATCATCGCGCGGGCATCGACCTCGCCAAGAATGGCCGGAGTTTCGCGCACGGCGATTGCTCCGCCACCAAAGGATTCGATGGTCAATCCAAAGCGCGACAGGTCCTCTGCAACGGCCATCAGACGTGCGCAGTCACCGTCTGTCAGTTCGACGATTTCGGGGATCAACAACGCTTGTGCGGCAACGCCATTTTCGGCCATCTGAGCCTTGAGCTTTTCGTACACCAGCCGTTCATGTGCGGCGTGTTGATCCACGATCACCATGCCGTCTGCCGTTTGGGCGATGATGTAATTCTCGTGCACCTGCCCGCGCGCCGCCCCCAAGGGCAGGTCTTGCGGCTCATCCTCCGGTGCAGTTTCGGGCACCGGTTCCACGATGCGTCCACTATAGTCCTGAGACAGTTCCGCAAAACCCGGAGATTGCGCCCGATAGGCCGCCTGACGCGCCGCGGGTGACGGGCGATCCATTTGATACACCCGCGCCGGGGTTGCGGGTGCGGGCTCGGGCCGCATCGCACCCAAGGTTGCGTTGGCCACGGTCGAAGATGCCCGGTGCCCGGCCTCGGCCAACGCGTGACGCAGGCTGGACACGATCAAGCCACGCGCGAGGCCGGGGTCGCGGAACCGAACCTCGGATTTTGCCGGATGTACATTCACATCCACCAGCGTTGGATCGCAATCTATGAACAGCGCCGCCGCCGGATGCCGGTCGCGGCTGAGGAAATCGAAATAGGCCGCTCGCAGCGCACCGGTCAGCATCTTGTCCCGTACGGGTCGCCCATTGACGAACAGATACTGCGCCACTGCAGCCCCGCGCGAATAGGTCGGCAGCGCGGCATAGCCATAAAGCCTGAGCCCTTCGCGTGTGGCATCGATCTGCAAAGCGTTCTCGGCGAACTCACGGCCAAGAACGCGCGCCAATCGGGCATGCAGCGCATCAAACAGATCGCCATTCTCGCGGTCGGCACGAAAGGTCACGCGGCCCTCTCCCCCACCCGAGACATCGCGCAGGGTGAACGCGACCGAAGGCTCGGCCATCGCCAAACGTTTCACAATGTCTGAAATCGCCTGCGCCTCGGCCCGGTCCGTGCGCATGAACTTCAGCCGTGCCGGGGTGGCGTAAAACAGGTCTCGCAACTCAACCACAGTCCCAGCGCGCAAGGCTGCTGGCTTCACTGCATCCATTTTGCCACCGGACACCTGGATCGAGGCCGCATCAGCACCCGAGACACGGCTGGTGATGGTCAAACGCCCGACCGCCCCCAGCGAGGGCAGTGCTTCACCGCGAAATCCAAATGTGTGGATATTCAACAGATCTGACCCGTCGATCTTCGATGTCGCATGGCGCGACAGCGCCAGAGGCAAATCCCGCGCTGCGATCCCACACCCATCATCGGTGACACGAATCAGGGTCTTGCCGCCATCCGCGACCTCAATAGCGATGCGTGTGGCCCCGGCATCGATGGCGTTTTCGACCAGTTCCTTGACGGCAGAAGCAGGCCGTTCCACGACTTCACCCGCTGCAATCCGGTTGATCGCTGCGTCATTAAGCTGCCGGATGACCGGTAGATTGTCGCTGATATTGGGGTTCGCATACACCATACCGCTAGACCTAGCATAGGCGCACGCGATTCGACCACCGGTTTGAATTGTGAAGAGCGGGCTTTAAACGAGGTATCCGGCCAGTTTGACCGCGCCGTTAAGGGGGTAGCGACTAAGGTCAAAACTGGCCGGATATACCAGAGTGAGTGGTGGTCTGGTGGTTTCCAATTGAAAGTTTGGTATCACCGAAAATGGAATAAATCTTGTTAAGAATTCGCGATTGTTTCCACTTGGCGAAGTTCAGCCGAAACTGCGTGATGGGCGTTGGCGTGAATACGCCAAGTCAAGCCTGACTGGGCGCTCCGCTGCGGGTTCGGCATGGGCCAAAAGCAGCGGTCAGCGCCAGAATCAGGCCTGATATCGTGGCGATCATTCCAGCGGCGCTGACAGCATCCGCAGCCCCCAACCACAATGGGCCATAGCCCGCTAAAATATAACCGGACACGGCGGAAAGGGTTGCGAACAGGAAACTCCAGACAATCTGGACTTCCAACCGGTTGGTCATCATCCGTGCCGCTGCTGGCGGGCAGATGAACATTGCAATCACGATGATCGACCCCACTGCATCAAATGCCGCGACAGCAGCAATCGCAGCTATGATCACCAGAGCCATCCCTAACGCACCAGTGCGGATACCAATTGTGCGCGCAAAGCCTTCATCGAAGGTCGATATCTTGAGCGGTCGCCAGAACAACCACGTGAACAGCAAGACCCCCGTCAGTGTCAGCGCAATGCGCGGCAATTCAGGTGGCAACCCTGCCAATGCCTGTAGATCCAGCAGCGACGACCAGTCCGTTGCATCCAGCCAGATCAAGCTTTCCAGATTGCCGTAAAGCGCATGTTCAACGTCCAAATGGACGGTCGAAGTGTCAGTCTGCTCAAGCAGTAGGACACCACCGGCGAACATGGTCGTGAATACGACACCCATCGCTGCCCCCGGCTCGATCTGACCCAATCGCCGGATCGCTTCGATCATAACCACGGCGACCACAGCAGCCCCTGCTGCGCCAAGCATCATCGGCCAAGTTGAAATTGCGCCTGTGAGCAGAAACGCGACGACAATACCGGGCAACACCACATGGCTGATCGCGTCGCCAATCAGCGCTTGCTTGCGCAGCACCAGAAAGTTGCCGGGCAGAGCGCATGCGATGGCCGCGAATGTCCCAATCAATAAAGGCGTCAGCGACAGGGGTACGAACTCTTCTCCGCTCATGGCGTGACCTCCTGCGGACCGCCGATACGACGATCGATCTCGGCGATCTGATCGCGAGTCAGCACAGTCTCGATATCGCGCAGCCCATCGTACAGCGCCGCAGTGGCCTCATGCGCCTGATCCGCGCGGACGATCTCCCACCGCTTTTCGTCTCGTAGGGCCTTGGCCGCACGCGCCCTCCCTTCCTCCGTTGCAACTCCATCGGCGCGCACAAGGCCGGTGCGGCGTAACAGGCGAATGGTTAGGGGTTCATAGATTTGCTGCCCCTGCGCCAGTGCAAGCAGTCCCTGCCGAATGTGCACTCGACGCTGGAACCGAAGGTGGCTGAGAATAGCTGCCAACACACCCCGAACCGGCGCGAACAGGAGCGACAGGGCAAAGAACCCAAAGCTGACCAGAACGATGATCGGTCCGGTCGGCAGGTTCGGAGCCGAGGCCGAAATACCTGCCCCCAGATACCCTGCAAGACCTCCGGCCAAACCGGCCAGAACGACCACGCGGTCGGATCGCTCCGTCCAGAACCGCGCTGTCACAGGTGGGATGATCAGCAGAGCAACAATCAGGATCAGACCAGCGATCTTTAGCCCGACCACGGTCACCGCCATCACGAGCCCCATCATCGCCAGATCAATCCGATGCACGGGCAACCCGCGCGCGGCGGCATATTCAGGATCGAAGGCGACCATCGTCATCGGGCGGCGGATGATCATCACCAGCACCAAAGTTGCCGCGCCCCCGATCGCGATGACCAGAGCATCCGCCCACAGCATCCCCGCAGTAGAACCCAGCAAGAATCCTTCCAATCCTGCCTGGCGTCCAACCCCCATGGTTTGAATAACCGTCAGCAGTACGACACCAAAACCGAAGAACACCGATAACACTGCGCCGATCGCTGCATCTTCTGCCAAACGTGTGCGACTGGTCAGCCAGTTCATACAGAGCAAACCAACCCATGCGGATATTGCCGAACCTGCAAGCAGTCCGATCAAGTTACGCCCATCACCACCGAGGGCCACCAGCACCATGAAGGCAAGGCAAACGCCCGGTAGGGTCGCGTGGCTGATGGCATCGCTAACCAGCGCGCGTTTACGCAGGAATAAGAACGTGCCCGTCACACCTGCTGAAACGCCCAGTAACGTCGCACCAATAGCAACCAGCGTGGCGTTATAGCCAAGCTGTAACGTCAAAGCCTCCCAAAGCATGATTACCCCAGCGCGCGCGAAATCTGATCGATTTGAGCCGTTGCAAGACGTCCGCCATAAGCGGCCTGCAGCGTTTCAGCGGTAAAGGCCTGCTCCACCGGTCCCTCGGCCACTTTGCGGGTGTTGATCAGGAACACATGGTCGAAATAGTCGGTGACCGTGGCCAGGTCGTGATGCACTACAACAACGGTCTTGCCAGCCTCTTTCAACGATTTCAGCACGGCGATGATCGCCTTTTCAGTCGCGGCGTCCACGCCTGCAAAAGGTTCGTCCAACAAATACATGTCGGCATCCTGTGCCAATGCGCGCGCAAGAAAGACCCTCTGTTGCTGACCACCAGAAAGCTGCCCGATCTGACGGTCGGCAAATTCCCGCATACCGACACGGTGCAGACAGTCCATGGCACGGGCGGTATGGCGGGCACGAACCCGACCCAGCAGGCCCAATTGACGCGACAAGCCCATCAGCACCACATCAATCACGCGCGTCGGGAAATCCCAGTCCACGCTGGCGCGCTGTGGTACATAGGCGATGCGTGCCCGCTGGTCATCGAGCGGCTGACCAAACACGGTCACCTGACCCGACAACGGAGACACGATCCCCAAAGCAGCCTTTAGCAAGGTTGATTTGCCAGCCCCATTTGGCCCGATAATCGCCGTCATGGCGCCGGGCTGCACCGTCATATCGACCGAGAAAACCGCTGGCTTCTGACCGTATGAGACTGTCAGACCACGAATGGCGAGGGGGCAAAGATCGATGTCCTGCCCGTCGACAGAAACGCCCTGAACTGTTGCGAGTTCAATCATGGTTTAGAACCCCGCCGACAGTTTGCCGTTCATGCCACGTTCGGGCACATCCGCCCCCAACGCGCCGGCAATCACGGTAATGTTGTGATCGAGCATACCGATATAGGTACCCTCATAAGTGCCCGGTTCGCCCATGGCGTCGGAATAAAGCTCTCCGCCGACGCCCACTTTGTGACCTTCGGCCGAAGCACCCTCGATCAAGGCACGCATGGATCGATCTGAAACGGAACTCTCCACAAACACGGCGTTCAGCTGACGCTCTACCAGAGTTTCGACCAACTCACCGATCCGGTTCAACCCTGCCTCGGATTGGGTTGAGATGCCCTGAATACCCAGCACCTCATAGCCATATTCATCACCGAAATAGCCAAATGCATCATGCGCAGTCACCAACACGCGGTTGTTTTCGGGAACGGCCGCCAAAACCTGCTTGCCATAGGCGGCCAGCAGATCGATCTCGGCCAGAAAAGCTTGTGCGTTGGCTGCGAACTCATCTGCCGCTTCGGGTCGGGCTTCGGTCAGAGCTTCCTGCACTTCGATCACGACATCGCGCCACAGAACCGGGCTCATCCAGACATGCGGGTCAAATTTGTCAGCGTAATCGTCATGGGCGCGCAGTTTCGATGTGTCGATGCCATCCGCCACGGCAACCACTGTCCGCTTGCGGCCCAGATCGTCAAAGAAACCTTCCATCTGAGCCTCTAGATAGAGGCCGTGCCACAGCACCAGATCAGCGCGGGTCATCGCAACAATATCGGTGCGGGTCTGGCGATAGGCGTGCGGGTCGACACCGGGTCCCATCAAGCCCTTAACGTCGACCTGTTCACCGCCGACCTGGCGCGCAGCGTCTGCAATCATGCCGGTGGTGGCGACGACTTTCAGCGGCGCTTGAGCGATTGCGGCGACGGGCCACACAAACACGAGAGCCAATGCCGTAAGTAGCGATCGACGAATCATTTCAGACTCCGAACGGTTATCCTGTTAAGTCAAAATATGAGAACCATTCGCAACTAAGTCAATGCAAATGCGAATTACTCGCAAGAAAGCGACTATATTTGTCCATTTGGTCAAAAATTTGCCCCTTACGACGCTGGCACACCTTCCCTTTCGCTGCGACCCATGCGATTTTGACGCGAACCTCCAAAAGGACGGAATAATGGAAACGCAGAGCTCAGAAAGCACCGTGCGCACCCCGCATCTGCCGCAAGTGACCGAGCCCCGGAACCCAGGAATGGATCTGGATCTGGATTGGGTGCGGGCCGTGCAGGCCAACACTTCGGCCATCGAGCGCCGCGCAGCGACGCTGCCCGGTCGGCGGTCGGTGAAAAAAGAATACCAGGCCGCATGGCTGCTCAAGGCGATCACAATGATCGACCTGACCACTCTGTCGGGCGATGATACGGTTGGGCGGGTTCGTCGCCTGTGCGCAAAGGCTCGTCAGCCTGTCGCGGCTTCGGTTTTGCAGGCGCTGGACATGCCGCCGATCACAACCGGAGCGGTGTGTGTCTACCATGACATGATCGAAACGGCTGTGGACGCATTGGAAGGCACTGGTATTCCGGTTGCGGCGGTATCCACTGGCTTCCCGGCCGGGCTCTCTCCGTTTCATCTGCGTGTGGCAGAGATCGAAGAAAGCGTGAAGGCCGGAGCCGAGGAGATCGACATCGTCATCTCGCGCCGTCATGTGCTGTCTGGCGACTGGCAGGCCCTGTATGATGAGATGAAGGCCTTCCGCGTCGCCTGCGGCGATGCACATGTCAAAGCCATTTTGGCGACCGGAGAGCTGGGCAGCCTGCGCAACGTCGCCCGTGCCTCGCTGGTGTGCATGATGGCAGGGGCAGACTTCATCAAGACCTCGACCGGCAAAGAAAGCGTCAACGCCACCTTGCCTGTGTCGTTGGTAATGATCCGAGCCATTCGCGACTATTATGACCGCACCGGCTATCGCGTAGGCTACAAGCCTGCGGGTGGGATTTCGAAAGCCAAGGATGCGCTGGTCTATCTGTCGCTGATCAAGGACGAGCTGGGCGACCGCTGGCTGGAGCCGGACCTGTTTCGCTTTGGCGCCTCATCACTGCTGGGCGACATTGAGCGGCAGTTGGAACACTATGTCACCGGCGCTTACTCTGCCGGTTACCGTCACTCCATGGGCTGAGGACAAAAACAATGACAGTCAAAGAGATTTTCGAGACCATGGACTACGGCCCTGCCCCCGAAAGCGCAGCCGAGGCACTGGCCTGGCTGGTCGATCAGGGCGACAAGTTCGGCCACTACATCGATGGCGCGTTGACCAAACCCGGCAAAGGGTTCGACAGCCGCAACCCAGCAACCGGAGAGGTGCTGGCCAAGCTGACACAAGCCAAACAGGCTGACGTAGACGCCGCCGTTTCTGCAGCGCGCAAAGCGCAGCCGAAATGGGAGAAGCTGGGCGGTGCCGGTCGTGCGCGCTACCTCTACGCGATTGCGCGCCTGCTGCAGAAGCACTCGCGTTTGTTTGCTGTGCTCGAAAGCCTCGACAACGGTAAGCCGATCCGAGAATCCCGCGACATCGACATCCCCCTGGCACAGCGGCATTTCTACTATCACGCCGGCATGGCGCAGTTGATGGAAAGCGAATTGCCAGATGCCGAAGCACTGGGTGTTTGCGGCCAGATCATCCCGTGGAACTTCCCGCTGCTGATGCTGGCGTGGAAGATCGCGCCTGCAATCGCAATGGGCAACACGGTGGTTCTGAAGCCGGCCGAGTACACCTCGCTGACCGCGCTGCTGTTTGCCGACATCTGCCTGCAGGCCGGGTTGCCGAAAGGCGTGGTCAACATCGTCACAGGTGATGGTGCCGTTGGTGAGATGATTGTGTCTTCGGACGTCGACAAAATCGCCTTTACCGGCTCGACCGTCGTGGGCCGTCGCATCCGTGAAGCGACCGCTGGCTCTGGCAAGGAACTGACGTTGGAACTGGGCGGCAAGTCCGCCTACATCGTCTTTGACGACGCCGATATTGATTCAGCGATCGAAGGCTTGGTCGACGCGATCTGGTTCAACCAGGGCCAGGTCTGCTGTGCGGGCTCGCGCCTTCTGGTGCAGGAGGGTATCGCTGATCGCTTCCACGACAAATTGCGTGCCCGGATGGACAATCTGCGTATTGGTGATCCGCTGGACAAGTGCATCGATGTGGGCGCGGTTGTGGACCCGGTTCAGTTGCAAACCATTAAAGGAATGGTCGAGAGCAACACTGCGGGTCACGTGCATCAGGCGGCCTGTGAGCTGCCCTCGAATGGCTGCTACTATCCACCAACGCTGATCTCTGGGCTCGAAACCTCCGATCCGCTGATGCAGGAAGAAATCTTTGGCCCGGTTCTGGTTTCTTCGACCTTCCGCACCCCGGAAGAAGCGGTCGAGTTGGCCAACAACACCCGCTACGGGCTGGCCGCGACTGTTTGGACCGAGAACGTGAACCTCGCGCTGGATATCGCGCCCAAGCTGGTTGCGGGCGTGGTCTGGGTGAACGCAACTAACCTGTTCGACGCTGCTGCCGGGTTCGGCGGTGTACGCGAAAGCGGCTTTGGCCGTGAAGGCGGTTGGGAAGGGCTGACGGCCTATACAAAGCCCAAAGCCAAGGCCAAACCGCTGACGAAGATTGAGGCGGCAATGGGCGAAGGCGCTCCAGTCGATCCTATTGACCGCACCGCCAAGATGTTTGTCGGCGGTAAGCAGGCGCGACCCGATGGCGGCTATTCGAAACCCGTCTGGGGCAAATCCGGCCTACTTGGCCATGTGGGTCTGGCCAACCGCAAGGACGTACGCAACGCGGTTGAGGCTGCAGCGGGTGCAAAAGGCTGGTCCAAGACCACCGGCCATCTGCGGGCTCAAATCCTGTATTACATCGGTGAAAACCTCTCGGCACGTGCGGGCGAGTTCGCTGCTCGTATTGATGCGATGACCGGTAAGAAAGACGGCGCGAAAGAGGTTGAGGCCTCGATCCAGCGACTGTTCACCGCCGCCGCCTGGGCGGACAAGTATGATGGTCAAGTACATGGTGTTCCGATCCGGGGTGTCGCCATTGCCATGAAAGAGCCGGTTGGCGTGATCGGCGCCCTGTGTGCGGACGAAACACCCCTGTTGGGTCTAGTTTCGGCCATGGCGCCAGCGATTGCGATGGGCAACCGGGTGGTTCTGGCGGCAAGTGAGCCCTACCCGCTGGCAGCAACGGATTTTTACCAGATCCTAGAAACCTCGGACGTGCCCACCGGTGTGGTCAACATCCTGACCGGCAGCCACGCAGAGCTGGCAAAGCCGCTGGCCTCGCATCTGAACGTGGATGCGGTCTGGTCGTTCTCGTCCACCGATCTGTCTAAAGATATCGAGGTCGTCTCGGCCGGAAATCTGAAGCGGACTTGGGTCAATAACGCGACGGCATTTGACTGGAGCGTGGACCATTCGCGCCGCTTCCTGCAGGCTGCGACCGAAGTGAAAAACATCTGGGTGCCCTACGGAGAGTAAGGCCCCCGTACCACCGGAGGCCTAAATGGATTTTTCAAGTAAGACCGTCATCGTCATTGGTGGCACCAGCGGTATCAATCGCGGCATTGCCGAGGCCTTTGCGGCCTCGGGTGCTAATCTGGCTGTCGCCAGCCGGTCGCAGGAAAAGGTTGATGATACCGTGGCTGCGTTGAAAGCAGCAGGCGCATCCGACGCGATCGGCGCGGCGTTCGACGTTCGCAATCCAGAGTCCGTAGCCGAAGGCCTTAAGCAATTCCACGACGCTTTTGGAGATTTCGATGTCCTAATTTCTGGTGCTGCCGGCAACTTCCCAGCGCTGGCATCTGAAATGTCGGTCAATGCATTCAAGGCGGTCATAGATATCGATCTGATGGGCACGATCCACGTCATGAAAGGGGCCTACCCCTATCTCAAACGTCCCGGTGCCAGCATTATCAACATTTCGGCCCCGCAATCCTATCTGCCTTACGAAGGGCAAGCCCATGTTTGCGCCGCCAAGGCGGGCGTTGATCAGATCACCCGAACCCTTTCAATGGAATGGGGCGTCGAAGGGATTCGCGTGAATTCGGTCGTTCCGGGTTTTATCGAAGGAACCGAAGGCGCAAAACGGCTGGCCCCTACCGAAAACGCCCATGAAGAGCTGCGTCGGGATGTCCCGCTGGGTCGCTGGGGTCAACCTCAGGATGTGGCAAATGCCTGCCTGTTCCTTAGCTCTGATATGGCGAGCTATATCAGCGGAACAGTCATGGCCGTTGACGGGGCTTTGTATCAGCGCGGCTCGGGCAAGTTTGGCCAGATGATGGGTCAGATGCTGCGCGCAGCGAAAAAGGGCCAGGCTTAAGTTAGAACACAGGGGTCCGATTGGTGACAAACTTTTCAGTGGCTGGGCTTTATTTCCAACCTACCAAATTCAAGAGCTTCTGAAATAGATACCCGCTGCTACCAAAAGCGATGTCAGCGTACCAGCCACCACGTAAAGTGCGAAAGCGCTGAGCAGAGATTGACCGACAACCAAAGCGGCAGCAAAGGTTAAAAACCCTGCAAGTATTCCCAATCCCATTATCGCAACTATCATGGTGCCGCTATCCGTCCCAAGCCTCGTCTCAGGAGATGTTGATCTTCTGAATCCCATCTCCGTTGAATCCCATCTCCGTTCCCGACTAACATAGAATTCTCGACATTTCTGGCCAAAGTATGGCCAAGGCGAGTTAACGATTACTTAAGGCGGAGAATTGCCGATCTTCTGTCAGGCGCTGCGCCCTGCAAGAGGTCACAAACTCGTTGTTTCCGCCAGTGGTTCGCATCACCCCCTGCCGTCAATTCCAAGAAAAATCATTCAATAACAACGAATAATTCTGTTCGGCAGCGGGTAGATGGACGACGTCAGCCGTCCACCCCTTCCGGTTTGCCGACGATGGTGAAATGCAGACCCTCGGGGTTCAGCAGTTCAGACGCCACCCGGTTCACATCCTCCAAGGTCACTGCATTCACCTTGTCGTTGCGAGTCGCAATGTAGTCGATAGGCAGATCTTCCATCTGCATCCCGACCATGATTCCGGCAATCTGGCCATTGCCGTCAAAACGCAGCGGATAGGCCCCGGTCAAATAGGTCTTGGCGTCATCCAATTCTTTCTGCGTCACACCTTCCGCAGCCGCGCGCGCCCATTCCTGTCGGATCACCTCGACCGCTTCGGCGATACGGTCATTGGCAGATGAGACCGAGCCCAGATACACCGACGCCAGATCCTTGGGCACCAGATAGGTCGCCACGCCATAGGTCAAACCACGTTTCTCACGTACTTCCTGCATAAGGCGACTTTCGAATCCGCCGCCGCCCAGAATGTGATTCAGGATATAGGCCGCAAAGAAATCGGGATCGTCGCGATCAATGCCACTTTGCCCGAACAGGGCGACGGATTGCGGAGTGTTGAAGTCCACCACGCTGACACCGCCGTCAATGGTGACCTTCGCCTTGTCTGGAATGGGTTTCCCGGTTGCTGGCAGATCCAACAGCAATTCGTCCAACAGTACCCCCAGCTCTTCTGCTGTGATGTCGCCGACAGCCCCGACGTACAGTCTGTCCTTGGCAAAGACATTGTCGTAGGCAGCGACGATGTCGTCGCGGGTCAGGCTTGAAACGCTTTCAATCGTACCTTTACCGTCCGACGCATATGGATGATCCCCATATGCCATTTCAGCAAAGCTGCGTCCGGCAATATCGCTTGGATCAGTCTGGTCGGACTTCAGACCCGAAATCACCTGAGCGCGCACCCGATCGATCGCATCCTCATCGAAACGCGGTTCATGAATTGTGGTCTGCAGCAAATCAATCACTTCATCCCGGTTCTCAGTCAGGAACCGCGCCGAAATGGAGACCGTATCATCTGTTGCCCTGTAGCTGAAGGACGCAGCCAGAGATTCAAGTTCGCGTGCATAGGTGCGGGCATCCATGTCGCCGGCGCCTTCCTCAATCAGGCCGCTCATCAGATAGACCGCGCCGCGTTTATCGGGATCATCCAGCGACGTTCCTCCACGAAACCGAAGTTCCAGCGCAGTGAAGGGGATCGAATGATCTTGGACCAGCCAAGCGGTAATACCACCGGGCGAGGTTACCTCTTTGATCTTAATCTCGGCCCAGGCGGGAAGGGCAATGATCAGCGCAATCAGCGTTGCGGCAAACCGTTTCATTGTGTCACCTCATCGTCACGCATCAGCCAGCCAGTGACCGAGGTTTCAGGTTGCAGCACTTCACGGGCAGCCGCGATGATCTTGTCACCCGTCACAGCCTGCAGGATGTCGGGCCAGGCCTGCACATCCTCGACAGTCAAACCGCTGGTCAACGCACGACCATAGCGGTTTCCAATACCGTCCACGTTATCGCGCGCATAGGTCTGCGCGGCGCGGAGCTGCATCTTAATGCGCTCCAGGTCTTCATCCTTGACACCTTCCGCGATGAAATCCGCAACGGCCTGATCCATGGCATCCTCCGCATCCTGAAGTGAAACGCCCTCAGCCGGCACAACGATCAGATCAAAGGTCGTGTCATCCAATGAGACCCCCTTGTAGAACGCACCGGTATAGACCACCTTCTGCTGCTCGAATTGCAGCTTTTCATTCAGATATGAGGTTGTGCTTCCTCCCAGCAATTCCGCCAAAAGAAACAGGGCAGCGGCCTTCTCCTGCTCACCGGCGTCCCGTTCAGGGGCCAGATAGCTGCGCTGCACGTAGGGTTGTGCGACACGCGCATCCTTGAAGGTCAGGCGACGTTCGGCAGTCTGGGGTGGTTCTTGCGAGCGTATCCGCTCGGGCAAATCAGGGTTGGCTGGGATAACACCGTAGTACTGATCGGCCAACGCCCTGACTTCGTCGGGGTCAACATCTCCGGTGACGACCAATATGGCGTTATTGGGTGCATAATGGGTCTGGTAGAAGGACAGGGCGTCGTCCATATCCAACACCTCCATCTCGTGGCGCCAGCCGATAATCGGCGCTCCGTAACGGTGGTTCAAATATTGCGCTGCATTCATCTGTTCTCCGAACAGAGCGCGTGGATTGTTTTCGGTCCGCTGATTACGCTCTTCCAGAACCACGTCGCGTTCGGTGATGATATCATTCTCGGTCAGGCGGATGTTGCGCATACGATCTGCCTCCATCCGCATCATCAGTTCCAGCCGGTCAGCGGCGACACGCTGAAAATAGGCGGTGTAGTCGTAAGAAGTGAAAGCGTTGTCATTGCCGCCATTGGCCGCGACAGTGGCTGACAACTCGCCCGCTTCCATTGTGTCGGTGGCTTTGAACAGCAGATGTTCCAGGAAATGTGCAACGCCAGAGGATCCGATCGGTTCATCGGCGGATCCGGCCCGGTACCAGACCATATGCTGCACAACAGGAGCGCGATGATCCTCGACCACTACGACGTCCATGCCGTTTTCCAGCGTAAATGTGGTGACAGCCTCTTGCCCCTCTTTCGCGAACAAGGGGGTGGCGGCGATCAGGGCAGCCGACAGTGCCAGGGCCCGAACCATGGGGCATCCTCCGTTTCATTTCTGATATTCAAACTACGGTGGTGCCGCCGGGGTTCAAGGCCAATGACGGAAAGTTAAGAAGAATTCATTCCAGCGGCGGGGCCGACGGCGTTTCGATCCCACGACGACGCGCCGCTTCATTGGTCGCGTTCGCATCGATTGACTGACGTTCATAGACCTGCGAGTACCGATCAACCGGGAACAGGCGCAGGCGGGTCCAGCGACCGCGATTTTTGCGGAAAGCCGCATCCTCTTCGGCCGTTACCTGACGCGTATTGGCAGGAACGCCATATCTGCTTGAGGCCGTCACAAGCGCGGCATCGCTGGCCGGTATTGAGGTATTCGGGTTCAGCGCTGCCTCACTACCACCCAGCGCCACAACGGCGTCCGCTTTGGGGTTAGGATCGGTCAGGTTTGCACCGCCGGGAGTCGGCGCTGGAAGAAAGGCGTAGTCCTTGGGCTGGGTCAGCGGCTTGACGGGCAATACCGAAAATTCATCCGGCCCCGCTCCGGGCGGATCAAGATTGCGCAAACCAATATCGGAACAGCCCGCAACGACAACGGCGAGTGTCAGAACAAGTATGGCGCGTGGCATACGCATCAGTGTCTCCAGCAAGTTTCAGGCGCTTTTATCGCATATCGTCCGGCAGGTCACGAGGGCTTTTTGCCATCGAACAGGACCAATCCCAAAGCTCCCGCAAATATGAACACATCCGCCAGATTGAACACAAAAGGGTTGCTGATCCCGCAGCAGGACATGTTCAAAAAGTCCAGAACATAGCCGTAAAGCACCCGGTCCACGACATTTCCCAGCGCCCCGCCGATCAGAAGACCGCCGCAGAATTGTTGAAGCTTCGTAGGAGCGATGCGGCCCAGCCAGATCAGGACGCCCAGGCAGATCGCCACGGAAACCCCGATCAGCACCCAGCGGGCGGCGTCACCGTCGCCCTGAAATAGGCCAAAATTGATGCCGCGATTCTCGCCGTATCTGAAAACCAGAAGCGGTGGCAGCACGTCGATATCGCCCTGCGCTACGCGCATTACGTGAACGACCAGATACTTACTGATCTGGTCGATCAAAAACGCCGCCAATCCGGCCCATAGGATGAACGAACCGCGCATCAGTGACGGAAATGCCGCATGCCGGTGAAGACCATTGCCAGACCGGCCTCATCCGCCGCCGCGATCACTTCATCATCACGCATCGAACCGCCGGGCTGAATAACGCATGTCGCGCCTGCCTCGGCGGCCTCCATGAGCCCATCGGGGAAGGGGAAGAATGCATCAGAAGCTACGGCCGAACCGATGGTCAGCGGCTGGGGCAAGCCCAGCGCATCAGCCATACGCTCGGCTTTCTTTGCCGCGATCAGTGCCGAGTCAACGCGGCTCATCTGCCCCGCGCCGACACCCACGGTCGCGCCGTCTTTGACATAGACGATGGCGTTGGATTTGACATGTTTCGCCACTTTCCACGCGAACAGCAGGTCGCGCATCTGCTCCTCAGATGGCGCTTTTTTGGTGACCACCTTCAAGTCATCCATACCAACAAAGCCGTTATCCTTGTCCTGTACCAGCAGGCCACCTGCCACCTGTCGCACAGTTTTACCACCGGCGGTCACATCCGGTAGAGCTTCGGTCGTCAGCAGGCGCAGGTTCTTCTTGGCGGCGAAGATCGCCTTGGCCTCGTCTGACGCCCCTGGAGCGATCACAACCTCGGTGAAAATCCCCGTGATCTCCTGCGCGGTTTCCGCGTCCAGCGGTTGATTCAACGCCACGATACCGCCAAATGCCGACGTCCTGTCGCAGTCGAACGCGGCTTTATAGGCCTCAAGCAGCGTCGCACCTTTCGCTACACCACACGGATTGGCATGCTTGATAATCGCACAAGCTGCCCCTTCGACCGGGTCGAACTCAGCGACCAACTCAAAGGCGGCATCGGTATCGTTGATGTTGTTATAGCTCAGTTCCTTGCCCTGATGCTGTACGGCCGTCGCCACGCCCGGACGACCCGAGCCATCTACATAGAACGCTGCCGACTGGTGGCTATTCTCGCCATATCGTAAGGTCTGTTTCAGCTCACCGGCAAAGGCGCGGCGTTTGGGCGCCTCAAGCTCCAGCGCATCGGCCATCCAGTTGGACACGGCTGTGTCATAGGCGGCAGTGCGGGCATAGGCCTTTTGCGCCAGCCACTGACGGAAGCCCAGAGAAGTCTTACCGTAATTCTCTTCCAGCTGATCCAGCAGCGACGAGTAGTCTTCGACATCCACAACCACGTTCACAAAAGCATGGTTCTTCGATGCGGCACGGATCATGGCTGGGCCGCCGATATCGATGTTCTCGATGCATTCATCGTAGGCAGCGCCCTTGGCCACGGTCGCTTCAAATGGGTAGAGATTTACCACAAGCAGATCGATTGCGCCGATACCATGTTCGCTCATCGCGGCGACATGGGTGTCATTATCGCGCAGAGCCAGCAGCCCGCCATGGACCATCGGGTGGAGCGTCTTGACTCGGCCATCCATCATCTCTGGGAAGCCGGTGATCTCGCTGACATCTTTCACCTCCAACCCCGCATCGCGTAGCGCCTTCGCGGTACCGCCGGTCGAAAGCAGTTCAACCCCGCGTTCGGCCAACGCCGTTCCCAGCTCGATCAGCCCGGTTTTGTCGGAAACGGAAAGCAACGCGCGGCGCACGGGGTGAAGGTCGGTCATGGGTCCAAAGGTCCTTTTGGCGTCAGTCGAAAACGGGCTCGTCCCGGTGCGTATCCCGCACGGCATAGGCTGTATCCTGAGCCTTGCTGAGCGTCCACCGGATGCGCGTCGCATACTCCATTGCGCGCCCAGATAGAACGATCTGTTTTGTCGCGCGTGGCTTCAAACGGCCTTTTTCAAGGTAAACGCTTGGTTCAACTGACAACTTTCCAACGCCATCATGGCGGAAAACCCAGATCTCACCGCTCTTGAGCGCCATCGACACCGCAGCGCCACCCAGATCAAGTGCCGCATCTACGTCAGGATGCAGGTGAAACCGGATGTCAAAGGCGATCCCCTGCAGACCTGTACCGTCCATCGCGCGATCGAACTGCCTTTTGGCTTTGTCGGTTGCGGTCAGCAGAATATCCTCGCCCACCAGCTCACGCCCGTCAAAGCGCAGTTCAAGCGTGCGGGCATGGGTCAGGCCAAACACTTTGGCATAGCCGTCATGACCCACCATGAAGCGGGTGCCTTCGAAGGCATCCTCGAAATCCACGGGCACATCCTGCGGGCCATCCACCAATGCCTCTTGCGACGACCCATTTGCGCCTTCTGCAAGCCGGGCGCTGGAATACCCTTCGACGCATAGGGTCGAATGCGACGGGGTCGCGCGCCCTGCCCTGCGCCATTCCTGCCCAAAACTGCCGCCTGATCCACAGTTCACGATCAGAGGACGGCGCCCCGAGGTCAGCTCAAACGCAAGCGAGGATGCGTGGGCGTTGAACGACGCAGCACCTTTGGGAGGCGCGCTGGCATCCACCAGAACCGTGGTTCTGGAGGCGGCCAATCGTGCATAACCCATTGACAGGTCCGAATGCTGCTGCGGCTTGACACCGCTTTGTGCCAGTGCCTGATCCAGCCGCCCTTCAAGCCCACGCCCGCCCCCGTGAAATCTGGCCAGAGATCCATCTGCATGACGCAGATTTCGCAGAGTAGGTGCAATGCGCTTGATCGCCCCGGTCTGAGAGGCAGGCGTGCCTCGGCCAACTTCACCAAGTGCAGCAGAGGTCCAGGCCAGCAGAGTGAAGACCTCCAGCAATTCTTCCGGATTGCGGGTGAGAATGCCGCCCTCGGCATCGATCTGGCGGTCGCATTCCCGGGCCAGTGCGCGCAATGCGGGATCAGCCAGTTGCTCCAGCCCCTCCAGGGCCAAACCAGCCTGAACCAGCCCTGCGAGCGCTTCGAATCTCGGCAATCCTGGTGTTGCTGCTGTCCAGCGTTTGGAAAGAAACCATGTTTGTTGTGCCAAGGAGCGGAAGAAAGCTCTGCTTTGCGCCTCATCAGCGCCGCGTAGCAGAAATTGCGCGTGGTTGATCCAGCGCATCACCCGACGCCCGGTCAGGTCCGGCGCCCAGCCGGGTCCCTTCCCGCGCCCATGTGCGGTGATCCAGCCCCAGACCCATCGCTGCGCCTTTTCACGGGCGCGCATATCGCCGACGGCTGCCAGATCATCCAGCCAGATGAAACCGTGGCGTTCATCATCAAAATCCGGACTGGGCGCAGCAACATCCCATAGATCGGTGTCATCCGCCTCGACTAGATATCCAGCGAAAAGGAGATTCCCGGCCACCAGTTGTCGCCCGCGTGCAAACGAACCCACGGTGCGCGGCTCAGGCTGGCTGACGAATCCCGAAACCGCCTTCCGCCTTTGGCTCAGGCGCGCGTAAAGGCGGTTCTGAAACCGCATCCAGCGATTGGCCATTGTGTCCGATTCTGACATGACGCTTGCGACTCTGCCCCTTGCGCTCTGCGGGCGCTTGAACACACGATAGACCGGTCCGCGCGTCAAGTCATCGAAAAGCGTCGCCTCAAGCGGATTTGTTCAGACAGGCGATATAGAACCCGTCCATGCCACCCTTGTCCGCCCAGAAATCCGGGCGCAAACGCAAGCCACCTTCTTCTGTAATCCAGTCTGGTTCAACGCCCGCAATCTCAAGCGCCGCACGGTCAATCTGCATATCCGGGTATTGATCCAGCGCCTCTTCGATCTGCACCTCTCCTTCGTCCGGCAACAAGGAACAGGTGCAATATACCAATCGGCCTCCGGGTTTGAGCAGGGTCCAGGCATGGGCCAGCATCCGGGCCTGTAGTTCGATCAATCCCCCGAATTCCGAGCCATCCTTGGCGAAAGGTAAATCAGGATGGCGGCGAATCGTGCCCGTGGCCGAACACGGCGCGTCGAGCAGGATGGCATCATACTGGCCCTGATGGTCCAGCGCATCACCAGCGATCACCTTGGCCTTCAAACCTGTCCGTTTCAGGTTCTCGCGCACCCGCTCCAACCGTGTTTCGGAGATATCCAGCGCCGTGACCTCTGCCGCTACCACAGCCAATTGCAACGTCTTGCCACCGGGCGCGGCGCAAAGGTCCAATACCTTTTCCCCGGCTTTCGGGGCCAGCACGCGCACAGGCAGCGCCGCTGCCGCATCCTGAACCCACCAGTTTCCACGCTTGTAGCCCGGCAAAGCCGACACCTGCCCCGCATCCTGCAAACGGACTGAGCCGGTGGGCAGGGCTTCTCCGCCCGGCGCCTCGGCGCCCGGTTTCAGCGTCACGTCCAGCGGTGCACCATTGAAATGGGCCTGTTCCATACCCTTTACTGCGTCATCGCCCCACGCCATGATCAGAGGATCGCGCAGCCAGTCGGGCAGACGGGGCACGCGCATCTTGGGCCAAGCATCCGGTCCATCGGCGGCAATCTTGCGCAAGACTGCATTCACCAACCCCTTGAGCCGCCCATGCTTGCGCGAGCGTCCCACGATCTCGACCATCGAATTGACCACGCCATGCGCGGCCTCGCCCTGACACAGCTCGACCGTTCCAAGCCGCAGTGCGTTATGCACCGTTAGCGCTGGTGTCTGCCGCAGGTTATCGGCCAACAGCCGGTCGGCACGCTCAAGCCCTCGCAGGGTTTCAATCGTCAACCGCTGTGCGCGCGCACGATCCTCGGGTACCAGACGATCCAATGCGCCGGCCGCCAGACACTCAGGTAACAGCCGCCCCTCGCCCAATATCTGATCCAGCAGATAGATTGCACTGCGCCGCGCGGCGGTTGCAGAGTTTGACATGATGCTGAGTGCCTCTCGTGACCTTTGCCCGCATTGCCTTGTACGGACGAGGGCGTATATCAAGGCACTGAACGGAAAGGAACCCAATGTCATGAGTGACGAGTGCAAAGACTTGCCCCCCGCCGCACAGCGCGCATTGGCCGAGGCTGAGGAACGTCGCAAAAAGGCCGAAGCGGAAGCCAAAGCGCAGCCCAAGGAACTGGGTGGGCGCGACGGTCCTGATCCGGCCCGCTATGGCGATTGGGAGAAAAAGGGCATCGCCATCGACTTCTGATCAGGCCCCGCCCCGCAGCGCTTGCAGAAAGTCGTCTATCAACGCCCTTTGCCGTTTCGACCTTGCCCGATCCTCGGGCCATGTAAGCCAATAGCCATCCTTTGTCCTAAGCTCGGGCATATCCAATCTGTGTAATTGACCAGTCTTTAAGCTGCCCGAAGCCAACGGTAGTGAACCCAACACGATCCCCATGCCCTGACGCGCGGCCGTGATCGCGTGACCTACCGAGTCAAAACTGATCCGGCCAGCCGGTAATTCATCAACCCCCGCTACCTGCGCCCAGTCCTTCCAACCGGGGCGTTCTCCGCGCAAATCAATGAGCGGCGCACCCCACTTGATGCCAGATGCGGCCATCGGTGCCAGAACTTCAAGCGCAATTAGCTTTGCCTTTCGTCCAGGCCAGACACCTCTGCCATAGCGGATCTGCAGCCAGGTACGCTCTTCCTCCAATGAGGCCCGGCGCGCCATGGAATCTGTCATCACACGCACATTGGGCTGCGCCTCAAGGAACTTGGGCAAGGCTGGCAGAACCAGCGCGTGGATATGCGACGAAAGTCCCGCGACCCGAAGCTCGCGCGGGGATTTGCCGAACAGATCCTCGGTATTGCGTTCCAGTGCTTGCAGGCTGTCCTGCACCAATGGCAGATAGCTTTCGCCTTCGATGGTCAGCGACACGCCCCGCGCCTCGCGCAAAAATAATGACCTGCCCAGCCATGCCTCAAGATTTCCGATCCGTTGACTGACTGCCGCCTGCGTCAGACCAAATTCGCGCGCGGCAGCAGAAAAACCGCCCAATCGCCCGGCGGCTTCGAACACGCGCAGCCAGTCCAAAGGAGGTAAACCGATCTGCTTCTTAGCCATAAGTATTTCCAGCCCTCAGTGGCAATAAGGTTTAATTGTAGTAATGCCACGGAGCGCGTATCTCCTCAAGCAAAGTCCGCGCCGAATAGGAGAGACCCCATGCTGCGCTCAGCTACTTTCGACCCTTCCATGGTCACCGTCGCATTTTCCGATGGTACTCAGGCCAGATTTCACGCCATTTGGCTGCGCGACAATGCGCTGGACCCCGAGACCCGCGCCCCCGGCAACGGGCAGCGCCTGATCACAATCGGCGATATCCCCTCCAATATCTCGGTCAGCGCTGCCGAGATCCAAAATGGCGATCTGAGTGTTACCTTTCAGCCCGAAAACAAATCCGTGATGTTCCCTGCCGATTGGCTGGCCGATCACGTTTATGACCGCGAACAGGCGCAAGACGTTGGCCGCACTGCATCCGGCGTCACCACATGGGAGCGTGGTATCAGCGCCCCCAGCGGTGACTGGGAAAGGGTGCACACCGACCCTGAGGCCAAGCGCAGCTGGCTGGCTGCCGTCGCGGAGTACGGCTTTGCCAAGCTGACAGGTGGCCCAACCGAGCCGGAATCGCTGCTGAAAGTGGCCGATCTGTTCGGCTATGTGCGTCAGACAAATTATGGCCCCTATTTCGAGGTTCGGACTGAGGTGAACCCGACCAACCTCGCCTATACCGGGTTGGGGTTGCAGGCCCATACCGACAACCCTTATCGCGACCCGGTACCGACACTGCAAATCCTCTACTGCCTTGAGAACTCGGCCGAAGGCGGCGATTCCATCGTTGTCGATGGTTTCCGCGCGGCTGAGCGACTGCGCGATCTGAACCCCGGGGGCTTCGCCTTGCTTGCAGGCTATCCGGCACGGTTCGAGTATAAAGGTTCGGACGGGGTCTGTTTGCGGTCACGTCGCCCGATGATCGAGCTTTCCCCCGATGGCGAGTTGATCGGCATTCGCTTCAACAACCGCTCGTCTGCGCCGTTCGTGGATGTACCCTTTGACAAGATGGAAGCCTACTATGCAGCCTATCGCCAGCTGGGCGAGATCATTGACGATCCCGCCATGGGCGTGTCTTTCAAGCTGGAACCGGGCGAAAGCTTCATCGTCGACAACACACGCGTAATGCATGCACGGCTGGGCTATTCCGGGGCCGGGTTTCGCTGGTTGCAGGGATGCTATGCTGACAAAGATGGGCTGCTTTCGACACTGGCCGCCATGCAGATGACACAACCGGAGGCGGCGGAATGAAACCCGATTTCTCGACCTTAAACCGGGACAATATCGTTGCCTTTATCAGCGACATCTTCGATCGTCGGGGGGGTGAGGAATATCTGGGCGAACCCGTCACCATGGCCCAGCACATGCTGCAGGGTGCCACGATTGCGGAACAGAACGGGCAGTCCGAAGAAATTATCGTCGGTGCGCTGTTGCACGACATTGGCCATTTTACGTCGGAATTCGGCACTTACCATCCGGACGATACCGAGGACCGGCATCATGAAGATGCAGGTGCCGAGGTGCTGGAGCAGTTCTTTCCGTCGGTCATCACCGATTGCTGCCGGTACCACGTGGCAGCCAAGCGGTATCTCTGCGCCACCAAGCCGGAGTATTTCAATCGCCTGTCTGCAGCCTCGGTCCATACGCTGGAACTGCAGGGTGGTCCGATGAGTGCCAAGGAGATCGCCGAGTTCGAGGCAAATCCGAACCTGAAAGAGATCATTCAGGTCCGTTATCTGGACGAAGCGGGAAAACGCGCTGATATGGAGACCCCGGATTTCGCCCATTTCGCACCGATGGTACAACGGATGGTCGACCGGCACATTCAGGCGAGCTGAGACAGCTTTCATCCGCCCGATCGATAGAGCCAAGAAAATTCGTCGAATTTTCTTGGCTCTCGATCCTGAAGCCTACAGCCCCAGAACATCCACCATGTCGTACTGGCCCGGCGCCTTGCCTTGACCCCACAACGCGGCTTTGAGCGCCCCACGGGCAAAGATCGCACGGTCAGTAGCCAGATGGCGCAACACGATACGCTCACCGGGTGCCGCGAACAGGACATCGTGTTCGCCGACAATGTCTCCGCCACGAATGGCGTGGAAGCCGATGTCGCCGCGTTTGCGCGTACCGGTAATACCGTCGCGGCCCCTATCGGCCACATCCGACAACTTGACACCGCGCCCCTCGGCGGCGGCTTCGCCCAGCATCAAAGCTGTGCCTGAAGGCGCATCGACCTTGTGATGGTGATGCCCCTCGATGATCTCGATATCAAAATCCTCATCCAGTGCCGCAGCGACCTTCTTGGTCAGCTGAACCAACAGATTTACCCCGAGGCTCATATTCCCGGCCCGCACAATCACGGCATGGCGCGCGGCAGGTTCCAAAGCTGCGATCTGTTCATCCGTCATTCCGGTGGTGCCAATCACGTGAACGCACCGCGCTTGTGCTGCCAGCGCGGCAAACTCGAGCGTCGCCTCGGGCGCCGTAAAGTCGATAACAGCCTGCGCCTTCGCAAATGCCTCCAGCGGATCGTCAGTGACGGTAACACCGAGCGCCTGCCCGCCCATTGCCTGACCCACATCCTGACCGATCCAGTCATGACCCTTACGCTCGACCACACCGACCAGACGCGCCTGATCGCTCTCAGACACGGTCTTGATCAGCATCTGCCCCATACGGCCCGAAGCCCCTGTGATAACGATCCCCGGAATATGGGTCATTGCGCTGGTCCTTTCTAAAGTCGGCTCAAAGCCTCCTACCCGGTTCGCGCCCGCTTGGCAAAGCCCCGCTTTGGGCTTAGATCGGGGGCATGGCAAAGAACAAATTCCACGATGGCCCCGGTCCATCCCAACGACAGCTGCGCGTCGGCGAACTGATCCGCCGTACCCTGTCCGAGGTTCTGGCGCGCGGAGATGTCCACGACCCCGACCTGAACCGCATGTCGATCACCGTGGGCGAGGTGCGCACCTCGCCCGATCTGAAGATCGCCACCGCCTATGTGCTGCCCCTGGGCGGCAAGGGGCAGGAGGATGTGATCGAACTGCTCGCTCGAAACAAGGGTGAGCTTCGGCGCGCAGTGGGCAAGAAGGTGGGCCTGAAATTCTCTCCCGACCTGCGGTTCCGTCTGGATGACACGTTTGATCGACTGGACGACACCCGCCGTATGTTTAATCAGGACGCGGTACGCCGCGATCTGGACGAGTGATCCGTACCCTTGTCACGCTGTGTGCTGTCCTTTGGGCCGCGCAAGTCTCTGCAGTCACTTGCGAGAAGCTGACTCATGAGGACAAGCGATATACGGTTTGCGAGGTGGATACCTCGGAAGATTTGCGCCTGTTTCTGAACGATGAAAATGGCGATCTGCTGGGTCATTTCTCTTCGGTGAATGAGGCGTTGGAGCCTCAGGGGAAAAGGCTCGTCTTTGCGATGAATGCGGGCATGTACCATGACGACCGCTCGCCCGTCGGCCACTATGTCGAAGAAGGGCAAGAGCAGATGCGCGTGATACCGAATGCCGGACCCGGCAATTTCGGCCTGCTGCCCAACGGTGTGTTCTGCATCCGTGAAAACCGTGCCGATGTGTTCGAGACTTTGGATTTCGTCGATCAGGCGCCGCAGTGCCGCTTTGCGACACAATCGGGCCCCATGCTGGTGATCAACGGAGAGTTGCACCCTCGCTTTCTGCCGGATTCAACCTCGCGCTACACCCGAAACGGGGTGGGCACCAGCGCCGATGGCACGCGTGCGGTGTTTGCGATCTCGGACGATTACGTCACTTTCCACGAATTCGGCAGCCTATTCCGCGATGTATTGAAAACACCGAATGCGCTGTTTCTAGATGGCAACATTTCCCGCATGTATGATCGCGCCAGCAATCGGTCGGATATCGGGTTTTCGCTGGGACCCATCGTGGGTGTCGTCGAGGACGTTCCGGCAAATTGACAGCATCGAAACGATCCGCTAACTCGCGCGCCTCAGCAAGACTCAAGGTGTAGAATGGGACGTAAACGCAAGGGCCGCGACATTTCCGGTTGGCTGGTGGTGGATAAGCCCGCTGGCATGACTTCGACCGCGGTGGTCAACAAGGTGCGTTGGGCGATGGACGCCAAGAAAGCGGGCCATGCAGGCACGCTGGACCCAGAGGCAACCGGCGTTTTGGCCGTTGCGCTGGGTGAGGCAACCAAGACCGTCCCCTACATCACCGATGCGCTGAAGGCCTACACCTTCACCGTGCGGCTGGGGCAGGCCACCAACACCGATGATGCTGAGGGTGAAGTCATCGCTGAGAGCATTGCGCGCCCCTCGGATGAGGATATCAAACAAGCGCTTGGCCCGTTTCTGGGCGATATCAAACAGGTGCCGCCCAAGTTCTCGGCCGTGAAAATCGACGGTCAACGCGCCTATAAGCTGGCCCGCGATGGCGAGGATGTAGAATTGACCGCCCGCCCTCTTTGGGTAGAGGAACTGGTGCTGATCGACCGCCCCGACGAAGACCACGTCGTGCTGGAGATGACCTGTGGCAAAGGTGGCTATGTCCGTTCCATTGCGCGTGATCTGGGTGAGGCGCTCGGCTGCCACGGCCACGTGAAAAAACTGCGCCGCATCTGGTCCGGCCCGTTTGAGGCCGAGGATGGCCTGACCATCGAACAGATCGACGAAATGGCCAAAACCACCGCATTGGATGATTATCTGCATCCGCTGGAAACCGGCCTGTCGGACCTGCCCGAGCTGAAATGCACCTCTGAAGGAGCCACCCGTCTGCGGAATGGCAATCCGGGCATGGTGCTGGCCTCTGACGTGGAATACGGCGACGAGGCCTGGGCCTCGCTGGATGGCAAGGCCGTGGCCGTAGGAATTTACAAGTCGGGCGAATTGCACCCAAGCCGCGTCTTTGCCGCCAACTGATGACTGTTCAGGCGGCGATACGCAATTTGTGACCCAGTCGAAGTATCTCGGACACCAGTAGATCCAGATCCTGCTTTTGCGTGCGGTGATTGTTGACCGCCACCCGTAGGCAATGCGCTCCCTGAACCGTTGTATCCGATAAAACCGCTGTGCCTTCCTCTTGCAGGCACAACATGATTTCGCTGTTAATCGCACGCAGAGTTTCGGGGCTGAGACCGCCCGGGTCATAGCGGAAACAAACGATGTTTATGTTGGTGGGGAACATCAAGGTGAGGTCATCCTCTGCCTCGATCAGCGAAGTCAGATAACGCGCCTTTTCGATATCCTGATCAATGAGCCTGCCGAATTTCTGAACGCCGTGCTCCTTCAAGGACATCCAGACCTTGAGCGCTCGAAACCCACGCGAAGTCTGAATGCCGTAATCGTGCAAAAACGCCGCCCCGGCGACGCCTCGGGATTGCGGTTCCAGGTATTCCGGGGTCAGAGTAAATGTCGCGTGGTGGGCATCATGGCTTCGCACCAACGCGCAACCCACTTCGAAAGGCGCATGTAACCATTTGTGTGGGTCGAGCGCGACGGAATCCGCGCGTTCGATGCCGGACACGCGCCAACTGTTATCATGGGCGATTGCAATTAACGCACCGATACAGCCGTCAACATGAAACCACAGGCCTTCCTCGCGGCAGAAATCGGCAATCGCCGACAAGTCGTCGATGGCGCCTGTGTTCACGGTTCCGGCGGTAGCAATCACACAAGCGGGGTTAAGGCCGTCTGCGCGATCCTGCGCGACCATGCCGGCAAGCGCTTCAAGATCCATCGTCAAATCGTCTTGCGTAGGAGCACGCCGCAGCGCCTTGTTGCCCAGACCCAGTGTTTCGAGCGACTTTTGGTGACAACTGTGCATCTGATCCGATCCGTAGTACCGCATCGGCTTATCCATGGCGGCGATGCCCTCTTCGCGCATGTCGATCCCGGATTTGACGTTGCGGGCCACCGTCAGCCCGATCAAGTTTGCCACGCTGCCGCCGCTGACCAATGTCCCACTGGCCCCTTCCGGCAGACCGATCATCTCGCGTAGCCAGTCGACGACTTGTCGGTCGATCAGGGCTGCCGCATGATTCCCACCCCCTAGGTTCGATCCCTGAACCGCAGCCAGAAAATCCGCCATCGCGCCTGTGAAATTGCTCGCGCCCATATACCAGCCCCAAAACCGGGGATGAATATTGCCCATTGGATACTGCATGACCTGAGACTGGACATCATCCATCAAATCACCCAACGGCATACCCTGCTGAGGTGCGGGCGTTTCGAACCCGTTGCGTATGGCAGTCGGCATATCTTTCCAAATCGACCTATCACGCACATCACGCGTATGATCCAACGCCATATCCAGCATCTCATGTGCTAACTTGCGGGTCTGCTCCCAATCCGCCGGATCCAGTGTCTCGAATGTCATGTCTTCCCCCAGAATAAGCCGTTCAAATGAAGGCAGGTATAGCACAAGTTAAGAAACAGGACATCGCCCCTTGTAAACGGGCCTAATTCCAGCCAAACCCGACTGCATGATCACCCGTTCTCATACCAAGGGCGATGCGCCCTCGACTGCTATCTACTCCGATTGCGAAAAATACCGCTATAGCCTGACCCGTATCTGGAACCCGGCGGGCCGCAAGGCGTTGTTTGTGATGCTGAATCCGTCGACGGCGACCGAGGTGCAGAACGACCCCACGGTGGAACGTTGCGAGCGTCGCGCACGCACACTGGGTTTCGGAGCTTTTCAGGTCACCAATATCTTTGCCTGGCGCGACACTGATCCGCGCAAGATGCGTGCATCTTCCGATCCGGTGGGGCCTGAGAATGACGCAGCCATCCTGGACGGCGTGGAATGGGCGGATCAGGTCATCGCCGCCTGGGGCACGCATGGCGCACATCTGGAACGCGGCCCCGCAGTTGAGGAATTGCTGCGCGGCACGGGCCAGCCCTTGTTCCACCTTGGGCTGACCAAGGACGGACATCCGAAGCATCCTCTCTACATTGCGTACACTCAGCAGCCCGAAGCCTGGTGATAAAGGGTTAACCAAGCTCTCTGCTTCGCTTTGACCAAGCCATTGTTTGCATGAGAGTTTTTACACTCGGAGCCATTGTGCTTGCGGAGGGTAGATATGTTTCTGATCGGATTATTCGGAATGGCCGCCATGGGTGGTGCGGCCTACGCTATCAGCGACGTACTTGTGCCAGAAGACAAAGGCGATGACGAGGATGAAGACGATCGCATCGAGGAAACGGCCGACGACGACCTGTCGGAAGGCAATTTGCTTGACGCGGACGAGAATGTCGACGAGCCCAGCTCTGCCGAGGAAACCGACTCTGACACTGGTGAGATTGTGTCCGAGTATGAAGGCGATCTGGTCATTGCGGGCGATGAGGATGCGGATGTTCTGACCGGGCAGGAAGGCAACGATCAGATCAACGGATATGGCGGGGACGACTGGATCGACGGCGGCGCTGGCAACGACGTGTTGTATGGCGGTGGTGGCGGGGACGTCCTGTTTGGCAACCTCGGGAATGATGTGCTCCATGGTGAATATGGTGATGACGCGCTGGACGGAATGTCAGGAAATGACGACCTGTATGGTCATTTCGGAACAGATGATCTGAGCGGCGGTGATGGGAATGACCGGCTTTTTGGTGGTCAGGGCGATGACACGTTAAGCGGCGATGACGGCGACGACGCGCTACAAGGCGGAGATGGCGACGACTACCTTGTTGGGGGTGCCGGTGAAGACGCCCTGTTTGGCGGAGATGGTGATGACATCTTGTCCGGAGAAGATGGCCCGGACGAGCCTGCGCGCGACTTCCTAAACGGGGGCTCTGGGGACGACGTCATTCTTGCCGAAGACGGCGATGTGGTCACCGGTGGAGAGGGCGAGGACGAGATCGTTGTACAGTCCGACCCCGAGCAGGAAGCCACGACAATCATGGATTTCCAGATCGGTCACGACAAGCTTCTGATCACCTGGGACAACCCGGAAGAACCGGAATTGACGATCGAACAGGACAGTGAAAACAACAGCTTGACCCATGTTCGGGTCAATGGCGAAGACGTCGCTCAGCTTTTTGGCGCAGAGGGTCTGACTGTTGAAGATATTCAGTTTGTGACCGAAGCCCAGTTGGAGCAGTACGCCTTCACCAGTTGAGCCTGCAGAATCCCTTTGCCATTTGCGGTGAATGCGCCTATACGCGCCCATCCGCATCGGAGTCGGTGCGGTTTTCTCCATGGGCCCGTGCTGGACGACATCCCGGCCTGCGCCATCAACTCTAACCTTTAAAGGAGACCCCGATGTCGATTACTGCCGCTGATAAAGCACGCGTCATGAAAGAATTCGCAACCAAGGACGGCGACACTGGTTCGCCTGAAGTCCAGGTTGCTATCCTGACCTCGCGCATCAACACCCTGACCGAGCACTTCAAAACCCACAAGAAAGACAACCACGGTCGTCGTGGTCTGCTGAAGATGGTTGCTCAGCGCCGTAAGCTGCTGGACTATCTGAAGGGCAAAGAAGAAGCACGCTATCAGGACCTGATCAAAAAGCTGGGCATCCGCCGCTAAACGCGTTTTGTTCATGTTGTACAGGCGCTGAGGCCCTGTTCGTACAAATAGTACATCTTGTACGCCCGCCATTTGGTGGGCGTATTTGTTTTGGTCACTGTCTAATCTAGTGAACTGTGCGGCGCGCGAATTTCCCGCCATGTTCATGAGAGACGGCACACACATACCTGCGGCCCAAACCTTACCGCTACGCAAAGAAGCGCAAACTTTTTTTAACTTCCTGTGAACCACTTCACTGAACGCGGTCAAAGATTGCGCCATTCTGAGGATGTTAGTGAGTAGGCGCTTCTTTTGTTTCGAGCGTCGGGTTTTTCATAGTCCTCCCTTTTTTACTGGGCGTGCCTGTAGCGGGCGCGCCCATTTTCGTTCGGGACACACTGATGAAACCTACTTGCCTTTGGTATCAAGCGCCTGAACGCCGGGATGGCGAAACAGTTTCGCCATCGCAATCAATGCCAGTACACCGCAGATGACCGCGAGCACGAAAGGCATCCGCAAATTGATAGCCATGAGGGACCCGCTGAGGGCCGTAATGGTCCCGGAGCCCAACGCGTAGATGGCGACTGTCACACCCATGACCCAACCTTGCTCGGTTGGGCCGACGCTCGCGGAAAACAACGAAAGCATGGTCGGGTACATGATCGCGAACGCGATGGTTATCGGAACAATCAGGACATAGGTCAGATCGGCCATGGGGTTCAGCATGAAGGCCAATATCCCAAGTGCCATCGCTGCAATGGAGACATACAGAATCGGAAACTTTTTGTACCGCTCGTGCAGCGGCGCGGTGAGGTAGGCACTGCCAAAGGCCATGGAGCCTCCGAACACGGCGAGGGCCATGCTGTTTTGAAGCGTACTGAACTTGAACCGGGTCAGCAGATACGTGTCGATGAAGAAGAAAAACGCATTCAGGCACATCAGCGAGAACAACATGACGACCGAAAGCCGCAAAACGACCGGGTTCGAGAAGACTTTCCACAGGTTCAAAACAACATCTAAAAGCCCGAAGTCAATTTTTTGTCTTTTGAAACCGGGTTCGGAGAAGAAGAACAGAATCAGTGCCATGTTGATCAGGATCAGGGCAATGGCGACGTAGAAAGGCAGTTCCAGTGACGCAAATGATCCCATCAGGTTTTGGTCGCTGAGCAATCCTGAAATCAGTGGCCCCCCGAGCAGGCCCAGCGCGGATGCCGCAACAATCATCCCGAGGTTTTTTGATTTCTCCTGATCGTCATGGCTGATGTCGATCAATGCGGCCTGCGCAATGGGTTGGTTGGCCGTCGTAAACCCGGAAATGGCGCGCCCCAAAAGTAACAGCCAATAGCTAGACGTCATTATCGCGGCCACAGTCAAAACATAGCCGATCAGGGCACCGGTAAGGCAGATCATGATGCCTGTTTTACGCCCGATATAGTCCGACAACTTGGCGATAAAGGCCGCCCCGAAAAAGTAGAACAGAAAGAAGACGACAATCAGAATCGTATAGTCGAGCTGGCGGATATTCGTCGCTGTTCCATGTGCGAGGAAAGCCTGGTGTGGATCCAGCAGGATCGTGTTGAAAATCGGCACGATCAATCCAAAACCCATCACGTCAATGAATACGACCAGCAACAGAGACAATCGTGAAAGGTTCATAACAGCTTCCTCATTACGGTCCCGGAATAATCCAATTTCAAAACGTCGAGGGGGCCGGCCACATCACAAGAAACACGCGCTGCGCCAAGAGTTGCCCGGAGTCAGGGTATGGGCTCTTTTGTTTTCTGTCCAATTTGGCGCGGCGACGGGCGGTATCCGGGTGGCTGACCTTGGGTTTCGAATTGTGACGCCGCGTCGCGAAAGCCGGGCCCTAGGTTAGAAGGTTGACGTAAGCGTAAGCAGTGTCGTGATTTTTTTCCAAGCGGTCAAAAAAATGATGCAAACAGCAGATTTCTTCCCCCTTTCTCGGCACCCCATTTTTCTTACATGGACGGTGTCGCTGCGGGTTCACACTCACGGAAGTTGGTCTTTGAGCCCTTCCCTCAAGTGGCTTGGACCTGACCCGCAGCGGCAAGGATTTGATGACCATATGTTGCGGGAGTTGAATGATGCCATTGAAGACAATTCTGAGCCGGGTGTTTGCAACCAAGATGTCTGAGACGTCCAACGCCACAAATGCGCGGTCGATTTTGAATAATCCCTACGACCATAAGAAGGCAATTTCGAAGGTCGAGACAGCGGCGGTTCTTCGCGGGATCCTAGAAGATGAAAAGATGGAATATCCAACCCAAGGCAAACGCGAGGATTCGCTGCACTGACCGCCGTTTGGTACGCTCCTGACGACTGCTGCATGGGTACGCGCTACAGGGGCCGCTCCGGACCAAAAACGCCCGCCGAACTGGCGGGCGTTTCGGTTTTCTCAGGATAATCCCAGTTACATCTTGGCCTTTTCTGATTTAAGCGCCAGCCACAGGCAGTAGCACATGATCAGAACCACCAAGGTAAACGGAATTCCAGTCGACACCGCTGCCCCTTGCAAGGCAGAGAGACCTCCGCCCAGCAGCAGTGCGATTGCAACAAGGCCTTCAAGCGTGCACCAGAACACGCGTTGCACAACTGGTGCGTCCATCTTGCCGCCTGCCGTGATCGTATCGATCACCAGCGAGCCTGAGTCCGACGATGTGACAAAGAACACAACGATCAGGATCAGAGCGATCGGGGCAATGATGCCGTAAAGCGGCAGCTCTTTCAGGAAGCCGAACAGCGCGCCCTCGGGGGCATAGCTTTCGATCACTGTGGCGCGGACGCCCTCTGCTCCGCCTGCGTTCAGCATGTCAATTGCGGCGCCACCAAAGGTCGACATCCACAGGGCGCAAACCGCAGTGGGTGCCAACAAGGCGCAGATCACGAACTCACGCACCGTACGACCTTTGGAAATGCGGGCGATGAACATGCCCACGAAAGGTGACCACGCAATCCACCAGGCCCAGTAGAAGGTTGTCCAGCCGTGGAAGTAGCTGGTGTCTTCCCGACCGAACGGATTGGACAGGGCCGGTAGATGGGTCACGTAATCCACCATAACGTTGAAGTACCGTGCAATGGCGGTTCCGACACCGGTAACTACGATGACGAAGATGAACAGTCCTACGGCCATGATCATGTTGATCTCACTCAACCGTTTGACACCTGCATCCATGCCCATCAGGACCGAGCCCAGTGCGATCATCGTAATGCCTATGATCAGCAGGACGGTGACGGTGGGGCTGGGTTCGATGCCAAAGACCTCATACAGCCCGGCGGCCACCTGTTGTGCGCCCAAACCCAATGATGTGGTCAGGCCGAAGAGGGTCGCGAATACTGCCAGAGTATCGATGATGTGGCCCCACCAGCCCCAGACGCGCTCGCCCAGGATCGGATAGAAAGCCGAACGCAGGGTCAATGGTAGCCCGAGATTATAGCTGAAGATTGCAAGCGCCAGACCAACGGCCGCATATACCGCCCAGCCTTCGAGACCCCAATGATGGATCGTGCCGACAATGCCGATGTATTCGTTACCCGGCACAGCGATATCGATGCCCAGCGGGCGGGCGTTGCCGTCTTCTGCAAAATTGTAATAGACCGGCTCCATCACGCCGAAGAACAACAGCCCGATGCCGATCCCGGCCGCGAACATCATCGCGATCCATCCGGCGTAGGAATAGTCGGGTTTGGCGTCCTTGCCGCCGATCCGCACCTTGCCCACAGGTAAGATGATCAGCACCAGACAGAACAGGGTGATTGCGTCAACCGACAGCACCAGAAACCAGTCAAACGTGCTGGTCAGCCATGGTCGGAGCCAGCCAAAGAACGTGGCTGCGGATTCCTGATTTGCCAGCGCGATCAGGACGAACGCAAAGATCAGGATACTAGAGATCAAAAAGACCGGGTTATGGATGTCCAGACCGAAAGGCCGGACATTGTCCTGCCCCAGCTCATATTCGGTCTCAAAGTCATAAATCCGGGGATCCGGATCCAGCATTTTCTTGGTTTGTGCCATGCGTCTGCCCTTCTGTTCGCTACGTGCAAACGCCAAGGTATTCGACCGGCGGACGGAGGTGATATTCGTATTCCCTTGGCGCGTTTCCGTCGTTTCGACCGCAGGTATGGTGGTTTCAGCCTATACGGATACTAAATTTTCACCAAATATATTCGATTTCGCGAATAGTTAGGCGGTGGGAGCGACCGAATTAGCTTTCAGAGCTGCAAATATCCTGTTATTCAACCAAATGGTTGACTGAAGCAGAAAAGGCATGTAATTCATCCAAATGGTTGAACGAGAGAATCGCTATGACCTAGGCGCTATATTGAAGGCCGCGTCCGACCCAACCCGCCGCGTGATCCTAACGATGCTCGCGCAGCAAGGCCCCTTGCGGGTGACGGATATTGCGCGGCAATTCGATATGAGCCTCAACTCGGTGTCCAAGCACATCAAGGTGCTGGAGAATGCCGGGCTGGTGCGGCGTCGGACGGAATGGCGCGAGCATCTGATCGAGGTGCAGATGGCCCCCTTGTCAGCCGTGGATGACTGGTTCGCCGGGCTGCGTTCGATCTGGGCGCTTCGGCTGGACGCCTTGGAAACTGCTTTGGAGGACCCAGAAGATGACGGAACTGTCCCTTGAAATAACCCGCGCCATTCCGCACCCGCCGGAAAAGGTGTTTGATGCTTGGCTAGACCCGGAAATGTTGGCCAAGTTCATGCTGCCCGGTCCCAACATGTCAGTGCCCGAAGCTTATTCTGACGCCAAAGTAGGGGGCCGGTTCAAGATCATCATGCGCGCGCCCGAGGCCGGGGACCTGCCGCATGAGGGCGAATACAAAGTGATCGACCGGCCCAATCGGCTGCAATTCACTTGGAACTCTCCTTACAGTCAGGACGATTCCACCGTGACGCTAGATTTCACGCCCACCGATAAGGGTACGGAATTGCGCCTGCACCACATCCGCTTCCCTTCGGAAGAAAGCCGCAACAATCACGAAGGTGGCTGGACCCGAATCCTTGAGACGCTGGAGGGTGCGCTGTGATCAACTGGCTCGCCCTTGGCGTGGGTGTGATCGCGGCCTTTCTGCTGGGCTGGCTGGTCTACGGACCCGTCGGCTTTCAGAAACGCTGGGCCGAGGGAACACGGATCGACCCCACCCCGCCCGAATCTCCACCCCTGCCGCAGATGGCGGCCCAGATCGTTTTCCTGATCCTGCTAGCCGCTGTGATCGCGGTGACCGAGACCAACAACAGCCTTGGCGTTGCGGTGCTGGCGATCCTCGCAGTGGCTGCTCAGGCCGCATCGGTCGGGGCATGGGCACAGAAAAGCGGCTTCGCCATCGCAGTCGACACCGGATATGCGCTGGGCTGCGGCGTGGTGATGATATTGGCGCACGCTATCCTTTGATACATCGGCCCCTGCCCAGCTTGGGCGGGGGTTAGGCAATCCCCTGCCCCCCAAAAACTCCCGACTTTCCAAAGCTTGCAAACTGATGTATGGGCCTGTCATCTGAGACGTTGTGCCCTGACCCCGGCACTCGAATGGAAGATAAAGTGGGGTCGGCGGCAATGGGGCCGCCATGCAAACCGGAGACCCGCAGGGGCGGGAGTGCTCCGTTCTAGGATACGCATATGTTTGATGTAACAAAGAAATCGATTCAGTGGGGCGAAGAGACGCTGACACTGGAAACCGGCAAGGTTGCCCGTCAGGCCGACGGCAGCGTGATTGCCACGCTGGGCGAAACCAGCGTCATGGCAAACGTGACCTTTGCCCGTGCTCAAAAGCCCGGTCAGGATTTTTTCCCGCTGACCGTACACTATCAAGAAAAATACTATGCCGCCGGTAAGGTTCCGGGTGGCTTCTTCAAGCGCGAAGCGCGCCCGACCGAGAAAGAGACGCTGACCGCGCGTCTGATCGACCGTCCGATCCGCCCGCTGTTTGTTGACGGCTTCAAAAACGAAGTTCTGGTGATGTGCACCGTGCTGTCCCACGATCTGGTCAACGACCCCGACATCGTTGCGATGATCGCAGCCTCTGCCGCACTGACCATTTCCGGCGCGCCGTTCATGGGTCCGATCGCCGGTGCCCGCGTTGGTTTCGAGGATGGCGAATACGTTCTGAACCCGACCGTCGACGACATGCAGGACCTGCGCCTGAACCCTGAACAGCGTCTGGACCTGGTTGTTGCCGGTACCAAAGACGCCGTGATGATGGTGGAATCGGAAGCGTACGAACTGTCCGAGGCGGAAATGCTGGGCGCGGTAAACTTCGCGCATGAGCAAATTCAGCCCGTGATCGACCTGATCATCTCGCTGGCCGAAGAAGCCGCGAAAGAGCCGTTCGAATTCGTCGCCCCCGATTACTCGGAGCTGTCCGCCGCTGTTTCGGCTGCCGGTGAAGAGAAGATGCGCGCCGCGTTCGCGATCACCGACAAGCAAGAGCGCACCGCCGCTGTCGCCGCGGCCCGTGAAGCGATCAAGGAAGCGCTGACCGAAGAGCAACTAGAAGACGGCAATCTCGGTTCCGCTATGAAGAAGCTGGAAGCTGGCATTCTGCGCGGTGACGTCGTCAAAGGCGGCAAGCGTATCGACGGTCGTTCGACCACCGATATCCGTTCGATCGTCGCAGAAACCTCGATGCTGCCGCGTACACACGGTTCTGCCCTTTTCACCCGTGGTGAGACTCAGGCATTGGCCGTGACCACGCTGGGCACCGGTGACGACGAACAGTTCATCGACGCGCTACACGGCAACTTCAAATCGAACTTCCTGCTGCACTACAACTTCCCTCCCTACTCGGTGGGTGAAGTTGGCCGCGTGGGTGGTCCGGGCCGTCGTGAGATCGGCCACGGCAAGCTGGCATGGCGTGCCCTGCAGGCGGTTCTGCCTGCAGCGACCGACTTCCCCTACACGATCCGCATCGTGTCGGAGATCACCGAATCCAACGGCTCGTCCTCGATGGCGTCGGTTTGCGGTGGTTCGCTTTCGATGATGGATGCGGGCGTTCCGCTGAAAGCACCGGTTGCCGGTGTGGCCATGGGTCTGATCCTGGAAGATGACGGCAACTATGCCATCCTGTCGGACATTCTGGGTGACGAAGACCACCTTGGCGACATGGACTTCAAAGTGGCTGGCACCGAAAACGGCATCACCTCGCTGCAGATGGACATCAAGGTTGCGGGCATCACGCCTGAGATCATGGAGAAAGCCCTGGCGCAAGCCAAGGACGGCCGGATGCACATTCTGGGTGAGATGGGCAAAGCCCTGTCCGAGACCAACGAATTCTCGGTCCACGCCCCGCGCATCGAGACCATGAACATCCCCACCGACAAGATCCGTGAAGTGATCGGTTCGGGCGGTAAGGTCATCCGCGAGATCGTCGAGGTTTCGGGTGCCAAGGTCGACATCAATGACGACGGCGTCATCAAGATCGCGTCGCCCGACGGTGAATCGATCAAGAAGGCCTATGAGATGATCCACTCGATCGTTGCTGAGCCGGAAGAGGGCCAGATCTACACCGGTAAAGTGGTCAAGATCGTCGACTTCGGTGCCTTCGTGAACTTCTTTGGCAAGCGCGACGGTCTGGTACACGTGTCCCAGATCGAAAACCGCCGCCTGAACCATCCGTCGGATGTTCTGAAAGAAGGTCAGGAAGTAAAGGTCAAGCTTCTGGGCTTTGACGATCGCGGCAAGGTGCGCCTGTCGATGAAAGTTGTCGATCAGGAAACCGGCGAAGAGATCGTTCCCGAGAAGAAAGAAAAGAAAGAGGAAAGCGCAGAGTAATCTGCCTCTTTTGCAAGAACGAAGGCCCCGGTAATCTGCCGGGGCCTTTTTCTTTGGGCGAATGTCGAGTGCCGTAGCGATACTGTGGAATGTGCCGATCATCAGCTGGTGCTGGGGTAGGCTTCAATTTAGATGAGGATACAGTTTTAATCGCTGAGTGCATTGCCCTGAAACAGAGCCTCGCAACCACTTAAAACGTTGGCTTTACAGGCCCGAGGCATCTACTTGGGCGTTCTTTTCTACTCATTGCCGATAAATGAATGAATTTACGACGATATCCGATCGTTTCTTGGTTTATTTCTTTTCTTCGATCAAAAGCTCTTCTATGAGCGCGCCTAACAGTTGCGTCCTCGATTTGACCTTAGCTTTTTTGTAGATTGAATTGTTCTGGGACTTGATTGTTCCCTCGCTGGTCTCGCGCAGTTTAGCTATTTCTGCGAGGGACAGGCCCTTTACGGTGAGCAGTGCAACATCTCGTTCCGCAGCACTAAGGCCCCAACGGTCGAACTGTAGTTCCAGCATCCGAAAAAACTCGCCTTGAGCCTTTCGCAGGTTCTGTTTGACTTCTTGGTGACGTCGCAAAAACAGCCTGTGGCTTTGCCAAATCAAAAGCCCCCCAAGAATAAACCCAAATAGGGTGATGAGAGCCGTGATTTCATGGACCACCCAACTCGCGGAAAAAATGTAGTACCCTGTTATTTCGCCAATCAATTCGATCACAAACGTCAAAGCAGAGATCGCATATACAGCGATCCCCGCTTTGAACATGGCTTCTTTTTTAAACCATTTGTTCAAACCCCAATCTCGCTTGGGCTCAAGTTGGAAGCTGAATTAATCATCGTCGCCTTCGTCATCCCCTTCGCCATCGTCACCTTCACCGTCGCGCTCGCCATCGTCGCCTTCGCTATCGCGTTCGCCGTCATCGCCTTCGCTATCGCGTTCGCCATCGTCGCCTTCGCTATCGCGCTCGCCATCGTCACCTTCGCTGTCGCGCTCACCATCGTCGCCTTCGCTGTCGCGTTCACCATCGTCGCCTTCGCTGTCGCGTTCACCATCGTCGCCTTCGCTATCGTTTTCCCCATCGCCTTCGTCATCGTCACCTTCGTCATCAAATCCTTCGTCGTCATCTTCGTCGTCATCTTCGTCATCAAAATCTTCGTCGTCATCTTCCTCATCGTCGAACTCATCGTCTCGCTCTGAACGATCCCGAACGATGGTTCCGTCTTTCCCCAGCACCACTTCTCTCTCGATTCCAGGTCCAGTTGCTTCAAAGCGAAGATTCCCAAACAGCGTGTTGGTTATTTCGATTCGTTGGAAACCTTGTTCTGTGAGTTCGTCGATGATGTCTTGCTTGGTGGTTTGCGAAAGCGCCGTGGTGGCCATCAGAACGAAAGTTGATGTCAGACCGATAGTTTTCTTGTTCATGTTCCCATCCTCAAAGGAATTGCCAATTGAACTAAAACATCGGCGCTTTGCGATGGGAATATAACTTAGGTTGGTTAGGCCAGACTTGAACCAAAGAACTATATCCTCAACGGTACTGGGTAATGCGCGCAATGTGCGGGAACGTGGATTTGGAGAGCGCCGAAAAATTTTTCAGGAGCAAATTCCTGAATTTGATCTCGGACCGATCTGAATTTACAGCCATGTAGTTTTTGAAGGTGACACCGAGGATATGCCCGAAGCCAAGAAATTCGAAAAGCTCTTCTCTACTCCAATGATGCGATTTGTGGTGCCTAACAGTGCAGCGCTTAATGCGGCGATTCTGTTTGAGGCCGAAAAGATGCGTGAGGAAGACGAGGGTGCCTCAAAATCCAATCGCGGCGGATGGCACTCAAACGGAAACCTCTTTGATCGCGATACGCCCGCTATTCAGAATTTGCGAGACGCGGCCGAAGATGCGGTGTTTCAAATAACGCGAAAGGTCTCAGACAAGGTTGAACCGGATAAACTTCGCCTGAAACTGTTCGGGTGGATAAACGACAATCCTTCCGGCGGGTACAATGCGCCGCATACTCATCCCGGCGCGCATTGGTCTGGAGTGTACTATGTTTCTCAACCCGAGATCGAAGAAGGTTCGTCTGGAATGATTGAGTTTCTCGACCCCCGAAACGAGTTGCCTCACTGGCGCATACTTCAGGCGAGTGCTTTTCGGAACAAAAAGAAGCTGCGCCCGGCAGCCGGCGAAATGATCCTTTTTCCATCCTATCTGACTCATTGGGTCCACCCAAACCTAAGTAAAGAAAGCCGCGTCTCGGTTGCCTTCAACGCAACCTTTCGACGTCCAAAATCGGATCCCAGTTAATCGCCTCGAGATACGCAGCCTCTGTGGTATCGAACATCATGGCAATGTTTTGCCTGGTCAGCGCAGTCAGCGCGGCTTTCAGTTTCCATCAGAAGCTACAATCCTTTGGCAGCGAGACCGCGTTCAACTGACGTATCCGATCCCAACCACCGCCTCGGCAGGCGTGCCCACAGTCGATCCAACCATAGCCAATCTGCCTTTTTCGATCAGTGCCGCTTTCGAGCCCTGCGCGTCACGGTAAACGATATGTTAACACTTCTAAGTTGAGTTAGCTCAAAGTTAAGGAAATCCAAATCATCTGGGACGTCGCCGCGCTTTGGCCTCTATCACCATCTTTGAGATCGACGGAGATCCGTTTGGCAACCCCAGTGTGACGGTGACCCAGGGGTTTCAGGTCACCATTACTGATGATGATAATTTTCTCGAAAATCCGGACAACAACGGCAGCCAACAGTTCGATACCCTCCCAATCCCCGGGCTGAACAACTCCGGCAGCTTTCAGATATTCGAAGGCTACAGCGCGACGGTCGGAGGTGCACCGGTCACCTACACACTGCTGCAATTCTCGGGTACGCAATACATCGTTGTGACCTCGGGAAACGTTGCTGTTAACGATGTACTGACAGGCAACTCACTGGCCCAGGGTACTGCACCTGCGGTCGAATATGACAACCTTCCCAGCTTTGTCTGCTTTACTTCGGGGTCACATATTCTGACACCATCGGGCCAGCGTCTGATCGAAGAAGTCAAAGCAGGCGATCATGTGATCACCGCAGATGGCACCGGTCGGGCCGTGCGCTGGGTGGGTCGGCGACGGATGAGTGAGGCGGATCTGAGACAGACCCCTAAGCATTGCCCGATCCGGATCAGTGCGGGCAGTCTTGGGCCGCAGACACCATCGCGAGATCTGCTGCTGTCACCTCAGCATCGGGTTGTCGTGTCCTCACCTTCGTTGGAACTGCATCATAGTCACCCGATGATGTTGGCGACGGCCAAGTCTCTGCTCAACGGCAAGTCTATCACGCAAGTACCGCCAACCGGGGGCGTCGAGTACATTCACATTCTATTCGACCAGCATGAGCTGGTGAATGTCGAAGGATTGTGGTCGGAATCGTTTTATCCCGGCGGATACACGTTGGACGCGATGAGCAGTGCGGTGAAGGAGGAACTATTCGAGCTGTTCCCCGAGCTTCATTCCGACGCAGGCGGCTATGGTGATACGGTGCTGCCGGTTCTGAAACCGTACGAAGTGCAGATGCTGCGCCCGGAGCTGTGTGCCCCTTGTGGAGCTACTGCAGCGTTTGCGCACTAAACGAGGGCGGGGGCTTGTGCCCCCCGCCCATTATCCAATCACGATGGCGCTTTGGTTTTGCGCAGATAGGGGAAAATCGTTTCGAACTCGCCGAACTTCTCTTTTGCCTCATCGTTGGAGACCGCAGGTGGAATGATCACATCCTCACCCGGCACCCAATTTGCGGGGGTTGCCACGCCCTTGGCGCTCATCTGCAGGCCATCCAGCGCACGCAGAATCTCGGCAAAGTTGCGGCCCACGGTCATCGGGTAGGTCATGGACAGTTTCAACTGCTTATCGGGTCCGATGATAAAGACAGAGCGTACAGTTGCGCTGTCGGCAGGCGTGCGGCCGTCGGGCAGATAGGCCTCGGCCGGCAGCATGTCGAAGGCTTTGGAAACAGCCAGACCGTCATCCGCGATGATCGGGAAGCCGGGGTTGGCGTTGCCATAGGCCTCGATATCTTTTTTCCACTTCTTATGATCTTCGACACCATCGACCGACACGCCGATCACTTTGGTGTTCCGCGCCGCCCATTCATCGTTCAGCTGCGCAACTGCCGAAAACTCGGTCGTGCAAACAGGAGTGAAGTCCTTGGGGTGTGAGAACAGGATGGCCCAGCTATCGCCAATCCAGTCATGAAACTGGACGGTGCCCTGATCTGTCTCTGCGGTGAAATTCGGGACCGTATCATTGATGCGCAAACCCATTGGGAAACTCCTTTCCTGTGAAAAATCGCGAGTCGATTGCTGCCAACCTAATCACTTTGCGCAGAGGTTAAACCATTCATGTTGCGCTGTCAGAAGATTCAGTAGGTAGATAATTTGATCAAATTATGTTTTACCCTTGCCCGACACCCGGGTGGGTGACAGAGTGCGAATGAAAACCGACCGTTCGGTCGATTGATTCCTGATCCGGAGGATGAGCCATGATCGAAAAACGCGATTTCTATATCAACGGCAAATGGGTCGCCCCATCAGAGCCGAATGATTTCGAAGTGATCGACCCGTCGACCGAAGAACCATGCGCGGTGATCTCGCTAGGGTCAGAGGCTGACACTAACGCCGCGGTTGCTGCGGCCAAAGCTGCTCTGCCTGGTTGGATGGCAACCCCGGTGGACGAGCGCATCGCTTTGGTCGAGAAACTGGTCGATATTTACGCCACCCGCTCAGAGGATCTGGCCCAGGCGATGTCGATGGAGATGGGTGCACCGATCGATATGGCGCGCAGCCAGCAATCGGGCGCGGGGATCTATCACCTGAAAAACTTCATCCGTGCCGCCAAGGCGTTCCAATTCGAACGTCCGTTGGGCGATCATGCGCCGAATGACCGGATCATCTATGAAGCGGTGGGTGTGGCAGCCCTGATCACCCCATGGAATTGGCCGATGAATCAGGTCACGCTCAAGGTCGGCGCGGCGGCGATTGCGGGCTGCACGATGGTGCTGAAACCGTCCGAGCAAAGCCCGCTGAACGCGATGATCTTTGCTGAGATGATGGATGAGGCTGGCTTCCCGGCTGGTGTTTTCAACCTGGTGAATGGCGATGGCGTGGGCGTGGGCTCTCAGCTCTCGGGGCACGCAGATGTTGATATGGTCAGCTTCACCGGTTCGACCCGCGCGGGCACGGCGATTTCCAAGAATGCGGCGGATACACTGAAGAAAGTGCATCTGGAACTGGGCGGCAAAGGGGCCAATGTAGTCTTCGCCGATGCCGACGAAAAGGCGGTAAAACGCGGCGTCCTGCACATGATGAACAACACCGGTCAAAGCTGTAACGCGCCCAGCCGGATGCTGGTGCAGCGTCCGATCTATGATCAGGCGGTTGAGACAGCCGCCGAAGTGGCGAACAAGGTCACCGTCGGCAGTGCCGCCGAGGAAGGCCGACATATCGGACCGGTGGTGAACGAAGTGCAGTGGACCAAAATTCAGGACCTGATCCAGAAAGGAATTGATGAGGGCGCGCGTCTGGTTGCAGGCGGCACGGGTCGGCCAGAGGGGCTGAACAAGGGCTATTATGTGCGCCCAACGGTTTTTGCCGATGCCAATAACCAGATGACGATCGCGCGCGAGGAGATCTTTGGCCCGGTTCTGACTATGATCCCCTTCGACACCGAAGAAGAAGCCATCGAGATTGCCAATGACACACCTTACGGGCTGACCAATTATGTTCAGACCCAAGACGGTGCACGCGCCAACCGAATGGCTCGCGTCTTGCGGTCGGGCATGGTTGAGATGAACGGCCAGTCGCGCAGCGCTGGGTCCCCGTTTGGTGGGATGAAACAGTCCGGCAATGGCCGCGAAGGCGGGGTTTGGGGCTTGGAGGACTTCCTTGAGGTCAAAGCCGTTGGCGGTTGGGCCGCCGAATAACCCTGTCTGGAAATATCAAAATGTGAGGCACCTTAGGGTGCCTCGCTTTGTTTCTTACGCAGGTCGGACGATAAGCTGCGGCTCTCCGTCCGACGTGTGACGGGTGGATCGACCATCCCAGCCAATCTCACCTGTCACCCGCTGGCGAAGGGACGAAAAACTGTCGAACCGGACCACATCTACGGGCACGTCGAACTGAAGGGTCACCCGGCGATGTCCGCCATCCCCAATCATGGTCAGACCGCGGATTTCGGCGGTGAAGGGCTGACCCAGATATCGGCCCTCAACCCGGTCACCAACGCGCAGCTGCACTCGATTTCCTGCCATCGCGTGCAACGTGTTCCAATCCCGCGCACCGAGTTGATGCGCCAACAGTTCCAGCGCCTCGCTATGTGATAGCTTCACTCCGGCGTCCAGCAGGCGTTTGCGCAGGCGTTTTGCCTGCTCTTTCAGCTCCGCAACCGGAGCGATGTTCTGAGTATGTGTCATGGTGTGCCTCGTTTCCTGAAACGGGCGCGAAATCTGGACGGGGTTCGCATTGCCATCCGCGCGCCTGGAAAGGGCAACAGATGTGATTCAATCGGGTTTCACCAAAGCCTAAGGCCGCGAACGGCAGGGGACCCGAACCTGCCGTGCATATGGCAACGACGCGCCAGAATGTCAATCAGGCGTCGGCCTGCGCCGCCTCATAGGCCAGCATAGCGCGCTTGACGGGCAGTCCCCAGTGGTAGCCGCCCAGGCCGCCCGATTTGCGTAAGGCACGGTGGCAGGGGATCAGCCAACTGACCGGGTTGCGCCCAACTGCGGTGCCCACGGCGCGCACCGCTTGGGGTGAGCCGACCCGCTGCGCGATCTCGGAATAGGTGGTGACCTGCCCCGAAGGGATGTGCATCAGCGCTTCCCATACCTTGATCTGCAGTGGTGAGCCGATCAGGTAGAGTGGGGTCGGCTCCAACCGGTCGCTGGCCGCACCGAAGGCGCTGAGCACCCAAGGCCGCAGGCGCATCGGGTCCTCGACAAAATCAGCATTGGGCCAACGAGAGATCATGTCTTCCATCGCCGCCTCCTCGCCTGTCTCGGCCCCAAAGGCGATTCCACAGATTCCCTTGTCAGTTCCCATAACCAGCGCAGGGCCAAAGGGGCATTCGAACCAGCCCCAGTAGATCGTGAGACCTGCGCCTTTGCGGGCATATTCACCGGGGCTCATGGATTCCCATTTCAGGAACAGGTCATGAAGCCGCCCACTGCCGGACAGCCCCACATTATGAGCGGTTTCCAGCGTGGTGAAACGCTCGTGCAACAGAGCTTTGGCATGGCCAAGGGTCAGGTATTGCTGGTATCGCTTCGGAGAGACCCCGGTCCAGCGTGAGAACAGACGCTGAAAATGGGCAGGGCTCATATCCATCTGGCGAGCCAACTCATCAAGACTGAGACTCTCTCCGCCTTGATCGATCAATTCGATCGCGCGCCGCATGACGTTATAATGATATCCGCTTTCTGCTGTCTGGACGTTCATCGGTCACCTCATCAGTTACAGGAACAGTAACTTGCCCCTGTCGATCTTGCGACCCGGAACCTGCGCTTTATCTTGTCAACTGAGTTGACGAATCAAATCGATTTCTCCTACCATTCAGGTATGGGACACAGGTTGGATCAGATTTATCAGGCAGTTCAGGCCACCCGGCCTTTGCTGCGGAACATCACGGCAGCAGTTGAGCAGGGCAGCCAGCGCAAAGGCGTGACCGTCGGGCAACGTGCCCTTTTGGAAGGTCTGTCGCTATCTCCCGGCGCGACAGCCCCAGTGCTATGCGCCGAGCTGCAGCTGAAACGACAATATGTCTCGCGCATCTTAAAAGAGCTGATGGGCGCACAGCTGATCGAAAGCCAGCCCAATCCCAAACGTGCTGGCACCTACTGCTACCGGCTGAGCCCTGCGGGCGAAGAGACGATCACGGCAATCAGAGCGGATGAGATGGCCAAGCTGACACGCTTTGCACAGGATTTTTCTGCGTCAGAGCTTGCCGCCTATCACAAGGTTCAGCTGGCCCTGACCCGCTATTTCGCAGAACTCGCCAAGGAGGCCTGACATGACCGTCTTTTGGATAATGGCGGCAAGCATCATGATCGCCGTGTTGTACATCCTCTTGCAAATCCGAAAAATTGGCACTCCGACAACCGGAGCCAAAATAGACCTGGCATCGCGGCCTGAAACGGCGCTGCTGGTGATCGATATGCAAACAGATTTTACCTCGATACCCGCCTGGGATGACGCGCAAATTGAGGGTGCCTTGTCGACGATCCGGTCAACGACGGACAGCGCCCGCCAGTCTGACTGGTCCGTGATTGCCATCCGTCATGAATTCAAGGGACGGCTGGCGAACTTGCTGAACGGGTGGTTCAATCAGGGGCGCGGCAACGCAAGTTCCGACGGAGTTGGGTTGGATCCGCGTCTTGCGCTGAATCCCGATGCCGAGTTTGTAAAATCCGTAGGTGACGCCTTTTCTTCGCCGGGCTTTGAACGGTTCCTGCAAGACAAACGGATCGGAACGCTGGTTCTGACAGGGTTGGACGGGTGTCATTGCGTGAATAAGACCGCGCAGGGCGCGCTCAATCGAGGATATCGGGTTCAGATCGATCCGGCGGCTGTACTGGCAGCTGATCCGAACCGGTGGCAGGGGATCAGGGATCAACTTGCAACGGCGGGGGTGGATTTCCGACTGCAAAAGTGAGGCATAGGGATAAATCGACCAAGACCCGCGCCTAGGCAAAACCAAAACGCACCTTTTCAATTGCGACCGCTTGTCTGGCAGGGCATTAAGGCTCGGATGGCCAATCAACTCGGATACCACAAGATCCGCGAGATCTTTACGCGTTTTCACGACGCCGACCCTGAACCCAAGGGCGAGTTGGAGCATGTAAACGTCTATACTCTGGTCGTTGCCGTCGCACTGTCAGCGCAGGCGACCGATGCCGGCGTCAACAAGGCTACGCGCGCGCTATTCAAGATCGCTGACACGCCGCAGAAGATGCTGGATCTGGGCGAAGAAGGTCTGATCGAACATATCAAGACCATCGGCCTGTTCCGCCAGAAGGCCAAGAACGTAATCAAGCTGAGTCGCATTCTGGTCGAAGACTATGGCGGTGAGGTGCCCAACTCCCGCGCGGCGCTTCAATCGCTACCGGGTGTGGGGCGCAAGACAGCCAATGTTGTCTTGAACATGTGGTGGCGATATCCGGCGCAGGCGGTGGACACGCATATCTTCCGCGTCGGTAACCGCACCGGCATTTGTCCGGGCAAGAATGTAGACGCCGTCGAACGCGCCATCGAAGACAACATACCGACCGACTTTCAGCTGCATGCGCATCACTGGCTGATCCTGCATGGCCGCTATCACTGCAAGGCACGCAAACCACAGTGCCCTACCTGTATCATCCGCGATCTCTGCGAATTTGAGGACAAAACCGAATGAAAACCTACCAACTGACCGGCATCGGAAACGCCGTTGTGGACGTGATTTCCCAAGCCGATGACAGTTTCCTTGAGCTGATGGGCATCGAAAAGGGCATCATGCAGCTGATCGAACAGGAGCGCGGCGAGGTACTGTATGCCTCGATGGAAGGCCGGGTGCAGACGCCGGGCGGCTCGGTTGCCAATACCATTGCGGGTGCGGGTGCACTGGGTCTGGATTCGGCGTTTATCGGGCGGGTGCATGATGATGCGCTGGGGCGGTTCTATGCGGATGCGATGAACGAGGATGGGGTGGATTTCGTGAACCCGCCGGTGCCGGGGGGCGAGCTGCCAACCTCGCGTTCAATGATCTTTGTCTCACCGGATGGCGAGCGGTCGATGAACACCTATCTGGGTATTTCGTCCGAGCTGTCTTCTCGGGATGTCTCGGAAGACGTCGCGGGCAACAGCCAGATCATGTTCCTCGAGGGCTATCTGTTCGACAAGGAAAAGGGCAAGGCGGCATTCCTGGAGGCCGCGCGCAACTGCCACAAGGGTGGCGGCAAGGCGGGCATCGCCATTTCTGACCCGTTCTGTGTAGAACGGCACCGGGTCGATTTCCTGCTGCTGATCGAGAATGAGCTGGATTTTGTAATCGGCAACGAGGCCGAAATCAAATCGCTGTTCGAAACCGACGATCTTGAAGAGGCGCTGGCGAAAACGGCCGAGATTTGCCCTCTGGTCGTCTGCACCCGGTCTGGCGACGGGGTGACCGTTCTGAACGGCGACGCGCGCATCGACGTACCAGTTGAAAAGATCGTCCCCGTGGACGCGACCGGCGCGGGCGATCAATTCGCCGCCGGGTTCCTTTATGGCATGGCAACAGGCCGCGATTACGAGACCTGTGCGCGGATCGGCAATGTCTGTGCCCGCGAGGTGATCAGCCATATCGGCCCGCGCCCTGAGGCGAACATGCAGGAGTTGCTGCAGGCTGAGGGATTGCTCTGATCCCGCGAAACGCAACGTAACGCTGGTGCGTCACATTTCGGAATGGCTACCCTTTTTTTGGATGTAAGGGGGAGCCAATTCATGTTGGGCAGAGCACTCAGGATCACCGCAGGAACATTGGCGTTGGGGCTTGTGGCCGGCGTTGGGTACCTGCTGATCTCTCCGCCCGACCTGTTGCGAGTCGGGACCAACTATTCTGCCAAGATCGTCTGTTCTAACGTGTTCATCGCCAGGCGGGATGCGCAGGAGGTACTGGCGGTTGATGTGCAGGCGCCCGGGCATCCGTTGCTGAAACACGTCTCGGTCTCGGTAGACCCCGAGGCGCAATCAGTATCCGCAAAGCTACTCGGGATCTTCGCCCCTGCGACCAGCCAATATCGCGAGGGGCTTGGATGTGCGAATACGCATGAGGCCCAACCGGTCAACGCCCAGCTAAACACTCTGCCCGCGCTGTCTGATGCACTTTGGCCGGAAGGCACCACCGTGGCCCCAGCGCAGAACTCCAAATTGGCAATGGTTCTGTCGGACCCGACCATTCTGGGAAAGGGCTTCCGCGCCGTAGTTGTGGTGCATGATGGCCGGATCATTGGTGAGGCTTATGCGGATGGATTCGACGAAAATACCCCTCTTCTGGGCTGGTCAATGACCAAAACCATAACCTCTGGATTGATTGGAACGCTGATAAAATCCGGTCAGATGAAGTTGACGGATACACTGGTCGATTCATTTCCCGATTGGGCAGAGGACAACCGGCAGCACATTACCGTCGAGGATATGTTGACCATGTCAAGCGGCCTGCGATGGAACGAAGGCTATGGTGACGTCTCGGACGTGACTCGGATGTTATATCTGAGCGACGACATGGCGGGGTTTGTCACTTCGCTTGAGGCCGAGGCTGAGCCAAATACTGAATTCAACTATTCGTCGGGCACATCCACCGTCTTGGCGCGGGTCTGGCAGGATCAGGTCAAAGATGACAGCTTGTCCTATCCGCAGCGCGCACTCCTGCTGCCACTGGGCATGACCTCGGCCATACTTGAAACTGATGTTTCTGACACCTTTGTCGGCTCAAGCTATATGTACGCCACAGCGCGGGATTGGGCACGATATGGGCAATTCCTGCTGCAGGGCGGCACATGGGACGGGCAGCAAATTCTGCCCGAAGGGTTCACTGACTGGATGTTCGAACCGGTTGCTGTCTCGGGCGGGGCATATGCCAAAGGTCACTTGTGGCGCGACGTGCCGGGTGGAGAACCCCCGTTCGAAGATGCGGTCTGGATGGCCGGACATGATGGGCAATCGGTCGGGATATTCCCTTCGCGTGATTTGGTGATCGTGCGATTGGGGCTTACACCGTCCGATACCGGTTATTCCCCGCTGCCGCTGGCCAAAGCGGTGATTACGGCGCTTGGTTCCTGACCCGAACTACCCGAGATGCGGCTGAAACGCAGAAAGCACCTGCTGGTAGACGTCCTTTTTGAACGGCACGATCTCATCGACCAGCCGCGTCGTGGTCTGCCATTTCCAGTGGGTGAACTCGGGGTGCTCGGTTGCGATATCGATCTGATCATCCCGGCCTAAGAACCGCATCAGGTACCACTTCTGCTCCTGTCCGCGATACCGGCCCTTCCAGATTTTCGGCACAATGTCATGCGGTAGGTCATAGGGCAGCCAGCCGTCGGTCTCGGCGATGATGTCGACCAGATCGCTGGTTACACCAGTTTCTTCCCAAAGCTCGCGCAGGGCCGCATCGCGCGGGTCTTCGCCCTTGTCCACGCCGCCCTGCGGCATCTGCCAGGCGTCCTTGTGACGATCATTGCGCTGACCGACAAAGATCAGACCCTCGGCATTCATCAACATCAGTCCCACGCAGGGGCGATAGGGCAGTTTGGCGATTTCATCAGGGGTCATGCGCGGCCTCGTGATTAAGCTTTGCTGCGTCTCTAGCAAGCGCCGCAGTAAAGGCAAAGGGAATGACGTTAGGTTTCGCGTGACAAAGGTGACGCGAAGGTCAATCTGACGGTCAAAGTCGGGAGGGAGAGTTTGCCATGACTGCGTACCCAAACATGTTGGCCCCGCTGGATCTGGGTTTTACCACGTTGAAGAACCGCGTGCTGATGGGCTCGATGCATACCGGTCTGGAAGAGACCGGCGACTGGATCCGTGTCGCCGAGTTCTACGCGGATCGCGCGCGCGGTGGTGTTGCTTTGATGGTGACGGGTGGGATTGGCCCGAACCTTGAGGGCTCGGTGCTGCCCGGGGCCTCGATGATGACCAATGATGAAGAGGTGGCGAACCATTCCATTGTGACCAAACGTGTGCATGAGGCAGGCGGCAAGATCGCGATGCAGATCCTGCATGCGGGGCGCTATGCCTATGGTCCGAAATGCGTGGCCCCCAGCCCGGTGAAATCCCCAATTTCTCCGTTTCCGCCGCATGAGTTGGACGAAGAGGGTATCGAGAAGCAAATCAGCGACATCGTCAACGCGGCTGTTCTGGCCCAACAGGCGGGCTATGACGGGGTCGAGATCATGGGGTCCGAGGGGTATTTCCTGAACCAGTTCCTCGTGACCCACACCAACAAGCGCGAGGATCGCTGGGGTGGGTCATACGAGAACCGGATGCGTCTGCCTATCGAGGTGGTGCGCCGCACGCGGGAAGCCGTGGGGAGCGATTTCATCATCATCTATCGCCTTTCGATGATTGATCTTGTGCCCAATGGGTCGACCCATGACGAAGTCGTTGAACTTGCGCAGCGGATTGAACAGGCCGGGGCAACGATCATCAACACCGGTATCGGTTGGCATGAGGCGCGGATTCCGACGATTGCCACCAGCGTTCCCCGTGCAGCGTTTGCGTGGGTTACCAAGAAGCTGATGGGTAAAGTCGGGATTCCAGTGATCACCTCGAACCGGATCAACACGCCTGAGGTTGCCGAAGAAGTTCTATCGACCGGTTGCGCCGATATGGTGTCTCTGGCGCGGCCCATGCTGGCCGACGCGGATTTCGTGAACAAGGCGATTGCGGATGAGGCCGCGAAGATCGCGCCGTGTATCGCATGCAATCAGGCCTGTCTGGACCACACTTTCAGCGGCAAGCTGACCTCATGCCTGGTCAATCCGCGCGCCTGTCATGAGACCGAATTGGTGATCGGCAAGGCCGAGACACGCAAGACAGTGGCCGTTGTCGGCGCTGGCCCTGCAGGTTTGTCCACCGCGATGACAGCTGCCCAGCGCGGCCATGATGTAACCCTGTTTGATCGCGCCGCCGAGATAGGCGGGCAGTTGAACATGGCCAAACAGGTGCCAGGGAAAGAAGAGTTCTGGGGACTGGTCGACTGGTATCGCACCATGATGGACGACCTAGGCGTGACGGTCGAACTGAACCGCGAAGTCAGCGCAGATGATCTGATCGGTTATGATGAGGTGGTCATCGCCACCGGTGTCACTCCTCGTGATCCACAGATTCCCGGCCAGGATCGGGACAATGTGCTCAGCTACATCGACGTGCTGCGCGACAAGGCCAAGGTCGGCAGCACCGTCGCCGTGATCGGGGCCGGAGGCATCGGGTTCGATGTCTCCGAATTCCTGCTGGAAGACGGTCACAGCCCAACCACGGACCTTCCATTGTGGATGAAGGAATGGGGCGTGACCGACCCCGCAGAACACCGCTCGGGCCTGGCCCCCGAGGGCCCGCAGCCCGAAGCACCAGCACGGCAGGTCACGCTGCTGCAGCGCAAGGCGCAGCGTCACGGCAAGGGGCTGGGAAAGACAACGGGCTGGATCCACCGCGCGACATTAAAGATGAAGGACGTCAGTTTCGTTGGTGGTGTGAATTATGAGCGCATCGACGAGGACGGCCTGCATGTCAGCTTTGGCGAAACCCGCGATGATCCAACCGTCATCGCAGCCGAGTCGATCGTCCTATGTGCCGGGCAGGTCTCGGACCGGTCGCTGGCGGATGAGCTGATCGAACGTGGAATGACCCCGCATGTGATTGGTGGCGCAGATGTGGCAGCCGAGCTGGACGCCAAACGTGCGATCAATCAGGGCACACGTCTGGCGGCAGCGTTCTGACGTTGTAATGCCAGTGCGCTGGAGAAAGCCGCCCCGGAAGAGGCGGCTTTTTTAGTTCCTCTTGACTCAAGTGGTACTTAAGTACATATGTACAACATGAGTCAGAATATAGAACGCACCCAAACAGGAATTCGAATCGAGAAGCGACTTTTGAAGGTTCTCAAAGGGCTGGCAGAATCGCTGGACATGACCCTTGGCGACCTGATTGAGGGCGTCGCGCTGCACAGCTTTGAGAACAAGCCAGCCTTCTCTGAAGAGACGCTGAAGAAGATCAAACAGCTCAAAAGTGTCTACGACTTCGATTGGACAGCTGAAGACAGCCACCGTTTCAAGGAGGATGAAGAATGAGCGCATCGCGATACGCCGACGTCACCATCGCATTTGAAGCACACGCAATCGACAACGCAACGTTCGGACACGCCAAACATGTGCAAGTCGCTTATGACCTGCTACGCAAGTATGATTTCATCGATGCCGCAGCGATCTACGCCAAGGGTATTCGCGCGTTAGCAGCGAACGCAGGCGCACCGGACAAGTTCAATCTGACAATCACCTACGCATTCATGAGCCTTATCGCAGAGCAGTTGGCCAACACGCAAGCTACTGACTTTAAGAGTTTCGCACAGGAAAACTCCGACCTGATGGCCAAGTCAGTACTCAACCAATGGTATTCTGCGGAACGTCTCAACACGCAGCTTGCCCGCGATATATTCCTGCTGCCTGCCGCCGCATAATCGTGTTTTGCGGCGAAGGTGAATTGTTACTCAACAGTGATCGTAATCACCTCGGACACAATGGGCGTCGCATGCGGGACGTGGCCTGCATCCCCAAGCACCAGCTGCAAAGTATGCTCACCCGGAGCAAGTTCCAAAGTCACCTCAGTCTGACCGCCACCGAAATGAATGTGATTGGCGTCTGCGGGCAGACCGTATGACAGTTCGTCCGCACCGTCTTCTCCCTGCCCAAGTGGTGGGCGATCAATCAGGAGGTGATGGTGCCCTGTATTTTCCTTGTCGGTTCCTGCAGGGGCAACGCCCATGCCGCTGAGGCCAAAGACTACGATCACAGGTGATTGCACGGTGTCCCCGTCAGACAGGTTGACGAAATAGACCTTCGCATCTGGATTCGATGGTGTTTCCCCTCCGGCCCACGCAAGGCTGGCGGTCAGACACAGGGTAATGACAGCAAATAGGGCTTTCATAGTCTCCTCCGTGGTCACAAAAATGCCATTCTCATCATAGCACGATTGGAAAAAAGTCCAGAAAACGGGATTTTGTATCGAAAGGCATGGTCCGCGGCATATAGGCCCGGGCGTTTCCTAGTTGCAAACGATCCGATTCAAAACCCTGATATTATCCCATGTCTGCCCAGTTCTTGCCCAGATTGATCGCGATAAAGAGACAACGAACGGAAGACCTGGGGAACGAGAATGGATCGACTAACTGAAATGGAGGCCTTTTCCAACGTGGTGGACCAGGGTGGTTTCACCGACGCGGCCAAGAAAATGGGCATCTCCAAATCAGCCGTGTCTAAACACGTCTCGAGCCTCGAGGCGCGGTTGGGGGCAAGGCTATTGAACCGGACAACGCGCCGGGTTTCGCCAACCGAGATCGGGTTGGCCTATTATGATCGCGCCCGTCGCGTGCTGAACGACGCAGGCGAAGCGGATGCGCTGGTGACTTCGATGCAATCTGCGCCTTCTGGTCTGCTGCGGATCTCTGTGGCAACAGATTTTGGCGTCAATCACCTGTCGCCGGTCCTGTCGGACTTCCTGTCGGCCTATCCGGACATCACCGTGAACATGGTTCTGAACAACCGCTATGTTGAGCTGATTTCCGAAGGCTTTGACGTGGCCGTGCGCATTGGTGAGCTGGAAGACAGCACGCTGCGCGCCCGTAAGCTGACCGAAACAGTGAAACGCATGGTCGCGTCGCCGAGATATATCGAGCAGTTCGGACGCCCGCAGAAGATCGACGATCTGAACGAACACAAACTGCTGCATTACTCCAGCCAATCCTCGGGCAGCGTGTGGAAGCTGACGGCGCCTTCGGGCGAGAAGCGTCAGGTCCGCACTGCTGGCTGGCTGAGCGTAAATGATGGGCAGTCGCTGCTGAACGCCGCGATCTCGGGGCTTGGGATCGCGCATCTGCCCAGCTATCTATATGCCGAAGCACTGAAATCGGGCGAGGTGGTAGACGCCATGCCATCGCTGCCGGATGAGGTTCAGGGCGTCTATGCGGTCTACCCGCCGGGCCGGTTCACCCAGCCCAAGGTGCGGGCTTTCATTGATTTTCTTGTCGAGTCCTTTGCCGAAAAGGGTCCGATGGATTGGTAGAATTCTCCCTGTGGCACCTAAACGGCCCGTGCTGAATAGCACGGGTCTTTTTTTGTTTAGCGATGCATCAGTTAGTCTCTGGTGATACGGCCCGCTGATACAGGTGCCACGTGGTGTGGCCCAGGATCGGCAGCGTGAAAATCAGCCCCAGAAACGCCGGAACCAGCGACAAAAGCATGGTGACCGAGATGATCGCCGCCCAACTGAGCATTACCACCGGGCTTTCAGCGACCACGCGAATGGACGTGAGCATGGCGGAAACAAAGTTGGTTTCCCGATCCAGAAGCATGGGCATGGCCACCACAGTCACCGAGAACAGGACCGCAGACAAAAACGCGCCGATGCAGGTGCCGACCGCTAGAAAGATCCAGCCTTGCGATGTGAAGAAGATGGTGTTCATGAACCCTTCGAAATCCGAGAAGGACGCCTTTTGCAGGATGATCGCCAGCCAAAGGCGGATTTGGTAGGTCCATACCCAGAAAATGAACAGGGTGACAAAGGCCATCCAACCCATCTCGCGCTTGCGTTGATGGGCCATGACGCTGAGGATTTCGGACCAACCGAAGCTTTCCCCTTTCTGCATCCTACGGGACATTTCATAAAGCCCGGCGGCCGCAAATGGGGCAACCAGCGGAAAGCCTACGGCGGCAGGAATGATCATCCAGATCTTGCCAAGCCCGACCAGGCACCAAACGAACAGGATGCCGAAAACCGCGTAGAACAGGCCGAAAAAGCCGCTCATGACCGGGTGTGCGAGGAAGTCGGAAAACCCGGCCTTCAGCGATGCGGTAATATCCTCGGCCGTCAGCCTGTTAACCTCGGGCATGGATTGCTGTGGGACCGTGTTATCCGGCGGAGTGGTATCTTCGGTTTTGGATGCCATGACGCATTCCTCCCAAAGCATGGTGACTGGTGGGACTGCCTGCCAACAGGCCTGATGGCAAGACAGACGCACCGATTAGCTGCAAGTGTGCATCAGGCCGCGCCATCAGGGCAAGGGGGACACAGGGCGTCCGCGGTGCTCGCGCCTGTTAGTTGACCAGCAACACCGCCTCGACCCGGCGATTGAGATCGCGGCCCTCGGGCGTAGCGTTAGAGGTGATGGGCACAAGATAGCCTACGCCCTGCGCCTCGATCCGGTCGGCGGCAACACCGTGCGCTTCGATCAGGCGCGCACGCACGGCTTCCGCCCGTTTGGTGCTGACCGCAATATTGGCCTGCAATGCGCCCGTATCATCCGTGTGTCCTACCAGCGCCAAACGGGTCGAAGGATTGTCGGTCAGATAGCCCGCAAGCAGCGCCAGCGAGGCAAACGGCCCTTCGCCCAGCGCGACTTCGCCGGTGCGAAAGTGCAGGTCATCAAGGATGACATGCCCGGTACTGCTGAGATCGTTTAGCAACCCGGCAGGGCCCTCAACGGTTTCCTCGATCACAAGTGGCTGCGCAGGCTGCGTACCTTGCGGGGTCACCCGGATCATCTGCACATAGCCATCCGGCGGGTTGCGGCTGACCAGCAGGCTCAGCACTTCGTCACCGCGGGAGGCGGATAGAAAACGGTAATCGTGGATCGCCACATACATGTCAGGCGTCGGCACCACTTCGGTGCCAAAGCGGAAATCGAAACCGCCACAATTGCGTGCCTCGCATTCAAACGCGATCTCGAAACCTTGCGCCTGAAGCTGATCCCGAAGCGGTGCAAGAATTTGCAGCGTCGTGCTGGACCCGGCCTGCAGGCGCCATGTTAGCCGCTCGACACGCCCTTCGACAGTGCGGGATGGAACTGCGCCGTCAGCAAACACGCCGGTTGGCAGGTCGTAGCTGTCCAATGCACTGGTGCGATCCGAAATCTGCCGGGCGCTGGCGGGCAACGTCAGTTCCTGCGCCTGCACAGGCACGGCCAAAAGGAGGCTAAGGAACAGGAAACGGATCATCGGAACTGTGCGTGATACTCGGGGTTCGGGACCATGGCAGTGGCACTGGCCACGCGGTTGGTCATATTGAAGAAACCGCTGACATTGGCAATGTCCCAGATATCGCGATCCGAAAACCCGACATCGCGTAAAAGCTGGCGATCGGGCTCTTCGATTGTGGTGCTAGCGGTGGTCATCTTGGCTGCGAAATCCAGCATTGCACGTTGGCGCGCGTCCAATTTGGCGACGCGGTAGTTCATGACCAGCATCTCACCCAGCTGCGGATCGCCCGAAAGCTGCCGCACCGCTGCGCCATGAGCCACGAGGCAGTAGAAACATTTGTTGATCGAGGACACCACGACCGCAATCATCTCGCGTTCAAGCTTGGTCAGCCCGCTATCGGCCAGCATCAGATCATTATACATCGAAGTGAAGGCATTCAGCTTGTCGATATCGAAGGCGTAGGCGCGCAGGACATTCGGCACCATTCCCAGTTTCTCGACACATATATCGAAGTATTTCTGCGTCTCTGACGGTAGTGGGTCCACCATTGGCAGATCCAGGGCAGTAGGCATGTCCTGTTTGGTCAATTCGTCCTCCTCAGACGCGCTGGCGATAGTGGTATTCTCCGACGATCTTCATCCCAAGCGAGTGGTAGAGGCCATTGGCCCCCGCGTTCGCCTTGGTACAGATCACGCTAAGCGTCTCGGCGCCATTGTCCAGCGCCCAAAAGGCCGCGGCGCGCATGGCCCACTGGCCCAACCCCTTGCGGCGGTGATCCGGCAGGATTTCCAGCGCGTGAACCATCGCGATACCTTCATGGATCGCCACGAAGCCGGTTCCTGCGGGCTGATCGCTGTGGCGCAACAAAAGGCCGGTCTTTGGGCCCGGTGCCCGGTACATGATCGCAATCCGTTCGGGGCCGATACCGCCCTGCGCCCAGATCTCACGCATGATGGCCAGCGGTTCCCAGATGTTGAAAACAGTCACGCGCGGGATCGGGATATCGGTCAACTGCTGCGCCGGGCAGGAATAGATATTAACCGGATCAAGGATGTCGTAGCCGCGTTGCGCAAGCATTGCATCCAGCGCCTCATCTCCGGGCCGCAGGCAGAAGATGCGTTTTTGACCCATCGCCTGCATGGCGCTTTCGGCCGCATCGATATCGGCGCTGGTGACGTCCCCGGTGCGATTGGCGGCAGAAACGCGTGAACCTCCGCCCTGTCCTTGCCGCAGTCGAAATGGGCCTTGCGTTTGATAGCCGGCGGCAGGCCATGTGCCATCGACAACGGCGGCCCAATCGGGATTCAAAGCTCGATCTCTTTCGCAAGGCGGGTCATGGCGGCATCGATCCGTCCACCCTCGGTGCCGCGCACGACGACGTTGGCTCCGAAGACGCCATTCGTCTGAAACGGATAACAGCCGATCGAAAGATCGCCGAAGTCTTTGGCCAGTGCGGCCAAAGTTGCTGCAATATCGCCTTCACCCCGATCCACACGCAGCGTCTGCGACAAAAGCGGGCTACCTCCGATGAGCGAAGGCAGAACACTCGCAACCATGGCCTGAAAAACCAAAGGCACCCCGGCCATGACATGGACGTTGTTGATGGTAAAGCCGGGCGCGGTCGAGACCGGGTTGTCGATCAATTCGGCCCCTTCCGGAATACGCGCCATGCGCAGGCGAGCGTCGTTCAGTTCCAGCCCGGATTTCTCGTAATGCGCCTCAAGCAATGCACGCGCGTCGTCGCGAACATCGATATGCACGCCAAAGGCACGGGCGATGCAATCGGCAGTGATATCATCATGGGTCGGGCCGATGCCGCCGCTGGTGAACACATGGTCATGGGCATCGGACAGTGCCTTGACCGCCGCCTCAATCGCGGGCGCGTCATCGCTGACAATGCGCACCTCTTTCAGGTCAATGCCGTGTTTGGTCAGCTCTCCGGCAAGATAGTGCATATTGGCATCGCGGGTGCGGCCCGAGAGGATCTCATCCCCGATCACCAACATTGCAGCGGTTGGATTGGCCATGACGCGCCCTCCCTCTTGATCGACCGTTAGGGCAGGTATAGGCCCTTGGCCATGCGATTTGAAACCCCCCTTGTCCCCGCTCGACTGATCCGCCGCTACAAACGCTTTCTGGCAGACTGCAGGCTGGAAGACGGGCGCGAGGTGACAGCCCATTGCGCCAATCCGGGCTCAATGATGGGGCTGGCAGAACCGGGTGAGAAAATCTGGCTGGAGCCCAACGACGATCCGAAGAAAAAGCTGAAATACGGCTGGCGGCTGGTCGATCATGAGAACGGGCATTTCACAGGGGTCGACACATCAGTCCCCAACAAGGCGCTTCGGTTGGCGCTCGAGGCGCGTGAAATCCCCGAGCTGGCCGCCTATGAAACCGTGCGCCCCGAGGTCAAATACGGTGAAAACAGCCGTATCGATTTCCTACTGACCGGGCCGGGCCTACCCGATGCTTATGTCGAGGTCAAAAGCGTCACCCTCTCACGCCAAGCGGGCCTCGCCGAGTTTCCCGACAGCGTCACCGCACGCGGCACCAAACATTTGGGCGAACTGGCAAAGATGGCCGTACAGGGCCATCGGGCGATCATGCTTTATCTGGTGCAAAGGACCGATTGCGATCGGTTTGCACTGGCCGATGATATTGACCCAGCCTATGCGGCGGCGTTTGAGGCAGCGATTGGGGTTGAACGCTTTGTCGTTGGAACTCGGATCACGCCCGAAGGCGTCTGGGTTGAGCCCGCTCGGCAATGGGGCGCGGGCTAGAAACTTCTTTGATAGACCCTATTTACTAGTTGAAAACCGAGCCCTCTGGTACTTTCTGCACAAGCAGCGTAAAAGAAGTGCTGCGTGAAATATTTGGAGTCCCGCATCGATGAAAGAACATCGTGGCCGTCTGACCAAAGACGGTATCCGCATCTATGAACAGAGTGACTTTGCCGGCATGCATGCGGCAGGGGCGCTGGCTGCGCGGATATTGGATGACATTGCTAAACATGTTTTTGTCGGCCAGACCACCGGTGCGATTGACGGGCTGATCACTCAGATGGTCGAGGATGCAGGTGCGGAATCGGCAACCATTGGCTACAAGGGTTATCAGCACGCCAGCTGCATCAGCGTGAACCACGTGGTGTGTCACGGCATTCCGGGTGACAAAAAGCTGAAGGATGGCGACATTCTGAATATCGACGTGACCGTCATCGTTGATGGCTGGTTCGGTGATACGTCGCGCATGTATGTGGCGGGTAAATTGCCGCGCAAGGCCGAACGGCTGATTCAGGTGACCCACGACGCACTGTTCAAAGGTATCGAGATGGTCAAGCCGGGCAATACCTTCGGCGATATCGGCCACGCCATTCAGGCCTATGTCGAGGCGCATCGGATGAGCGTTGTACGCGATTTCTGCGGCCACGGTCTGGGCCGGGTGTTCCACGCGCCACCAAATGTCCTGCACTATGGTCGTCCGGGTACCGGAGCTGTGTTGGAAGAGGGCATGTTCTTTACCATCGAGCCGATGGTCAATCTGGGGCGTCCTGAAACCAAGACACTGTCCGATGACTGGACTGCCGTGACCCGCGACAAATCGCTGTCGGCGCAGTTCGAGCATTCGGTCGGTGTGACCGCAGATGGGGTTGAGATTTTCACCTTGTCACCGGGCGGCAAATATCACCCGACCTATTCGTCCTGATCGGTCGCCTGATCGCGTAATAGCTTCAGCAGTAAGGTTTCATCCCGCCACGGGATGACCGCGTCGTGAATGAACACCGGCGCGCGCATCGGTTTGGGCGGAGGCCCAGTTGTGGTGTCGGCGTCTTTCGAAAAAGCCCAGAGCGGAGGTGTGATAGCGCGGTCCATGGACCAAGCATAACACGTTTATGGCTCAAAGTCCCAAAAGCTTGGGCGCATGTAACATGTCGGAGAACACTTCGGCCCCTAGTTCTTCCAATCGCGCACCATCATCATGGGCCGCGTAGCCCAGGCAGCGCATATTGGCGCGGATTGCTGCGGTGACACCGTTTTCGCTGTCTTCGATCACAACCGGCACCGTTGCGCTGAAATGCTGTGCAGCGGTCAGGAACAGGGTCGGGTCGGGCTTGCCCGTTCCAAGCACCTGCGCCGAAAACATCACATCTTGAAAACGCTCCCAAAGACCATTCTGGCCCAAAGTAATCTTCATTTTCTCAGGCCGCCCATTTGAGGCGACACAGTAGGGAATGTCGCTTGCATCCAGTTGCGCCAGCAATTCACGGATACCCGCGACCAGAGGCGTGCCTGCTTTCAGCGTCTCGTAGATTTCCGCATAGATTTGATCAGTCCAGTCATCCGGCAGATCAGCCCCCAGCTCGCGCGCCTTGTCGCGCACACCGGTCATGGTGCCGCCAACAAACAGGGACATGCATTCGGCTAAGGACAAGTGCAGGCCATGGCCAGCGAGATTGTCGACCATGACCTGATTGGACAAAACCTCGCTATCGACCAGAACGCCGTCGCAATCAAAGATAACCAGATCGTGCATCTCAGCCCCCTGTGCGCCACATTAGCGAGATATGCGTGTCGCCATATTTCCGCGTGTCGTGCAGCGTAAAGCCCTCGGGCGCGAGCATGGGGGTGCTTTCTTCCCAGACGATCAGAGCGTCATCAGACAGCCAACCACCTTGGGTAGCCGCGGCCAGTGCCCTTTGACCCAGAGCTTTTCCGTAAGGCGGATCCAGAAAAACCAGATCACAAACAGTGCCCGGGTTTTCGCCCAAACGGGTCGCGTCCCGCCGGATCAAAGTGGCCTGGCTAGCGCTTCCGGTCAGGCCGATATTCTTGCGGATCAGACCCTGCGCGACCCTCCCATCATCGACAAACGTGACGTGGGACGCGCCGCGAGACAGCGCTTCTAGTCCCAATGCACCGGTGCCCGCAAACAGGTCGAGAACCTGCAAGCCGTCGAAGTCGATCTGATGATTCAAAACGTTGAACAGGCTTTCCCTTACCCGGTCAGTGGTCGGGCGAAGATGCGCACCGGCATCGCCTTTGCCAACCGAAGTCAGAGCCCGGCCCCGGAAGTCTCCGGCGATGATCCTCACGCTTTGAGCAGCGGTTTCAGGTCCGCTTCTGGGTCGGCAACAACAGCCGGATCAGCGGTCTTGCCCGCATCAATCAGGCGTTTGCCGACCATATAAGCGCGCGGGTCATTCATCGCGTCGACCGCGATCAGCTGATCGCCCTTGTAGTACCAGAAGGACACCGTCGCGCCCTCACCCTTGCGAGTCACCACACGGTCATAGCCGGTATTCAGCCCGGCGATCTGAAGCTTGACGTCATACTGGTCCGACCAGAACCAAGGTGTTGCGGTGTAATCCTTAGCTGCGCCCAGCATGTTCTGGGCCACGATCTCGGCCTGATCAATGGCGTTCGGCACGCTTTCCAGGCGGATACGGCCTTCGCCATGCGGGAAGGAAGCGCAATCGCCTGCCGCCCAGATCGACGGATCTGAGGTGCGGCCATGGGCGTCGGTCTTGATGCCGTTATCCAGCTCTAACCCGGCCATTTCAGCCAGTTGAGTCGACGGCGCGATGCCGACGCCAACGACAACAAAATCCACCTCAAGTTGGGTGCCATCGGTCAGGACGGCACCCGTCACCTTGCCAATTTCACCAACCAGACGATCCAACCCGACGCCCTCACGAATGTCGGCCCCGTATTCGGTGTGCAGCGTGCGAAAGTAGTCGCTTGTCTCTTTGGCCGCGACACGCTGAAGGATGCGGTCGGCCATCTCGACCAAGGCCACCCTGACCCCGCGCTTGGCACAAACGGCGGCGGCTTCAAGCCCGATATAGCCGCCACCAACGATCAGCGCGCGGGCGCCATCCGATACCCGAGGTTCCATCTCGTCGATATGGGCGAGATCTCGCACCACATGGACACCCTCAAGATCGCCCCCGATCGCTGCGGGCAGGCGGCGTGGGTCGGACCCAGTGGTCAGCGCCAGTTCATCATAGGTGATCACCTCATCGCCGAGGGTCACCGTCTTGGCCTTTGGATCAATCGCCGTCACACGTTGACCCAACCGTAGGGTGATATTGTTTTCGGCATAGAAGCTCTCGGGCCGCAAGAACAGGCGCTCCAGCTCCATCTCGCCCAACAGGTAAGCCTTGGACAAGGGCGGGCGTTGGTAGGGCAAATGCGGCTCGGCTCCGATCAGGGTGATGTCACCTTCGAACCCGTCCTTGCGCAGCCGTGCTACCAAAGAAGCGCCGGCCTGGCCTGCCCCGATCACGACGATATGGCTCATGTTGTGCCCACCTTGCAGAATACCCATGGTCTATCAGTTGCGACCACCTATATTGCGACAAAGCCCGACTCTGCAAATCCAAATGACAGGAGCCTAATAATGATTTCAACAGGTGACATGCTGCCCGAGGCCACGCTGATCCAGATGGGTGCCGAAGGCCCCGAGGAGGTTCGGGTTTCAGACAAGACCAAAGGGCGCAAGGTTGTGATCTTCGCTGTACCCGGTGCGTTCACCGGAACCTGCACAACCTCTCATGTACCAAGCTTCATGCGGACCAAGGACCAGTTCGATGCCAAAGGTGTAGAGGAAATTATCTGTATCTCGGTCAACGACCCGTTCGTGATGAACGCCTGGGGCGAAAGCACCGGTGCAACAGCGGCCGGGTTGACCATGCTGTCCGATGCCGCGTCCGAGTTCACCAAGGCCATCGGCATGGATTTCGACGCCCCGCCCGTGGGTCTGATCGCGCGATCCAAGCGCTATGCCATGCTGGTCGAGGACGGCAAAGTCGTGGCACTGAATCTGGAAGAAAACCCCGGCGTGTGCGAGGTTTCGGCTGGTGAAGGGCTGCTTGAGGCCATCTGATCCCTGTCGGCCCCGGCGAGTTCAGGGCTACATGAACCGCATTTAACTTGATGCAACGCCCCGATGGGCCAATACTTGGCCCATACAATTCGGGAGTTCATTGATGCGACTGAAATTACTAACTTTGTTTCTTGGTAGCGTCGGGGCATTGGCGGCTTGCGGCCCTGCCCCCACGCCCCAGCAGCAGGCCGCCCGGCAGCATGAGATCGCCTGCCTGAGCGGCACATTGGGTGGCGCTCTGATCGGCGGCGTGATCGGCAATCAATTTGGCGGTGGATCGGGCAAAACCATCCTGACGGCAGCGGGCGCTGCGGCGGGCGGTTTGTCTGGCGAACGCTACGCATGTTGAGGAGATCGGATATGAAACGCGTATTGAGTGTTACTGCGGCTCTCCTCATGGCCAGCGTCGCAAATGCCGAGAGCGTTGCGGAACTGCACGAGGCCGAGTTGAACAACATCGACGCCAACAATGACGGCTTCCTGTCCAAGGACGAGTTCAACGCCTTTTCGGACTATGCCTTTCAGGCAATGGATGAGGACAAGAACGGCACTCTGGGCCTAAGCGAGGCAAAGCCGTTTTTGGACATCAAACAGTTCGAAGCCGTTGACCGGGATGGCGACAGTCTTATCTCAAAGGCAGAATATGTCAGCCAGATGCAGAGCGATTTTGAAGCTGCGGACAAGGATGGCAACGGTCTCTTGGATTGAACGCCAACGCGGTTGGCAGGAGCATGTCATGAAGAAATGGATCTGCCTCGGCAGCCTGGCGGTATTGGCGGCCTGTGAGGTACAGCAATCTCCGGTGGTCACCGGCCCTGATGGTCAGGTACAGATTCAGATCAATACCAGCGGTTTGACCTGCTACGAAAATCGGTGTCTGGATATCAACCCGGCGGCCCGCAGCGTGCGGTCCGTCGGCACCCGTACCATTGGCATACCGGGCAATATCAATGTCAGCGACGGCACAATCACCCCGGCCGAGTTCCAACAGCTCGGAACGGCGACGCTGTTGGCCGGTGGCATGGGATCACGCGGAGACCGCTAGCAGGCTGTCCATCTTGCGCGCCAGCTTGGCGTCTTGTGCAGACAGGCCGCCAACATCATGGGTGGACAGCACCACCTCGACCGTGCGGTAAACATTCGACCATTCGGGGTGGTGGTTCCATTTCTCGGCCCAGATCGCAACCTGCGTCATCCAGCCAAAGGCGGCGACAAAATTGTCGAAGATGAACGTCTTGGTGATCGCGTCGCGGTCTTCGACCATGGTCCAGCCATTTCTGAACAGCGGGTCCAGCAGCGGGCCGCGGGTCTCGGTTGACAGAAGTTCGGTCATTGCTGTTCCTCCGGGTTCGATTTCCTGAACGGGCCATAATCCGTCAGAATCTCGATCTCTTCTCCCACTGCGTGGGACTCGGCGTCCAGATATTTCTGAACCGCATCAGCAAAACCCGGATCGCCAACCCAATGCAAGCTATGCGTACGGGTTGGCAGATAACCGCGCGCCAGCTTGTGCTCGCCCTGCGCACCGGCCTCAACCCGGGCCAGACCTTCCGCGATGGCAAAGTCGATCGCCCTATAATAGCACAGTTCGAAATGCAGGCAGGGGTGATGTTCGACACAGCCCCAATACCGGCCAAAAAGCGTTTCCCGTCCGATGAAGTTCAAGGCCCCGGCCACAGGATATCCGTTGCGTTCAGCCAGCACCAAGGCAATGTCATCGGTCATGGTTTCCTGAGCGATATCAAAGAATTGCCGCGTCAGGTAAGGCGAACCCCACTTGCGTGCGCCGGTATCCTGATAGAACCGCCAGAACGCGTCCCAGTGCTCAGGCTGCAGATCATCGCCGGTGACGGTGCGAATCTGCCCGCCGAAATCAGAGGCCTGCGCGCGTTCCTTCTTAATGTTCTTGCGTTTGCGCGAGGACAGCGCAGCCAGAAACTCATCAAAGGTCGCGTAGCCATCATTGAGCCAGTGGAACTGCTGCGAGTGGCGCACCATCAGGCCCATCTGCTCACCCGCCAGTGCCTCGGCCTCGGTGCAGAAAGTGGCGTGCAGGGATGAAATTCGGTTTTCGGCAGCCAGTTGCACCGCCCCTTGCACCAGAGCCGAGATGCCGACCGCATCATATCCGGGCCGCACCAGAAACCGCCTGCCAGTCGCGGGCGTAAAGGGCACCGCGATCTGCAGCTTGGGATAATACCGCCCGCCCGCACTTTCGTAAGCATGGGCCCAGCTATGGTCAAAGATGTATTCACCCTGAGAATGCGATTTGGCAAACATCGGGGCTGCCGCAATCAGCATCCCGTCCAGATAAGCTGTCAGGTATTGCGGCTGCCAACCCGTGCCGGGCCCGACCGAACCGCTGTCTTCCAAAGCCAGCAAAAACCGATGCGTCGTAAACGGATCAAGCGGACGTCCGCCATCGGCAACCTCGGGGCAGGCGCAACTGTCCCAATCGCTCGCGGAAATCTGCGAGACAGATGTCAGAACCCGAACCTCAATCTGTGCCTGATCCATATCCCCTCCGCGCTACACCTTTATCTGTGATCGCGCGCGCCGGGATCAAGCGGGATGTTCGGCCAGATAGCCTTCGAACGTAACATTATCGGCAACCTTGCGTGCCTCTGCTTCTTGTTCAAGCGAGCGCACGGTCCAGCACAGGATCGGCACACCCTGTGCCTTCAACTCAGCGACCCGGGGGCGGTCAAGATCGATGACTTCATGGCTGATAAAGCTGGCTCCAACGCGGTCGAAATCCGGGATGTTGCGCAGATGATCGCAGACGGCTTGCGGCAGAAGCTCGACCTTGGGCTCGTAAGAACTGGTAACGAGACCGCGCGGCAAATGTGGCGCAAGGCGTGCAATCTCTGCGACTGAATGCGGGTTGAACGACATCAGCGCGACCGGGCCTTCATAGTCTTTCAGTGCGCTTACAACATCTGCTTCCAAAGCACCGATATCGGGGCCCATTGCACCATCTTGATCCTTCAACTCGATGAGCAAGGGCACCCGTCCTGCAACAATGGCCAGCACCTCTTCCAGCGAGGGGATACCTTCCCCGTCAGAATGCAGAAGCGTCTGGGCCCGCGCTTGTGTTTCGGTGATCTGTTGGATCGGTCCGGGCTGCCCAGTCAGACGGGTCATGTCATAGTCGTGAAACACCATGGCCCGATTGTCACGGGTGCGTTGCAGATCAATCTCGACCCCATAACCGGCGTCTATTGCGGCACGAATGGCGGCCCGGCTATTCTCGGGCCGCTGATCAGAAATGTCATGCAGCGCGCGATGTGCTATCGGGCGCTGCAGGAACTCAGACGGAAGGGACGGTTTCATTTAACCTCGAAAATACCCTCGATTTCAACGGCAACACCCAAAGGCAATGAGGCTGCGCTGACGGCCGAGCGCGAATGACGACCGGCGTCGCCCAGCGCTTCGACCAGGAAGTCGGAGGCCCCGTTGATCACCTTCGGCTGTTCTGTGAAATCAGCGGTCGAGTTTACAAAACCGGTCAGCTTGATCACGCGCACCAGCTTGTCGATATCGCCACCACAGGCCGCCTTGACCTGAGCCAACAGGTTGATGGCGCAAACCTTCGCCGCTGCGGCGCCTGCCTCAACATCCATATCATCACCGAGCTTACCAGTGATCAGATCATCCGCCTTGGAGATCTGGCCCGACACGTAGACAATGTTGCCGATGCGCACGAAAGGAACGTAGTTCGCTGCCGGAGCAGGTGCGTCCGACAGGCTGATACCCAGGCTGTCCAGTTTTGCTGCGATGCTCATATGATTGATCCTCATCTCGTAGTGATTCAGCGCGGACGCTACCCGGGAAAACCTGTTTCCGAAAGCGGGAAAGCGGGATTTTTCCCATTGCCTGCAAACTGGGCAGGTCTTCTCTTATTCAGGAAGTGTTGAATTCGTGTCACTTTACGTCGCCCCATCGGCTGAGGTAAACGCGAGTTGTTGTTTCAAATCCTGCGCGAAACCTCTATGTGAGACCAATTGCGCCACCAAGGGTGCAAAGGCTGTATTGATTGAAGGCCCGGATACCGCTGGGCAATTTTCGGAGTAACGAAGACAGTGCCAAGTTACATTCGTCTGAAGCACCTGATCATATTCGCCATCCTGACGGTCCTATCGGCATGCGCGACGCAGCCTCAAGACGCAGCGGCGCGGGGTGAGATTTTTGACCCCTATGAAGGGACCAACCGGGGCATTCACAAGTTCAATCTGGGTGTGGACCGATTCCTGTTCCGACCGGCCTCGAAAGGCTATGTGAAGATCGTACCAGATCCGATGGTTACCAGTTTCAATCACTTTGCCGAAAACCTGACGATGCCCGGGCAGGCGCTGGACTATCTGCTGCAAGGCAATCTGAAACAGTCCGGCAATGCGCTGCTGCGCTTTCTGATCAACTCGACCGTGGGCGGCTTTGGCCTGTCAGCCCCGGCGGATGAGCTGAACCTGCCGCCTGTTGATACTGATTTCGGCGAAACCCTGCATGTCTGGGGCGTGGGCGAAGGTGCTTATGTGGAACTGCCCTTCTACGGCCCGTCCACCGCGCGCGATGCGGTCGGCGTTGTGGTCAACCTGTTCTCGAATCCGATCAACTTTAGCCCGACCCGCCCGGTCGACAATATTGGTGTCTATGCCGAGGTCGTGCGGCGGATGGGAGATCGCGGTCGGTTCTCGGATACAGTTGATTCGATTCTGTACGAAAGTGCAGACAGTTACGCGCAAGCGCGCACGATCTACCTGCAAAATCGCCGCTTTGAACTGGCAAGGGATGATGAAGACGCCTATCTGGGTCTGTATGACGATCCCTACGCCACCACCGGGACCGACCCTGTCAGAGACCCCTATCTTGACCCGTACGAGGACCCCTATGCCGAATAACCTGTTGAACCGACGCCGTTTTGTGGCCACCGCCCTGACCGGGATGACAGTTGCCGCATTGCCTCTGCCCGCGTTCGCGCTGACCGAAGCGCAGGCCAAACAGCTGGTCAACAGCGTTGTGGCCGATATCACGCGTATCATTGACTCGGGTAAATCCGAAAATGCCATGCTGCGTGATTTTCAAAAGATCTTTGTGCAATACGGTGATGTGCCGATCATGGCCCGCTATGCGCTGGGGGCGGATGCACGCACAGCCTCATCCGCACAGCTGCGTCAGTTCACCAAAGCGTTCGAAGGCTATATTTCGCGCAAATATGGTCGCCGGTTCCGCGAGTTCATCGGCGGTGAGGTCACCGTGCGTAATGCGCGCAAGATCAAGACCGGATACGAGGTCAGAACCTCGGTCAAATTGCGCGGCTCATCCCCGTTCGAAGTGACATTCCTGGTGTCCGACAAATCGGGTCGTGGAAAGTTCTACAACATGTTCATCGAAGGTGTGAATTTGTTGCTGACCGAGCGCACAGAGATTGGCGCAATGCTGGATGCGCGCGGCGGCGACCTGAATCGCCTGATCAAGGATCTGAAAAAGACTGGCTGATCAGAGGTATTATCCTACGCCGGCCACCGCTCGACCCGTTCGCGCGGTGGCTTTTTTGTTCAGGTTGCAGGCTTGCGCGCGATCTGGCTGACATAAGACTTGTAGCCAAAAAACGTGTTTGCAGACACACGCGCCCGGGCCTCGGATTTCAGCGCCTGTGCCGTTTCAGGCGCCAACAACCCGGTCTCGGCCATTCGATCCGCACCACGGTCGATAACGGTCAGAAAGTAAGTCGCCTCTCCTTCGGCCACATAACCGTGTCCCCGGCGACGGCCCAACTCAAAACCTGCTTGAGAAAGTGCACCGCCAATCTGGCGCATGATCCAGAGGTTTGTGACGTTCTGATTGATCATGAACCGAATGAGTTGATCCAGAGGATCAAAATCGGCAATCTGCGCTGTGGCGGTATCGTAGTCCCCATCGCAAATCGCGAATATCCCGCCCGGTTTCAGTATCCGAAAGGCCTCGGAAACCACATCCTCGGGGCCGGGTACATGGCACAACAGTGTATGCGCCAGAACAAGGTCTGCTGAGCTATCTTCAAGCCTGGTTGCCTTTGCATCGCCGGTTTCAAAAACAAGATTGCTCTCGCTGGCGAAGCTGTTTCTCGCACGTTTGACCATAACCGGTGAGGGCTCAATGCCGAGCGCGCGCTCCACCCCGCCAACTGACAGCAGCTCTTGCGTGATGTGCCCGGTGCCTGAACCCAGCTCAACCGCGAACCCGCCCTCAGGGACAATCAGATCACTTAGATAGCTATCCCTGATCTCTTTCTGCGCCGGCTCCAGACACCGCGCTTCCATAGCTTCGGCGATACGCTCTTGGACCGAGATATCCTGCCCGGCCAGATCGGAATACGGATCGGACATAGCGCGCCTCCCTTCGCTACGTCCCAAGATAGCATATTTCAAATTAACCGGCCAAAACCGACCGTGATTGCTATGGCCCACCCCGGGTTGGTGCGGGCCAACGGTCCCTTAGTTCAGCCGTTCACCCGTTTCCTTGGCAAAGTAGGAAACCTTGCTCATGTCGAACGCCAAGTTCAGCAATTGACCGGCCTGCGCGCTGGTTTCAGCATGCAGCCGCGCCGTGACCTGCTTGCCACCCAATTCCGACACCACATAGGTATCTGCCCCTGCGGGTTCGACCATATCGACCATGCAGGCGGCTTCCTGCACGCCTGCGCCAGCGCGGAACCCCGCCTCGGCGATATCTTCAGGGCGTAGACCAAGGATGACATCCTGCGGCAGAGACAAGTCGCGTGCATCGTTCAGAACCAGCGTTTCACCGGATTCGCGCGCGATCGAGATTTGCGTCCCCGAGCCATTGTTCGATGCCTGTGCCGGGATCAGGTTCATCGCAGGTGAGCCCATGAAATCCGCCACAAACAGGTTGGCCGGGTTGTTGTAGATCTCGGCCGGAGTACCGATCTGCTGCACGACCCCGCCCTTCAGGACCACGATCTTGGTGGCCAGCGTCATCGCTTCGATTTGGTCGTGGGTGACATAAACAATGGAGGCGTCCAGTGTCTGGTGCAGCTTCTTGATCTCGGTCCGCATCTCGACCCGCAGCTTGGCGTCAAGGTTCGACAGCGGTTCATCGAACAGGAACAGCTTGGGGTCGCGCACCAACGCCCGGCCCATCGCGACCCGCTGACGCTGACCACCCGACAGTTGGCTGGGGCGGCGGTTCAGCAATGGTTCGATCTGCAGCAAGGAGGCGACGTCTTTCAGCTTGGCTTCCTGCGTGGCCTGATCAACTCCACGCACTTTCATGCCGAAGGTGATGTTCTTGGCCACGGACATGGTCGGGTACAAAGCGTAAGACTGGAACACCATCGCGATGTCGCGATCCTTGGGGCTGACATGGGTCATGTCGTTGCCGCCGATGGACAATGTGCCACCGGTGATCTCTTCCAGTCCCGCAATGCAGTTCAGCAGCGTAGACTTACCGCAGCCCGAGGGGCCGACAAGCACCAGGAAATCGCCCGGTTCAATCGAGATGTTGATGTCTTTCAGAATCTCGGTCGCGCCGTAATTCTTGTAGAGTTTGTTGATATCAAGGATGGGAGCCATGGGTCTTATCCCTTCACTGAGCCAGCGGTCAGGCCGCGGATGAAATACTTACCGGCAACGACATAGACGAGCAGCGTTGGCAGCCCCGCGATGATCGCGGCGGCCATGTCGACGTTGTACTCTTTGACGCCGGTGGTGGAGTTTACGATGTTGTTGAGCGCAACAGTCACGGGCTGTGTCCCCGCCTGGCTGAACGACACGCCAAACAGGAAGTCGTTCCAGATCTGCGTGAACTGCCAGATCACAGTCACCACGATGATGGGCAGCGACAGCGGCAGAAAGATCGACCAGAAAATCCGCATGAACCCAGCCCCATCAACCCGCGCCGCCTTGGTCAGCTCGGCCGGAATGGTGACATAGTAGTTGCGGAAGAACAGCGTGGTGAAGCCCAGCCCGTAGATCACATGGACAAAGATCAGGCCCGGAATGGTTCCGGCAATCCCCATCATACCCAGCAGACGTGCCATTGGCAGCAGAACAACTTGGAACGGGATGAAGCAACCGAACAGCATCAGCGAGAAGATGATATTGGCCCCTTTGAACCGCCATTGCGCCACGACATAGCCGTTCAGCGCACCCAACAGGGTCGACAAAAATACCGCAGGCACCGCGATCAGAACCGAGTTCCAGAAATAGGGTCGCAAACCTTCACACTGGATACCGGTACAAGCGCCGGACCATGCGGTTTTCCAAGCGTCAAAGCTGACCTCTCGCGGCAGCGAAATCAGGCTGCCGGTACGGATCTCCTCAAGGCTTTTCAATGATGTCGTCAACATCACGAAGAGCGGCATCAGATAATACAGTGCAAACAGGCCAAGCAGGACATAAAGCAACCAACGCAGGGCAATCTTGCCCGTAGTGCTTTGGGTGCGGGTTTGTGTTTGGGGCATCGACAGATCAGTCATTTTTCGCCCTCAGCTCTGAGTAAAGATAGGGAACCACGATGGCAAAGACGACCAGCATCATGATCATCGCGGACGAGGCTGCTTGACCAATATCACCGCGCGAAAACGCCATGGCGTACATGTAAGTAGCGGGCAGATCGGTTGCGTAGCCCGGACCGCCACCAGTCAGGGCGATGACAAGGTCGAAGCTTTTGATTGCGAGGTGCGCCAGCACGATGAAAGCAGACAGGAAAATCGGGGCCATCGAAGGGATGATGATCGCCGTATAGATGCGCCACGTGGGGATACCATCGACCTGTGCGGCCTTGATGATCTCGCCATCGACCGAACGCAAACCGGCCAAAAACAACGCCATGACGAAGCCGGAACTCTGCCAGATCGCGGCGATCACGATAGTGTAGATCGCATAGTCAGGGTTCACCAGCCAGTCGAATTCGAAATTCGGAAAGCCCCAGCCCTGCACCATGGATTCGATGCCCAGGCCCGGGTTCAAAATCCACTTCCACGCCGTACCGGTCACGATCATCGACAACGCCATCGGGTACAAGTAGATCGTCCGGATCGCGCCTTCGACGCGGATCTTCTGATCCAGCAGGATGGCCAGCAACAGGCCCAGTACCATCGCGATCACGATGAACAGCGCGCCAAAGATATACAGGTTGTTGATCGCCGTATCCCAGCGGGGAGAGTCGAACAGGCGTTCATACTGAATGAAGCCTTTGATCTCGTATCTCGGCAGTAGTTTCGATCGGGTTAGCGACACCCATGCGGTCCATCCGATAAAGCCGTAGACAAAGATCAATACGGCGATGAACGACGGTGCCAGCACCACCTTGGGCAGGTGGTTTTCCAGCCATTCGGACATTTTAGCCTCCGGGGAAAGATGCTCTGCCCCTCACTATAGGGGGCAGAGCGTATTGGATCAGTAGCTGTTTGCTACCGCGTCCGCCAGTTGCTGAACCGCGTCAGCCGAGGACATATCCGAGTTGAAATGTGCGGTTACAACATCCGTAATCGCACCGGCCTGCGACCCGCGCAGCGCCATGCCATGGGCATAAGACGGCAGCAGCGAACCGCCTGCCGAGGTCGAACCCATATCTTCGGCCGAGATTTGCGCGCAGATGTCGAACGCATCCAGCGCCACATCAGTCCGCGCAGGGATCGAGCCCTTGTTCAGGTTGAACACTTCCTGGAATTTCGGCGCGACGATCAGCTTGGCCAGCAATTCCTGACCAGCGCGGTTGTCGTCACCTTCCACTTCGAACATGGCGAAGCTGTCGACGTTGTACAGATATCCGTCGCCGGGGGTCGAGGCACACAGGAAGTCTTCGCCGGGCTTCTTGCCAGCCGCCAGGAATTCGCCTTTGGCCCAGTCACCCATGATCTGGAAAGCTGCTTCGCCATTCATCACCATGGCGGTGGCAAGGTTCCAGTCGCGGCCTGAGAAGTTTTCGTCCACATAACCGCGCAGGGTGCGCATCTGGTCAAAGACCTGCACCATGGTGTCCGAGGTCAGCGCCTCGGGGTCGAGATCGACAAAGGCTTTCTGATAGAACTCGGGGCCACCCAGACCCAGCGCAACCGCTTCGAACACTGTGGCGTCTTGCCATGCCTGGCCACCATGGGCCAAAGGGATCACTCCGGCAGCCTGCAGTTTTTCGGCAGCGGCGTTGAACTCTTCCCATGTTGTGGGCATTTCAATGTCGTTGGCGGCCAGAACGTCAGCATTGGCCCAAATCCAGTCGATGCGGTGCACGTTCACAGGTGCTGCGCACCACGTACCTTCGCACATCATGTGGCCTGCAATCGATGCTGGCAGCACATCGGCCCAGCCTTCGGCTTCTGCCACGGATGAAATGTCTGCCAAAACGCCCTCTTCATACCATTCCTGAATGGCAGGTCCTTTCAGCTGAACAGCAGTCGGCGCGTTACCCGCAAGAACCCGGGCCCGCAGCGCAGTCATGGCCGCATCGCCGCCGCCACCTGCGACCGGCATATCGGTCCATGTGCCGCCGTTCGAGGCGAACTCTTCCTGCAAAACCGCGACCGATTTCGCCTCACCACCGGATGTCCACCAGTGCAGAACTTCGGCCTTTGGTTCAGCCACAACAGCCGACCCGGCCACTACGGCCAATGTCGACACGGTGGCAAATGCAAAACGCTTCATTTTTTGTTCTCCTCCCTGAGAATTCGGTGCCACCCCAAGGGCGGCCATACGCGATATAGCGCTAACGAATTGCTGCATGGCAACGCAGAATGCAGTGCAATATCCTGACAAGGTGGAAATTTTCACCGCTTTTGTTACCCCGTGTTACGTTGGCCTTGAATCCGTTTCCATTCGTTACAATTGGCGGCGACGGAGAACCCTAAGGAGGAGAAACAGAGTGGGCATTCCCCGGCTCCTGGTGGTGGACGACGATTCGGAGATGCGGTCGATGATGACCCAGTTCTTTCAGCAGAACGGGTATATTGCTCTGCCTGCCAGTTCCGAAAGTGAAATACGCACGCATCTAACCTCGGGGCGGATCGACCTGATCCTGTTGGACGTGATGCTGGGCGATGAAAACGGCGTCGAGATCTGTGCCCGGTTGCGGGCCGAACAGGATGTACCGATCATTCTGGTCTCGGCCCTGTCGGCGGATCATCAGCGCATGGCAGGATATGAGGTTGGAGCAGACGATTACATCGCCAAACCATTCAATCCGCAACTGTTGCTGGCCCGCGTCCGTGCGGTGATGCAACGCGCCCGACGCACGCCTTCGCTGGCATACCGCCGCCGCACGCGCTCCTTTCACTTTGACGGCTGGGTCTTTGACGGCAAACGGGACGAGGTGCATTCGCCCGAAGGCTATCTGGTTTCCCTGTCCCAACGGGAGACCGCCCTGCTGAAGGTTTTGCTGGCGAACCCGCATATTCCGCTGACCCGTGATGAGATCGCCGCCGCACTGGATGTAACCGGTGAGGCCGACAAGCCCGAGGCGCAAGGCCGTGCCATAGATATGCTGGTGGGGCGGTTGCGGTCGAAAATCGAGGCCAATCCGAAAGACCCCCAGATGCTGCGCACCGAGCGCGGTGTTGGCTATCTATTTACCGCTGACGTTATGGTGGATGAGGACGCATGACCCTGCGCCTGCGCAGTTTTGGGTGGCTCTGGACCCTGTCCGCCTTTGTCGCGGGGCTGGTGGCTGCCGGGATGTGGTTCACCTCGGCACAGGCTTGGAACCGGTATCAGACCGCAGCATTTGTTGCTGGTTTCACCATATACGAAGATTTGCGAACGGGGATGGCGCCGCCACCCGGCCTATTGATCAACCCATTGCCAACCGAGGCAGCCGCGCTTGCTGACAGGGGAGCGTTCCAGCAAATGCCCGGCTTTGCAGATCGCCGCTTTGTCACCAATCTTTCGATTCTGACCGACAGTTCAGCCCCCCTGAGTGGCCGCGAATTGACGCTTGCGGTGTTATCGGATCGACTGGTCTATCCGGTTTCAGACATCGTATCCGGCAGCGATCAGACCGGCCCCGAGAAGATGGGGAACCTGACCCGTCTGTTGGCCACATATTGCAGCGAACCTATCCTGATCGCACAATTCGGGCGCGGGGTCTGGCAGCAAGTCGACGGCACCGAAATCTGGGGCTGTAAGGCTGCGCCGGTTGATCTGCGTTTGCCCGCAATATTGCTGGGCATTGTGTCCTTGGCGGTGCTTCTGACCTCGGTCGGGAATGTTTCTGACAGTTTCGCACGCTTTGCTCAGGCACTTGGTGACCGCCGACGTCGCGGCGGGCCGCAAAGCTATGACGCGGACGGGCCTGAAGAGCTGCGCGATATCGTGACTGCGGTGAATGATCACCTCGATGCCGAACGTGCGCAGCTTGAGAAACGCGCCATTGTACTGTCGGGTGTCAGCCACGATCTGGGGACCCCTGCAACCCGCGTCCGGCTGCGTGCGGCGCTGATTCCCGATGGCGAGTTGCGCGAAAAGCTCGAGGCCGACGTGGACCAGATGACCGGCATGATAGAAAGCGTGCTTACTTACACGCGATCGGAACTCAGCGTCGAGGAACCGCGCCAGATATCGTTGACCTCGCTGGTTGAATCGCTTGTGGCCGATTATCAGGATATGGACCGGCCTGTGTCGTTGAAAGCCGTTGATCCCGTTGTCGTCGAAAGTGCGTCGTCTGTTTTCATGTCACGCCGTGGGCATGCGTCGCTACCGGAAACGCGGCGCATCCTGGTGACGGGTCAGCCCATCGCATTGAAACGAGCGTTGTCCAATCTGATCGACAATGCCCTGAAATACGGTCGTCACGCCGAGGTTGAACTGGAAACTGATGCTCAGACCGCCACGATCATCGTCGAAGACAAGGGCACCGACCTATCGGTCGCGGATATCGAGGCGCTACTGGCACCGTTCCAGCGCGGATCAAACATCGGATCTTCGGATGGGTTCGGATTGGGCCTGACAATTGTCAGCACCGTTGCCGAACAACACGGCGGAACGCTGAGTTTCGAGGCCGGAGATCAGGGCCTGCGCGCGCGCCTGCAGATCACCCGGCAATAGTCATGGCGCATAGCTGCGCACCAAGGCGCTGGCGATCAAGGCCCAGCCATCAGCGATGACGAAAAACGCCAATTTGAACGGCAGCGAGACCGTAGCCGGGGGCACCATCATCATTCCCATCGACATCAAAACCGCTGCGACAACGAGATCGATTATCAGGAAAGGCAGGAAAATCAGGAACCCGATCTGAAAGGCCCGCGCGATTTCCGACAACATGAAGGACGGCATCAGCACGGATAACGGGGCCTCGGGCGATAGTTGAATCGCAGCACCATCCGGGCGCAGGTCTGCCATGGCCTGAAACGTGTCGGCATCAATACGCGCTGCCATAAAACTGCGAAACGGCACCAGCGCGCGTTCCAGCGCAGGCTCTATGTCAAGCGTTTCCTCGACCATCGGCTGAATCCCGGTCTCCCACGCCTCGGTAAAAACCGGCTCCATGACGAAATAGGTCAGAAACAGCGCCAGACTGACGATCAGCATGTTTGGCGGTGACTGCTGCAAGCCGATTCCTTGCCGCAGGATCGCCAAAACCGTGACCAAAAACGGGAAACAGGTGATCATGATCGCCAGTCCCGGTGCCAGGCTGAGCACCGTGATCAGCAAAATCAACTGGATGGTCCGGGCCGAGATCGACCCGCCCTCGCCCAGGGACAGCGACAGATCTTGCGCCGCGCCACCGGAGGGTATGACTAGCAAAAATGCCAGCAAAAACAGGTGGCGCATCATCCGATCCCGTTCTGCAGATCCGAGATTTCGGTCAGCCGTACCGCCAGTTGCCCGGACTGATCGCCCTCCATCTCTTCCAACAGACCGCGCGCGACCAATTGATCCCCGACATAGAGGTCAACCGGATCCTCGATCCGCTTGTCCAGTGTCAGTACGGCATTTTCACCCATGCTCAACAGGTCACGGATCAAAGGCCGCGCACGCCCGACCGAGACGGTGACTTCGATCGGAACAGTCTCGAACGGGTTGGGTTTTTCGGGTTTCGGTGGTTGAGGATCACTCATTTGACAAAGCCTCTTTTGCTTCAAACAGATATGCGTCGAACGCTGCAGCAATGGATGAGAGCAAGGCAGCGCAGTCCACCTCGCGTTGGGCGATCCCCACCTGCAATCGCGCCTGTCCCGGCTGGAGCGAGACATCCTCGATGACCTGGGGACGCGGCGAGATATCCTGCGGCAGCATCGCCTCGACCTGATCCGAAGTGCCCGCCGGAACAGTCAGCTGCAGTGGCTGGCCGACCTGCTCACGCGCCATGTCGCAAAGCTGCTCGGTCAATCGCTTCGCAAAGCCATGCTCGATCGTCTCAGGCAGAATAGTCTGAACCAGGCTCTGGAACATCAGTTCCAGCGACAGGGTCATGCGGGTCAATGCTTCTTGATAGGTAAAAGACAGGTCGGATAACGTCGCCGACAGATCGGAGCTTAGCTGTGTACCAGTCTGTTCCTGCGCCTGAACCGCATCTTCCCAGCCCGCCCCATAGCCTTGTTCAAATGCAGCAAGCCGCTGTTCTTCCAGTGCGTCTTCATCCAGTAGATGTACGGCCACCCCAGCCGCAGGGGCAGTGAAGTCTTCAAGAAGATGAGCGATCGACATCACACCTTCTCCCCGCCTTCTTCAAGCCAGCTGCGCAGGATCTCAACCGTCTCTTCCTGCTTGTCGCCGATCATGGCGCGCAAACGGTCAACGGGATCCTCGCCGCGGGCAGCGGCAATCGCCGGAACACTCGGCTGCGCTGCATCCGGGAGCGGCGCAAAGTCCTGCACATCTGCGGTCGCAATTTCCCCGGTCAGGGAAGGCGCTGGGGCGACCTCGACCGGTGCACCTGCTGGCAGCAGCGCCGATGCTGCAGATTTCGTCAGAATTGGCCGTATGACAAACAGACCCAAAACAAGGGAAACCAGCGCCAAAACCACCATCTGGATTAGCGACATAGCGTCGATATGCATGTTCTGCCAGATCGACCCGGACACCAACTCGCCCTGGGGTTCAACCATGGGCAAGTCGAGCGATTTCAGTGTGATGACGTCGCCGCGTTCAGCATCAAACCCGACCGCAGAAGCCACAAGCTCTTGCAGTGCATCAAGCTCGGGCTGCGGCATGGGTTCAAAAATCTCGACGCCATCTGTACCTGCCGCTCGAACACCATTGACCAGCACCGCGACAGTCAAACGTTTGATCGCACCTGGCGCGCGATGAACTTCCAACTCGGTCTCTGACACCTCATAATTCACCCGTTCGCGGGTCTGAGTGGCATTCGAATTGGATTCATCGCCTCCTGCCCCGTCGCCATCCGGCAGATTCGACGCCACTGTCACATCCGCCGACTGATTACGCGCACTGTCCGACCGTTCTTCAACATCCGTGCTGATCGCAACACGGCCTTTGGGGTCAAAGCGACGTTCCCGGATAGACTCGGTTTCGGTCACCGTATCTACGCTGACCTCAACCACCGCGTTGCCGACCCCGACCCGGGCTTCGATCAGACGTAGAACTTTCTCACGCAATTGGCGCGCCTTATCATCTGCAGTATCGGCTGCCACCGCCGTGTCCTGCGCGCCAATCACGGCCCCGTTTGAATCAATCACAGTGACGTTTTCCGGTGCCAGCCCGCTAACCGCCGACGCCACTAAAAACCGGATCGCCTTTGCCTGATCTCCGTTAATCGGTGCACCCGACGGGACCAGATAAACCGAAGCGGTTGGTGCTATGCTGCGCTGAAACGGGTTGGAGGAGCTGTTGGCGATGTGCACCCGGGCCTTGCTGACATGCGGGCTGCCCACGATCGTGCGCGCCAGCTCTCCTTCTTTTGCGCGCCAATAGGCGGCATCAAACATCTGCGACGTAGTGCCAAAGCCGCTGAGCGAATCCAGCAGTTCGTAACCGCGATTGCCGTTCGCAGGCAGGCCCTCGCTGGCCAAAGTCATCCGCAACTCATCCCGCTGAACGCCGGGGACGTAGATCGAGCCACCCCTTATTTCATAGGTCACACCACGCTGGTCCAGCGCCCGCACGATATCCCCTGCCGCACCGCTTTCGAGCCCCGCATAAAGCAGCGTCATCGACGGCGCTGTCACAATCCGTGACATCGTAAGCACACCCAGAAACACCAGTGCCACGGCACCGGCCACGATAATTTGTTTGCGCCTGTCCAAACTTGCCCAGACAGTTCCGATCTGCTGCACGCTTACCTCCGACTCACCGACATTCTGTGCGGCTCTGCCCTTGTTTGGACGATTGCCCTTAACAATCGGTTAGTCCCTGAGGGGTTATGACGGTTGCCGAACAGATTCATGAGGACGGCATGACCGACGCAACTGCAGATGAGGCGGAAGCCACTAAAAAATCAGGGAAAAAAGGCCTTCTGCTTGGACTGATTCTGGCTATCGCGGGCGGTGTTGGTGGCTATTTCATAACTGCATCCGGCCTGCTTCCCATAGGTGGGTCCGAGATGGTGAAAGAGGCCAAAAAGAAAGGCGAAGACGCTTCCGTAAAGGCACTTCCCGATGTGAAATTTGTCGATCTTCCGCCGGTGATCATCTCGGTCAAGTCAGATGATTCGCGACATTTGAAATTTCACGCGCAGCTTGAAGTGAACGCGGGCTACGCCGCCGAGGTTGAAAAGATGCAGCCGCGAATCATGGACGTTCTGAACAGCTATTTGCGCGCCCTTGAGTTAACCGATCTGGAAGATTCTCTGGCTTTGATGAGGATCCGCGGACACCTGCTACGACGCATTGGGATCGTCGTGGGCGAAGGCCGCGTGCGTGACGTTCTGGTCATGGAATTTGTACTGAATTAGGAGGCGATGGTGGAGTTGATTGCCGATATTCTGCTGGTTGCGGGCGCTCTTGGGGCTGGTCTGTATTGTTTCGTTCTGTCGCGACGCCTGAAGCGGTTTACCGATCTTGAGAAGGGTGTGGGTGGCGCCGTTTCCGTGCTGTCCTCGCAAGCAGAAGAGTTGCGAAAATCGCTGGATAGCGCACGCCAGGCTTCGGATGATTCCGGCACCGCGTTGCAGACGTTGACCGAACGGGCGGAAACCGTCGCACAACGGTTGGAGCTTATGATGGCCTCGATGCACGATGTTGTTCAGGAAGAGCCCTCTGAGCCAGACGCTCCCAAGGATCAGCCAGATGACGCACCTGCTGAGGACAGGTCTGAGCAGCCCGGCGAAGCACAAGAAACAGCATCCGATTCGTCTGGTGAACCAACTGAGGTCTCGACTGAGCCATCGGAAGCTCCACCAGAGCCGCCCGCAAAGAAACCAGAAGGCCTGATGTTCTTTCGGCACGCCGCACCATCTGGCGGAGCAGCGAAATGAGTCGCAACCGGGCAAAAGCGCCTGATCGCCGAGCGCGGGGCGGTGTTCTGACCATCATTTCCTTGCTGATGGTCGGCTCTGCGATTATTCGCATCGGGCTTGAGGCCGGGCCTGCACTTGCCCGCGGCGCGGAACCAAACATGGCCTCGCCGGTCGGTGGTGAACGCAAAGAGGCGAATGCGGCAGATCTACAATTGCTGCTTACGGAACTATTGCGCCGTGAAAAGACTCTAAACCAGCGTGAAAGCACGATTTTGGACCGGGAACGGGCGCTCGACATTGCCGATCAGGCCATCGAAACCCGGCTCACCATGCTGGAGGACGCCGAGAACGCTCTGCGTGAAACGGTGGCGATTGCCGAAAAGGCCGCCGAAAACGATCTGACACAACTGACTGACGTGTATCAGAGCATGAAGCCCAAAGATGCCGCCGCGTTGTTCGAAACGATGGACGCGGTATTCGCCGCTGGCTTCCTGTCTCGCATGCCACCGGAAGCTGCCGCTGAAGTTATGGCCGGTCTCAGCCCCGAGGCTGCTTACTCCATCAGCGTGATCATGGCCGGGCGCAATGCACGTGCCCCACAGGAATGACCCTCATGGCCATATCTATCTGCACCCTCAACGCTGGAGACCTTTCATGATCGGGCTCATCGGAATTGCCGTCATCTTTGTCATGGTATTCGGCGGCTACCTTGCCGCAGGCGGCAAGATGGCCATCATTATGAAATCACTGCCCTTCGAGATGATGATGATCGGAGGGGCCGCAGTCGGCGCATTTCTGATCAGCAATGATATCGGCGGCGTAAAACACACCGCCAAGGATATCGCGAAAGTTTTCAAAGGACCCAAATGGAAGCCCGAGGATTATCGCGATCTGTTATGCTTGTTATTCTCTCTGATCCGGATCTCACGCGCGAACCCGGTCGAGGTAGAGCAGCACATTGAAGAGCCGGGAAGCTCATCGCTATTTTCCGCATATCCCAAGATTCAAGCCGACAAAGAAGCGGTGGACCTGATCTGTGACACCATGCGCTCGGCGGCGATGAACTATGACGACCCGCACCAGGTTGAGGAGGTGCTGGAGAAGCGGATGGAGGCGAACTTCCACCATGCCATGCATTCAAGCCACGCGCTGCAAACCGTTGCTGACGGGTTGCCCGCTCTGGGGATCGTGGCCGCCGTTCTGGGTGTGATCAAGACGATGGGATCAATCGACCAACCACCGGAAGTCCTAGGTAAGCTGATCGGCGGCGCGTTGGTTGGGACGTTTCTGGGGGTTTTTCTGGCTTATGGATTGGTGGGCCCTTTTGCGGGCAAGCTGAAATCTGTTGTCGAAGAAGACAACCACTTTTACCAACTCATCAAAGAGGTTCTGGTGGCTAATCTTCACAACCACAACGCGGCCATGTGTATTGAGGTCGGCCGCCAGAACACACCGACCCACAACCGGCCCGGTTTCTCAGAACTTGAAGACGCGCTTAAGGAACTCAAGCAGGCTGCAGCATGATCCGCGCATTGTCTTTGGTCTTGCTCGCATGGGGCACAAGCGCGTCAGCACAGGCTTTGACCGTGCGATCGGGCGAGCATGAGGGATACACGCGTCTGGTGGTGCAGGTCCCTTCTGGCACCGGTTGGATGTTGGATCCGGTCGAGAACGGCGCGCGGCTGAGCATTGGCATCGATGATGCGACATTCAACACTGCAGCTGTCTTCGACCGCCTGTCGGGGAACCGTCTGCAATCGCTTCAACAGGCCGGGCCAGGTGCAGCGTTGGAGATGACATTTGGGTGCGACTGCGTGGCAACGGCATTTCTGCATCGCCAAACTATGGTTGTCATAGATATCGCACCCGGCCAGGGTACACCTGCAAATGACCCGGTAGAGCCAGAGGCGCTTCCCAGGACTGCAAGTATCCCGGCCCCAAAACCCTTACCTACTGATATTCCAGCCACCGAACTGGCCTTGCCTTTGCTGCAGTTAAATCAACGAAATTTTGAGGAGCAGTTGGCATCACGTATATTGCAAAGCGCTGATCGAGAGGTTGTTGATCTTGAACTGGCAGGTGTCGGACGCAGGGAATCGTCCAGTTTTGGTCCGCTGCGATCTTCGGAAAAGCTGGTGCCAAATCTGCGACTGTCTTCAGTGCTCGATGAGGTTTCGGGGCTGGGCAATCTGGCAGTTCCTCAGATTGATAGCAAACCGGAATGTATCACGGTCAGCGAACTGGGTTTTGAGACGTGGTCGGGCGCTCGATCATTTTCCGAGGATGTGGCCGAATTGCGGGTCGGGCTATTTCAGGAATTCGATCGTGTCGACCAGGCGTATGCAATGGATTTGGCGAAGCTCTATACGTATTTCGGGTTCGGTGTAGAAGCGCACCAAGCCCTGTCTTTGTTGTCGGAGACCTCGGTTGAGCAGCGCAGAGTAGCGGCCATCGCATCAGTGATGGACGGGTTGCCTGCACCGACGCCGAACCCTTTGGAAGGGCAGCAAAGATGTGATGGTGCCGCCGCACTCTGGGCGCTTTTGAGTGAGAGTAAACTTCAATCCGATGCGCATGTGAAGGCGATCGAACGCAGTTTTGGTCGGCTGCCGTGGCATCTCAGGCGACATCTCGGCCCGGATATCGCCGAGATGTTTGTCTCGGCAGGCCGACTTGAAGCATCGCGCCGGATCTTGCGTGCGGTCGAACGGATCTTAGAGGATGAACCCGCTGATGTAACCTTTGCCCAAGCCAAAATCGCGGATGCTGCAGGGGATACCGATACCGCAGAAACGCTGTTAGCCGAGGTCATATCGGCGCCCGATGCCGCGACCGATGCGCCGTTGGCCCTCGCGCGGTTGATCGAAAAGCGGTGGTCGGACCGGGGTACGGTCTCGCCCCGCGACCTCGATTTAGCTGCAAGTTATGCGCGCGAGCTTCGGAAGTCCGAACTTGGCCCGATGTTGGCGCGTGCTCACGCTTTGGCGATGGCTTTGTCGCAGGATTTTACCGGAGCTCTTGCCGGTTTTCAGGATGTCTCAGATTCCGACGAATGGCAGAGGACACGAGATCAGGTGTTCCAATTGCTGGCGGAGCGGGCGGACGACATCACTTTCCTGCGCCATGTGATGGAATTGAAGGACAAGCGACGCAACGCGCTGGCGGTCGAAACTGCCGTGTCCATGGCAGAGCGATTGGCTGACCTTGGGTTTTCAGCGCAGGCTTACGCGCTGGCAAACCGACCGCAAGATCGGGAACGCAGCCGTGATCGTGCTCGGCTTCGGGCAAAGGCGGCTCTGATGGGCAACCGCCCCCGTCAGGCGCTGCTGGAAATCGCGGACGATTCCTCGGACACCGCGCAAGAGTTGCGCGCCCAGGCCATGATGCAAACACAGGATTTCGATGCCGCCGCGCGCGCATTGCAGGCAGGCGGGAAGCACGAGATGGCCGATCGATACAACTGGTTGGCGGGCTCCGGCGGTGCGGATGAAGCGAGGTCAAACACCTTCACCGATTTGTCCCGCATCCAAACGTCCCTGATCAAGCCGGTTGCGCGACAGCCGGACAAGCCATTGTCGGACGCCGCAATGCTAATACAGGACAGCACCATCGCACGCGCGCAGATCATTGAAATGCTTGAGACAGTGCGCACAATCGACCCGAACTGAACCTTGGATGTCTGTTCTTGCAGAGACAGTCGTAACTGCTTTGACCTGTAGGCTGATAGACGCCAAAATCAGCCTCTAACAAAGGTATTGAATTCATTTGGCCTTCCTGTGCACCAATCCATGATGCCCATAGGACAGTGGCGGTAAACTCAGTGAACGTGTCGAAGATCTACAGCTGGCTCAATGATCATTCAGGACCACCGCACGCGTTCAAGTGTGCTGGTTCTTGGACAACTCTATCTGAAATTACGATCACCACATCTGCCCTTGGTAAACCAGGCCGAGTGACTCAGACTTTCTGAAACCGTATTCCAGGGCATTACGGTTGCCACATCGGGATCCGGCAGACCCGCCCCAGAAATGTGTTCAGCCCAGATGCGAACATGCACCGCCAAAACAATCGCTACAATTGGCATTGCGTATCGTGCCGGGGACATGGTCTGGGGTTGGCCCGAAGATAGCTCGCCCTTTCCAGCATCGCCACGTCAATCCAACCAAACTTGGCCAGATGATAAAGGATCAAACTGCACCGATCACAAAAGCTTGGGCGTGTGTTTTCACAGGCTGATCTCCGGTTTGCGGACGAGTCGTCTTGAGGAATTTAGCCATATGTACGAACCGGCATGTGCTCTGCCCCCGACGTGAACTGTCAAGAACAGAGACTATTTAACCGGATTTATTCAGTATGGGGCCTCCACATCATTCATCGAGACGTAGACTGTCTTCATCTCGCTGAAGTGGTTGATTGCCAGTTTCGAGTTCTCGCGACCGACACCCGACATCTTAGATCCGCCGAACGGTGCCTCTACCGGGGCCAGGTTATAAGTGTTGATGTAACAAGTCCCCGCCTCAAAACCTGCCACGATGCGGTGGGCGCGGGTCAGGTCGTTGGTGAAGACGCCGGCGGCCAGACCGAATTCGGTGTCATTGGCACGGGCCAAAACCTCTTCTTCGGTGTCGAAGTCCAGCACCGACATCACGGGGCCGAAAATCTCTTCGCGCGCGATTGTCATATCGTCCTTAACATCGGCAAAAACCGTGGGCTGCATGTAGAAACCATCGCCTTCGACCCGTTCGCCGCCATAGATCAGCCGCGCGCCTTCGGCCCTCCCCTTTTCGACATAGCCAAGCGCGATATTCATCTGGTTTTCGCTGACCATCGGGCCAAAGTTGACCTCTTCATCCATCGGGTCGCCGATTTTCGCCGTAGCAAGGCGTTCAGACAGGCGCTTAAGGAACGCTTCCTTGATTCCCTTTTGCACAAAAACTCGAGTGCCGTTGGAACAGACCTGTCCCGAGGAATAGAAATTTCCCAGAATGGCGCCTGACACGGCATTTTCGATGTCGGCGTCGTCGAACACGATCATCGGGGACTTGCCACCCAATTCCATGGTGACATGTTTCATGCCATCGGCGGCAGCAGCGTACACCTTGCGACCCGTTGGAACCGACCCTGTTAGCGAGACCTTGGCCACTCGGGGGTCGGTCACCAGGCTGGCGCCTACGTCACCGTAGCCCTGAACAACGTTATAGACGCCTTTGGGTGCACCTGCCTCGATCAAAATCTCGGCTACTTGCAATGCCGACAGCGGAGTAGTCTCGGAAGGCTTGAAGATCATTGTGTTTCCGCACGCCAACGCCGGGGCACCCTTCCAGCAAGCGATCTGCGTCGGGTAGTTCCATGCCCCAATGCCCACACAAACGCCCAGCGCCTCGCGGACAGTATAGACAAAATCCCCGTCTGCCAGAGGGATATGTTCGCCGGTCAGCGAGGCCGCCAGACCGCCAAAATACTCCAGCGCATCCGCGCCGCTGGTAGCGTCGGCCACCAGCGTTTCCTGCAGAGGTTTGCCGGTATCATGGGTTTCGATAATCGATAAGTCACGATTGCGATCCCGCATGATGTCGGCCGCGCGTCGCAGCACACGGCCTCGCTCGGTGCCCGATAGGGCAGCCCAAGCCGCTTGGGCCGATTTTGCACTGTTTAGAGCCTTTTCAACAATCTCAGGCGTGGCGGAATGCAGCCGTGCGATGACCTCTCCGGTGGCGGGGTAGATAACGCCGATGGGCGCGCCATTGGTGTCCTCGACATACTCGCCATCGATGAAATGGCTGGCCTTAGGTTGAAACTTCATGCCGGTTCCCTCTGTGTTCAGAAATCTCTTTAGGCAAAGAGATCGCGTACGTTGAGAATCGAACTATCGATTATTGACTGATCAGTCAATCAAGCCGCAAATTGGCAGGTTCTCGCCTAACCCAAAGGGTCTTCCCTTGAAACGAAAGGTTAATGTTCTATTTATGTTCTACATAGTCAGAGGATTACCCGATGGCCCAGAACATGCGAAATTCCGCCCTGAGCGGCCCGACAAACGACTATCACCTGCTGCCAGTTACAGATCGGCAGATGCGCTTTGCCCGCGCCATCGCGCAACAATCAGCGCTTGAGATTCCGGTCGAGGCGCAGCGTGACCGCAAATCCCTGTCGGACTGGATTTCAGCCCATAAGCCGCATGATCCGTCGCCCTTTGCAAACTACCCAACAGGTAAGCAGGTTGCTTTTGCCGAACGTATCTCGCGCAGCAAGCGCCGCCCGATCCCGTCCGAGTGTTTCCGCGACAAACAAATGATGTCGCGCTGGATCGATCATAATAAATAGATCGCTCTATTTGCCGTGGTTGCGCGCGTATAGCGCGACGGCGGCGGCCACAAACATGCCCAACAGGATGTAACCCGTCACGGCCTCGGCCACAGCCAGCCCACGGCAAAAGCCGGTTGGGGACATGTCCCCATATCCGACCGTTGTGAAGGTGACGTATGAGAAATACAGAATATCGGCTGGCCCTTCGGCGCCGATCACACAATGTTCGTTATATCCAAACGCGCCGTAGACGGCTGCGAACAGGAATGGCACGACCTGGATGAAGGACACCCCCATCAGGAACAACAACCTCCGGGGGGATTTCACCTGGGTCATGTAGTACCAGGACTGCGAGGCGATCCAGATTAGAAGGCCTACCGAGGAAAGCGTGCCAATGGTGTCGCCTGCAGTGGCTTCGTTCAGGCGCGACAGACCGTACCACGCAAGAAAGCTTGCCAAGACCAGTCCAAGCGCCGCCAGCAAAGTTGATTTCCATTCTTCCAGGGTTCTGGGTTCGTGGGTCATGAGCGCTCCGTCGGTTGGGCTTGCGCACAATCATCCGATTTCAAACGCGGCCTGCAAGCTGATTTCAGTCAGAACCCAGATGTTCCTCGCCCCGCGCGCGGGCCAGCTGTATCTGCTTTTGTCGCTCGCGAAACCGCGCCTTGTCCTGTTCTGAAGTCTCATTGATACACCGATGGCAGGATACGCCATGCTCGTATTCAGGGCGTTTCACATCTTCGGGCAGGATCGGGCGACGGCAACCATGGCATAGCTTGTGCGGCCCCTCGACCAGACCATGACCAACTGAGACGCGGTTGTCGAAGACAAAACACTCACCCTGCCAAGTGCTGTCTTCGAGTGGCGTTTCTTCCAGATACCTCAGGATGCCACCCTTCAGGTGATAGACATCCTCGACCCCTTGCCCCAGCAGATAATTGGTGGATTTTTCGCACCGGATGCCACCGGTGCAGAACATCGCAACGCGTTTGTTGTGAAAGCGGTCCTTGTTCTGTTCCCACCACGCCGGGAAATCGCGGAAACTGGTTGTGTTAGGGTCTATTGAACCCTCAAACGTGCCAATCGCCACCTCGTAATCGTTGCGGGTGTCGATCACCACCACATCATCCGAACGGATCAGCGCGTTCCAGTCCTCAGGCTCGACGTAGTTCCCGACATTTGCGCGGGGATCGACATCGGGCTGGCCCATAGTCACGATCTCTTTCTTCAACCGCACCTTCATCTTGCCGAAGGGCGGGTGGTCCGAAGTCGCCTCTTTCCACTCAAGATCACTGCATCCTGGCAACGCACGGATATGCGCCAGAACCGCATCGATACCTGCGCGGGGTCCGGCGATGGTGCCATTGATCCCTTCTTGCGCCAACAGCAGGGTGCCTTTTACCGAGTGCGCGCGGCAAAGCTCGTGCAAAGCTGGGCGCAGCGCATCGGGGTCGGGAAAACGCGTGAAATGATAGAGGGCAGCGATTGTGTACATGTGGGCGATCTAATGCCCTTGGCAAAAACACACAAGAGACCGGATTGACGATACCCGCTGCGCACCATACCGATAACACGACTTTAGGAGGCCAGCATGTCCCACGCCCTGCTCGTTATCGATGTTCAGAATGACTTCTGCCCAGGCGGCGCGCTTGCCGTAGCCGGAGGGGACGAGATCGTCGCACCGATCAATGCGATCATGGATACGTTCGATACGGTGATCCTGACACAGGATTGGCACCCGGCGGGGCATTCTTCATTCGCCAGTTCTCATACTGGCAAAGCGCCGTTCGAGATGATCGACATGCCTTATGGCCCTCAGGTCTTGTGGCCCGATCACTGTGTTCAGAGCAGCGCAGGCGCGAACTTCCATGCGGATTTGCGAACAGATGGCGATCTGATCATCCGCAAGGGATTTCGCAGCGCTATCGATAGCTATAGCGCGTTTTTCGAAAACGACCATTCCACGCCCACTGGTCTAAAAGGCTATCTTGAGACGCGCGGGATCACGCAGCTGACCATGGTCGGTTTGGCGACAGATTTCTGCGTGCATTATTCGGCGGTAGATGCGGCACAGCTGGGGTTTGATGTCACTGTCTTAAGCAACTTGTGCCGCGCCATTGATATGGACGGATCTTTGGCTGTCGCAGAACAGGCCATGCGCGCAGCAGGTGTGACACTGGCCTGAGGATCAAAGCGCGGCACCATGCTCGGCCAGCAGTTTCAGAAACACAAACAGGATCACGGCAAGACCTAACGCGAAACCGATACGCCCAGAAACCGTGCGACGCTTTGGACGCACTGGTCTTGGGCGTGGCGCTTGCAATGGTCGCTCGGGCATTTTCCGGTTCACGGTCCCGGGCTTTGCGGTCCTGATATGGCCCAAGAAGTGATGGAAATCGAACTCACCACTATACTCTCCCTGGACACCCATATTCCGGATATTCGCAAAAAGCCGCTTTAGGATCAGGAGGCGATCTTCAGCCTCTTCTGGCCGAAAATAACCTCGGGCAAGATGCCCATCCGACTCGTCCAGGCTAAATCCTGATTCCAGAAATATTCTGCGAATCTTGGGCGATGCAGCGCGCAAAGCGTCTGCCGTCTTGATATCCCTGAACCGCGCCCGCACCGGGGGCCGCCCAGTTATCGATGTTTGCCCATGCTCAGGATCAACCTCATCCGGAGCTATTGCAACAATGTCAAAATCGTACTCGAGACTCATTCACTAACTTCAACCTTCAGTTCCATCCCCACCCCTCACTAAAGCGTGAAGGAAACCTACAATAAGCCCGTAATGTGTTCTGTCGTGGGCATTGTTCCCAATTCCGCGACTCTTGCCATTTCGTGCTCCGATTGATCTAACAACGGAAATTGCAGGAGGTCCCCATGGTCGATATCGCGACGCGGGTCTACAATCATAAATGGAAGATTGACCCGATTATCCGGTCATTGATCGACACAGATTTCTACAAACTGCTGATGTGCCAGTCAGTGTTTCGAAATAAGCCCCAAACCGATGTGGTGTTTTCGCTGATCAACCGGTCGAATCACGTGCCATTGGCCCGTTTGATCGATGAAGGCGAGCTGCGCGAGCAGTTGGATCACATCCGCTCGCTAAGTCTGAGTCGTGGGGAAAGCACGTGGTTGCGGGGCAATACATTCTACGGCAAGCGTCAGATGTTCCGCCCGGACTTCATGGAATGGTTCGAGAACCTGCGCCTGCCCCCTTACCATCTGGAACGTAAGGGTGATCAGTATGAGCTGACCTTTGAGGGCAAGTGGCACGAGGTCATGCTATGGGAGATCCCGGCGCTGGCCGTACTGATGGAATTACGCTCACGCGCGGTTCTGAACGATATGCGCCGGTTCGAACTACAGGTGCTCTATGCCCGTGCAATGACACGCGTATGGGAAAAGATAGCCCAGCTTCGCACTATTGAGGGGCTTGGGATCGCGGATTTCGGCACGCGGCGGCGGCATTCCTTCCTTTGGCAGGACTGGTGTGTGCAGGCCATGATTGAAGGTTTGGGCTCGTCCTTTACCGGAACGTCCAACTGTCTGATCGCAATGCGACGCGAAGTTGAGGCTATTGGCACCAACGCACATGAACTACCTATGGTGTATTCTGCGCTCGCCGAAGACGACGCCGCGCTTGCGCAGGCGCCCTATGACGTCCTCAGCGACTGGCACGAGGAACATGATGGAAATCTGCGGATCATTCTGCCCGACACGTATGGCACCAAAGGGTTTCTGGACCGCGCGCCTGACTGGCTGGCAGGCTGGACCGGCATTCGCGTTGACAGCGGCGACCCCGCAACCGGCGCAAAAATCGCAATAGACTGGTGGAAATCACGCGGCGAAGACCCGACGCAGAAGCGGGTTATTTTCTCGGACGGGTTAGATGTGGACAAGATACGCGAATTGCACGCTCAGTTCGCGGATCAAACCAATGTCTCGTTCGGCTGGGGTACGTTGCTGACCAATGACTTCCGCGAACTTGTACCGAATGACGCATTGGCTCCCTTTTCGCTAGTCTGCAAGGCGGTCTCGGCCAATGGCTACCCGACGGTCAAACTATCTGACAACCCAGAAAAGGCGATGGGACCCGCCGAGCAGATTGAGCGGTACAAGCGCGTCTTTGGCGTTGGAGCGCAGGAGCCGATCGAAGTGATCGTTTAGCCGTGGTAGGCCGCAACCGTTTTCAGTTGTGAGAAACCATAAAGTGCCTCGAACCCTTTTTCGCGGCCGTGGCCGGATTTTCCAACGCCGCCAAAAGGCAGCTCGACACCTCCGCCCGCGCCGTAGTTGTTAATGAACACCTGCCCCGAACGCAAACCCTTGGCCAGCCGCATCTGCCGCCCACCATCTCGGGTCCAGACGCTGGCAACAAGGCCATATTCGGTGCTATTTGCTATGGTTAGAGCCTGTTCCTCGGTGTCAAACGGGATCAGAACCTGTACGGGGCCAAAGATCTCATCCCGCGCCAAGGCATGATCGGGCGGCACATCCGAGAACAATGTGGGCCTGACATATGCGCCGGATTCGGGTGCGCCAGCCGCAATCTGGCCCTCGGCGGCAATCGCCAAGTCCGAGCCTTGGTGAAGGAAACCGGTCACGATTTCTTTTTGCCGTGTTGAGATCAGCGGACCAACGCGCAAATCCCGGATCGCCGGACCGACGGTAAGCTCTTGGTATGCCAAGGCCATACGGGATTTCACCGCATCATAAACACCGCGCTGCACCAGAATGCGCGACGAGGCCGAGCAGGTCTGGCCCGCATTCTGTATACCCGCATTCACCAGATACGGCAGCGCGGCATCCAGATCGGCGTCATCGAAAACCAGTTGCGGCGACTTGCCGCCCAGTTCCAGTGTCACCGGAACAACGTTTCGACCCGCCGCCTGCTGAACCAACGCGCCTGTCGCGACCGAACCGGTGAATGAGATGTGATCCACACCCGGATGTGCCGACAAGGCCGCGCCCGCCTCTGCCCCCAGACCAGGTACCACGTTCAAGGCCCCGGGCGGCAAGCCCGCTAGTATCGCCAGATGCGCGAAGGCCAGTGCGGTCAGGCAGGCCTCTTCCGCCGGTTTCAGAACACAGGCGTTACCCATTGCCAGCGCCGCCCCGACAGAACGGCCAATGATCTGCATCGGATAATTCCACGGCACGATGTGGCCGGTCACACCGTGCGGCTCGCGCAACGTGTAGACGGTATAGCCATCCAGATAGGGAATGGTCTCGCCCATCACTTTATCCGCAGCACCACCATAAAATTCGCAATACCGCGCCAATGCTACCGCATCTGCCCGCGCTTGGGTCAGCGGTTTGCCGACATCCATCGCCTCTAGCTGTGCCAGATCATCCACTCGGTCCATAACCAGTTGCCCCAGTCGGGTGAGGATACGCCCTCGCTCCAGGGCCGTCATGCGACCCCAATCGCCATCGCACGCGGATCGGGCGGCCCGCACTGCAGCGTCGATATCGGTTTGGCCACCTCGAGCGATCTGGCAAATTTCGGAACCGTCCGAGGGATTCACCAGCGGCAAGGTTTGACCGGACGCGGGCATTTTCCATTCTCCGCCGATCAGGCAAAGGTTGGGATCGAACCAGTGGGGGTTAGTCATCGGAAGCTCCAATATCAGGCTCTATACGGGGGTTTTTCATGCAGCGCCTCGTCCTGTCTCCGGCAATTTCGGTGCCGCATTGATCAGAGTTCGTGTGTAAGGATGCTGAGGCTCTGTGAAGACTTGCTCGGTTTCACCCTGTTCCACAATCTTGCCGGCCTGCATTACCAGCACACGGTCGGTGATGGTTCGAACCACGCTCAGGTCATGGCTGATGAACAGGTAAGTCAGATCGTAAGCCGCACAAAGCTCGGCCAGCAGGTCGAGAACTTGGGCGCGGACCGAGACATCCAGCGCCGAGACAGCCTCATCAAACAGGATCAACTCGGGTCGAATAATCAGAGCGCGCGCAATAGCGATACGTTGCCGCTGCCCACCCGAGAATTCGTGAATGTAGCGGCCCGCATCATCGGGGCTTAGGCCAACGGCGGTAAGCATCTCAGCGACGCGATCCTGCCGTTCAGAACCGGTTGGCGGGGTGTCCAGCAAATGAAATGGCTCGGTGATCAGGCGCGCGACCCGGTGGCGAGGATTGAAGCTGCCATAGGGGTCCTGAAACACCACCTGCATCTTGCGTCGCACTGCCAGATTGGGTTTGTGGCCGGTGAAAACAGGCTGGCCATCAAGGGAAATGCGGCCTTGCTGCACCTCCTCCAAGCCTAAAATGGCTCGTGTTAGGGTCGATTTTCCACAACCGGACTCTCCAACCAGCCCTAAACGCTCCCCCCGATTCAGGGTAAAGCTGACCTGATCGACAGCCCGATGATGACCGGGCGTGGCAAACAGGCGCGTTCGGGGCAGACGGTAGTCCCGCACCACGTTCTCGACCTCAAGCAACGCTCGCGGTGCAGGAGAGGTCGGCAGGTTGACTTGATGCCCCGAAGCTTCGAACAGCATACGGGTGTAAGGGTGCTGCATATGGCGCAGGAGATGATCTGTTGCGCCCGTTTCAACCACCTCTCCATGCCGCATGACCACGATCTGATCCGCCATGTCGGCAACCACCGCCAAATCATGCGTGATCATCAACAGACCCATGCCGTATTCCGACACGAGCCCTTTAAGCAGATCAAGGATTTGCGCCTGCGTGGTCACATCAAGCGCCGTTGTCGGCTCATCCGCAATCAACAGTCGGGGGCGCAGTGCAATCGCCATGGCGATCACCACTCGCTGGCGCTGACCGCCTGACAGTTCGTGAGGATAACGCTTCAACGGAAACCTGTCGGTTGGCAATCCAACCCGGGCCAGAACCTCTTCGGCCCGAGCGCGCGCTTTGGCCGGGGGCATGGCCTTGTGGATCAGGATAGTCTCCATAACTTGATCGCCGATGGTCTTCACCGGGTTCAGGGCAGTCATCGGCTCTTGGAAAACCATTCCGATCGCAGCGCCCCGCAACGCACAAATCTCGGCCTCAGACCGGTTCAGTAGGTTCTGGCCCTCTAACTCTAGCACCCCATCTAATTCGGCATCGTTTGGCAGCAACTGCATCACGGCAAAGGCTGTCATTGATTTGCCCGAACCGCTTTCTCCGGTCACAGCCACGATCTGCCCAGGGGCAATCGACAGGTTGATCTTCTTTAAAATCGGCGTGCCATGGATAGCCAACGAGAGGTCCTTGATTTGCAAAAGACTCATGCGCGGGCCACCCGTATCCGAGGGTCCAACCAATCGCGCAAGCCATCTCCCAGAAGGTTCAGGCCCAGAACCGTCACGATGATGGCAAGACCTGGAATCAGAGCCAAATGCGGGGCAAAACTAACCATCGTCTGCGCATCGGCCAGCATTCTGCCCCAGCTTGGCGTAGGGGGTTGCGCACCAAGACCGACATAGGACAGCCCAGCCTCGGCCAGAATACCAAGTGAGAACTGGATTGTTCCCTGAACAATCAGCAGATTGGCGACATTGGGCAGGATATGTTCAGCCGATATCCGTGCCGCGCCTTTGCCTGACACGCGGGCGGCAAGGATAAACTCGCGCTCCCAAAGAGACAAAGCTGCGCCTCGGGTGATGCGGGCAAAAACGGGGATGTTGAAGATACCGATGGCGATGATCGCGTTAATGGCCCCGGCACCAAAGACGGCAGTGATCAGAATGGCGATGACGAGAGAGGGGAATGCAAAGACCAGATCATTGCCGCGCATGATGAATTCATCTAGCCACGATCCACTGCGCGCAGCGGCGGCCAGACCCAAGGGGACGCCCAGCGCCATACCAATCCCGACCGCGACCAGCGCCACCGCAATCGAGGTGCGCGCACCAACCATGATCATCGAGAACATGTCGCGTCCGAAATGATCGGTACCGAACCAGTGCTGCGCGCTAGGTGGCTGCAGCTTGGCCGGAATGCTCAGCGCGGCGTGGTCGTATGGGGTCCAGACAAAGGACACCAGCGCTGCCAACACCACCAGTGAGGACAGCGTCGCGCCAAGGATCAGGTTGCGGCTCATGTCCTGCTCCTCAGCCTTGGATCGACTGCGGCATAGGCCAGATCGACAAAAAAGTTCACCATGATGACGGCAAAGACCAGCAGCATAACTACCGATTCCACGACGATCAGATCGCGCGCCGATATGGCCTGAAAAACCAGCCGCCCGAGGCCGGGTAGATAAAACACCTGTTCGATGATGATCGAACCCGCCAGCAGGAAGGAAAATTGGAGTCCAATGATCGTCAGTACCGGGATCAGAGCATTCCGCACTCCGTGTCGCCAAAGCGCCTGCCGACGCGAAAGGCCCTTGGCGCGTGCGGTGCGCATAAAATCCTCGGCCAGAATATCCAACAGAGCCGAGCGCATAACCCGCGCAAGGATCGCCGCTTGCGGCAGGGCCAATGCAATGGCTGGAAGGGTCAGCGAATGTAGACCGGTCCAAATGCCGTTCTCCCACCCTGCAAACCCGCCGGCATTGAACCAGCGCAAGTTGATGGCAAAGACCAGCACCAGCATCATCGCGAACCAGAAATTCGGCACCGCGATACCAAGCTGAGTCGCACCCATCACGGTCAGATCACCCGGTTTGCCGCGCCGTGAGGCTGCGTAGATACCGGCGGGGAAAGCAATCAGCGTGGACAGGGTCAGCGCGTATAAAGCCAGCGGCAATGACACCCACAATCGATCTGCGATCATCTGCGACACGGGTGTGCGATAGGTGTAGGACGTACCAAAATCCCCAACCAGCATCCCGCCGACCCAGTTAAAGTACCGCTCGATCTTCGAGACATCGAGGCCCAGTTCAGCTCTCAGCGCGGTCAATGTATCGGCCTGCGCGTTCACGCCCAGCATGAACGACGCCGGATCACCGGGCGCGACCTCGATCACTGCAAAGATGACAACCGAGGCGACGGCCAGGCTCAGGATCAGCGACAGCAGACGTTTGAGGGCGTAGCGGAGCATTTGGAAACGTTAGGGTCACATCCCGTGTGGGTCCAGCGCCTAAGGCACGAGAAGATAGACAAAAGAAACCCGCCAAACCAGATTCTTTGTGGGTTTCATGGTGCAACAGTTCGCGCCGGGGCGCTGGCCATCGCCCCGGTCCAACTCTTTTCTTCTATTCGGACCAACTGATCCCGGTCAGATCAATCGCTGCCGTGGGTGCGTTTTCCCATAGCCCCTCAACACCGGCCTTGGCCACGCCAAGCTTGGCAAGTTGAAACAGGTACCCGTTGACGTAATCGGTCGAAATCAAGCGCTGTGCCTCACCCAGCAAACGTGTGCGCTCATCAGGGTCTGTGGTCGAATTCAGCGTGTCCATCAATGCCTGAAAGTCGGTGCTGTCATATTGGAAGTAATAGTCGGGCCGGGCATAAATACCGATATCCATCGGCTCGGTATGGCTGACAATGGTCAGGCCAAACTCCTTGCCCTTGAACACGCTTTCCAGCCATTGCGCCCATTCCACATTGATGATCTCGGCGGTGATGCCAATATCGGCCAGCTGCGCAGCGATGATTTCACCCCCGCGTCGGGCGTAGGAAGGCGGCGGCAAGTGCAGCGTGGTCTCGAACCCATCGGGATACCCGGCCTCGGCCAGCAGCGCCTTGGCTTTTTCCGGGTCATAGGCCGAATTGCCGGTCAGATCGACGTAAGCCGGGTTATGCGGAGCAAAATGCGTACCGATGGGTGTGCCATAGCCGAACATAGCCCCATCAATGATGGCCTGCCTGTCAATCGCGTGGGCCAATGCCTGTCGGACCAATATGTCATCAAACGGGGCTTGTTTGTTGTTGGTCGACAGAATGGTTTCCCCCTCGGTCGAGCCGACAAGAACCTGAAAGCGCGGATCAGCCTCGAATTGCGGCAGATTCTCGGGTGCGGGGAAGTTGTCGAACACGTCTACATCCTCGGCCATCATGGCGGCAAAGGCGGCGGTCGGATCCGAGATGAACTTAAACGTTGCGGTCTCTAGCGCAGGCTGTTCGCCCCAATAGTCGGGGTTGCGATTCAGGATGATGCTGTCACCCTGCAGCCAGTCAGAGAAGGTGAAGGCCCCCGTGCCAACCGGATTGGTCTTGATATTCTCGATGCTTTCGGGCGCAACGATCACCGCGTCACCCCAGGCGAGATTGAAAAGGAAGTTCCCGTTCGGCTCATTCAACGTCACCTGAACGGTCAGGGGGTCCACTACCTCGACACTTTTAATGCCCGCAAACAAAGCCTTCTGCGCATTGGCGCTGTCTTCTGCCGTGGCGCGATCAAGGGTAAACTTGACGTCCTCGGCATCCATCGTTGTGCCATCGTGAAATGTCACACCGTCGCGCAGCTTGAATGTGTAAACGGTACCGTCATCCGAGATTTCCCAGCTTTCGGCCAGCCCCGGCACCACCGAGCCATCCCCCATGAACCGGGTCAGGCCTTCGAAGATATTGGTGTAGACAACCGAATCGATAGCCTGCGCCGCAGCGCTGGTCGGGTCCAGATGCGGTGGCTCAAGCTGCATGGCGATGGTGATGTCAGATTTGGCCATGGCCTGCGTGGCAAACAGGCCCGCGCCAAGGACCAGGGCCGACGCGAACGAGCGAAAGCGCTGCTTTGTCATGAAAATCTCTCCCCACTGAAATTGGCTAGCCCTGCTTTTTTCGGGCCGATCTGCGACCAATGTCCTCGCAAACCCGGGGTCAATCAAGGAATTGTTGGCGCAACCGGGGTTTCTTTGCGCCTGCCGCATCTGCTATGCCGCGCTGCAACATGAACCCTGCGAGGAGCGAGCATGAGCGCCACCGCCCGCAAGAAAGCCCCGAACGCCGAGGATATCCGCGCCCGGAAAGGTACTGATCCACTGGTCTCGTTGACCGCCTACACAACACCGATGGCGCAGTTGATGGATGCGCATTGTGACTTCGTTCTGGTCGGTGACAGCGTCGGCATGGTGTTGCACGGGTTGACGTCGACTCTTGGTGTGACGATGGAGATGATGATCATGCACGGCCAGGCCGTTGCCCGTGGTCTGGACAAGGCAATGATGGTGATCGACATGCCTTTCGCCAGCTACGAGCATGACCCGGCTCAGGCATTCCGCAACGCAGCCCGGCTGATGTCGGAAACAGGAGCTGGGGCGGTTAAGCTGGAAGGTGGCGTCGAGATGGCTGAAACCATCCGGTTTCTGGTCAAACGCGGGATCCCGGTGATGGCACACATTGGCCTGACACCGCAGTCGATAAACACTTTGGGTGGCTATAAGGTACAAGGGCGCGACGAACAGGCCGATGCCGTATTGGCCGACGCCCAGGCCGTCGTCGAAGCAGGCGCGTTTTCGGTCGTGTTAGAGAAAGTTCCGCAGGGTTTGGCAAACCGAATTACCGCTGAGATTGCGATCCCCACAATTGGCATTGGTGCCTCGGCCGGGTGCGACGGGCAAATTCTGGTGGTGGACGATATGCTTGGCTTTTTCACCGCCTTCAAACCGAAATTCGTCAAACGCTATGCTGATCTTGGCCCGTTGGCCGAAGCCGCCATTGCTGAATACGCAGCCGAGGTTCGTGCGCGAAGCTTCCCGGCAGACGAACATGTCTTTGCCGATGCCGTACCCGTCAAAGGACCCAAGTCATGACCGCGCCTATTCTGCGTCGACTGGCAGACTTGCGCGCTCTGACCCGTGATTGGCATCTGAATGGTGAGGTGATCGGAGTTGTCCCCACCATGGGTGCGCTGCACCAGGGGCATCTGTCGCTGGCCGAAGCCGCGAAGACGGCTTGCGACCGGGTGATCGTGACGATCTTTGTAAACCCCAAGCAGTTCAACAACCCCGAAGACCTCGCCAACTATCCGCGCACCGAACAAGAAGACGCGAAAAAGCTCGCGCCTTACAACGTCGATGCGATATACGTGCCCGACCCGGATGAGATTTACCCAGATGGCTTCGCCACCACAGTCTCGGTCTTGGGTCTGACCGACGCGATGGAGGGAGAATTCCGCCCGGGTCATTTCGATGGTGTGGCAACAGTTGTCGCCAAGCTGTTCCTGCAAACGCAAGCGGATCGAGCCTATTTCGGGGAAAAAGACTATCAGCAGCTTATGATCGTCCGCCGGATGGCCCGCGACCTCGATATCCCGATCGAGGTGATTGGTTGCCCCACGGTGCGTGAACCTTCGGGACTCGCAATGTCTTCGCGCAATCAAAGGCTATCCGAGGATGGTCTGGCCATCGCAGCCGAAAAACATCGTATCATGCGTGCAGTTGTTCAGGCGCTGGAAAACGGCGAAGAATTCGAAGCTTTGGCTTCTCAGGCACAGGCCGATCTTTTGGCCGCCGGCTTCAACGAAGTGGAGTATCTGCAACTACGCTGCGCTGAAACGCTGGAGCCTATGACCCATGCCAAACGACCCGCACGACTGTTTGCGGCAGCCTTGGTCGACGGCGTGCGGCTGATCGACAATCTACCGGTGTCTCCGGTCTGATTTCCCCTCTGGCACGTTTGGTTGTGTTTGCGCTAAAGTCCTGCAAAACCAAAGCGGGAGGGGCGCAGGAATGACCTATATTCTGGCAATCGATCAGGGCACCACATCGTCTCGTGCAATCCTGTTCGACGCGCAAATGCAGCGCGTCGGCACTGCGCAGCACGAGTTTACACAGCATTTCCCACAGGAAGGCTGGGTTGAGCATGATGCCGAGGAGATATGGGACAGCGTTCTGACGGTTTGCCGTGAAGTAATGCAAACGATAGGTGTATCCGCGGCACAGATCGCTGGTATCGGGATTACCAACCAACGCGAAACCACTGTCATCTGGGATCGCGCCACTGGGGCCCCCATTCACAACGCAATCGTCTGGCAGGACCGTCGCACCGCTGAGATTTGCGAGCGTCTTCGCAAAGCGGGATGCGAGGATGACGTAACTGCCCAGACCGGTCTGCTGCTAGATCCTTATTTTTCAGGCACCAAGGTCAAATGGTTGCTTGATACCGTCCCCGGCGCACGCGACCGTGCCGCCGCCGGAGAGCTGCTGTTCGGCACAATCGATACCTTCCTGATCTGGCGACTGACAGAAGGGCGCGTGCACGCCACCGACGCCACCAATGCGGCCCGCACATTGCTATTCGATATTCACAAAGGGGAATGGAGTACCGAGATCTGCGACTTGCTGGACATCCCCCAAGCTTTGTTGCCCGACGTGCGCGATTGCGCCGCAGACTTCGGATCGACCTCCCTGTTTAGCGGTAATATTCCAATTCTCGGCGTGGCGGGGGATCAGCAAGCTGCCACCATCGGACAGGCCTGTTTCCAGCCGGGCATGATGAAATCCACCTATGGCACGGGCTGTTTCGCACTACTCAACACCGGTACGCAGCCAGTTGAATCGAAAAACCGGCTGCTAACGACAATTGCCTATCAGTTGGACGGGCAGAAAACCTATGCGCTTGAAGGCTCGATTTTCATTGCCGGTGCGGCGGTGCAATGGCTGCGCGATGCGTTGCAAATCATCGAAACCGCACCGCAAAGCGGTGAACTGGCCGCCAAAGCTGATCCGAACCAGCACGTTGTTCTCGTCCCTGCCTTTACTGGGCTCGGCGCGCCTTATTGGAAACCCGATTGCCGGGGCGCAATCTTTGGCCTGACTCGCAATTCAGGCCGCGCCGAAATCACGCGCGCCACGCTGGAAAGCATCGCGTTCCAGACCCGCGACCTGTGGCACGCAATGCAGGGCGATTGGGGCGCAGAGACTGACGTGATCCTGCGCGTCGACGGCGGAATGAGCGCCTCGGACTGGGCCATGCAGGGGCTTTCCGACATTCTGGGCGCCCCGGTCGACCGCCCGGTGATGCAGGAAACCACCGCGCTTGGTGCCGCATGGCTGGCGGGCATGAAAGCGGGTGTCTACCCGGATCAGGCCGGATTCGCCGAAACCTGGGATCTGGACCGGCGGTTTGAGCCTGCAAAACCCGTTGCTGACCGAGACGCGGCCTATTCGCGCTGGCAACGCGCGGTTCAGGCGGCCATGGCGTTCTAACTGTGGTCCTTCATCAAGCGCTGTTTCTGCCGTGACCAGTCGCGCTTGGCCTGCGTTTCGCGCTTGTCGTGCAGCTTCTTACCTTTGGCGATGCCGATCTTCAGCTTCGCCCGACCCTTGTGATTAAAGTAAAGCACCAGCGGCACCAGCGTCATGCCTTTGCGTTGGGTCGCGTTCCACAGGTTCGACAGTTCCTTGCGTGACACCAGCAGTTTACGGCGGCGGCGTTCTTCATGTTTGAAGACCTTGGCCTGCTCATAGGGCGCGATATAGCTGTTGATCAGCCATAGCTCTCCGTCATCAACCGACGCATAGCTTTCAGCAATGTTCGACCCACCGGCACGCAGGGATTTGACCTCGGACCCTTCCAGGACAATACCGCATTCGAGATCGTCTTCGATCGCATAATCGAAGCGCGCACGCCGGTTTTCGGCGATCACTTTGTAATTCGGGTCAGTGTTCTGCTTCTGCTTGGCCATGACGCGTTGATGTATGCCGCTTGCGTCCGCCTTGCAAGGCAGGGTTATGAATTGGCCGAGATTATCAGGTCAGGTCCAAATATCGTGTCAGCGTGATTGTGCAGATAAATCTTGAGCCACGGGGTAAAACGGTCGGGGTGCCGCTTCACCTCGGCCAGCAGATCGTGGTAATCGACCCAGCGGATATCCATCACTTCTTCCGGGTTAGGCTCGATTTTCAAGGCTCCACGCACATGGGCCAGAAAGACGTCGACCACCTCGTTCTCGACCATTCCGTTGCCGACATCGGCGTGATACTCCAATCGATGCCGGTATTCGGGGTAAAGTCCGGTGATGCCCAATTCTTCGCGCAGGCGCCGGACGGCACAATGCGAAGCGCTCTCGTCCCAATCCGGATGCGTACAACAGGTATTCGCCCATAGACCCGGCGTGTGGTATTTGCCCATCGCCCGGCGTTGCAGCAATATCTCGGTCCCGCGCACGGCAAACACGGACACAGCCTTGTGTCGCAGCCCCTTTTCATGCGCCTCCAGCTTGTCGACGGGTGTCAGTTCGCCCTCAACCCAAGCCGGGATCAAGATTCCCATCTGTCGTCTCCTGTTGGCGATCTCCGGTGCACATGGCCTTACCGGTTTTCACCAAAGTGGCGCTGATTACAATGTCAATCAATCGCACGAAAGGCCGCAGGGGCTGCGGCATTTCGAAGTTCGTCTGTAAACCTGTTGGCGGAGTTACTCTCCCGAAACGCTCACGATATAGGCGTAAACGTCTTCGGCGCCCTTCTTCAGCTTGAAGGTCATTTTCGACTTGGCCGAGGTTTCCCCCAAATAGTCTTTCAAGAATGCTTTGGGGTCTTGGGCGTAGGCCACGAAAGTCTCTTCATCCCAGACCAGCCCATTTTCGCCCGCGGCCACGATGCTGTCGCCGTATCTGAAGCCTTCTTCAGTGCCGGCGGTGCGGCCTGCGATTCCGTACAGGTTCGGACCCGTCTTACCGCCCTTAACGATAACTTCACCCGCAGGGTCAGCAATCATGTGACAGGATTTGCATTTGTTGAAGGTCTTCTTACCCGCTTCGGCATCACCTTCTGCATAGACAGGAAGGGCCAGCAGACCGGCAATTGCGGTGGCAAGGATACGATTCATAGCTTTTGCTCCGATATGAATTGGCTGCACCGAATGGATCGCTGGCACAGCAGAGAGTCAACGCGCAGATTGCCGCGCGACGGCACTGTGTCACAGGCGATCGGTGTCGTACTTAACCGAAGTCATGTAACTGCGACCAGCAGGGCAGCAGGTCGCGAGCGCGGGGGGAAGCCAGATAGATCGCCCGTGCAATCGCGCGCGCAAGACAGATCGAGGCCGCATGGCCGATCATCGCCATCGCCTCGGGGCCAACCGTGCGCGCGCCGGTGCTGAGACCGAATACCAGATCTCCATCGCCAGGCGTGTGCGCAGGCACGATGGCGCGGGCGATGCCGTCATGGGCTGCTACCGCCAGACGCTGGCATTGCGGTTTGGTCAGCGCTGCATCAGTTGCAACTATAGCAATCGTGGTGTTTGCGTGATCTGGCGGAACAGAATGCATCATTTGCGCCTTGCGGCTGACAAGAGAGGAACCAAGGCCCGAGGCCGGGTCTGGCCCCAATCCACCGAACTCGTCATCGATCTCAAACGGCGCAGCCCAAAAATGCCGATCACCCGGTGTGGTTACGCTGCCAAGCGGATTGGCCGCAACCAGCGCACCGACGGTTACGCCACCCTCAAGCTTTAACGAAGCCGAGCCTAAGCCACCCTTGTGCATCGCGGCCAATGCGCCGGTACCAGCCCCCACCGAGCCCAGTTCAAATTCTGGTGAGGCGGTGAGATACGCAGACTTCCCCAGATCGCGATAAGGATTTTCGGTCCAGTTCTTATCTCCACCATTGAGTAGATCGAACAGAATCGCGCCCGGCACGATGGGCACGACGGCCGAACCGACCTGAAATCCGCGCCCCTGAGCGCGCAATGCGTCTGAAACGCCCGAGCACGCATCCAGTCCAAAGGCCGAGCCGCCGGACAAAGCAATCGCGTCGACCCGATCAACAGTTTTGTCGACCGCCAGAAGGTCGGTCTCACGCGTGCCGGGGGCGCCGCCCATCACATGAACCGAAGCTGTGAACGGGTTGTCCGCCGTCAGGACAGTTGTGCCTGATTTAAGCGTATCATCGCGCGCATTGCCAACCATGAGGCCAGCGACATCAGTGATCAGGTTTCTGGGTCCGGGGTTCATTTTCGTCTCGCACACTGGGCCGGAAATCGCGCTGGCGCGCGCTGCCTCCGGCGGAGATATTTATGGCCAGATGAAGGGCGGATCAGATGCATCGGCCTCCGTCCACTTCCAGGGCTGTGCCGGTGATCATGCTGGCCTCGTCCGAGCAGAGGAAACAGGCGGCGTTTGCCATGTCTTCGGGCGTTGAGAAGCGACCAAGCGGGATCGTTGACAGGAATTTGGCGCGGATTTCCGGGGTGTCTTCACCCATGAAGGATTTCAGCAGCGGGGTTTCACCCGCCACCGGGCAGATCGCGTTGACGCGCAGGCCCGAGGGGGCAAGTTCGACGGCCATCGTCTTGGTCGCGGTGATCATCCAGCCTTTGGAGGCGTTGTACCAGTTCAGATTGGGCCGCGGCGACAGGCCTGCTGTTGAGGCCACGTTCAGGATCGCCCCCGCGCCGCGTATCTTCATCTGCGGAACAAAGGCGCGCGCGGTCAGGTAAACGGATTTCATGTTCACGGCGAAGACGCGGTCGAATTCATCGTCATCGACGTCCTCAAGTGGGGCCGGCAGGTGCGTCACGCCCGCATTATTCACCAGAATATCAAGCTTTCCGAATTCTTCCGACACCGCATGTGCCATGGCCTGAACCGATGCCGCATCCGAGACGTCAACGCGCTGTGCGATGGCATTCGTGCCGACCGCAGACGCCATGTCGGAAGCCGCTTCGCCATTGATATCTGCGATCATCACGCGGGCGCCTTCGGTCAGGAACTTTTGCGCAATCCCAGCGCCGAACCCGGATGCGCCGCCGGTTACGATGGCGGTTTTTCCCTCAAGCCTCATGGCTTTACCTCCCCTGCGTCTTGCACCGGCAGAGTAGCAACGTGCAGCGAAACTGCCAGATCAATCTTCGGACACTTTGCCTCGCAGGGCTTTGACATCCGCGCGGGCTTTCTTAGCAGCAAGCCTTCGCTTGACCGAACCATAAGTGGGTTTGGTCGCGATCCTGCGCTTGGGATTGACCAAAGCCCGCGTGATCAGTTCAGCCAACCGGGCGCGCGCGATGTCGCGGTTGCGGGCCTGAGAGCGTGTTTCTTCACATTGAATGATGATGGCGCCGTCCTTGGTCCAGCGACGTCCGGCCAGCCGTTTCAGACGTGTCTTGACCGGATCAGGCAAGGAGGGTGAGCGCGCGGCCTCGAACCGCAGCTCAACGGCGGTGGAGACCTTGTTGACGTTCTGCCCACCCGGACCAGAGGACCGCACGAAGCTTTCGGTCATTTCCCAGTCTTGCAGGGCGATATCGTCGGTGATGCGCAACATGGATCGGACCTTACAGGGCGCAGTTGAAAACAAAAAGGGCCGCCCCGGCGGGACGGCCCTTCGAAAGTTCAGGAGGTTGGGTCGGTTAGATCAATCGACCAGCCGGAGCGAGCGCTCCGCCAAGGGCTGCCTTAACAGGCGATCCCCCCGGTTGTTCCAACACCTCTCTCCAATCTCTTTCTCGACACTGGATCACCTCCTTTTCTATCTGTTGCGGTTAACTCTGAGCCTGACACAAGATGCGCCAATCTCAAAGCACTTTTTTATGCTGGCTGCGCGGCGGTCAAACGGGCAACAATCACCTTGAACGGAATCAGGGCGATTAGCGCCAGCGACAGTTTCACCAGCCAGTCGGCGAAGGCCAGCGTTACCCAGAGCGGGGCCATCGGGCCGGACAGCATGAAGGGCACAGGCTCCCACGCCCAGTTGATCGCTGCATCTGCATTGGCACCAAAGACGGTAACTGAGGCCGAGAACGCAAGGGTAAAGAAGATCGCTGTATCCAGCGCCGAGCCAACCAGTGTCGACACCAGCGGCGCGCGCCACCAGCGTCCACCACGCAGTGAGTTGAACACAGTGACGTCGGTCAGTTGCGCGATCAGGAAGGCGGTGCCCGAAGCGACTGCGATGCGCAGCGGCACGGCGGCATAGGTGAAGCCGTCACCCTGCAGCATGATCTGGCTGCCGATCAGCGAGCAGATGATACCGGTGACAAAACCGGCGAATACGACCTTGCGGGCCGGACCCACGCCGTAGACGCGGTTCATGATGTCGGTGACCAGAAAGGCCAACGGATAGGTGAAGGCACCCCAGGTCAACAGGCCGTCAAGGATCAGGAACTGGACCAGGATGTTTGAGGCCACGACGATCGAGGCCATGGCAAGGATGCCGGGAATAAAGCTGCGTTGCATTTTCAGATGCCCGTTTTGACAAGGTAGCGGCGACTTGGCCCCAGGCTCATCCCGAGGCAGGCCGTGCGTTTAGACCATTGTATGCGGCCTGTCAATCAGGCAGCAAGTATTCCACCAACTCGGTACGTTGCAAGGAACGAAAATTGTCGTCCGATACCATGGTTGCGCGCAACCGCCCGTTCTGATCGCGCCAGACCGAAAGACCCTCCAGATTGTCATGGGCCCCGGTAGCGGTTTCAAACAGCGTTTCTTCGGCCTTGGGCACGTCGCCAGAGATCACCCATCGTCGCAGGCGTGAGCGGAAGCCGATGAAAGCCACCGCACGCTCTAACACATAGAGCCTCCCGTCGGGCCCGAAATCCGCTGCAACCGGTAGGAACTTTCCACGGGGCGGCAGCACAAAAGGCGCTGACCAGCGTGCGCCATCCCAGCGATAGACCGGTATATCGCCCCGAACAGTGCGGGTCTTTTCGGTCAGCGTATACAACCGCCCGCGACCATCTATCGCCAGCGCTTCAAATGAGCCGTTGAGGTCCATATTCAGGAACTCTCGCGGGCGCGGCAGAACCCGTCCATTGGCGTCGGGGGCAGTGTAATGCACGACTCGGTGAACGCCTTCGAACGAGACGTAAACGCTGCCATCTGCAGCAACGGCGAGCCCTTCGGAATCCCCTGCCCTCCCCTTCAAGATACGGCCTTTGCTGGACAGGATCGGCCACTGGTCAAGGATTTGGATGTTTCTGATCGTATCTTGATCTCGTTCAATCCGCGCGGTGATCAGTGTTGACCGGTCACTGATAGCGACCATGTTCCGCCCGTTTTCAGAGATATGAATCGCCGAAAATCCACCGAACCAGTTGGCGTTGTCGCGCCAGACATAGCTGTCCAGCAGCGAAGCCTGCTTAAGCTCCACCGCCTGAACAGTCCCTGCCAGCAGAAGCGCCGTGATCAGTTGGATTGCAGAACGGCGGTACATTGCTGGGGTAGATCAGCCAGACGAAACTCACGACGCTTTTTCGGTGCTGGTGCATTTGGATCAGGTGGCGGTGGGTTCAGAATATTGCGCACCCATTGCTGTGCCTCGGCGCAACCATCACCCTTGGGTGGTGGGTCCTGATTTACACAACCTTTCGATCCTTTCGGGCATTTCAGCCGCACGTGGAAATGATAGTGATGTCCCCACCATGGCCGGATCTTGCGCAGATAGGCTTTGTTGCCCTTCTCGTCATTGCACATCTGCACCTTTGCACCCGGGAATACGAAGATCCGGGCAACGCGCTTGTCCTTGGCGGCTTCGCGCAATACCGCATGGTGCTGCTTGGTCCAGTTGCCGTTTACATACGCGCCGTTCGCGCGGCGCAAGGATATAGACGAGATATTCTCGCGTGCTTTGCGGCTTAGGCGCATGTTATCGCCCGGCAGCATCCAGATATCGATATCCAAACCCAACTGGTGCGAACGATGGCCCGAGGTCATCGGCCCACCCCGCGGTTGGCTGATATCCCCGATATAGAGACCATTCCACCCCGGTTGTTTCGCGGCAAACCGGCTGAGATCCTGCACATAGTCGATCGCCTGAGGATGCCCCCAATTGCGATTGCGCGACAGGCGCATGGCTTGCCAAGTTGGCCCGGTTTCAGGGAGTTGCACCGACCCGGCGGCGCACCCGCGCGAATAACTGCCGAATGCGGCGGACTTTTGCTGCGACCCCACCTTCTGGGCTCCGAATAACTGTTTGGCCAAGGGCTGTGCCGTGGCCACGCCTGCCAGTGCTATTGCGGCCAGAACGGCCAAAAAACGTAGTAAAATCATCTGCTCTGATCCCCTTCCGGTTTCACCCAGCGCATCAGGACTAGGCCCAGAATAAACAACAGAATGATCGGTGACACCCCCAGTCTTGCACTACCGGTCGCTGCTGTTGCTAGTCCGATCAATAGCGGCGCCGCAAAGGCGGTCGCCCGACCCGAAAGCCCGTACAGCCCAAAACTCTCGACCGGGGTGGCGGGATCAGTATGGCGTACCATCATTGAACGGCTGGCGGATTGCAGAATACCTCCCATGCCGCCGATCAGAACTCCGCACCCGAAGAACGCCATGTCCGGCAGGCCCGAGCCTACGGGTAATGAAATTCCGTAGATCTGTGTTCGATCCATCGACACAACCGTTACGCAGACAAAGATCAGAACCCAAATCGCAACCAATATCACCGGTTTAGGGCCGTACTTGCGATCCATCTTGCCCCCGATCCACGCAAAGATGGCCGAGGCCAGAACGCTGACGATCCCAAATACGCCGATTTTTATCAGGTCCCATTCAAGCACCAGCCGCGCATAGACGCCTCCGAAACTGTATAGCCCGTTCAGCGCGTCGCGATAGAACATAGAAGACCCCAGATAGGTCGCCAGACTGACCCGGTGACGCAAAGCCGCCACGGACTTGCCCAGCAAGCGCAGCGCCTCACCCACGCTACCCTGTTTGTTGGTCTCAGGATCATCCCGAACCCACAGGAAATACGGCACCATGAACAACACGAACCATCCAGCGGTGAAGGGGCCGACAAACCGCGTCCCTTCACGCGTTGCCGCATCCAGCCCGAACAACGGATCCATACCAATCAAGGTCTTGCCGTTGGGCTGTTCAACAAACAGCGCCAGCATGATGGCCAGCGACAGCAGGCCTCCGAAATAGCCGAAGGCGAAGCCCGAACCTGAAATCTCGCCCACTTCTCTATCGTCACCCAGATCGGGCAGCTGAGAGTTGATGAAGATCAGTGCATATTCTGCGCCCACAAAGCCCAGACCAAAAGCTGACAGCATCAACCACATGTTCGAGCCATCGGGCATCGTGTACCACAACGCGGCAGACCCCACCGCGTACATCACCGAAAACCCGAGAATCCACGGGATGCGCCGACCCGAAACATCCGCCATCGCGCCCAACAGGGGCGCTCCGAACGCGATGATCAGCCCAGTTATGGTCAGGCAATTCGCCCAGACGGTCTGCGCCTGCGCCGCCGCAGCATCGGTGTCTAATCCGGTATTCGCATAGTATTGAGCCGCCACCCCGGCGAAATAGGGGCCAAAGACAAAGGTCACCAGCAATGTATGGAACGGCTGGCTGGCCCAGTCGAAAAACCACCAGCCCCAGATGCGCTTACGCTTGGAAATCTCCGCCATCTCTGCCCCATATTATTATTGTTGCGATCATAAGACGAGGCTTTGGGTCAATTCGCAAGCGTTCTGTTGGGGCGCACTTGCTCTTTGCGGCTGTGACGCTTAGGTCTCAGGGCAATTGACGAACGGAGTGCCCATGCTGTCACTGATCCAAATCCTTCTGCTGATCCTGGACATTGTCTGGTTCATCATCCTTGCCCATGTGATCATGAGCTGGCTGATCAACTTCCAGGTGCTGAACCTGCACCAGCAACTGGTGGCGCAAATCTGGTACGGACTGAACCGTTTGTTAGAGCCGATCTACGGCCCCATTCGCCGCATTCTGCCCGCCATGGGCGGTCTGGATCTGACCCCTCTGGTGGTGCTGATCGGGGTCTATGCATTGCGGATAATCCTGATCAACAACGCGGTCTATTTCTACTGACCTCTTGTTCACCGAATCTTAGTATGTGATGGTCCTGTCTTAAGAGCAGATTAACCATAAAACAGGACCCTCCGTCGCATGTTCGACTCCGCACCCTTGTTGCGAGACGTTTTCGGATTCGACGACTTCCGCCCCGGTCAGGAAGAGATCGTCGACACCGTGACCGCAGGTGAAAACGTGCTGGCGATCATGCCCACTGGTGGGGGCAAGTCCTTATGTTTCCAATTACCTGCGTTGCTGCGAGACGGCGTGACTGTTGTGATCTCTCCGCTGATCGCCTTGATGCGCGATCAGGTGCGTGGGCTGCAGGAAGCCGGTGTCGAGGCGGGCGCGCTCACCTCGGGCAACACCCCCGAAGAAACTGATGCGGTATGGGACGCATTAGAGGCTGGGCGGCTCAAGCTTCTGTATATGGCGCCCGAGCGTCTGGCCGCCGGGTCGGCGCTGGGGATGCTGCGTAGGATTAACGTCAATCTGATCGCGGTGGATGAAGCCCATTGTGTCAGCCAATGGGGCCACGATTTCCGCCCTGACTATCTGCGGATCGGAGAGCTGCGGCGCGCTTTGAATGTTCCCCTCGCCGCGTTCACCGCGACAGCGGATGCGGAAACGCAGGACGAGATCGTCGAAAAACTGTTCGACGGTGTCGCGCCGCGCAAATTCCTGCGGGGTTTCGACAGGCCCAATATCCATCTGGCTTTTGCCGCCAAGGATGGACCGCGCAAACAGATCCTCGATTTCGCTGCCGCGCGCAAAACCCAGTCCGGCATCGTCTATTGCGGGACCCGCAACAAGACCGAGGTGCTGGCGCAAGCCCTGCGCGCCGAAGGTCACACGGCCTGCCACTATCACGGCGGGATGGAGGCCGAGGATCGCCGCATCGTGGAAGCTCGCTTTGCGCGCGAGGACGGGCTGATTGTCGTCGCTACGGTCGCCTTTGGCATGGGTATCGACAAGCCGGACATCCGCTGGGTCGCCCATGCGGATTTGCCGAAATCGATCGAGGCCTATTATCAAGAAATCGGTCGCGCCGGACGCGATGGTGGACCAGCCGAGACCCTGACCCTGTTCGGGCCAGATGATATCCGTCTGCGACGCTCACAGATCGACGAAGGGCTAGCCCCACCTGAACGGCGCATGGCGGATCATGCGCGTCTTAACGCGCTGCTGGGATTGGCCGAAGCCCTGAAATGCCGCCGCCAGAGCTTGCTGGGGTATTTTGGGGAACAGGCTGAACCCTGTGGCAAGTGCGATCTCTGCGACAACCCGCCCGAAGTCTTCGACGGCACAACGCCCGTCCGCATGGCTCTGTCCGCCATTCTACGCACCGAGGAATGGTTCGGGGCAGGTCATCTGATCGACATTCTGCTTGCCAACGAGACTGATAGAATTCGCGCACGGCGACACGACAATCTGTCCACCTACGGCATCGGCAAGGACTGGTCGCGCCCACAATGGCAAGCGATCTTCCGGCAGATGATGGGCCATGATTTGGTGCGCCCCGACCCTGAACGCCACGGCGCGCTGCGTATGACAGAAACCGCCAAACCCATCCTGAAAGGTGAGGCGTTGATCGATCTGCGCAAGGATACCATCCGCAAAGCCACCCGACGATCCGCTGTCAAAGCGATGGTGTCCGAGGAAGACGCGCCGCTGCTCTCGGCGCTCAAGGCCAAGCGGCGCGCACTGGCCGAAGCCGCTCGGGTCCCGGCTTATGTCATTTTTCCTGATCGCACCCTAATCGAGATGGCAGAAACCCGACCTGCAAATCTGGATGACATGGCGCGGATCAGCGGTATCGGGTCAAAGAAACTGGAACGCTATGGTTCCACTTTCCTTGAGGTGCTGACCGGCGCGGTAGAAGAATTGCACCCGGCGCGGCGCAAACTTGCCGGCCGCAATCAGGGCGACATTTACGATCAGTTGCTTGAGGTTCAATCGCAATTGTCGCGTGGCCCCGACGGGATCGACAAACCGCTAAGCTGTACGGCCTCGCAACTGGCGAAAGTGGCGCAACTGCACCCGAATGATCCACGAGCGATGGAGCAGGTTCTGGGTGACCGTCGTCACGAAAGGTTTGGCGCGGCGTTTCTGGACGTGCTGCAACAGGCGGGCTAGATACGCCTGAACAGGCGAGAAACGAGGGCGGATATGCTGGTAGTGATTTCCCCGGCCAAGCGGCTGGATTGGGCAGAACGAAACGTCGAATTAACCCAACCCGATTTTCAGGATGACGCGATCCGCTTGTCGAAGACCGCACGCAATCTGACATTGGGCGATCTGAAAAAACTGATGGACCTGAGCGACGACTTGGCCCGCCTGAACCGCGACCGGTATCGTATGTTCTCGGACGCGCCCGATGCGGAGACGACGCGCCCTGCCGCACTGGCGTTTGCGGGCGATACCTATCAAGGGCTTGAAGCCGCATCGCTGGATGCTGACGAAATGGCCTGGGCACAGGATCACCTGCGCATTCTGTCCGGGCTTTATGGCGTATTGCGCCCGCTGGATGCCATACAGGCCTACCGGCTTGAGATGGGTAGTAAACTGAAAACCAGACGCGGAAAAAACCTGTACGAATATTGGCGCGATCAGCTAAGCAAGGTGCTGAACGCGCAGGCCGCCGAAACTGACAGCAAGGTTCTGGTGAACTGCGCCAGTCAGGAATACTTCGGCGCGGTCGACCTGAAGGCACTGAAGCTGCCCGTTGTGACCCCGGTCTTCATGGAGGACAAGGGCGGCACCCCCAAGATCGTCAGCTTCTTTGCCAAGAAAGCGCGCGGTGCGATGGCACGCTACATCATCCAGCACCGCCTGACCGATCCCAGTGGCCTGTTGGATTTCGACAGCGGTGGTTATGAATACAGGGCAGATCTGTCTGACGACTACAAACCTGTGTTTGTTCGCCCCTATCAGGCCTGATCAAGCAGTGAAGGGTCGTAGGCTACAAGCTCAACGGTGTTCCCTTCGGGGTCTTGGGTGAAGATACCGCGCCAGCCGATCCAGCCGAAATGCTCGACCCGATAAGGCTTGTCGATCTGGTCGTACCAGCGCATGACAGCATCCTGTTCGACAAAGGGCAGCGACAGCGCGATATGGTGCAGGGCCGAGGCACCCCCTGTTACTGGCACTGCCGCGCCAGTCTGGCCCGATCCACGCTCAGAGCCAACAGACTGGTGAAACAGGGCCAGCACCTGTGTATGTCCACCAAACCCTTCGGCAATCCGAAAAAAGGTGATGGCGCTGTTATGGTCGCCTTGCAATCGCTGCAACCCGATCACCTTCTCATAGAAATACACCATTGCCGCCATATCGGTGCAGCGAATTGCAATCTCACCCAATCCCCGGGGGCGAAAACCGCGCTCATCTGACATAAATCGATCCTATTCCGTACTTTCACTTTCTGCACCGACCAATTGGGCATCGGCTGGACGATGTTCCAGTATCATCTTGTGGATCAGCTTCTTGTGCAACGGTTTGGTCATGTAATGATCAAGCCCGGCTGCCAGTATGCCCTGATCATCCCCTGTCATGGCATGGGCCGTCAGGGCCACTATGGGAACATGTCGATCCGTGCCGATCTCGCGCCGCCGGATTTCACCCGTCGCCTCTTTCCCATCCATCTTGGGCATCGAGATATCCATGAAAATCAGGTCCGGGTCGAAACTGGCGAAGGTTTCGACCGCCTCCAACCCATTGGAGACGAATTTCAAATCGATATTCAGATCTTTGGTCATCTTTTGAAGGATCAGTTGATTGGTTCGATTGTCCTCGGCTGCCAGAACTCGCATCAGCCTCTGATTCTGCGGAACTTGCGCATGAGTCTCGGGATCAGCGACGCAGTCGTCACTGCGATCCGACTTGAATACAGGAGCACCCAGCGCCATCAGCCGTGAATACAGCTCGGCGCGAGGAATGGGCTTTTGCAACACGCCGTCAATCAGGCGATGGGCCGGGTCGGCATGAATCACACCCGGATTGGCCGACATCACCACAATTGGCAGATCACCCCATCCTTTGTCGCGCAGTGTTGTGGCGAGTTCCAGACCGTCCATGTCCGGCAGATCGTGATCGCACAGCACCAGATCAATAGTTTTGTCCATTGCAGAAAGCGCTTCAGCCCCTGTTGAACAGGTGAGCGCCTGAGACCCAAGGCGGCTCAGTTGCTTGGTCAAAATGGCGCGGTTGACGGCCATATCCTCGACCACCAGAACACGGCCCAACTGCCCCGCCAGATCAGGCGGAACGGGCTGCGGACCTTCGGCCGTGGGCAGTGTGATACGGAAACCAAAGCAAGATCCTTTGCCCGCGTCACTTTCGACCCAGACGGCACCGCCCATCATCGAGATCAGCCGCTTGGTGATTGCCAGCCCCAAACCCGTGCCTTCGAATTGGCGGTTCTGAGCATCCTCAACCTGATTGAATTCACCAAAGATGTGCGGGACCTTGTCGGCTTTGATTCCGATACCCGTATCCTCGATGGCCACGTGGATGTCGCAGGTTTCAGTTGTCGCGTCAGGAACGCCGGTCACCCGAATAAGGACATGGCCTTGCGCGGTAAACTTCACTGCATTGCCGACAAGGTTGGTCAGAATCTGCCGAATCCGCCCCGGATCACCCACAAAAAGCGTCGGCAGGAACAGGTCATAGTCCACCAGCAAGGTCAGGCCCTTGTCGCGTACGCTGGGTTGCAACAGCATCGCGACCTCAAGGATACAGCGCTCCAAATCGAACTGTTCGGGGTGCAGCGTCAACTTGTCGGCCTCGATCTTGGAATAGTCGAGAACATCGTTGATGATGACCAGCAAAGCCTCGCCCGAATTGCGAATTGTGCTTACATAGAGCCTTTGTTCTTCGTTCATCGGGGTTTCGGTCAGCAGTTCGGTCATACCGACGATCCCGTTCATCGGCGTGCGAATCTCATGGCTCATATTGGCCAGAAAGGCGGATTTGGCGCGGTTTGCGGCCTCGGCCCGTTCACGTGCAGCGTCCAGCTCGGCCTCATGCCGGACCGAGGCTGTGATGTTCAACGCCAGGCTCAGCACGTCACCGCCGTGGCCCCGCTGATCAATCAGCCGGATATATTGGCTGTTCCACAACTGGATCACCTCGGGTTCGGGGTGCGGTTGCGCCCAGCGTGCAAGCATACGCACCTGCCAGTCCGCGATATTTTCTGCGCCGATGTCCACGATCCCTTCATGGGTCAGAATTTCAAGAATACGCGTGTAGCTGATCCCCGGCGCGACCTCTTCCAGCCCATCGAATACGCTTAGGTAAGCGGCGTTGGCACCGATCAGTGTGTTGTTGCCGTCGAAAAAGGCAAACCCGTCAGGGATGGTCTGGATCGAATGCCACAGGCGGCGTTCAGCCACTTCGATCTTGGCATTGGCCACGGTCAGATCGGATTTGACCTTTTCGTTTTCATCGCGAACCGTCGCAACTTCGGCCTGAGTCTCATCGATCTGACGTGTCAATGCGATAGCATGACGTCCCAATTTGCGGTTGGCAGCAGACAACTCGGCCTGTTTCAGATGCAACAACCGCTCGGCCGCCAGTCGTGCGCGCCGTTCCTGCGCCAGTTTCTCAGCAAGACTCATGTAAAGTTTTCCCGCGATAATCTGCTCAGAGCATCGCGGTAGAGCATGAAAAAGTGCTTAAGCAGCGTTAGCGACGTCCCTCGCGCAACCAACCGGCCAAGAGGAACCCACCGGCCAGCAACAGCACCAGCCAGGGTGGAAGCAACCCGGCCTGTGTAACATCGCGGGTTTCATAGGCGTCGCGCGGGGTCAGACCGATCCAGCCCCGACCTGCTGCCGGTCGGCCCGCACGGACATTCCGGATTGAGGGCAGACCCTCTTCCAACCGGATCGTTCCCCCGCGCAGGCTGGCCAGAACGGGGCTTAGAATCTCATCGGTCGCGATCGTGCGCTCGAATTCCTTTGGTGCAGCAGGACCAAGACCGATCACGGCAGAATGCGCACCCTCTTCCAGACGGTACAGGCCAATTTCAGGGCCGAAGTACTGCGCCTCGAACCGACCGGGCGAGACTTCGTTTAGCGTAATCTCCAAGGTGTCGCCGTTGGGGAGGGTGACGGTGACCGGGCCAACCTCATCCTCCAGCGTTTGACGGATAATGCGCATGGACTGGCCGTTCGCTTCGGCCCACAGCGCCTCTTCCTCAAGCTCGGGTTCTTTCATCATCCAATGCGCCAGCCTGCGGAGTAGTTCCAGCTGCGGGCCACCACCCTCAAAGCCGCGGCTCCATAGCCAGGCGTGGTCTGATGCCATCAGCGCCACACGGCCTTCACCCACGCGATCCAACAGCAGCAACGGACGATCATCCACGCCGGTCATGAGCATATTGCCGGACAGCTGGCTGACATCGATCTGGCGCAGCCAAGCGCCCCAAGTCTCAGCATCGCCCAGATCAGCGGTAACCGGATGACGCTGGCCCAGATCGGTGACCATGGGCACGTACCGTTCCTCGTAAACCCGCGCACTGGGTTTTGCGGGCAGGACCGGCCCAAGCGGGGATCGGTACAGGCTGTCAGCCGTGGCAAAATCAGGGCCAGCAGCGACCAGCACCGCGCCACCATTGACGATATAGTCGCCAACATTGTCCAGATAGATCGCAGGCAGGATGCCGCGCCGCTTGTAGCGATCAAAGATGATCAGGTCGAAATCATTGATCTTCTCCAGAAACAACTCTCGCGTCGGGAAGGCAATCAATGAGAGTTCGTCCACCGGAACGCCGTCCTGCTTTTCCGGTGGCCGCAGGATGGTGAAATGGACCAGATCAACCGAGCTGTCGGATTTCAACAGATTGCGCCACGTACGCCCGCCCGGATGCGGCTCGCCCGAAACCAGCAGAACACGCAGGCGATCCCGCACGCCGTTCATCTGGATCAGAGCCGTGTTGTTGCGGTCAGTCAGCTCACCCTCGGCCTGCGGAACCGTGAACTGGATGACGTTCCGACCGCCATGCGGCAGCGTGATCGGGAGCTCGACCTCCAGACCGATTGGAATGGTGAACTGCTCGGGTTCACCTCCATCGACGGAAATCTCAAGCGGAGCGTTAGTAACTCCAGCAGGCGCAGCGCCAGTATCTTCGACGCGCAGGGTCAGGGTCACGGGTTCACCGATAATGGCGAAGGCTGGGGCGTTACGCACGATCAGGCGCCGATCCCAATCGCCTTCGCGCCCGGTCTGCAACAGATGCATTGGAGCAGGCAGGTCGGGTGCCAGGTCTGCATCATGAACGATGCCGTCTGACACCACGATAATGCCCGCTATCCGCGCACGGGGTTCTTCGGCCAGCGCCGCGTTCAGCGCAGCCATGACCTGCGTGCCCTCGTCACCATCGCCGTCACCAACCTGGATGCGGCGCAGCTCGGTATTTTCTCGGGCTTCGATCTCGGTCGCGAGGTCGTTGGCAGCCTGAGCAGTCTGTTCGGCACGATCCGATAGGGTTTGACTGGCGCTTTCATCTTCGATCATCAACACGATGTCGGTAAGCGGCGCGCGATCTTCGACCTGATAGACAGGACCGCTAAGCGCCCCGAGGATGACCAAGGCCGCCAAGCCGCGCAGGGCCCAGCCCGACAGACCGCGCCAAAGCGCCAGAACCACACCTGACATGGCAATCAATGCCACGGCTGCCAGAAACGGCCAAGGGATTAGCGGGTCAAAGATGACGGTTCCGGTCATTGTCCCAACCTGTCCAAAAGCGCGGGCACGTGAACCTGATCGGATTTGTAATTCCCGGTCAGCACATGCATCACCAGATTAACCCCAAACCGATTGGCCAACTCGCGCTGCCGTTCTCCGGCATAACCGCGACCCACGGGCAATAGGGACTGACCGTTGCGATCCACCGCCCAGGCCCCGGCCCAGTCATTACCGCCGATCACCACCGGGGTCACGTTATCGTTGAGGTTTCGGAAGGGCATTCCTTCGATCTGCTCGGCATCGGGTGGCGCGGCCTCGACCCAGACCTCGGTGCCAGAATATCGTCCGGGGAAATCCTGCAGCAGATAAAAGGCGCGGGTCAGGACATGATCACGCGGGACAGGCTCTAATGAGGGGATATTCAACGGGGCGGCCAGTTGTTGCAGCTTACGCCCATTGGGGCTGGACGCCCCGAAACCGGCGATATCGGCGTCGCGCGTATCAAATAAAATCATCCCGCCCGAACGCAGATAGGCGTTCAGCTTTGCATAGGCTTCAACCGAGGGCTGTGGCTGGTCCGGAGTAACAGGCCAATAGAGCAGCGGAAAGAATGCAAGCTCATCACGTTCAAGGTCGATGCCAATCGGATCGGCGGGTTCGACCGAAGTGCGAAAATGCAGCGTCTGCACCAACCCGCGCAGCCCGGCGAGCGCGATATCGTCGACCTGAGCATTCCCGGTAAGTACATGCGCCAGCACAAGCTCATGCGTCGCGTTCAATGCAAAATCGGTGTCTTCAGGGGTCTGTGCCCGCACCTCAGGGGCAAGGAACAGGGCAGCAAGCGCAAATGCAACAGGGGTTGCCTTGGCCAAGCGCCCCGACAACGCCAAAGACGCAATCACATCGATTGTCAGCAACAACAGTGCAAGGCCAAGCAACGGCCCTTCCAACGGAGTCTCATTGCTGATCTCCTGACCCCGGATTGGGACGTCAGACGGCCAGATCACCGGGGATAGTACAGCATCCTCGGCAAGAACATTCCGCGCCAGTTTCTGCTTGCCGTTTTCATAAAGCCCCGGGCGCAGGTCCGGCCCGATTTGCCCAGAAACCAGTTCGACTCCATCGACACCGGGCAGCGTTCCTGCGTCAGTCAAAACACCGAAGCCATCCATTATTTGAATCGGCTCCCATACGGTGCCCTGCATCTGAGCCTCTTGACGCGATTTGGCAGCAGAGGCAACGGCAAGCCGGTCGAGCATTTCGACAAACAGCCCGGACAGCGGAAGGCTGGACCATTCCGCATCAGCCGTGACATGGAACAGAACCACCTGCCCCAGCCCCAGCGGTTTTCGGGTCACCAATGGTGTGCCATCCGACAGTGATGCAATGACCCGATCCGCCAAATTAGGATCTGGTTGTGCCATGACCTGAGTGGTCACAGAGACGTCCGCAGGAATCTCCAACCCATAGAACGGCGAGTTTTCAGTGAACGGAGCAAGCCCCTTCGCTTCACCCCAGCTCATGGCGCCGCCGACCGAGCGGCCACCGCTACGAAGTCGAACCGGCAACAGTGCATCCTCAGTATCGCGCCCCAGATCGCTGGCGGCCATGCGTGGGCCGGCAAAGCGCAGCAGCAGGCCGCCCTGTTCAACCCATTCGACGACTTCAGCCTGTTCCGACTCGGACAGCTTGGCCACATCCGCCAATACGATCACATCCGGGTTCGCGGGGAGAACCTCGGCCAGGCCGCCTTCGACAAAATCAGCGGTCGGAATCAGTACCTGTGTCAGGTAGTGAAGCGGCGACAGTAACTCTAACCCTTCGCGGTTCAGGGTACCTGCGATCAATGCCACTTCGCGCCGACGCAGGCTGTCATCTGTCAGTGTAATGGCACCGGCAGAGCGCTGGCCTTGAATCTCGAACCGTGTAATGCGTGCGCGCAGTTCCGATGGAAGCGCAAGATCAATTTCCGCCTGCGTAGAGCCGTTTTCGAACTCAAGATTGGTCGATTGCAGCACCCGCATTGCTCCTGCCGGGTCGCGCCCTTGCGCCAGAACGGTGACTCTTTCCTCTGGTCCTGGATTAGCGCGCTGTACGCTGAGTCGGATTGCGCCGTCCTGATAGGTGGCGGGCAAGATCGCGGTAACGGGTGCAGTGGATTGGTAGACAATCACGTCCCCACGCGCCTGAAGGGCAGAAGTCAAACGATCATGGCCGACATAGGACAGACGGTCGCTGAACCAATGGGTGTCGAAGCCACCTTCAACCTGTCCCAACGCGATCAGAGTTTGGTCAATCTGCGCTTGGGTTGGTTGCCACGGCATCGGTGTAAGGCCCGGCAGACGCCCACGCCACGCCTCGGCGGCCTGAAACACAGGTGCCTCAGGCTCAGTCAGACGCAAGATCGACACAGGACGACCCGCCCGCCCGGCTTCCGTCAATTGCGCATCAATCTGATCAAGTGTCGAGGACCAACGTGTCGCGCCCCCCCAGCCTGCATCCAGCACCAGCAGTAGCGGCCCGGATCCGGTCTCATCGCGTGAGGGGTTCAGCACCGGCCCTGCCAGCCCGATGATGATCGCTGCGGCTGCCAGCATCCGCAGTAGCAGCAACCACCATGGTGTACGGTCCGAAACGCTTTCATCATCCTTAAGGCCCAGCAACAAGGTAACCGCAGGGAACAGTCGGCGGATCGGCGCAGGCGGAACAGCGCGCAGGATCAGCCACAGGATCGGCAGGGTCAAAAGGCCCAGCAGCACCCATGGCGCGGTAAAGCCGATGCCTGCAAGAACCGTCATTGCGCACCCCCATCTAAGGCGCGATAAAGCCACAACAGAGCCGATTGAGCACTGTCACCGGTGTGATGGAGCCCCATCTGCCATCCGGTCGCACGACAAAGCTGCGTCAGCGCGTCCTTATGCTGCGCAAGGCGATCCAGATAACGATCACGCAGGTCTGCGGCCTTCAAGGTTTCATGTCGAGCGGTGCCACCAACACTTTCAAAAATGGTACGTCCCGAATAGGGGAAGGATTCTTCGCTGGGATCCAGAACCTGCAACAACACGCCGCGCACGCCCCGGTCGGCGGCTTTGGTCAGCGCAAGCTCGACCTCGTCCAGCGGCCCAAGAAAATCCGAAATAAATACCGCACGCGCATGCGGGATCATGGCGCGGTGTTCGGGTGGCGCGTAATCGGTTTGCGCATCTTCAGACCAGGCTTGGGCCAGCCGAATGATCTGAGCATTCCCCCTGCGCGGGGGCAGCGTCGTGCCAGTCAGACCAACGCGCTCGCCGCCACGCACAAGCAGGATAGCGGTCGACAGCCCCAGCAGGCGCGCACGATCGGCCTTGGTCGGCAAGTTCTTGTCCGAAGCAAACCGCATCGACGCGCCCTGATCGACCCAAAGCATGATCGACTGTGCAATCTGCCATTCGCGCTCACGTACAAACTGCTGATCACCACGGGCCGAACGGCGATGGTCGATCAACCGGCGACTGTCGCCAATCTGCGCAGGGCGGTACTGCCAGAAATCATCCCCCAGACCCGAGCGTCTCCGCCCGTGATCGCCCAATAACACAGTTCCGGCCAGATGCTCGGCACGCGCCAATAACGGCGGCAACCGGGACGCCTCGGCCTCGGAGCGTTCGCGTAGGGTCTGGGCGGCGCTCACGCCGCGGCCTCTGTTCGGACCAGCCCAGTAGCGGTGGACTCAATCAGGTCAGAGAGGCTGTCACCACGTGCCCGCGCCGCGAAGTTCAACGCCATACGGTGGCTGAGAACCGGACGGGCCATGGTCAGAACATCCTCGGCATTGGGGGCCAAACGGCCTTCCAGCATCGCATTTGCGCGCACGGTCATCATCAGAGCCTGCGCAGCGCGCGGTCCGGGACCCCAGGCAACAGTTTCCTTCACCCGCTCTGACACACCTGCCTCATCCGGGCGGAAGGCGCGGACCAGATCGAGGATCAGTTCGACAACCGACTCTCCTACAGGCATCCGGCGCAACAGAACCTGTGCGGCCAGCAATTCTTCTTTGGTGAAAATCTGATGCGCCTCGGCTTCCTCAACACCCGTGGTAGCCAGCAGAATATCACGCTCGGTCTGGCGATCCGGATATTCCACGTCGACCTGCACTAGAAACCGGTCCAGTTGAGCTTCGGGCAATGGATAGGTCCCTTCCTGCTCAATCGGGTTCTGCGTTGCCAGCACATGGAACGGTACGCCCAATTCGCGGTCTTCGCCCGCGACTGTCACCGTACGCTCTTGCATCGCCTGCAACAGTGCCGATTGAGTCCGGGGACTGGCACGGTTGATCTCATCCGCCATCAGCAACTCACAGAAAATCGGGCCGGAGATGAAGCGGAAATGGCGGCTGCCATCTTCGGCAGTATCCAGCACTTCCGAGCCCAAAATATCAGCAGGCATCAGGTCCGGCGTGAACTGGATGCGGTTGCCATGCAGGCCCATCACGGTCGAAAGCGTCTCGACCAACCGCGTCTTGCCCAGCCCCGGCAGACCGATCAGCAGCGCGTGACCGCCGCACAAAAGCGCGGTCAGGGTCAGGTCCACGACCTTCTCCTGCCCGATAAAGCGGCGGGTGATCGAGGATTTGGCCTCTTGCAGCTTGTTTTCCAGCGCTTCGATCTCGGACACGAGGTCGGCAGGTTCGGACATGAGGTTCCCTTCCGTGGACTGTTATGATTGAAGTGTATCGCGCTGAGAGGAAATGGCAAAAGCAATGAGCGGACAAAAACCCGTGACCCCTTCGCCAGACGGTCTGGCGGCTTCGGTCAAAGCGGCCAAAACGCGGGGTTTGCCGCCCGTTCACCTATGGAATCCTCCGTTTTGTGGCGATCTGGACATTCGGATCGCCAAAGATGGCACTTGGAGTTATCTAGGGTCACCGATCAACAGGGTCGAGCTTGTTAAGCTATTTTCCTCAATTCTTAAGAAAGAAGAGGGTAGGTACTTTCTCGTCACTCCCGCTGAAAAGGTGGGAATCACCGTCGAGGATGCGCCGTTTGTTGCCGTTGATTTTGAGCATGAGGGACAAGGCGAAGCCCAACGTCTGACTTTTACGACGCAAGTGGGCGATACAGCCATCGCCGGGCCCGATCACCCGATACGCATTGTCCTAAATACGGAAACTGATGAGCCCTCACCCTACATATTGGTGCGCGCGAATCTTGAGGCGCGCATTGATCGCAAGAGCTTTTACCGGTTGGTCGAGATCGCCGGACATCACGACGGTTGGTTTGGTGTCTGGTCGGACGGCCAGTTTTTCCCACTGATCGCATCCGATGTGCTAGAGGATTGAACCGGTCGCGGTTTGCGGTCCTGCGCCAGCACGACCGCAAGCGCCACCAGCGACGCGCCCAGCGCGCGGGTCCAGTTCCAGTCCTCGCCCAGCGCCATCATGATCACCATCACATAAAATGGCGCGATATTGATGTGGAATGACGCCAGGGCGACCCCTAGTTTTCCCACTGATGCTATGAAGAAAAATTGGCTCAGGCCCAGTGAGAACAGTGCGTAGAACACCAACATACCCATCTGCGCCACATCTACGGGGCGTGTAGGCATGACCTCTAGCCCCAGCAATCCGGCTAACGGTACTAGAATGGCTGCGGTCGACAATCCTCCGACCAAGGTAATGGTGCTACGGCCCAACTGGCTAAGCTCGGGGAAGTCGCGCGCAGTGGCCATGCTGGCCCAACAGAACAGCGCGGTAGACACCACTGCGCACATCGCGCCCAGTCCTAATTGTGCCGGTGCCACCGCGCTGGTGGCAATCAGGCCGCCAATGATTGAAATCACCAATCCCAGCGCAAAGCTCCAGCGCAATCGCCGCGTTCCCGCCACAAGCTCCATGATCGTAGCGATCAAAGGCGCACACGAGGCGATAATGGCAACGGTAACTGGGTCGGTCAGCTTCTGCGCTACAAGGATCAGGAACATCCCCGACCCTAGCCCCAAACCGCCGACCAGGAGGGCATGGCCCCAACGGGCGCGCAATACCTGAGCCGGTCCGTCCAGAATCAGCCAGATTGGTACCATGACCAACACCGCAAGAGACATCCGTGCTGCGAACAGGGCGATAGGTGGCCAGCTTTGCAATAGGATCTCAGCCGCCGGGAAACCCGCCGCCCACGTCAGCATCGAAGCCACCGCCAGCGTATTTCCGGTGAACGCGGTCTGTCGACCGTCAGATACAGCTATAGCGGTCCCGCGCGCGGGTTCAGGGCTCATGGCCATCGTGATCAGACCTTATTGTTGGCGCGGCCCTCGCAACGGGATACCGCTTGAGCCTGATGGTCCCTGATTCGAAAGCCTTTATCTGGCCGATTTTCGACAATCTGTCGTTTTCAGTCTCTTTCACGTGGCCGTCGTGATCGTTAGGCTCTGCAAAGTTCGACACCGGATGCCCGATGCCCAGATTTGCCGCCAATCTTTCACTGCTGTTTGCAGAACTGCCCTATCTCGACCGGTTTCAAGCCGCCGCGCAGGCCGGGTTTACGGCTGTTGAAATTCTCTTCCCCTACGACCTCGCGGCCAAAGAGACCCGCCGCGCGCTGCTGTCCAGCGGGCTTGATCTGGTGCTGATCAACGCCCCGCCCCCGAATTATACCGGCGGTGAACCGGGTTACGCCGCCATGCCCGGCAGCTCTGACAGGTTTAAGTCCGATATCCGGCGCGTTCTGCGCTACGCGGATGTGCTGCGGCCAGAGATGATTCACGTTATGGCAGGATACGCTTCCGGCCCCGAGTCCCTGCGTTGTTTTGTCGAGAACCTGCAATGGGCCGCCGACCTCGCGCCGGCACAGCGGTTTACAATCGAACCGCTCAACCCCGTATCGCAACCCGGTTACTTCCTGAACAATTATGATCTGGCCGCCGAAGTGCTGGACCGCTTCGACCGCGCAAATGTCGGCCTACAATATGACAGTTTTCATGCACAGATGATCCACGGCGACGCGCTGGCGATTTGGCACCGTTTTCAGCCCCGTATTGTCCATGCACAGATCGGGGCTGCGCCGGATCGCTCGGAACCCGGGCTGGGTACAATGGACTTTGCCGCGTTGTTTGCTGCGATGGACCAGTCGGATTACAGCGGCTGGGTCAGCGCCGAATACAACCCCTCAACTCGGCGGACTGAGGACTCACTGGCTTGGATACAGTATTAAACCCTATATGAACGCTGGATTTTCAGACTGAAATGGCGCAATTGAGGGCATCGACACGCCAAGGATGCCCCGCATGATATCTGCCCGCTATGCCAATGCCCTGTTCGCCTTGATCATGTCCGGCCTGATGTCCTGCGTCGTCACCGGCATAGCCACGCTAAAAGCTATCGGCTTCAGCCCTTCAACACTCGGAGACTGGATGGCCTCTTGGGCCTTTTGCTGGCCTATCGCCTTTACCGTCATCCTGACGCTGGGCCCTTTCGTAAAACGCCTGATCGCCCGCCTGGTCAGGCCAGAAGCCTGACCCGCTGCAAAGAGGGCCCGCAGGGCTTGATAAGCTGCGCCGCCCCTAATGGGCCTCGGCCCAGTTCGCGCCTTGTCCGGCATCCGCGACCAGCTTGATATCCAGCTTCACTGCCGGATCAGCCGCCCCTTCCATCACCGCGCGCGCGACCGAGATGGTCTGATCCACGGCCTCTTCGGCCACTTCGAACAGCAATTCGTCATGCACCTGCAACAGCATCTTGGCGGGCAAGCCGTTGATCGCATCCGGCATCCTCACCATCGCGCGCCGGATCACATCTGCTGCCGTCCCTTGGATCGGAGCATTGATCGCAGCACGACGCGAGAACCCCGCATGCGGCCCCTTGGCATTGATCTCAGGTGTATGGATTTTCCGGCCGAACAGGGTCTGGACATAGCCATTCTCTTTGGCAAACGCGATCGTGTCGTCCATATAACGGCGGATACCGGGGAAACGTTCGAAATAGCGATCGATGAAACCCTGCGCATCCGCCCGGGGAATGCGCAGATTGCGCGCCAGCCCAAAGCCCGAAATGCCGTAGATCACACCAAAGTTGATCGCCTTGGCCTGACGACGGATATCCGGCGTCATCTCGTCCAACGGAACATCAAACATCTCGGACGCCGTCATTGCGTGAATGTCCAAACCATCCGCAAACGCCTGTTTCAGGGTCGGAATATCGGCGATATGGGCCAGAATCCGAAGCTCAATCTGGCTGTAATCAAGGCTGACCAGCACATTGCCCGGCTCGGCAATGAACGCCTCACGTATGCGCCGACCTTCCTCAGTCCGCACCGGAATGTTTTGCAGGTTCGGATCGGTCGAGGCCAAACGGCCCGTATTCGCCCCCGTAATCGAATATGACGTATGCACCCGGCCCGTATCAGGATTGATATGGGTCTGCAGCGCGTCCGTATAGGTCGATTTCAGCTTGGAGAGTTGCCGCCAGTCCAGCACCCGGCGCGGCAGTTCATGTTCGGTCGCGAGGTCCTCAAGAATGTCCGCCCCGGTCGAGTACTTACCGGTCTTGCCCTTCTTGCCACCCTCAAGCCCCATTTTGTCGAACAGGATTTCACCCAGTTGCGCTGGCGAACCGACGTTAAAGTTCTCACCCGCCAATTCGTGGATTTCAGCCTCTAACCCGGCCATCTTCTGCGCAAATGCATTTGACATTCGGCTGAGAACATCGCGATCGACCTTGATGCCATGCATCTCCATTTCTTTGAGAACCGGCACCAATGGACGTTCAAGTGTTTCATACACCGTCGTCACCTGCACCTGATGCAACTGCGGCTTGAACAATTTCCACAGGCGAAGGGTGATGTCCGCATCCTCGGCAGCGTAGGCCGTGGCCTTGTCAATCGGCACCTTGTCGAAAGTGATTGCAGACTTGCCCGAGCCAAGCAGAGGTTTGATGGGAATCGGCGTATGGCTCAGATAGCGTTCAGATAGCGTATCCATGCCATGCCCATGCTCACCGCCGTGCATGGCGTAGGACATCAGCATCGTGTCGTCGATGGGGGCAACGTCGACGCCGTATCGCTTAAAGATTTTGGCATCGTATTTCATGTTCTGTCCGATCTTCAGGATCGACGGATCCTCAAACATCGGTTTCAGAAAGTTTAGAGCCTCATCCAGCGGCATCTGTCCATCGGCCAGCGCATCCGATCCGAACAGATCATCGGTCGCGCTTTCACGGTGAGTCAACGGGATGTAACAAGCCTCACCCGCCTCGACACATAGCGAAATCCCGACCAAATCGGCGATCATCTCATTCAGGCCAGTGGTCTCGGTATCCACCGCAACCCAGCCGCGCTCGTAGGCCTGATCGATCCATTTCTGCAAAGCCGCAGCATCGCGCACGCATTCGTATTTCGTTGCATCAAATGGGACGTCTTCGGCCTGTGACTCCGCCTCGGGCGTGGATATATCGGGGATGACAGGGGACTCGACGCCCAGCTTGTCAGCAATGCGTTTGGTGAGCGTCCGAAATTCCATCTCTGCCAGAAACTTCATCAAAGTCTCAGCATCGGGATCCTTCACCTCAAGGTCATCCAGAGTGAAATCCAACGGTGTGTTTTCATCCAATTGCACAAGTTTCTTCGAAAGCTCGATCTGGTCGCGCTTTTCGATCAGAGTCTGGCGGCGCTTGGGCTGTTTGATCTCTTCAGCGCGATCCAGCAGGGTTTCCAGATCGCCATATTCATTGATCAACAGCGCTGCCGTCTTCACACCAATGCCCGGAGCGCCCGGTACGTTATCCACCGAATCCCCGGCCAAAGCCTGCACATCGACTACCCGCTCGGGCCCAACGCCGAACTTCTCAACCACCCCATCGCGATCGATCCGCTTGTTCTTCATCGCATCCAGCATCTCGACACCGCCGCCCACAAGCTGCATCAGGTCTTTGTCAGAACTGACGATGGTCACCCGCCCACCAGCCTCACGCGCCTGAACGGCGAGGGTCGCGATGATGTCGTCGGCTTCATAGCCTTCAAGTTCTTTGCAGGCGATGTTGAACGCCTTGGTGGCTTCGCGAGTCAGCGGCATTTGCGGGCGCAAATCCTCGGGCATCGCTTCACGGTTGGCCTTGTAGAGATCATAGAGATCATTACGGAACGTATGCGAGCCCTTGTCGAAGATCACCGCAACATGGGTCGGCGCATCCGGCCCGGCGTTCCCTTCGACATATTTCTGCAGCATGTTGCAAAAGCCCGACACGGCCCCAATCGGAAGCCCATCTGATTTCCGCGTCAACGGCGGCAAAGCGTGATAGGCGCGGAAGATAAAGGCTGATCCATCAATCAGATGCAGATGGCAGCCTTTTCCGAATTGGGTGGTGGTCATATGAGGCTCCTGCGCTGGGTTGCGCCAAGTTGTACAGAAGGGCTGCACGAAAGACGAGGCCACCTGGCCAATTCGTTGCGACCTAATTTGCCCGTGGTCTGGCCTTAGCCATTCGAAAAGGTGCGCTTATCCGCATTCCAAGCCAAGCCTGCTTTTTGCGCGATCAACGAGAACTGTTTGTTCAGCGAGCGATCATTCAGACGTTGGGACAGGCTGCGCAGTGGGATGAGGTTCCGTTCTCCATATCCGTCGATCAGGAAGCAGGCCGGACCAGCGCCCCTTGTCCCGTAGACAATATTCGAACTTTTGACGTCGCGCGCGACGATGTGAAGGTCAAACATCTGCCCGACGAATGCATTCAGCGCATCTAAAACCGGGGCGTCCAATCCACTACGGCAGACTTCATACAGCTTTGGTGCAAGCCCGCCATCAAGGCCAGAAATGCGCTCAACCACAACCCCCGCCCCATGCGTCGTCTGAACCACGCCCAACATCCTGGACAGGGGTGAACGCTCAATTTCCGTCCCGAGTTTCAGCGATACCCGCAGCTCGCATTCCAGCTCTTTTAGCGTGCTGCGATACTGCGCCTCGGGGAACAGTTTCCATGCCAGTCGCTTGCCAAGCCTGTGCGAGACACGATCTTGGGACCGGGTAAAAACTTTGATCAGAAGGTCAGGATGACCGGGAAAGTCATAGACACTGCGCACAGTCCCGTTCGCGATTGGCTGGCTGTCGGAAAGGTCAATCGTTTTGGCTGTGAACAGCATTATCCATCCTCGCCAGTTACGACCGCCTGCCGTCCTGATCGCCCTTACGCGTCCTGACCAGAGTCCTCACCACGCAGCACGTATTTGCAATCGCAATAGGGGCACTCGACCCAACCAGTGTCTTCGGGAATCTGCAGCCAGACGCGCGGATGACCCAGCGCACCCTCGCCACCATCGCAGGCGACGCGGGTATTTTCGACAATCTTGGTTTCCGGCGCTTCGATGGTCACGGCTGGCGATCCTTCTTTGGTTGTCGGCCTCGCGGGCATGTATTAGGTGCGTTTATGGGCGATGAGCAAACCGGGGGCAAGGGCCACATGTCCGATGCGGCAATCACAATCAGATCACTGCGCAAGACCTATCGCGGCGGCAAGGGCCAGCCCGAGAAACAGGCTTTGAAAGGGATCGACCTGACGGTACCGCAGGGGTCCGTTTTCGGTCTGCTTGGCCCGAATGGAGCCGGCAAATCCACCCTGATCAACATTCTGGCAGGGCTGGTGGTCAAAACGTCTGGCAGCGTCTCGATCTGGGGCTTCGACCAGGATCAAAACCCGCGCCAATCCCGCGCCGCCATCGGCGTGATGCCTCAGGAATTGAACCTTGATCCGTTCTTTACACCTCGAGGCGCATTAGAAGTTCAGGCCGGGCTGTACGGTGTTCCCAAGTCTGATCGGCGAAGCGATGAGATCCTCGACCTCGTTGGCCTTGCCGACAAGGCCGAGGCCTATGCGCGCACGCTTTCGGGCGGAATGCGACGGCGTCTGCTGCTGGCCAAGGCGCTGGTGCACCATCCCAAGATTCTGGTGCTCGACGAACCCACGGCGGGTGTGGATATTGAACTGCGACAGATGCTTTGGGCCAATGTGCGCAAGCTGAACGAACAGGGCATGACCATCATCCTGACCACGCACTATCTGGAAGAAGCGCAAGAGATGTGTGACGAGATCGCCATTATCAATCACGGCGAAAAGATCGCACAAGACAGCACGGCCAATCTGCTGGGCCGCATGGACAGCCGAACCATGGTGATCGTGCCGGATAGCCCCATACAGACTCTGCCTGTAGCGGATAACGTGATTGCAGCGCAACGTGAGAACGGCGACCTTGTGCTGCAATACCACAGCAACCTAACTACAGCCGAGCAGGTGCTGGAATCTGTACGTCAGGCCGATATTCGCATCCAGGACGTCCGCACTGAAGAAGCTGATCTTGAGGATGTGTTCCTTGCGTTGACCTCCAGTCGGGTCGACGACGCAACTGTCAACGACCCGAACCAACCACATCGGGGGATGCACCGCGTCAAGCTTTAGACACGATCGATCCGTGCGTGATAACAGTTGTTCAGAGCAGATCGGATGTGGATGTAAGCGACATCAGCGCGGGAGAAGATTTTTTCAGCCGCCTCATGCAACTGCGCCTGTGGGGTGATGATCCCGGTTCCATAGACAATTCGGTCGTCCGGACCATACCCTTTGATCAGGTAGTTGGGCGAGTCGGTCAACGCCTCGGGCAGCACATCCTCACTTTCATAGCGCGCGCAGGGGTCGGCACAAAGGAAGATCGGTCCAGTCTCTGCATAAGGCTGCGTTTCCGGGAAGGGTCGGTGCGCCAACACCAGCATCTCTTTGCCTTCCGGTATGTATTTCAAACAATGTCGGCACGGGTTGCCCGCCCCATTGGAAATCGCACGCTCTGGTGGGTTTCCATATCCATCCGGCGCACCGGCGCGATATGCCTGAACCTGCTGTGTTGGTAGGGCTGAAATTCCGTGCATGATGTTTCTCCTTGATTTGAGATGATCATGGCAATCGCTTGTTTTGGATTCGACCCGTTTCCTGCGTATTGCAAAATCTGCAACCCTGCTTGCAAAAGAATGTTAGCGATAAAATAGGGGCTACCCGTCAGACCAATTTGGGTCTAAGCAAACATCAAACACCCCAAACGATCCATCTATGATTGAGGCTTTTGTCATGAGCGCTCAGAACTCCACCCTTCGTGGGCTTGCCTTTGCGTTCTTAGGCTTTGCCGTCTTCGCGACGCATGACGTGCTGATCAAGGTGCTGGGTGGCACCTATTCGGTTTTGCAGATCATCTTCTTTGCGACGCTGTTTTCCTTTGTCCCTATGGCAGTAACAATTCTGGCCGATCGGACCACTGGGAATTTCCTGCCGCGGCATCCGTGGTTGGTGCTGTTGCGATCAGCGACGATGATCATGGCCATGTCTTGTGCCTTCTACGCTTTTTCGGTGCTGCCGCTGGCCGAAGTCTATTCCCTGCTATTTTCCTTTCCGCTGATCGTAACTGTTCTGTCGATTCCGATTCTGGGTGAGGTGGTCCGAGCCCAAAGGTGGGCGGCCGTGGGCGTCGGCCTGATCGGCGTCCTGATCGTCCTGCGCCCTGGCGCGACCGAAATCACCCTGGGCCATTTAGCGGCTCTGGCAGCAGCCTTCTGCAGCGCATTTGCTTCGGTTCTTGTCCGCAAAATCGGGAATGAAGAACGCTCTGCCGTCCTGATCCTTTATCCTATGCTGCTGGCCATCGCCGTCATGAGCGTCGCCCAACCGGCAGTTTATCAACCACCATCATTGCTGCATCTGGCGATGATGGCGTTTGTCGGGGTGTTCTCGGTAATCGCACAGCACCTGATCATCCTTGCTTATCGCGCCGCCCCCGCCGGCGTCATTGCCCCTAGTCAATACAGCCAGATCATCTGGGCCACGATCTTCGGCGTGATTTTCTTTGGCGAGCACCCGGATATCTGGGTCGCCGTTGGCGCAAGTATCATCATCGCATCAGGTGTTTTCGTGGTTTGGCGAGAGAGCCGATCAAACACTACCTCTGCTAATACGCCTGTGCTGCGCGTCAGGTCGCCCCGGTCAGATACTGGAGCGACGAGGCCCGGAGAATAAGAAACGGCGCGCATTGCAGCGCGCCGTGCAATCCATTTCAGCCCTTATAGAGCCTTAGTAGACGACCACTGATCGGATACTCTCGCCCTTATGCATCAGGTCGAAACCGTGGTTGATGTCATCCAGGCCCATGGTGTGGGTAATCATGGGGTCGATCTCAATCTTCCCGTCCATGTACCAATCCACGATTTTCGGGACGTCGGTGCGTCCACGCGCTCCGCCAAACGCGGTGCCACGCCATGAGCGGCCAGTAACCAGTTGGAACGGTCGAGTCGAGATTTCAGCGCCCGCAGGTGCCACACCGATGATGATCGATTCACCCCAGCCCTTGTGAGCCGATTCCAGTGCCGCTCGCATTACGCCGACATTGCCTGTGGCGTCAAAGGTATAATCCGCGCCGCCCTTGGTCAGGTTGACCAGATACGGCACCAGATCACCTTCGACCTCAGAGGGGTTCACGAAATCCGTCATGCCGAACTTGGTCGCCATTTCCACCTTGGCTGGATTCAAATCAACGCCCACGATCTGATCCGCGCCAGCCAGACGCAGGCCCTGAATCACGTTCAGGCCGATACCGCCCAAACCGAACACGATGGCACGGCTGCCAATTTCTACCTTTGCAGTGTTGATCACCGCGCCAATTCCGGTGGTCACGCCGCAGCCGATATAGCAGATCTTGTCAAAGGGCGCGTCCTCACGCACTTTGGCGAGCGCGATTTCAGGCAGAACCGTATGGTTCGAGAAGGTCGAGCAGCCCATGTAGTGCAGGATCGGATCGCCATCCAACGTAGAAAAACGCGAGGTGCCATCCGGCATGAGGCCCTGGCCTTGGGTTTCGCGAATTGCCTGGCACAGGTTGGTCTTGGGATGCAGGCAGTATTCGCACTCACGGCACTCGGGCGTATAAAGCGGGATGACGTGATCGCCGGGTTTCAGGCTGGTTACACCCGGGCCGACCTCAAGCACGACACCTGCGCCTTCATGGCCCAGAATGGCGGGAAACAAGCCTTCAGGGTCGGCGCCCGACAGGGTGAATTCATCGGTATGGCAAATGCCTGTCGCCTTGATCTCGACCAGAACCTCGCCCGCTTTGGGGCCTTCAAGGTTTACGTCCATCACTTCCAAAGGTTTGCCTGCCTGAACGGCGACGGCGGCACGGGTACGCATGGTGCTTGTCTCCCTGTCTGTTTTGCCCGACCCTGCGTCAAATACAGGGTTTTTTCAACTGCGCTTTCATGACAGGTTGGCTAAATCTTTGATATTTCAGAAACGACATCACCAGAAAGCCCTGCGCCAATGTACCGTTTATTTCCGATCCTAATTCTTCTGACCGCATGTTCTGAGACCTCTGCACCGCAGGACGCGGCGCTTGAACTAGAGGAGGCACCGGTTGATCTTGCATTTTGCAAGGGAGAACCGTTTGCGAACACCATTGGTGAGCCGGTTTCAACCATACAAGCCCAACTGCCTGAACGGTCGCGCGTTCTGGGCCCGGATGATATTGCCACGCAGGATTATCGCATCGACCGGCTGAACGTTTATGTGAACGGCGCAGGCACAATTCAGAGGCTTACCTGCGGATAGGGTCACTTTCCCCGGTACACCAGAATATCGGGCAAATAATCGATCAGGCGCACAACCCATGAGAACGGTGCCGGGAAATCGGTTCGAAACCGGCGACGGGACATGGCGCGCACTACGCGATCGGCCGCATCTTCGGGTGTCATCAGCATCGGCATTTTGAAACTGTTCTTGTCGGTCAGACGGGTCTTGATGAACCCCGGATTGACAATGCGCACCGTCACGCCTGACCCTGCCAGATCGTGCCGCATGGTCTCGGCCAGCGAGATCAGCGCAGCCTTGCTGGCCCCGTACGAGATCGCATTGGGAAGCCCATGATACCCGGCAAGCGACCCGATCAGCGTGATATCACCACTGCCTGAGCCCACAAATCCTGGGACGGTTTCACCCAACACCCGAAGCGCACCGGAATAGTTCACATCACTGATCGCCAAAGCGGCATCGGTGTCCCAATCTGACGTACTGATCGGCTCATAGGCGCCTGCGTTGTAGACAAGCGCGTCAATTGAGCCAGCCTCCACCACAGCGCGGCGCACAGTGTCGAGATCAGTCACATCCATCGGTACAGCACGTGCATTAGGCAAGGTGCCACAGATTTCATCCAATCGCTCGGCATTGCGAGCAGAAAGGATCAGATGCGCGCCTTCGCGGCTCAGCTTTTCGGCCAAGCAACGGCCCAGCCCTTCGCTGGCGCCAATGATCCAATAGGTTTTTCCGTCAAAACTGCTCATGCGTAAGTCTTTTTTCGTACTAGTAGGTCGAATACGTTCTGACAGCAGCAATGGATCACGCCCAGCGCTCGTAGCATTCGGCCAGATAACACAACATAGCGCGTCGGAAAAAAACTTCTAACGCGGTTGATCCAAAGGCTCATTCCCTGCGTATCTTGTTGTAAATACCGAATAACGAGGATGGAATGTTCGACGAAACCCGGGGCGTACGCAAGAAAATCGCAGTCATAGGCGCAGGCATTTCAGGTCTTTCCGCAGCTTATTACCTTTCCGAAGACAACGATATAACCTTGTTCGAGGCTGAGCCCCGACTGGGCGGCCACGCCCGCACGGTGATGGCCGGAAAGAACGGAGATCAGCCGGTAGATACCGGTTTCATCGTCTTCAACTATGTCACATACCCCTATTTGACCCGGCTGTTTGATGAGCTGAACGTGCCGGTCACCAAAAGTGAGATGAGCTTTGGTGCAACTATCGACAATGGCCGCATTGAATATGGGTTGAACAATCTGCGCACTTTGACCGCGCAGAAGCGCAACCTCGCGCGTCCGGCCTATTACAAGATGATCGCCGATATCCTGCGGTTTGGCAAAGAGGCCCCCGAAGCCGCGCAGGACGACGACACCACGATCGGTGAGCTCGTGGATCAGCTGCGTCTCGGCCACTGGTTCCGGCACAATTATCTGATGCCGATGTGCGGCGCGATCTGGTCAACTCCGGTCGAGTTCGTCGATCAGTTCCCAGCCCGCTCGCTGGTGCAGTTCTTCCGCAATCACGCGCTGCTGGCCTCGGGCCGTGCCAATCAGCACCAGTGGTACACCGTGAAAGGCGGCAGCATCGAATATGTCCGCCGGATCGAAACTGCGCTACGTGCGCGCGGTGCTGACATCAGACTGTCCGCACCCGTGCAACGGATCGAGCGGCATGATCTGGGCGTCACCGTCCATGCAGGAGGTGAGGCCGCTCTGTTTGAGGAAATCATACTGGCAACTCATTCCGATCAGTCTCTCGCCATCTTGGGTGATGCAGCGACCGAAGCGGAAAAAGCGGCGCTCGGCGCGATTAGATATCAACCGAACAAAGCTATCCTGCACTGTGATCCCCGCCAAATGCCCAGGCGGCGTGCTTGCTGGTCCAGTTGGACCTATCGATCGCAAAAGGGCAATGTTGGGGTCACATATTGGATGAATCGGCTTCAGAATATCCCCGACAGTGACCCACTGTTTGTGACCCTGAACGCCGCATCAGACATTCCCGCGGACAAAATCTATGACGAGGTCGAGTTCGCCCATCCGGTGTTCGACAAAGCCGCCCTGCGCGCGCAAGGGCAAATCCGCGAGATGCAGGGACAGAACCGAACCTGGTTTGCCGGGGCGTATAACCGGCATGGTTTCCACGAAGACGGGATTGCCAGCGCAATGCATGTTGTCGAGCGCCTCACCGCCATCCCGCGGAGCATCGGAGCTGACAATGGTATCCCTGAAACGGACCTCGCTGTTTCGGCCAGCGTATAGAACCTGTTGCGCTGCGCTGCTGTCACTGGCGCTGATGGTCCCCGGCGGACTGGCGGCTTCGCCTTTGTCGGATGCAATCAAAGATCCTAAGCTGCGCGGCGCCGGGACATTCCGTTTTCTGGGGCTGCCGCTCTATGACGCCAAGCTTTACACGCCCGGCGGTGCCGCATTCAGCTGGAACGAGAATTTCGGCCTACAATTGACCTATCGAAAAAACCTGAAACAAAAAGCGCTGGTCGAGTCGACACTGGAAGAGATGGCCCGACAAGGCAATTCTGCGCCGACGGAAGCCCAATTGCAGGGCTGTTTTCAGGCGGTCAGCAAAGGCGATAGCTATCTGGCCATCGCGCAAGGCCCCAACAGCGTCAGCTTCTGGCGCAACGGAAGCAAAACCTGCACCCTGACAAATCCGGGTATCACACGCAGCTTCATGTCAATTTTTCTGGGTAACAATACACGATCCGCCTCGTTCACACAGCAGTTGAAGGGGCAGTGATGCTGTACCCGCGTGTCAGCCTCTATGCGCTGATGCTTGCTGCAGCAGGTATCCCGCTTTACATCCACCTGCCGCGCTTTGCAGCCGTGAATCTCGGTATCGGGCTGGGGGTCATTGGCACCATTCTGCTGGTCATTCGGCTGGTCGATCTGGTGCAAGATCCACTGATTGGCTGGGCCATTGATCGCTGGCCCGGTGGGCAAATGTTGTTTGCCGCCGCCTCTGCGCTGGGTCTGGCGATTGGATTCCCATTGCTGTTTGGTTTGCCAGAAGGGGCAAGTATCGCCGCATTAGTGTCTATTCTGATCCTGTTATTCTCGGCCTACAGCCTCGGGACCATCTTGCTTTATGGCCGCAGCGCCACGCTGGCGAAACAGGCTAGCGCGAAGGAACTGATGACACTGGCCGCCTTCCGCGAAGGCGGACAACTGACCGGAGTTATCATAGCAGCCGCAGCACCCGCTGTGTTCGTGGCGCTTGGCGCAGCCGCGCAGGGGTATCCGGCCTTTGGATTGTTTCTCGGGCTTCTGAGCGTTGTGACTCTGGCTGTTACGCTGCCAATTTGGCGACGCTCGCCGATCACCGGTCAAGGGCTGTCCTTTGCAGGCCTAGGACAGGCGGGGGCTTTACGTCTGCTTGCCCTTGCGTTGGTCAACAGCCTGCCCGTCGCCATTACCTCGACCCTGTTTCTGTTCTTTGTTGAAGATCGGCTGCAACTGCCAGGCAAAGCGGGGCCATTGCTGATCCTGTTCTTCCTCAGCGCCGGGCTCAGCGTTCCGTTCTGGGCCAGGCTCAGCAATCGGATTGGCCCGAAACAGACTCTGATGATCGCCATGCCGCTGGCCATTCTCGGCTTTGTCGGGGCCGCTCTTCTAGCCCCCGGGGATCTCATCGGTTTCGCCATCATATGCCTCGCATCCGGCGCGGCGCTTGGGGCGGACATGGTTGTCCTGCCCGCAATGTTCTCGGTCGTACTGACCCGGGCCGGGCTGAACGCATCTGCTGCGTTCGGCATCTGGTCTTTCGCAGGTAAGCTGGGTCTAGCTCTGGCCGCCTTTTTCACACTGCCGCTACTGGAACGCAGCGGCTTTACACCTGGACAGGCCAATTCTGCCGAGGCTTTGAATACACTCACCCTCGCCTATGCGGTGCTGCCCTGCATCTTGAAACTCGGAGCGTTTGGCATGGTCCTGACCCTCCCGACAGAGGTCTCTGCCAAATGAAAACGCTCCTGATCTGTCTGCTTGCGATTTTTGCGCTGTTTGCTGTGAAGAACCGGTTCCTCAGTTTCCGCTCGCAATCACCTTCCGACTACAGCGGAACCGGGCCTGAGTTTTCGCTGAAGAAGAACCTGAATGGAGAGATCCTGTCGGAAGGGCTGATCTATGGCCCTAACGGCAAGATGTCGAACAGCTTTGTCGCGCGTATGGTCGGCGAATGGGATGGCAACACCGGTACGCTTTCCGAGTATTTCACCTATTCCAACGGCAAACAGATGACCCGCAAATGGCATCTGACGTTGGGCACGGGCAACACTTTCACCGCAACAGCGGACGATATTGTCGGCGAGGGCAAAGGCGTGATTTCGGGCTCAACCGTCAAGCTGACCTATCGCATCATCCTGCCCGAGGACGCGGGCGGGCATACACTGGATGTGACCGACTGGATGTATCTGACGGAGAACGGTGTAATCATGAACCGGTCCGAGATGCGAAAATTCGGGATCAAGGTGGCCGAGCTGGTCGCCACGATGCGCCCTGCGCCTGAAGTGAAATCCACCCAGCTGCATGGCGCAAACGGCCACGATACAGACTCTGAGCTGAGGGTTTTGCAATGATCGCCCGCCGTACCCTTATTGCAGGTGTCGCGATCGCGGGGTTGGCCATCCTCGCCGCATGCTCGGCCAAACCGCGTATACCAAAATCGTTTCTGTCAGATCGTCAGCTGAACCTTGAAGAGTTCTTCGAAGGTAAGACTGTCGCTTATGGTCAGTTTCAGGATGTACTAGGTAATGTCCCGCGTCGCTTCCAGGTCGATATTGACGGCACATGGGACGGAGAGACTCTGACGCTTGTCGAAGATTTCGTCTATGACGATGGTGCGACCGAACAAAGGATCTGGACCCTGACCAAGACCGGCGATGACACCTGGACCGGCACCGCTCCCGGTGTGCTGGGCACAGCCAGTGGGGTCGAAAGAGGCGATACGTTTAACTGGAAGTACAAAATCGACCTGCCCGTCAAAGACGGCACCATGCGTGTCAATTTCGATGACTGGATGTGGTTGTTGTCGGATGACCGGTTATTGAACCGAGCCTATGTTTCGCGTTTTGGCGTAAGGCTGGGTGAAGTCATATTGTACTTCGAGAAGAAGTAGTCACCCCGCCAGCACAGCCAGCGGGGCAAAAAAGTATCAGACGGTTCCGCCCAGACTGCCTTCAAGCTCGACCATCTCCTGACCACCGGCCATCAGGTCCTGCAGCTCTTCCGGGGTGATCTGGCCACGCTGCGCCGTACCCAGCGTTTGACCGCGGTTGAGTACCGTGAACCGGTCCCCCACTGCCAACGCATGGCGGACGTTATGAGTAATAAAGACCACTGCAATACCCTGCTTGCGCACCTTGTCGATGGTCGCCAGAACGTTGGCTGTTTGGCGCACCCCAAGGGCCGAGGTCGGTTCATCCAAGATCAGAACCTTCGCGCCGAAATGCACCGCCCGCGCGATGGCGACGGTCTGGCGTTCACCACCTGACAGCGTGCCCACCGCCTGATCGGGTCCGCGCAGGTTGATCCCCATTTTCTTCATCTCTTCCATCGTGACCTTGTTGGCATAGTCATGATCAAAAAAGTGAAGAGGTCCGACCTTCTTTACCGGCTCATTGCCCATGAAGAAGTTGCGCGAGACCGACATCAACGGGATCATGGCCAGATGCTGGTGCACGGTTGCGATCCCGGCCTCGATGGCATCACGCGGGTCGGCGAAATGCATGGGGTGGCCTTCGAACAGAATCTCTCCGTGCGTAGGCTGGTGCACGCCCGACATGGTTTTGATGAAGGTCGACTTGCCCGCACCGTTGTCGCCGAGAAGGCAGTGGCATTCACTGGGGAACACGTCCACCGAGACACCCGCCAGCGCGATCACGCTGCCGAAGTGCTTTTCGATGTTTTTCATCTGGATGATGGGTTCATGTTCGGGATTCATATCAACGCTCTCCCGTGATGATGCGGCGAATATAGGTGTTGAGGATCACAGCCCCCAGCAGGATCACCCCAAGGAAGACCCGGAACAGCGAGCTTTCGACACCGGCAAAGAACAACCCCTGTTGCACCACGCCAAAGATCAGCGCGCCCAGCGCTGCGCCCAGTACCGAGCCGTATCCTCCGGTCAGAAGCGCGCCGCCGATGACCACGGCGATGATCGCCTCGAACTCTTTCAGCAGACCCCGGTCAGCACCAGCCGATCCGAACTCCATCACCTGACAGACCGCAAAGACGGTGGCGCAGAAGGCCGTGAACATAAACATGAGAATCTTGACCCGGTTCACAGGCACACCCGAGTTGCGCGCCGCCTCAGCATCCCCGCCCGAGGCGAAGATCCAGTTGCCGAACCGCGTTTTGGTCAGCAGCACATGACCAAAGATGATCAGTGCGATCGCCCAGACGATCAGCATTGGAATACCATCCACAACCGGCTGACCGGCGCGGGTGCCACGCTCGAATACGGCGATGATCCCGGCATCCCCGAGCCATTGGAACAATCCCTGCAAAATTTTACCACCAAAGATCGGCGCCAGCCAATCGCCTTCGGCTGCGTCTTTCACACCGCCGATAATAGTTTTGCGCTCGATCACCTGCGGCAGGAAGATGGTAAAGCCGCGCAAGATGAACAGAAAGGCCAGCGTTACGATAAAGCTGGGCAAACCAGTCCGGATCACGATCCAACCATTCAGCGCGCCGATTGCCACCGCCATTGCAAACGTGACGAGAATTGCCATCCAGACCGGCCACGCGAGCGTGACCGAAAAAATTGCGATCATCATGCCCGAAAAGCCGATCATCGACCCGACTGACAGGTCAAACTCACCCGCGATCATCAGAAGGCAGGCACCCACGGCGATGATCATGAACTGCGCCGAGACAACCGACCAGTTCATCATGCCCTGTGCGTTGAACATGCCGCTGTCAAAAGCGAACAAAAGAAAGAAGGTGAAGACGGCAACGGTGCCAACCATCCCGCCAAGTTCAGGCCGGATCAAGGCCTTGCGCAGCGGCGATATTTCTTTAATCCGTTCGTCGGTTACAGCCGTGTTTTGAGCAGACTCGCTCATTAGAACGCCCCTCCGAGTTAAGCAGTGATTTTGCGTCAGATAGTTGTTGGCGGGCGCCGCTTTGGCGGGGCGCCCGCGCTGTAAGAATCAGCGGTACTCGCCAGCAAATTCTTCGATCTTGGTCAGACCATCAGCAGTTACGAAGCCGGGACCCGAATTGATGTTGTTGCCCGGCAAAACGCCATAGCGGTGGTAGTTGGTCATCACAACAACCGGCAGGTAAGCCTGCAGGAAGGGCTGCTGATCAATTCCCCACTGGATCACGCCAGACTTGATGCCTTTGACAATCTCACCACCCAGATCGAAGGTGCCGAAATAGATGTCACCGGCCATACCATTTTCTTCCAGCGCCAGAATTGTCGGATCAGCCGAGGTTGGACCCAGTGTCAGAACCGCATCAGTATCCGGGTTCGCCGACAGATAGGCCAGCACGCGGTTCTTGATCTCGGCTGGGTCCTGGCCGGCGTCGATCATCTGATCCCCCAGTTCAATGCCCAAGCCGTCTGCAAAGCCCTGACAACGTTCCTGGCTTGAGGGCTGAACGATATAGTGGTTCACACAAAGGAACGAGCCGATGCCGTCACCCTTGGCGCGCTGGCCTGCAGCAAATCCGGCATCATATTCGGGCTGACCCACATACATCAGGGCACCAACTTCCCGGGCCTGATCCGGCGTACCAGTGTTCATGATGATCACATCAACGCCCGCATCGACCGCCGATTTGATCGGTCCGCTCAGCACATCATAATCCGCCAACGTGGTAATGATCCCGTTCGGGCCCGAAGCAGCCGCCTGATCGATAATCCGCGCCATATCGGCAAGGTCGCCAGTGGGCGGATTGCGGTATTCGACTTCGACACCCATCTGGTCGCCTGCCAGCGCGATGCCGTTCTTGATCGTGTTCCACCAGCTATCGCTGTCTGGCGCGTGGCTGACCAGAATGTATTTCTCACCTTCCGCCGCAGCGCCCGTGGCTGCGATCAGAGGCGTCGCAGCTACCGCCGCCGCCAGCGCCAACTTCTTCGTCAGTGAAGTCATGATGTCCTCCCAAAACTCATGTTATCGCGGATTGAGGCAGTCCTTCGCACCTCTCCGACTCGAGTTAGAGCATATCTGTCAAAATTTTGCAACCGGTTGCAAACGGTGTCAGATGTGTTTCATACTGTATCTGCCAAAGAATACAGGTAAAAGGACTGCCACTAAACGCAGGAAGGTCAGACGGATCATGGCTGTCACATTGAAAGAGGTTGCAGAACGCGCCGGCGTTTCACGCTCGGCGGTGTCGCGCACTTTCACCGATGGGGCCTCGGTTTCCGACAAGATGCGCCGAAAAGTCGAGAAGGCCGCGCGTGAGCTGGGATACAGCCCAAATGCACTGGCTTCATCTCTGACCACAGGCCGAACTAAGCTGATCGGGCTGGTCTCGAACAACTTCCACAACCCGATATTTCTTGAAGTTTTCGACCTCTTTACCCGGGGGCTGCAGGACCGAGGCCTGCGCCCGTTGCTGGTGAATCTGACCGACGAGGTTGAACCCGAAAATTCGGTACGAATGCTGCGCCAATATTCGGTCGATGGCGTTGTCGTAGCGTCGTCGACCTTGCCGCCCGGGTTCGCAAAAGCGTTTCGGGATGCTGGCGTACCAGTGGTGCACAGCTTTGGCCGGTCATCCTCTTCACCGCAGGTTCATGTGGTCGGGATCGACAATGTGGAATGCGGACGCATGGCGGCCCGCGAGCTGGTCGCGCGTGGTTATACGAAAGTAGCCTTTCTCGGCGGGCCCGAGGCGGCGACCTCGACTCAGGATCGCCATGCGGGATTCATGTCAGAGATGGCCCGGCATCCTAGCATTGATGTGACCTGCTCGTTTGCTGAGGCTTACTCATTCGATGCAGGTCGTCAGGAAATGCTACGCTTGCTGCAATCTGAGCGGGCTGATGCATATTTCTGCGGCGATGACGTGTTGTCCATCGGGGTGTTATCCGCAATTCTGGATAGTGGCCTAAAGGTGCCCGAAGACATCGGCATCATCGGCCTGAACGACATGGAAATGGCACGGTGGGAGAATATTGATCTCACCACCATCCATCAGCCGATCCGGCAAATCGTGAGTTCCTCGATCGAGCTAATGGTGGCAACCCTGAACGAACCCGACCGATATCCGGAGGCGCGGATATTCCCATGTTCGGTGGTGGAACGGGGCACATTGCGCCCCGTATCTGAGAGTTAACGAAACATCGGTGGCCGGGCATCCATCCACGCGCTGCCCTGTTTCGCCGACTCGACCGCTGTATGCACAGCCGCCATCGACCGCACGCCGTCTGCCGCATTGGGCAAGCCGTCGCGGGTTTCCCCGGCAATAGCATCTGCGAGATCGCAATAGATATTCGCAACCGCCAACGGGAACCCTTCGGGATGCGCAATCGCCACCCGGCTGAGTCGTTGCGCGTCTTCATGCAGCCCGCCTTCGCCTTTTTCTATGATCTGCAGGCGACCACCAACAGGCGTGTAGATAAGCTGGTTCGGCTGCTCCGACGCCCATCGAAGACCGCCGGTTTCTCCGAACACCTGAATGTCGAACCCGTGCTGCCGACCGATGGCGACCGAAGAGGTCCACAACCGGCCAACAGCGCCTTTTGTCGTGCGGAAGTTGACCATGGCATCATCTTCAAGTTCACGGCTGCCAATGGTTGAAGCAAAATCTGCAGACAGGGTCTCAACCTCATCATCCGCAATGAATCCGGCCATGTGCATCGCGTGGATACCGCAATCAGCGAACTGCCCGGAAACACCCGCCATCGCAGGATCATAGCGCCAGCGCACGCGTGGATTGTCAGCATCAGTGGCGTCTCCGTGATGGCCGTGACTGAAATTGGTAACGACCAGACGGATTTTGCCGATCTCACCTGCGCGCACCATCGCGCGAGCCTGACGCACCATCGGATAAGCCGAGTAACAGTAGTTTACCGCGCAAATCTTCCCTGATTTCTCGGCGACTTTGACAATCTCTTCGCCCTCTTCCACCGTCATGGTCATGGGCTTTTCGCACAGCACGTTGAACCCGGCCTCAAGGTACGCTTTGGTGATCTCGAAATGCGTCGCATTTGGAGTGGCTACAGTGACCAGATCAATCCGATCCTCGCGCCCGCGCTCACCTTCCAGCATCTCGGTCCAGTCGCCGTAGGCTCGGTCTGCCGCGATACCCAATCGTTGGGCGTATTCGCGACCAATGTCAGGCCTGTGATCCAGCGCTCCGGCGGTGAATTGGAAATGCCCGTCCGCCAGCGCCCCCAACCGGTGCGCCGGTCCGATCTGGCTACCTTCGCCGCCTCCGATCATGCCCCATTTCAGCTTGGTCATGGTCTGGACCTCCTTAACTGAAACCAATTGATTCAAGGTATTCACGATTCTTCCGCGCGTCCCCTACAGGATCAGGGTCGAGCGTTGGGTCGCAATCCTGCTCGACCGTGCACCATCCTGTGAAACCTGCGTCCAGCAGCACCTGGCGAACGGTCGGAAAGTCCACGTCGCCGTCGCCCAGATTGCAGAAAATCCCCTGCCCGCAAGCATCATAGAAGCCCGTCCGATTGGCAATTACATCCGCTTTCACTGTCGGAGAGATATCCTTGAAGTGCATGTACGAGATCCGATCAACGTAGCGCTTCATGAAGCCGACCGGATCGAACCCGGCATAAGAGTGATGCCCCGTATCGAAGCAAATTTTAAGAAGGCTTTCATCGACCTCGTCCAGCAAACGGATAAGTTCAGGTTCAAAGTCCATGAAGCCCGCAGCATGAGCGTGCATCCCAACGGTCAGCCCGTATTCCTCGGACCCGATCCGCGCGCTTTCAGAAATCCGATCCCGGAACGCCGTCCACTCGGCCTTGTCCATCTGCTCAGCCTCATCGGCGCGACCAGCGGTTGGCGCGCGGCGGGGTGAGATCGCATCGATCAGCACCATGTGCTGCGCCCCATGCGCTTTCAATGCGCGAGCGGTGCGGTGGGTGGCGTCCAGCACGTCTTCCCACGCGTCGGGGTCGTGATAGTTGCGGAACACAACGCCGCCGATCAGTTCAAGATCATGCTCGGCCAGCGCATCGGCCAGCACCGCAGGGTCTTCGGGCATGAAACCCACCGGGCCGAGTTCGATACCCTTATACCCGGCCGCAGCGCATTCGCTGAGAACGGTTTTCCAATGCGGATTGCGCGGGTCCTGCGCAAATTCCACGCCCCAGGAACAGGGCGCATTGCCAATTCTGATGCTCATCTTGTCTTGTCTCCGATGCTCAGAAATCTTCGATATTTTTCCAGCTTTCATCCGCTGACGATGCCAATGCCGCAGCGACGACCCGGTTGACCTCATGCCCGTCGTGGAAGGTCGGCCAGACCGGTTTACCTGTCTCGATCGCGCGCAGGAAATCTCGCGCCTCGATGATGATCTGATCCTGATAGCCCGTGCCATGGCCCGGCCCTTGACAGAACGGCTCATAGTCCGGGTGCGCAGGGCCGGTCAGGATCTTACGAAAGCCACGCTCAGCTTCGGGACCCTCCATACGGTAGAGCCACAAAACGTTCTGGTCTTCCTGATCAAAGCGGATCGCACCCTTGGTGCCACTGATCTCATAGGCATAGCCCATCTTGCGCCCAGTCGCGATTCGACTGATATAGATCGATCCCATTGCTCCGTTCGCGAACCGCACCATCATCTGAGCGTGGTCGTCATTGTCAACTTCGCCACCCGGGCGGCTATTGTGCACGGTTTCGACCTCGGCCATCACGCGTGAAATCGGGCCGATCAAAGCCAGTGCGGCATTGATCATATGAGGCGCAAGATCACCCATCGTTCCGTTCGACATTCCTGTTGTACGCCAGGTTGCCGGGGCTTGAGGGTGCGCGTAGAAATCTTCGGTATGCTCACCCCGAAACCATGTGATGTCGCCGATCTCTCCTTCGGCTATCAGAGCGCGAGCGTATTGGCTGGCCGGGGTGCGGATATAGTTGAAACCAACCATGTTGGCCAAGCCCGAGGCCTCGGCCGCTGCTGACATCGCCGCACCATCCTCCAGCGACGCGCCCAAAGGCTTTTCACACAGCACCGGTTTGCCCAGCGCAAACGCTGCCTGAGCGATCTCGCGATGTGTTTCCGGAGGCGTGGCGATCACAACGGCCTCGACCTTCGGGTCGTTCACCAACACACGCCAGTCATCCGTCGAGCGCGCGAATCCATAGGCCTGACGATACCGCTCAGCGCTTTCCGGTGACGAGGCGCACACCATCTCTAACCGTGGTCGCAAGGCCGTGTTGAACACCGCCCCAACCGAGGACATGGCGACCGCATGAGCCTTGCCCATATATCCGCCGCCTAGAATGCCAATGCCGATCTCTGCCATTCCGACGTCCTCCCTCGCTTTTTCTTGAAAACCATTTGCAACCGGTTGCAAAACTTGTATCGTGAGAATAGGACTCTCGCAAGCTGCATTCGGCACTGCATCATAATTTTCCTAAAGGAGCCCGCAGACATGTCCGCGCAACACGAAACTGTTTACCTGACAACGGCGCAGGCGATCATTCGCTGGCTGTCGAACCAGTTTATAGAGATCGATGGTCAGGAATATCGCCTATGTGGCGGGGGCTTCGGGATTTTTGGTCATGGCAATGTGACCTGCCTGGGCGAGGCACTGAATACTGTCCGGGATGAGCTGCCGTTGTATCGCGGACAGAATGAACAGAGCATGGGATTCGCCGCCGCAGGCTATGCCAAGCAGTGGCTGCGTCAGCGATTCATGTTCTGCACCGCTAGCGCAGGCCCCGGCACTGCGAATCTGTTGACTGCTGCTGGACTGGCCCATGCGAACCGGCTGCCAATGCTGATGTTGTGCGGGGACACGTTCATCACCCGATTACCGGATCCGGTTCTGCAGCAGATGGAGAACTACTATGACCCGACGTTTGGTGTGAATGACGCCTTCAAACCGGTCAGCCGCTATTGGGATCGCATCACGCATCCGGCACAGGTCATTCAATCTCTGCCCGCCGCTATAGCGACAATGCTGGACCCGGGCGATTGCGGGCCGGCGTTCCTCGGGTTGCCACAGGATGTGCAGGGTTGGACCTATGATTACCCGGTGAAGTTCTTTGAGAAAAAAGTGCATCGCATTCGTCGCCAATCTCCGGATGCGGATGAAATCGCCGATGCCGCTACCGCGTTGGCAAGCGCGAAACGCCCGATGATCATCGCGGGTGGGGGCGTGCAGTATTCCAAAGCCGTGACCGAGCTGACCGAATTCGCCGAAAAGCTTCAGATCCCGGTCGTCGAAACCATCGCGGGCCGCGCCAATATGCTGGCGACCCACCCGCTGAACATTGGCCCGATCGGCGTCACTGGATCGGACAGTGCCAACGCAATTGCGGAGCAAGCCGATGTGATCGTCGCTGTTGGCACGCGGCTGCAGGATTTTACCACCGGATCGTGGACCGCCTTTGCCAAAGACGCTCAGTTCATCTCGATCAATGCTGCGCGGCATGATGCGGGTAAGCACATGTCCTTACCAGTTGTTGGGGATGCCAAGCTTTCAATTCAGGCTCTAACACAGGCAATTGACTACACGGCTGCATCCGATTGGGTTTCACTGGCGCAAGACGAGCGCCGCAATTGGGATGCTTACGTGGCTGAGAATGTGTCTTACGGGAACCGTCCAAATTCCTATGCTCAGGCCATCGGCGTTGTGAACGAACTCTGTGACTCGCGTGACCGCGTGGTCGCCGCTGCCGGAGGTCTGCCCGCTGAAGTCACCGCCAACTGGCGCACGCTGGATATTGGCACCGTTGATGTTGAGTTCGGATTCTCCTGCATGGGCTATGAGATCGCAGGCGCTTGGGGGGCGCGCATTGCCCAATCTGAGCGTGAGCCGGATAAGGACACGATTACGTTTTGCGGTGATGGCTCATATCTGATGCTGAACTCGGACATCTATTCCTCGGTTCTGAGCCGCAAAAAGATGATTGTTCTGGTGCTGGACAATGGCGGTTTTGCAGTCATCAACAAGCTGCAGAACAACACAGGCAACGAAAGCTTCAACAACCTGCTGGAAGACTGCCCCACCATCCCCGAAGCCTTTGGCGTTGATTTCGCGGCCCACGCGGCCTCGATGGGGGCCACCAGCGAAAAGGTCGCGAACCCGGCAGAACTGGCCGAAGCGTTCAAGCGCGCCAAGGCCAGCGACAAGACTTATGTGATTGTGATGGACGTGGACGCCTATGAAGGCTGGACCACTGAAGGCCATGCATGGTGGGAGGTTGGAACACCCCACACTTCGGCTGACGAGAGGGTTCGTGATGCTCATGTCGAATGGGAATCGACCCGCGAAAAACAACGCAAGGGCATCTGATGAAACGGTTCAAGGCAGAAACGGCTGACCCAGACGTCATTGTGGATGAATTGCTGAACGGTGATGGAGTCGTCGCAATCTCGGGCCTTTTCACCCCTGAAGAGATCGCCGAGGCACGTGCCATCGTCATGGCCGAATCCGAAACAGCGGCCGAGAAAGTGACCCATTTCCAAGGCGCTGCGGAAGAGGATGGCAAACTGAACCTGCAGCGGCGGGTCTGGAATCTGTTGGCTAAGGGCGACGTGTTTTCACGCATGGCTGCGCATCCGGTTCTGATGAAGATCCTCCGCAAGTTTCTGGGGACCGAGTTCATCATGGGCTCGATCGCTGCTAATCGCATCCTGCCGGGCGGGCCGGGGCAGGAGCCGCATGTCGACTATCCCTATTGGGACTTTCACAGCCCCGAAACGCATCCCGTCGGTCTGAATGGATCATTTCCGATGAATGCACAGGTCTCGGTTTTGCTGGACCCGTTCACCAAGGAAAGCGGCGCGACCGGCTATGTACCCGGATCGCAGAAAGAGCTGCGTTATCCCACGCCCGAAGACAAGTTCTATGACAAATGCGAGCAGATGACCGGTGAGCCTGGTGATGTTGCTCTGTTCTATGGCGTAACGTGGCATTGCGCGATGCCGAACAAAGCGGATCACGACCGCAGCGCGATCCTGATCCAGTATCTGCCCAAATGGGTTAAACCGATGGAAGATATGCCCGCTGCGCTACCGCAGGATTTCCTTGATCAGGCAAGTCCCGATCTGCGGCAGTTGCTGGGCTTGAACTATCCCTACCCCGAGGTGCTGGATGCCGCGCGGGCAGGCAATACCGAGGGGCGCACGTGACTCTGATTGAAGGTATAAAAGGTAACCGCTTTGCCGTGTTCGGCAGGGCCGGAATGGACATGTTTGCGGATCCGGTCGGAACCAAAAGCGAAGACGCACAGGTGTTTCGCGCCGATCTGGGCGGATCAAGCGCCAATATCTGCGCCGGACTGGTGAAGCTGGGATCGCAAGCGGCGCTGGTCACCTCGGTCTCGGATGATGCCGTGGGGCGGTTCTGTGTGAACCGGCTGCGCGACTATGGCGTTGAAACGAGATATGTCCGAGCTGTGGGTGGCGAGGCGCGTACGTCCTTGGCTGTCTACGAAAGTTGCATCGAGGACTTTCAGAATGTCATCTACCGCAACGGCGCCGCTGATTTCCAGGTAACCGAGGCGGATATGGATGAGGTCGACTACAGCGCCTTCTCAGCCCTGATCACGGCGGGCACGGTGTTTGCTGCGGAACCCTCACGCTCGGCCACCTTCCGCGCATTTGAAAATGCGCGCGCCTCAGGTCTGCCGGTGATCTTCGACATCGATTACCGCCCCTATAGTTGGCCATCACCTAAAGTCGCCTCAGAGGTTCTGACCCGCGCAGGGAATGAAAGCGATCTGATCGTAGGCAATGATGAAGAGTTCGGCTTTATGGCGGGCGGCATCGAAAAAGGTTTAGACAAGGCCCGCGAATTGGCGGCCAACGGCAAGATGGTGATCTACAAGATGGGCCATGAGGGGGCCATTACGCTGGCAGACGGGCAAGAGGTCCGCACCGGCATCTACCCCGTTACCGCCGTGAAGCCCAACGGCGCGGGCGACAGTTTTCTGGCCGGTCTGCTGGCCTCGATCGCTGCGGGGCATGACCTGCGCGATGCGGTGCTGCGCGGTTCGGCCTGCGCGTCGATCGTCGTGTCGAAACCCGGCTGCGCCGGGGCCATGCCGACGACGCCCGAACTTGACGAATTTCTGGCCCAACACCCGGGCACCACGGATACCTGAAAGGAGACGCAGATGCATATTGCGCCCCATGACAACCAGAACAAACCTATCGTCGATGCCGACCATGATCTGGTGCCGCTAAACTATTTCAACATCGTCAAACTGAAAAAGGGCGAGGTGTTCGAATATGCCGTGCCGGGCTATGAGACCTGCATCGTGCCCGCCACCGGTACCGTGGATGTCGATGTGGACGGCGCGATCTATACCAACCTTGGCAACCGCACCGTCGACGTCTGGGATGGCGAGCCCGAGGGCGTATACGTTCCCGTCGGCGCCAAGGTTCGAATAACCTGCATAACGGATGAAACCGAAACCTTCATCGCGGGCGCAAAATTCGACCGTGTGCTTGAACCCTTTGATGTCCGCGTACCCGAGCTGGACCTGGTGCAGTATGGATCGGACGACACCAAGACCCATCGAAAAATCAAACACATTCTGGGCGCGAACCATCACGACAAGGTCGGCCGCTTGCTGGTGTCTGAACTTTATACCGTGGGTCAGGGCGGCTGGTCCGGCTTTCCCAGCCACAAACATGACACCGACCGCAAAAGCGACGATGGCGAAATGATCGAAACCCGCCATGACGAAACCTATAATTTCCGCTTCCGGCCCAACTATGGTTCTGGCGTCCAGATGCTGCAGCGCGAAGACAACAAGCCGGGTGATGCCTATCACATCATGGATGGCTCGACGATCTTGCTGGACAAGGGCTATCACCCCTGCGCAGTTTTGCCGGGGTATGAAATGTACTATTTCACCATCCTCGGCGGGCTCAGTCAGCGCTCGCTGAAGCAGTATTTCCAACCGACCCATGCAGCCCAGCTGCATACGATCCCGGGCATTATGGACATGGTGGCCAAGTTCAAATGAGCCTTGTGACATTATCGGACGTGCTGCAACCCGCGCTGCGCGACGGCTATGCCGTGGCCGGGTTGGTGACGCTGGGCTGGGAGGATATGCGTGCCTACGTGGCCGCTGCCGAAGCCGAAGGCGTGCCCATCATTCTGCAAGCCGGACCGTCCTGCCGTGAACACACGCCGCTGCCGGTTCTGGGTAAGATGTTCCGCCATCTGGCCGAAGGTGCCAGCGTGCCCGTCGTGGCGCATCTGGACCATGGCTACACCTATGACGAATGCCACATCGCCATCGACAGCGGCTTCACCTCTGTCATGTTTGACGGCTCACGCAAGCCTTTGGAACAGAATATCGCCGAGACCGCTGCAATTGCCGAGATGGCCCATGCCGCTGGTGTCTCCTGCGAGGGGGAAATCGGTTTTGTCGGCTATTCGGGTGGTGAAGGTTCGGACGGAACCGACCCGGCGGAAGCCGCGCAATTCGCCCGAGAGACCGGCGTGGATGCAATGGCGATCTCGGTCGGCAACGTCCACTTGCAGCAGAACAAAGAGGGCGGTCTGGACGAGGCCCGAATCCGCGCCATCGAAGCCGTGACCGATATACCTCTGGTGATCCATGGCGGCTCGGGCGTGCCGGTTGCGCAACGTGCTGCGCTGGCGCGCGGATCGAAAATCTGCAAATTTAACATCGGGACCGAGCTGCGAATGGCCTTTGGGAATGCCCTGCGAACGGCCGTGAATGCCGATCCGGACAGGTTCGACCGCGTTCAAATACTGAAAGATACACATGAACCGGTGGTCGAGGCGACGCGCCGGGTACTGAAAGCGTTCAAAGGGGCATGACATGCTGAATATTGGGCTATTGGGATGCGGGCGGATCGGTCAGGTTCATGCGCGCTCGATCGGGCAGATTGATGGCGCACGGGTGAGCGCAGTGGCGGACGCATTCACAGAACCGGCTAAGATGCTGGCCGACAAAACTGGCGCACAGATCCTGTCGGCGGACGAACTGATCGAAAGCAAAGATGTCGATGCTGTCGTCATCGGTACTCCGACCGACACCCATTACGATCTGATCCATAAAGCGGCGAATGCCGGCAAAGCGATCTTCTGCGAAAAGCCGGTGGACATGTCCGCTGACCGCATCCGCGACTGCATCAAGGTGGTCGAAGCCACCGGCGTGCCCTTCATGACGGCCTTCAACCGCCGCTTTGATCCGAGCTTTGCCAATATTCAATCCCGCATCGCCGAAGGTGAGATCGGCGCGGTCGAAATTGTCACCATTCTGTCCCGCGACCCCTCGCCGCCACCGATCAGCTATATCGAAAGCTCGGGTGGGTTGTTCCGCGATATGATGATCCATGACTTGGATATGGCACGTTTCTTGCTGGGCGAAGAACCTATCAGCGTTTACGCTGTTGGATCATCGCTCGTCGATCCCGAGATCGGCAAAGCCGGAGACGTCGACACCGCAGCCGTAACCCTGACGACGGCCAGTGGCAAGATTTGCCAGATCTCCAACTCGCGCCGCGCCAGCTATGGCTATGATCAGCGCATTGAAGTGCATGGCGAGAAGGGCATGTTGCGGGCCGAAAACATGTTGGAGAATGCGGTTGAGGTCGCGACTCCGTCGGGTTTCCGCAAAGCCCCCGCCCAGCATTTCTTTCTTGAACGCTACGAAGGCGCCTATCAAGCCGAGATGGCCCATTTCACTGCCGCTGTGTCCGGATCAGGACAACTTGCACCAGGTATCATCGATGGGCTGCGGGCTCAGTTGCTGGCCGATGCGGCGGATGCGTCCTTGAAGCAGGGCACCGTTATCAGCCTCGCTTGAGGTTTTTGGGAAATCATCGAGGTTCAAGGTACGACGCGCCAAACTCGTACCCCCTCAAGAAATCATCAGACATCTTCTAGGCGCGCCGTATCGTTTTGGTATCTGGGCGAGATGTCCGGAATGTGTCTGAAAGATTAATTTTCCCAACTACGGGGAACCCCCAATATACGGGCCTACACGCATCGCATAACCTGAGCTCAACGGACCACTTTCACTGATCCGTGTATCCCCTTCAGAGGGGTTGGCTCGACCCCCTCGCCAACCCCTCTGCTAGATGGAATACGAGGCGACGCTTTCAATCTAATACCGCTATCGCGAGATTTGGACGATGCGGGCTTTAGACCTGTTCACTTTGCGCGACGACGGCGTCACCGATGGACGACAAAGAAGTGTATGGTATTTCTTTAATTGTTTAATTTCATAACCTTATCGTAAAGCCTTCGGCGCCCCTAGAGAACAGTTGTCACGAGCGCGACAACATGCGCTTAAAGGCCCTACAGCTTTGCGGTGCTACGTTAGATCGCTGAAACAAGCGCATTCACGGCTCCGGCAAAACCAGCCACTGCCACAACACTTGCCAAAATGACGCAAAGAATTTCCAACGCACTGAGTTTCATATCGGCCCCCACCGGAATGCTGCACCCGGCATAGAGCAAGTCTTGAAAGGCGAAAAGTGAGCTTATGTTTACGTTGCGGAAACTTGCTATCCAGGTAGCGCTTACTTGCTCAGATACCGCTCTCAGGACGTTAGTTGGGGTCGTTCTGATGGCATTTCTATCTTGACCTGTTGCACCTCTGCATCGCCGATTGCACATCATTCGGCGCGCAACGATCAATGGAAAGATACCTGAAACTGCGCCCATAGAATCTAATGGCGCTGTCGAGGTACATCATAACTACACCCAGATGCGCGATACAAAAGGTTTGAACGCGCATTGTATCAACGCCACCGAAAATGCGCTTCGGTCATTGGGCTATCAGAAGACTGCTCGTGGGGCGGCATATCGAACTAGGTAACCCCCTCAAATCCAGTTGGAAAAACTAGAAAGTGCTAAAAATAAAGACATGCCGCCCACTGTGCCAGGATGGCATTATGGCAAAAATGTGTCCACGGCTAAATTCGAAACTCTTAGTTCGCGAATTGGAAACAAGATGTTTCGGAAAGATTCTCGGGACCACTGAAAACCCTGCGCTTCGAAGGTGCTCAGTAATGAAAGTTTGATTTCAACTAATAACTCTACTACATCACTCACTCTTCTAAGAGGCATGCTGACAAGCGGATCGTCGTTGCCTTTTTGTCCTTCTCGGCAGAAACAACGATACTACGATCTTTAGGTTATGAGCCTGACGAGTTTTGATCGTTAATCGAACAGTCCGGTGGACTGTTTGTAGTCTGCACGGGCTGCTCTGGGGTTTTCCGACGCTGGTTGCGGGAGGGCGCAACCACCGATGCCGAACGCAACTGAAATGTCAGGTATAGGTGGTGATTTCAACGGATCGTCGCGTCACATGCGTTGAACCGTTCTGCTGGCGTTTGCTTTTTTTGCATTTCAGCATTCGAAGTGCGAGCACAAAACAATGACGCGGAAGTTAACAATCTATTCGTAGAAGCGGTAGAGCTTTACCGGCAGTCAAAAAAAGTGTCTGGAAACGCCAAGTTAGAGGCATACAAAAAATTCGGAGTCGCTTCGACAAGATTCTGAGCGACTATACTGAATTAAAGCCTGCAAGGGGGGCGGCCCGGGAGGGTCACCATTACCAGCCTTCCCAACTCCAGACCGAAAGGATGGAACGATTTGAAACGCGAAATTGTTCGGGGTTTTCAGATCAGATACGATAACGGCACGGGGGCGAATGAAACCGCAGCGGACGCTGCATTTTGCGCGCATCTTGCGTGGCGGCTATGATGCCGCTGAACCCAATCAATTCTTAGAGCAAAGAGGCTGGACGTTTTTAAATGCTTACAAAGCGATCGTGCTCTTGTCGGTGATGTGACCGCTTCTATCACTTGACGAAGCACACTATGGGCCGAGCTATGCGCATTTGTTTGGCGCACGAGACCAAGCAATTTAGACAACTCAGCCCACCGCGCATGGACTAGCCCAAAATGATAGTTCTCGGCCTAGCGCACGGGTCGAGGCCGAGATTCGCGATGTCGCCATATAATTGACCGATATTTTTTGTCTGATGCAGTGTTTGGCAGTTTACTTGGTTTCCTTGCTAAGAATGAGGCTTCCGGCCAAAACGAAATGCCCAAGGGGCAACTGTACTACGCACTGCCACAAACCCAGTGCAGCGAACACTGAATTGTGCTATCCTTACGCCGCTATAGTGGTTAGTTCATTGCGTGAATGTTTTGCCGTTCAAGCGCACTCAGCTGATAGCTGTTGTTTTTAAGTCTTTGCTTTTTTGTCGTTAAGTTTTTCCGGGAGGGTTTTATGATCAGTAGTCTTTGCGCAGCCTTTTTTAGCAAGGCTCGTTACGGAACTCCGATGTGTTTATTGGTTTCATTGTCCATTGCGACGGATGTTCGCGGTCAGGACAACGAAATCGTGACGGTGCCAAGTGTTTTCTACAGCTATCTGTCCGAGGAAAAAGATTCTGAAGGTAACCACATAAAGAAGTTTTTTGACCTAAAAGAGCTTTCCGACCAAATAAGCGAGTTGGGCCTAAGCTCCGAGTCCGCACTTGCGATAAATGCTTCGGAGGAGGATGGTTATAGATCATTGAACGAAGATGCTTTTATCAATGCTCTGAGACAAAGTGATAACCCTGGGTTGGAAGCCCTTGGTGACTCACTCGGGTATTTTGAAGATGAAGAACTGAACGGTGGTGGAGTGCAAGCCGCGGCAGCGATAGAAATGCTAACAGTTTCTGACATCGGCGCAGAAAAGTGTAAGGCGCTTCCGCCTGCCCCACCAGATCTGGGCAATCCAAATAACAAATGGGAAATCTACAAAACGGCTATTTTGGGTCGCAGTTCCATGACTGCCGTCCAGTACGCTTTTGATCAAGACGCGAACGAGGGCCTTGGTCGTGGCCAATTCGACATAAGAACCACCAAGTTTGTCCTATGTCGTAATCTACTTACGAACGACATAGAGGGCATCCCAATCAATGTGCGGTGGGTATTCAATGTGAATGGCCAAAGCCTGAAAGTCGAAGAATCAGGCGGCTTTTCAAACCCGCCGCCCAATGGTGGTTCGTATCAGCAGCGGTTTATTGCAAGAGGAACGGGAATTCAGCTTGTACTTATGCAAATTGACGGCACGGCGCTGCCGCCCAACAACCCTGCATACCTGATTGTAGGGAATGCCTGTATCGACATTTGGTTCGTGGATAAGGTTAATGGTTTTGACATTTCCGTGCCGGCGTCGCTGCCAAACGCAGGTGTGTTTTGTGCGGGCGGCTATTGCAAGGGCGTTCCACCGGGTTTGGATGCGACGCGATAGGTCAATTCTTCTCGCACGCCAAAATTGAGGCATCGATAAAACCGAGATGCGCTCATGTGAGCGCAGCGAATGGCACTTTGGACTTTGTGACCTGCGGTGGTGATCGCGACTTACGCCGTTAATCAAGAGAACTGGCGACTAGTTCATGTTGACAAATGGCGAAGCCAAAGTCGGTTGGACTCTATGTCTATGATATCCCAGGAAGCTTTCTGCGGCCTTGTGGTAGCGGATCGCGACACGTCGAGCGTTTTTGAGCCTGTTAAAGCAGCGCTCGACCCGTTTTCGCGGACGGTAGAGTGAACGGTCGACACCAACGCGCATCTTTGTGTTTTTCCGTACCGATATCTGGGTCATCACAACTCGATTATTCATCTGTCTACGTGTTTTGTCAGCATCATAGCCGCGATCTGCTATCAACACGCGCGGCTAAGGCAGATTGTCTACCTTTACCAAATCGAAACCACGATAATCAGATGTCCAACCCGGTGTGATATCGGTCCTCATATGCAAGCCAGTGTGCGTTTGCGAGCAGGTGGGTCACACGCCCATTCTGAAAGAGAACATGCGAGCAGGTCTGGACCTTCCTACTCGCGTTCTTTCCTTCGATCAGATTGATCGCCTGCAGATCTGCTACACTGGCTCCCAGTTTCTTGAGGTCCGGCATGGGTTCACAGACGCCTCTGCGTTGCGTGCATTTCAGAGCAAGATAAAGGACGTCCACACGAGAAAGGCCCCACGGCATCCGAACGCAAGGCCCTTCACATGCGTAGTTATATCCCGCTTTCTACGGGATATCGCTGGTGGAGCCTTCGACGTGGAAGTTCATGCCGGCTAGCCTAAAAGGACGAATGTCAACGTTCGCGAAATAGAAAAAACGGCACCGGCTGAGACACGCAACCCGCGACTGGGCGGCCAACTCCGCTGTTCTGTCAGCGCGTATTCACAATGGGTGGTTCTGAACAACGACCGAGGCAATAGTGGACACCTGCCGCGTCGCCGGGGTCCAGCGTCTTTGGTACGCCTGTTTCTTCCCGGAACATCATGTCGATACAGGCGGTTTCGTTTTTTTCGAAGATCAGGGGGATACGCCCAAAATTATCTGACAAAATCTTGTCTCGATCAATCATTACTTTCCATTTCGCGCGGCCCTTGCGAAACTCCCAATTCGCTTCCCAATAGGTAACGATTGTGATGTCCTTTTTCGCGGCATAAAGCTTGTATTTAAACTGCTTCGCCATATCGGCGCTGACCTTAAGTTTTGTCGCATCAAAAGCTTCATGAAATACGCCTTTTTTCTTGCTCTCAGATTTTTTTTCTTCCCATCTGGCGTTCTTGGCCTCGACGTGGAAGTACTGGTAACGGACTGCTGGCGTTAGCCTTCCGTCGCGCGAGACTGCAGTTCGCATCAAGACACAGAGACGAAGGTCGCCGCTTCGCTTCAAAGGCGGCCCATCTGCGCCGACCGAATAATAGTACCCGCTTAACGAGGGTTTATGCAGACATTTGTCCAATATCTGCCCCTTGACCGAAAGTGTCCTTGCGCCGAACAGGTTTTTGTTGTTCGCAACCCTGACAACCGGTTCTGTTGCGACCCCGGAAAACCCGCCGTAATCGCGGACAAGCGACGCCCTGTTCAGAGCTGGACAAACATTTGGCGGTTCACAAGGGGGCGGGCTGAGCACATCCAAGAGCGCTGTGAATTCCGCATCCGTGAACTCTTTCACTTCCTTGGGCCGGGCTCCCTGATCCTTGCTGCGAGATACTACGCCCGCGACCACCTTCTGGTCGGGCAAGTTGATCGTGTTGAATGATGATCCCTCCTCATCTTCCACTACGTAGGAACAACTGGCAACAAGAGCGGCAATGCAAATTAACAGCAACATACTTAAACTGGGTCTTTTCATAATTTACTCCGACAACAAAATTCGAGTAATGTCGGAACCGTAGCACGTTCGGTTTGAAAAATCTGAGAATTCCCCCGGTTTGCGGGAAAATGTGGACTATGAACGGGATTTCGGGTTGCAGGGTGCAGCGTGGTCAAACGGCGGGATGGGCCTTAATCTTCTTTTCGATTGTATCGGTCAGCCGTTCATGGAACCTGATGGAGGAGACCGCAAGAATCTCACGGGCTTTGGACATTTCCACGGCGGCTTCTTCCGGATCGCCCTGATGGAGCAAGGCATCCGCAAGCAGGCTGTGCGAGAAGGCAACGATCTGACCCGATCCTGTCTCCACATATTTTTCAAGCCCGTCCCGTAGGGTCTTGACACTCGTTGCTTCGCCACATCTGGTCTCGGCCCATCCCACAAGTACGGCGGACCAGTGTTCCCAATACTTGAATTTCTTTCTTTTGCTGGTTTCGTACGCTTCCTTGGCAAATTCTAGACAGGGTGCGGGCTCACCGTAGGTACAGTAAATGGACGCGATAATGCTCAACGCGTAGCAGCGGGAGAATTCGCTGCGTTCGGCGCGGGTTTTGGCTATCGCCTGCTCCAGTTCCGAGCGCACCTTGTCATCTTCAGGGTCCTGCAGAGTGCGTGCCCAGCAGCGCATCACCATATCGACAATTTCCGTATCCGCTGGATAGAATCGGTTGATTTCGCTCAAGTCGCACTGGGCGCGATGTTCAAGTGCACGGTCCAGATGAGAAATCGCCTGGTCGAATTCGCCCCTAAGCAGCGAAGCCAAGCCGCTATTGTGTTCGCTTAAGGTGTGCAAAGCGGCATTGGGGTCATCGGCCAGCATGTCAGTCATTTGTTCGCAATACGGCCAGGCCGCATCGGGGCGGCCACCGATCAAGTGTTCACCTATGAGCTGGTGGAGGTTGGTAAAAGCCACTTCGTGATCGCCACTTTTCTCGTTAAGCGCGATCAGCTTTTCCAGATTTCTTGTGATGTCGGGCGAGCCCCAGCTGCGCATTTCAAGGGCGACGGCGAGAGACTGGCGCAATTTGATCTCGATCTGGTCGGACGTTTCGTGGTGCTCAAGCCTGTCGTGCGCCTCGATCGCGGCGCTCATCTGGGCAATTGCTTCGTTGCTGGCATAGTTGCGCAGGCTCAGCTTGGCAGCTTCGTGCCACCGATCCCGCGCTGCGTCGAATTGTTCCGCCTTTTTGTAGTGCAGCGCCAGAATTTCGGGCTGACGTGCGCAAAGGTTCGCAAAACGCGCTACCATGGTTTCGGCAATGCGGAGGTGAAGACTCCTTGCCTGTTGTGGTAAGATCGCCTCGTAGGCGACATCGCTGATCAGGGCATGGCGGAAAGAAAAACTGCTTTCGCCTCCTTCAAATTTCTCCACCATGGTCTGTGCGCGTGCGAGGTTTTGAAGCTCTGACAGGATTTCATCGACCGGTCGCCCAGCAACGGCGGCGACGAGATCACTCGTAAAGCCCTGTCCCAGAGCGGCACAAATTGAAATCGTGTCCGGTGCGACGCTCAGATGGTCGAGCCGGACCCGGAGCAGGTCCTTCAAGTTCGACGGGAATAGTGTTTCTTGTTTCAAATGGCCGTCCGGCCGGATTGAACCCGCGGAGCGGGCCAGCATACTCACCATTTCCTCAACAAAGAGCGGTACGCCTTCCGAGCGGGTGATGATGGTTTCCATAAGCCCGTTCAGTGCCATTCCGTCGCTCATCAGTGCTTCGAGTAGCTGTGCTGTTTCGCGCGTGCCCAAACTGGGCAACGACAATGTGGTGACCTTGGGCAGGTTCGACCACCTTGGTGTGTATTCAGGGCGGTAGGTGCCCAGTACCATGACCCGCAGATTGCCGATTCGCTCCAGCAGGTTGTTGAGCAACTCTTCGGAAGAGGGATCGATCCATTGCAGGTCTTCGAAGAGGATAAAGACAGGTTTTTTGAGCGAGGCGCGTTCGACGTAGTTTTGCAGGATCTCAAAAGTGCGCGTTTTAATCTCTTCGGGCGCCACAGGCGGGCGTTGCTCCGGCGCACCAAAAGAAAGCAGGTTGGAAAACAGTGAGGTCACTTCGTCGGAGGCGTTGCCGCGCTCTTCCAGAAACGTTTTCAGTTTGGATTCACGCTCTTTGAGAGTGTCGTTTTCCTTAAGGCCGACAGCATTGATGATATGTGACTTTATTGGAAAGAACGAGCTGTTTTCATGGTAGGGTGAGCACTGGAAGCTGAGCCTCTGGCCCATGGGGAGAACGAGCGTTTGCTGTATTTCCTCTGCTAGACGCGACTTTCCGAGCCCCGCCTCGCCAGAGAGAAATATTGCCTGTCCTTCGCCACGGCAGGCGGCGTTCCAGCGTCTGCGCAGCAAGTTGAATTCGCCTTCACGTCCAATCAGGGGGGTTAGCGTGCCGTGTATCCGCTTCTCGAAGCGTAGCTCTGTCTTTCGAGATTCTTTGACCAGCCAAACACTTACAGGGCGCGAAAATCCTTTCAGTTGGTGTTTGCCGATCGAAGTGCAGCGGAAGTTGTACCCCAAAAGCCGCCGCGTTCGCCCAGATATGGCAATTTGCCCAGGATCGGCCAGCGCCTGAAGGCGGGCGGCGAGGTTGGGGATATCCCCCAGCACGAAACTGTCGACCTGTTGTGTACCGTGCATAATGTCTTCGAGCAGAACATCGCCGGTCGCTATGCCAATGCGCACGGACAGTTTTTCTAGCGGGGGAACAGGGATCACGCTCACTTTTTCGATGATTGCAAGTGCCGTGAGCACTGCGCGCTCTGCATCATCTTCGTTGGCTACCGGGTGACCGAAGTAGGCAACCACCCCGTCACCGACGAATTGAGCGACATAGCCGAAATTCTCTTTGATCGCTTCGGCACAGAGGTTCTGAAAGGCCTTGAGCGAGTCTCGATACTGCTCGATCCCCAGTTCCTGCACGAGCCCTGTCGAGTTGACCAAATCAACGAACATGATCGTCATCTGACGCAACTCGCCGATGGACCTTCGCGGCCGTTCTGTCGCGATTTCGAAGGCGGAGGCGGATTCCTGAAAACCGGCAACGTCGGGGTCTTCCCTCTCCTCCGGCAGCGCCCTCATCGCTTTGAGAAGTCGTTTGCTATCGCCAAGCGCGATGCCAAGGCTTGCGAAATCCTGCTCAGAAAGCTCTCCGATGACGTCTAAATCAATGGAATTGGCTTCCATCACGTCGAGGTATTTTTCCAACTTCAGAGATTCGAGCCATGACTTTAATGTAAGCATCGGCAACGGGCCCTTCAATTCTCTACGGTTCTGGCAGGCCGGTTAACGCGAAGCCAATCCCGGATTAATGAAGCCAACAAGAACTCGCGCCAAATGTCAAAGGATGTGCGCTGTTTGTGCCGGAAGCACAACTACTACTTGAAGGCGCAGTTGCCGAACGGGTTAGACGTCGGTTGAAAGAAGACGCGATCCGGGATTTGAAGATCAACGACCACGACATGGTAAAAGAAGTCCGCGAACGCGTGAGCCATGGCTACCGTATCCAGCACAGTCGCGGTCTTTGAACACGGTGCGGATTCAGCAAGATCTTCATGTTCAAACGCAATCCCGATCAAACGATAAGAGAGAAGATCACCGTAATGCTGTCCGGTGCGGTCAAGCGGGGCTGGGACTGAACCTGTTGTCAGTTGCGCAGAAGAGATCGGGGCCGGGTTGACACATATCGGCGTTAACCGACCGGAGTGGCCTCGTCGCTTGTCAGAGAGAGGAGGTATCCAGGCACTCACCCGGCACCCTTGCGCTTGAGACTATCACGTCCGGATAACCACCCAAAGTCAAAACAGACAAAATTTAAATAACTTCATTGAGTTAAACGTGTAGAAGTCGGGCCTGATCTCAGTAGTGGTAACCGTGAGGTAACCACGCCGTGCTGCCCTTGACAGGCAAGCAACGGCTCACAGGTTAAGAGTACTATCAACCCACCAGCCGTGATGGCTGGGCCGCAATCATTGGGAGAAAATAGGACGACTCATCGTCCTTGACACACTCGATGGCAATGATCCTGATCTCGTTTGCGCGATCCGTCATCTCAAGCGAAAACGACATCCATCATTCGCAGCTGTCTATCGGAGATCAGGTTGATCCCAGATGATGGAAAGTATGCGATTGAACTTGTTGGAGAGTTGGCAGGTTTGCTTGCGTTGGGAGCATCTCAGAACGAACAAAGCCGCCCTGAGGCGGCTCGTCTGACACTGCGTTCGACTGTAATGGTTGCGGGAGCAGGATTTGAACCTGCGACCTTCAGGTTATGAGCCTGACGAGCTACCGGGCTGCTCCATCCCGCGACACTTTAAGTGAC